>JBHJGN010000014.1:0-75168 GCA_050331735.1 Cyanophyceae cyanobacterium
ACTACTAAAGACGGAGGGAACACCCGTCTCTGCTAGTGGAGGAAATGTCAGACCAACTCGCGGTCGCAAGACTAAGACAAGGCAATTTCCTGCGAAGCTAGAAACCCCTGCTTCAACGAAGTAAGCAGGGGTAGTTCATGAAGAATCAAAAGCTGTATCTTGCTCGATTGTCCTGTTGCTAAGCTTCAAACTCTCCGTGACTCATCCTAGAGGCAGTCATCCGCTACAATTTAGGCGCTATTGGTTGGAGATAAAAGTGCCTAGTCCTCAATCCCTGTTGCTCCAAGAGTATCGCAGCGATCGCCCGTTGAGAACTCTGTTTGCTCTCTATCGCCAAGACACGAAGAACCTGGGGTTATCGATGGGGTTATACGTCGTCAAGCATTCTCCAGAATGGCTGCGTCCGCTGATTATCGCCAATGTCATCGATATTATTTCTCGTCCAGCGGCTCACTCTCTGTGGGAATTGGGGCTGAATGGAGCCGTTTTGGCGGCGGCGGTGGTGCAGAATATCCCCACTCACTATTGGCACATTCGCCTGATGAGTCTTGCCACTCGCCGCATGGAAGTTAACCTTCGCTCCGCGATCGCCCGTCGCCTTCAGGAACTTTCCATTGGGTTCTACCACCAAAACAGCACCGGAGCGCTCCAAAACAAGCTCATACACGATGTAGAAGCCATTGAAACCCTTACTAAGCATATTTTTCAGTTTTTACCCTCTACGATTCTTACCATCGTCATTGCTGTTTCGGTCACTGCTGTACGCGCTCCTTGGTTTCTGCTGTTTTTTGTTGCCACAGTGCCCATTGCGGCGGTGCTGATTCGGACCCTGAAAGCGCCCATTCGCGAGCGCAACCATCGCCTGCGTCAGCAGCTCGAAGGTATGTCCGCCCACCTGATAGAAATGATTAAGCTGCTGCCGATCACCCGTGCTCATGGGGTAGAAAGCACCGCCATCGAACAAACGGACCGCAGGCTGGTCGCGGTGCAGCAGGCAGCCATGCGAGTAGACTCAATCAATGCGATTACGAACGCTTCTTCGTGGGTGATTCTGCGGCTGTTTGGCGGGATTTGCCTGATTGCGGCGGCTGTCCTCGTTTACACTGGCAGACTGGGCTTAACGGTGGGAGACGTTGTGTTACTCACGGGGTATTTTGACTCTCTCACGGGCTCGGTTGTGCAAATCATGAACGTGCTGCCGCAGCTTGGTAAGGGGTTTGAGTCGATCCGCTCGATTGGAGAAGTATTAGAATGCCCGGATTTGGAGCTGAATCAGCACAAACTGCCGCTCCAGCAGGTCCGGGGCGAGTTTCAGTTTGAGTCGGTTAGCTATACCTACCCTGAGACGGAACGAAGGGCGATCGCTGATTTCTCGCTGCACGTTAGCGCTGGCGAAACCATTGCCATTGTGGGACCATCGGGAGCCGGTAAATCGACGCTGTTGAACCTGATTATCGGGTTTCTGCGCCCGACGTCAGGGCAAATTCTGCTCGATGGTCGCCCGCTCAACGCTCTCGATTTAAGAACCTACCGCCGTTTCCTCTCCGTGGTGTCTCAAGAAACTCTGCTGTTTGAGGGCACAGTGCGAGACAATATTTCGTATGGGACGTTCAGCGTCAGCGAGCAACAGATACAGCAGGCAATTACAGATGCGAATGCCTTTGAATTTATTGCCAACCTGCCGCAAGGACTGAACACCCGCATCGGCGAGAACGGCGTCAAGCTTTCGGGCGGACAGCGACAGCGATTGGCGATCGCCCGCGCTTTAATTCGCGATCCTAAAGTGTTAATTCTTGATGAAGCCACCGCCTCTTTAGATACTGCTTCGGAAGTCCTGATTCAGGAAGCATTAGAACGCCTCATGAAGCATCGTACGACGTTTGTTGTCGCTCATCGTCTCTCTACCATTCGTCAAGCCGATCGCATCATCGTTCTAGCTCAAGGACGCATCGTTGAAATTGGCAGCCACCAACAACTGCTGGCCAATGAGGGCTTGTTTGCGAGGCTACATGCGTTGCAGACATAACAAGCAGTCCCTGGCGGGACGGGGAAATCGCTTCGCGATGGGGAAAGGGGAAAGGGAAAACTGTCCCTGGCGGGACGGAGAAAGGGGAAAAACGTCGCTTGGCGACGGGAAAAGAACACAGAACCAAGGAATAGACCAAATCTTACCTTTCCCCTTTCCCCGTTGCGGAGCAACTTTGCCCGCGCCGCAGGCGCTATTCCTCTGCTTCATGCCAACTTGTCATCCGTAAATTTGATGAAGTTTAAGAAAAATGGCTGAGCAGTTTTCCGCAATGTTAGTGAAGTGAAGGCGATAGATTTTTTGTACTTTGAGGAGGAAGCTCTCAAGATAGCTGGATGCTTGTCTGAGAGCTTTATTGGTTAAGTTCTTTGTCTCTGTTGCTCTCAACTCTATCAATTTAACCAGAGCTGGTGGTATGAACAACCTGGATAAAATGATGATGAATCTCGACCGAGAGTTGCAGAATTTTAAAGCGACTCTCGAAGTTGAGGGCCAAAGCTTTCAGCGCACTGTTACATTGCAGGACAATACCTATATCATTGGTCGGCATTCGAGCAGCTCGATTGTGCTTCCCTCTGGCCACATCTCTCGCTGTCACGCTACTTTGGTGCGAAAGTACGACAAGCTCAGTGGCTATCACTTCTGTGTTGTCGATGGAGATTTACAGGGGAACAGAAGCAGAAACGGATTATTAGTTAATCACAAAAAATGCTTTCTACACCAGCTTAAACACGGGGATATCATCAACTTCGGTTACGGCTTTAAAGCTCGCTACCAAGTTGAGGAATCTAGCCAGCCTGCTCCTGCTATCATTAAACCGCCTGCCACTCCTGCGGCGGAACCCCTTGGAGCGGTGCTGCGAAAAGCCGATCTTATTACTCCAGTACAGCTCGAAATTGCTCTGCAAGATCAAGAACAGTACAACGAGCTGCGTTTGGGAGAAATCTTAGCGTTACGGGGATGGATTAAGCAAGAAACAGCGGATTTTTTTGCCAGTCAGTGGCATCAAGTTCTTCATCAGGAAAAACGTCCCCTTGGCCACTATCTTAAGCAAGCCGCACTCCTCAATGATGCTCAGATTGAAGCCATCCTCACTGAACAGAAGCGTAGCGGCGTTCGCTTCGGTTCGCTTGCCTATCTTCAGGGATGGCTGAAGCAAGCAACTGTAGACTATATTGCCAATTCGTTAGCTCCAAGCGCCAGAAATTACCCAGTCGGTAAAACCCTTGAGCGCATTCTCAAAACTAGACAAATTACCCTCGAGCAGCAAAATTCACTCTCAGCACTGATGTTAGATTCTTCTCTGAGTGCTGCTGAGCAAACTCAAGTTCAAGAAATTCAGTTTCTGCTGTATAGCGGTCAGCTCAAAGTAGTTAAGCATTAGTCATACGTCGCTTCTCTGCGGGGAAAGGGGAAAACAGTGACCAGCGATCAAGCCAACTAACTAATTTGATAACTGTTAAGCCCTCCCTTTTCCCCTTCCCCTTTGCCCTTTTCCCCACGCCGAAGGCGCTTAAATGGCGGTTCCGGTTAAAGTGCCATCTTCTATCGCCAAAAAGTTAACGCTTTCGGTAGTGTGCCACGTTTCCCGATCTAGCGTTGTGTCTTCTTCTACTCTAATTCCGGCACTATTGGTGCTTAAATCAACATAGCGCAGTCCGGATGGATTGTCGCCATCATAGCTTCCGATGGAAGCGAACAACTGAGGCTCATCGCTAAAGTCGGCATTAAAGTTGAGAGTGTATTTCTGATGCGTGACGGCATCTGGGGTTGTTCCGGCTTGATAGTTCAGTCCGTTCCAGTTGCCAACTCCTGATTCCATTGCTAACCAGCCGACCGTTTCCGATTGATAGTCAGCGTCTTTTAAGGCCTCTCCTTGCTCTAAGGCGACGGCAAAATCATCTGCATCAACGTTGTTCAAACGAGTCCGCATCCAATCGGGATCGTTGGCTGTCTGCACCTGCGATAGTACTACCGGAGTCTGGCTGAAGTTGTGGTCAAAAGCAATCGTCTGCCAGCCATCGCTCACGTTAGCATTGGTATTAACAGTACCAACTTCAAGCTTTGTGCCATCGTCGAGTTCCCAGTTGCCAGCTTCTAAAACTAAGTAGCTGAAGCTTTCATTGGCGTGCCGGCCATCTTTATCTTGAGGTTCTTGGAGATAAGCAGAAAAGCGATCGCTCTTGATATCGGTTATTCTGACAATCGCTGGCTCTCCCCCATTGCCAGACAAAGGCTGGGCAAACACGACGGGGTTTTCGTACTCGTGGTCGAGCCGGATGACTTGCTTGTTGTGGTTGAAGTTCTCCACCCGGCCCGCTTCCCCAATCGTCGTCTCCGCCGTTTGTAGGCTCTGGGGAGCTTGAGCTTGAAGGAGAGCTTGGCTGTTACTCAGGTCATCGGTCGCTAAATCGAGCTTAACGTTTTGGCTGTCAATATTAACCGAGAAACTTTCGTTGAAGCCACTGCCCAAAAACGATACTATGTAGTCTCCAGCTTCTAACTGCATCTGATAGCCGCCAGAGTCGTAGGTTGTGGTAGAAAACTGCTGACCGTCGGACTGACGTTTTGCCGTAATTCTGACATCATTGATGCCCTCACCAACGGTATAAAAATCATCGTCAACGATGGCATCATCGTAGACAACGCCTGTCAAAAAAGTAGACGAGCCAGATTTGGCATAGTTTTGCGTCGCCATGACGGCGTTATACTCTTTGAATTTTCCTGTTGAAAGCCCAACGCCAATTTCTCGAAAGTCCTCCTGAAGAATATTCTTGCGATGACCAGAACTTTCAAATAAACTTTCGTGTAAACGAGTGACGTAGGCTTCTTGTTGTGGAGTCCCCGTTGTCCCTCGCCATGCAATGTTTTCTCCCCAGCGCGAACTGCCGTTAAATTCGTATCCGGCTGCTTCCATGCGATCGCCAGCATTGCTTCCTCCGGCTCCTTTGTGAGAGAATGTATTAGTGTTCAGCATCCACCGGCTGTGCTCTCGGGCCGCATCGATCAAATCGGTATTGAAAGCCAGTGGCGGCTTTGAAGTCCCGGAAATCGTTCCTGAAGAAAGTCCCTGATTAAGACCAATATCAAACTGCTCCGCTTCCCCAGTCGGCTTACTGCGGGCGCGGTTAATCATTTCGAGCATGTACTGTTCGTAATCAGTGGGTTGAGTCATTGCACTAGCTTAAATTCAACAAAGATCCTGTATCCAAAGATGTAGATCCTCGGCAATCCTATAGTGTGATCGTAAAGAACCTGTGAAAGTTTGCTGGTCTTTTTTCCGACAAAAAGCAACAAAAAACGTCACATAGTCCGAAAAAATCTGAAATTGATTTTTTAATATGGGAGTGGTGATTTTAACGTTAGCCATCAGGCCATTTACCACTTCATGGGCGTTTTTAATCTCTGCTTTTTCTGCTCAGAATCAAAGGACCGGACAGCAGGAATCGCCCCCTCAACAGGCCCCTTCAACGGTCATCTATTGAGTGAGGCGGCTTGTGTTTAAGCTGTAACATCCGTGGCAGCTAGAATAAAGTCGAACGGTTATCCGTACTGCTAAGACATCAATACATTTGTCAAAATGGAGAGGAGAGAGTAAGATAGGTATCTTCCATGACCATTTCAGTTAAATCTGTTTACAGCTGGTATCGCAACCTGCTCCGCAATCCTCAGTATCGCTGGTGGGCTATTATTGGCACCTTGGTTTATTTAATTAGCCCGGTAGATGTCATTCCAGATATCATTCCCATTGCTGGCCAGCTCGACGATCTGATGATTCTCACTCTATTTATGACTGAAGTTTCTCAGTTAGTGCTCGACTATGCCAAGTCGAATCAAGCCAATCGTTCTCCTGCTCAGAAGCAAAACGATACTGTAGAAGTAGAAGCAGTTCCCCTCGACTAGCCGCTAGCTCTCGGTCAACAGCTAGTTATTGGTTCCCCAAATTACTGATAGCTAGCATCAGGTTTACAAGTACAAATTTTTTTCAGAAAATTCAATGCCAGAGCCTCAAAAAATCCTGCTGGTAGACGATGAACCGGGAGTCCGTGAATCTGTGCAAGCTTATCTTGAAGATGACGAAGAACTCCAAGTCCAGACAGCGAGCAACGCGAATGAAGCTTGGAGCTTACTTCAGCAAGAACCTCCAGATTTGGTAATTTCCGACATTATGATGCCTCAGGTAGATGGCTATCAGTTTTTGCAAAAGCTGCGGGAAGACGCTCGCTTTCAGGCTCTGCCAGTGGTTTTTTTAACGGCCAGAGGCATGACGCTAGACCGCATCGAAGGCTATAAGGCTGGCTGCGATGCCTATTTAGCGAAACCCTTTGAGCCAGAAGAATTAGAGGCAATTGTGAAAAATCTCCTGGAGCGCCGCAAGGTCAGTCAAGCCAGTGGTGAGGGGGCAACCTTGGAAGCAATTGCCCAGGAAATTAAAGAAATCAAAGATAAATTGGGTCAGCCGCCGAGTATAGCAACCACTCCTTCCCCCATCAATGTTGAGTTAACGCCGCGCGAACAAAGCGTTTTAGATCTGGTGGCGGAGGGCTTAATGAACAAAGAAATTGCGCGGAGATTAAACACAAGCGTTAGAAATGTTGAAAAATACGTTAGCCGCTTATTTAGCAAAACCGGCACCAATAGTCGCACTGAACTAGTCCGCTACGCCCTCAAACACGGCTTAACTCAGTAGCCCTGCGCCTCCCAGCGTAGCCGCTCTTGAAGGGCGTAAAGCCCTCGCTGATAGTTGTTCAGACATAATTAACGATCAACAAGCCAGAATCAGTCAGTTTGTGCCTGTTAAGTCTGATTTTAATATATTAAGATACGTCAATTTGAATGAAGAAAATTGAGGTTTCTGATTTGTTGCTGGAGAGATTCGCTACTGTTATGAGTAATTACAACAAAACTATAAAAAAATAAGTAACAATGAATACTCAAAAAACTCATCTTGGCGAATCAGTGGCTTTAGCACTCGTCCTGGCATTGATGAGCTTGGGCATTATTGCACTAATGACTTTTGAAAGTAGTGCTTTTTAAGATTTAAGTCATGAGAGAATGAATGTTTGCACTTAAAACCTGAAGAGTCGCTCTTTCTGGGGGCGGCTTTTTCTTATTAAATTCGTCGGAGTAAGCTACTGCCGTGGGTATCGGTGCCGCAAGTAGTCAGCAAGCCGTATTCCTGCGCTAGCTGGAGCGCGAGTTGAGTTTGCTGGCGACTAGGTTGCCAAGGTTTAGGGTTTCCATAGGCATAGTAAGCCTCTACTCCATCAATGCCTCGCCGTGCTGCTGCCGGAATCAGGCGCTCCGCCGACTGAGAGTAGCGGGAAGGATGGGCTAAAACAGCTAATCCACCAGCCTCGTGGATGGCGGCAATCACTCGCTCGGCGCAAGAGGCTTCTCCGTGGGGGCGATCGCCCTGAAGATACGGCGTTAGAGCCTCACAATCTGGAGCGAAGGCATAGCCAAGTAGATGAACTTCTGTTCCCTCTAAGTTAGACGTAATTTCTACTCCCGTCCAGAGATGAGGACCGTTCTTCCCCGCTGCCTCTAGCCAGCGACGGGCAGCGATGAAGCCGCGCACTGAATGGTGGTCGGTAATCGCTAGGCCCTGTAGACCAATCGTCAGAGCCTGCTCAATCAGAGCCTCAGGCGACAGTTGACCATCTGAACAGGAAGTATGCATGTGAAAATTGTAGCGAGAGGGACAGCTATCTGCTGCGACCGATTCCCAAACCCGCTTGAGAGCGAAAGCATCTTGGTCAGAAGTCAGAGGCCGCGAGCTGTCCGTCACCGGAGAGGAAGAAATCATCATGTAGTATACCCAAATCCCTTAGCGAGAGATATAAACAAATCAGCTCCTTAGCCTTGGCCGAAGATGACTCCACTAAAAAATCTCAAATTGTTAACAACACCTTAGCAAAACTTAGCCATCCTTGCCCACTTACTTTTTTTTATGCACTCTATTAGAAAAACTGTCCTGCAAAGTTTATTATTGGTGGTCTTCGGAGGAGCAGCCTGTCGACCTAGTCCGGTCACAAAAGTGGCGACGTCCTCAACTCAGTTAGCTCCGCCTCAATCCAGATCAACATCAAAACCGCTGTCAGAACCGTTACCCCCGGCTCAGATCCTCAATTTAGCTGCCAGTCATGCTAACGGGACGCGGCTACAGATAACAAAAATTGCTTTTGCTCAAGACCACATTGTGCTGGAGATTTCCGTCACGAATGATTCCGAGACAGCGATCGCCCTTAACCAATCAGAAACAATCTTGCAAGACAATCTGGGCAATATTTATGAGATTATTCCTCCTCCGGAAAATCCGCGTTTGGAAATTCTTCCCGGAGAAACGATTAGCGGCACCCTGACTTTTTTAGGTCGGATCGCGCCTTCGGCAGCTTCCCTCAAGCTGATCGCGAACCAGAACGGCAGCAACAGCCACCAAGCCAGTAACCCGACAATCATTACCAATATCTTCATTCAATGAGCTTCTGCTAGCGCCAGTCTTCAAGAACCCGCCGTGGTTCTCAAGAAAAACTATAAAATTAAACTATCCACAGGATGCGACAGATTGCGGCTCACGATAGTGAGCTAATCAAGCGATTTTTTGCCCAAGCAAGGAGGATTTATGCGCGCAGTGCTGATGGCTGGTGGTTCTGGAACTAGGCTGCGGCCCTTGACCTGCGATCTCCCGAAACCAATGGTGCCGATTCTCAATCGTCCGATCGCAGAACACATCATTAATCTGCTGAAGCGACATCAGATTAGGGAGGTCATTGCGACCCTTCACTATCTTCCCGACGTCATGCGAGATTACTTCCAGGACGGCAGTGACTACGGGGTAGAAATGACCTATGCAGTTGAGGAAGAACAGCCCCTCGGAACGGCAGGATGTGTTAAAAACATCGCCGAACTTTTAGACGACACCTTCCTAGTCATTAGTGGCGATAGCATTACAGATTTCGACCTCCAGGCCGCCATTCGATTTCACAAGCAGAAACGATCGAAAGCCACTCTTGTGCTCGCTCGCGTCCCTAATCCGATGGATTTTGGCGTTGTCATCCTCGACCGCGAACAGCGCATCCGTCGCTTTTTAGAAAAGCCATCCACCAGCGAGATTTTTTCAGACACCGTCAATACAGGTACCTATATTCTCGAGCCAGAGATCCTCGACTATCTTCCCTACGAAGAGGCAGACTTTTCCCAAGACCTATTTCCCCGGCTGCTGGAGCGAGAGCCTATGTACGGCTATATCGCCAAGGGCTACTGGTGCGATGTCGGTCATTTAGAGGCCTATCGAGAGGCTCAATACGACTGCCTCCAGAGAAAAGTTGCCATCGAGATAGATTATTATCCGCAAAAGTCGCCGGGGCTGTGGGTTGGTCAAAATACCCATATCGATCCGACCGTGAAAATTGACCCTCCGGTAATGATTGGCAGCAACTGCCGCATTGGACCTCGCGTCAATATTGAAGCAGGAACCGTGATTGGGGATAACGTAACCATTGGAGCAGATGCAGACCTCAAGCGACCGATTATTTGGAACGGCGTGACCGTTGGCGAAGAAGCGCACTTGAGTGCCTGCGTGATTGCCAGAGGGACTCGGATAGACCGCCGAGCGCAGGTGCTAGAAGGCGCCATTGTCGGTCCGCTGTCTACCGTAGGCGAAGAGTCGCAAATTAGCCCCGGAGTGAGAGTGTGGCCGAGTAAGAGAATCGAATCCGGCGCAATTTTGAATATCAATTTAATCTGGGGAAACACGGCTCAGCGCAATCTGTTTGGTCAGCGAGGGGTGTCTGGGCTAGCCAATATCGATATTACTCCAGAATTCGCGGTGAAGCTGGGGGCTTCCTATGGCTCAACGCTTAAGTCTGGCTCTCAAGTGGCTGTATCGCGCGATCAGCGCAGCGTCTCCAGAATGGTAAGTCGCTCTCTGATTGCAGGATTGATGTCAGCGGGCATCAATATTCAGAACCTAGAGCAAACCGCGATTCCTCTTTCCCGAACGATGGTGCCTCGTTTGGGGGTAGCAGGGGGCATTCACGTTCGTTTGCATCCAGACAGGCCAGACTACATTATCATTGAATTTTTCGATCGCCAGGGAATCAATATCTCTAAGGCGAAGGAAAAGAAAATTGAGGGAGCTTATTTTAAAGAAGACTTACGGCGAGCCTCGATTCCAGACATTGGCAATATGTCCTATCCGTCGCAAATCTTCGACACCTACAGCAAAAGTTTTGAAAATCATCTCAATGTAGAAGCAATCCGCAATAGCGGCTCCAAAATCATCATCGATTACGTCTATGCCGTTTCGGGAGCGGTGCTGCCACAGCTCCTGGCAAAGTTTGGCTGCGATGCCGTCGTTCTTAATGCCAGCCTGCGCCAAACCGCCGTTTCGGCTCAAGAACGCGAAACGTTGCTCAATCAGCTTGGCGACGTGGTGGAAGCGCTCAAAGCCAATTTAGGAGTGCAGGTGTCGGCCAACGGCGAGCAGATTATTTTAGTCGATGAAGCCGGACTGCCTATTCGTGGGGAAACTTTAACCGCGTTGATGGTTAGTACGGTGTTGACCGCTCAGCCGCGCGGAACCGTTGTCGTTCCGGTAGCCGCCTCTAGCGCGGTTGAACAAATTGCCCGTCGTCACGATGGCCGGGTAGTTAGAACCAAAGCAAATCCCACCGCTCTGATGGAGGCGGTGCAAACCAATGCGCCCGTGATTCTCGGCGGTAGCGGCGACATCGGCTTTATCTTTCCGCAGCTTCATCCTGGTTTTGATGCCATGTTTGGGGTTGCCAAGCTCATTGAAATGCTGACCATTCAGGAGCGCTCTTTGGTTCAGGTTCGTGCTGAACTCCCCTTGGTGTTCCACCGCGCTTACACCATGCGCTGTCCCTGGACGGTCAAAGGCGCGTTGATGCGCTATTTGGTAGAAACTCATCCCCCGGAAAATTTGGAGCTGATTGATGGGGTAAAAGTCATCAATCCGCGCAACGATGACTGGGTGTTAATTTTACCCGATGCCGGGGAACCCTTAGTACATATCTATGCAAATTCAGAAGAGCGAGAATGGGTCGAGTCGTCTTTAGCAGACTATCGCCAGCGGGTTCAAGATTTTATCGATCGAGAGCAAGGAGTCGAGAGCGTCGCAATTTAGAATGACACTAGGCCATCAGTCCGGCTCGCTCGAACCACTGTTAACCTTTGCCTGCTCTGGTCTAACTCAGTACCAATTTCCGGTTGCCTACAATTGTTCTATTCCAAAACTTTACCGACATGAGGAGAATTGCCCGTGAATAGCTGTATTTTAATGGCAAAAATTATTCGCAGCCCCGAACTACGATACACCCAAGAAAATCAAACGCCGATCGCCCAGATGCTCGTTGAGTTTGCCGGACCCCGCTCGGAAGATCCGCCAGCGACCCTGCGCGTCGTGGGCTGGGGCAATTTGGCCTCAGAAATTCAGGAAAACTATCGTGAAGGCGAGCACGTCATTCTGGTTGGTCGGCTATCGATGAACACCGTTGACAGACAGGAAGGATTTAAGGAAAAACGAGCGGAAATGACCGTTTCTCAAATCTTTCCCGGCCCCTCGGCGGTCGCGGCCCTGTCTTCCTCGTCCACCCCGGCTCAATCGGCTCCTTCAGACTCGTTCGACTCCGGTGCTGACTTTACCCAAGAAGCGACCGTTGCTACTGCTGCCCAGTCTGAGGAAAATTTAGACGACATTCCTTTTTAAGATGAAAGTGTTTGCTGTCCGCCTGCAACCCGACCAGGATTTAAAGCAAAGTCTCCAGGAATTTGTTGAAACCCATCAGATTCAAGCGGGTTTTATGCTGTCGGCGGTGGGCAGCCTTAAGCAGGCTAATGTGCGCTTTGCCGGACAGGATCGGTGTCAGCGATACCAAGCAAACTTTGAAATTGTGTCTCTCGTCGGCACTCTTTCTATTAACGGGAGTCATCTCCATATTTCCCTGGCAGACCAACAGGGAACCGTCCTCGGCGGTCATTTGAGTGATGGCTGCATTATCAATACAACAGCAGAGATCGTGGTCGGAGCCAGCCAAAACCACCGGTTTAAGCGCGTTTTCGATGGACAAACCGGGTATTTAGAGCTAGAAATCAATTGAAGAAAACCGCAAAGGGGAAGGAGAAAAATAATCAAGCTGAGAGTTGTTATTCAACCAGTCAAGCTGGCTCAAGCTGATTTTTGTTTGTGCGATCAGATGGCTAATCTGTCACTTCTCAAGCCGGCAAATTGGGAATTAGCGGCTCGGCAGAGGCAGAGAAGCCAGCCCTGAGCAACGATTCGACGGCAGTATGTTCATTGGGTACCCAAAAGTCTGGTCCGAAGCGCACTAGCTGATGCTGCTTACCGGAGGCAATGGTAGCAATAACGGGAACGGTAGGGGCTCCGGCTGTCGCTTGTTCTCGTAAGATACCTCTTAAACTTTGCTGCACGGCGCGATCGCCCGCCTGCTGGGGATGAAGTCGAATGGTCACAATTTTAACAATATCGACCGGTTCAGCCTCTTCGACAATGAGCTGTACCTGCTCGTCGCGTTTTTCCGCTTTTCCCCAAATAATCAGCCGAGCATCCTCAACCAAGACGTTCTCAATCTGTTCATAAACGCTGGGGAAGACGACCCCTTCTGCTTGACCGGACACATCCTCTACCTGAATAAACGCCATCGGGTCGCCTTTTTTGGTGATAATCTTTTTGAGGGCCGTCAGCATCACCACCGCACTCAATTTCTGACGAGATTTCTGCTCGGGCAATTGACTCAGCTCAATGGGAGAAAGAATTTGAGCGGCTTTTTGGATCGACTTGAGGGGATGCTCAGAAACATAAAAACCGAGGTGTTCTTTTTCGAGCTTGAGCTTTTCCTGTAGCGAAAAATCAGCGACGGCGGGGGCTGCAGGAGCGTGTTCGAGTCCCCCGGAGCTGGGGCGATCGCCGGGGGCCTGAGCACCATTGCTGCTCGTAGAAGCGCCAATCAGGTCAAAAATGCTCGTTTGACCGCTCTCTCGCTCTTTAGCCCGACTCTGGGCCCAGCTAATCAGGAGATCGAGGTTATGCATCGCCTGATTGCGATTGTCTTCAACGGCATCGAACGCCCCGCACAGAACCAACGTTTCCAGCGCCCGACGATTGACGACCCGCAGATCGACGCGATCGCAAAAATCGGCCAGCGAGCGAAAAGCTCCTCCGGTTCTGGCCTGGAGAATCTTCTCAATCGCTCCCTCTCCTAAATTCCTAACGGCTGAGAAGCCAAAGATAATTTTGGTTCCCTCCGGCTGAAAATTACGGTGCGAGCGATTAATATCCGGCGGAACTACCTCAATGCCCATTTTCTGGCAGTTTTCCCGGTATTTCTCCACTTTATCTTGACTGTCGCTGCTGGCAGTCAGCAGCGCCGTCATATATTCAACCGGATAGTTGGCTTTTAAGTAAGCTGTTTGGTAGGTAACGTAAGCATAAGCCGTCGAATGAGACTTGTTGAAGCAGTTTGAGGCGACGGCTCCATTGGCCAGGAGAAAATTATGGTCTTGGACAACGCCAATGTCGTAAACAGGTTGGGTTCCGAGCGATTTGCGACCGACAATTTTAACCATAACCCCAAAGCAGTAGGCAGCGAGATGCAGACTAAATATTCTAGACCATTTCGAGGTTAGTTTTTTCTCGGTGGTTCAAATTCTGCTGATCGCTGATAATTGAACTAACTAGCATCGTAATGGAGAAAAGATGTGAAGCTTGGGCAGTGGCTAGGGTTAATCTGCTTTGTCGTTTCCCTCTATATATTATGGCAGATTCGGCAACTGCTGCTGCTGGTTTTTGCTGCCGTTGTGCTAGCGACTGCTCTTAATCGAGTGGTGTGCCGATTTCAGCGGGCCAGAATCCAGCATGGTTTCGCGGTCTTTTTTACGATTAGTCTGTTTTTGCTGGTGCTGACTCTGGTTTGCTTACTGATCGTGCCGCCATTCATCAATCAGTTCAGAGATTTGATTGAGCTAGTGCCGCTCGTTTGGGAAGAAGCCCGCCTCGGAATCATTGAGCTTGAGCAGCGCTTGCCAAGCTGGTTGCCGACTCCTCCTAGCCTCTCTGAACTGATCACTCAGCTTCAGCCTGTCGGGACAGAACTAATTGCTAATTTTCTGGCCTTTTTTCAGAACTCCCTGGCGGTGATGCTCAAGCTGCTGTTGGCGATTGTGCTGACGCTGATGTTTCTCGGCAATCCTCGCTCCTATCGACGAGGACTGTTGAAACTGTTTCCCTCCTTCTACCGCCAACGAGCAGATGAAATTTTAACAGAGTCGGAAGTGGCGCTGGCTAACTGGCTAGGAGGAATTTTAATCAATTGTCTGTTTATTGCCACTTTAAGCGGCATCGGCTTAGCCGTTTTGCAGGTTCCTCTGGTGCTCGCCCACGCTCTTTTAGCCGGACTCCTCAATTTTATTCCTAACGTTGGGCCAGCCCTTAGCGTTGTTTTCCCTGTGATGGTGGCGCTGCTGGATGCTCCGTGGAAAATTATCGCGATTGTGATCTGGTACGTGATTATTCAGCAAATTGAAACCTACTGGCTCACGCCAATGGTGATGGCCAAGCAGGTATCGCTGCTGCCAGCGGTAACGCTGACCGCTCAAATCTTTTTTGCTACCGTATTCGGGCTGCTGGGGTTACTGCTCGCGCTACCGCTAACAGTCGTTGCTAAAACGTGGCTAGACGAAATGTTGTTTGCCGATATTTTAGACAAATGGGACAAAGCGAATCATCCGACACTGCGCCTCACGGCGTCAGTAACCGAGGAAGCTGCTGCTCACTCCACAGAGGATGTTGCACAATGGAAGGTGGGAGGAGAGGTGAAGAGGAAGGAGAACGGTTAGCTTACCCAGCAAAAGATATGCATAACTTAAAACTTACTCCTCGCTTTCTTTTCCTGACGACACCAACCGAGGAGCAACCCGATGACGCTAGCAGAGTTTACTGAATTGATTGCCCAGCAAAAAAGTCCTACCTCTTTGTCAACGGCGCTTCAGGCTCTCTGGTATGCTAAACGCGGCAATTGGCCTCAGGCTCACGAACTAGTGCAGAATGCCTCCGACAGAGACAGCGCCTGGGTTCATGCCTATCTGCATCGGGAGGAGGGAGATTTAAGCAATGCTCGCTACTGGTATCGCCAGAGCCGACAGCCAGAGTTCACCGACAGTCTCAGTCAGGAGTGGAAGCATATCGCGAGCAGTCTGCTGCGGGATAGAACCTAGTAGCGGGGAACCGATGAATCTACCAACGCTGCGTAGGCATCGATACCGCCCGCAATATTTTTGACAGAGGTAAAACCCACGCTCGTTAACCATTGGCACATCTGAGCCGAGCGTACGCCATGATGACACATCACCAGGGTTTCGGCTTCCGGGTCGAAACGAGACTGAATTTGCTCTGACCACTGGGAATATTGACTCAAAGGTAGCACCTCAAATCCGTCAATATGGGCGATCGCCACTTCCTGCGGTTCGCGAACATCAATCAGCTGAAGCTGCGGGTCTTGCTCGGCAAGGCGGATAGCTAACTCTTCAACGCTAATTTCAGAAAACATCAAACTTCAATCTTCTACTCTTTATAGTGCTGTTCAAACAATCTAGGTGGGGAAAAGGGGAAGCCGCTTTCGCGGCGGGGAAAGGGAAAAGGGGAAAGAAAGTTGCTCCGCAACGGGAAAAGGAAAGGGGTAAAGGGGGAATAAATTAGCTTATTCCTGAGCCCTGTGTTTTTTTCCCGTCGCGAACGCGACAGTTTTCCCTTGACCCGTCCCGCTAGGGACATTTTCCCGTCCTAAAGGGACCATAGATAATGGTAACTTGAACAAGGAAGCCCGAATCAGCGGGGACTGGAATTTATGATCAACTTTCGTGCGTTTTTGATTGCTCTGGCTACAGTCGTCCTCATATTGCTAGGGGCGGCAGCGGGAAGCTTTTACTGGATAATTAGCCAAAGCCCTCTGAATCTGCTCCAAGGGGGAGTGATGGCGGAGCCGACGGCGGCTATGTTTGTTCCTAGACAAGCCCCCGTGATGGTGTCGCTTCTGGTTAATCCTGACCGTTTGGAAGCGTTGGGGGAGCTGGCCGCGACTCCGAGAGCTAGACGACAAGCGCATGGAGAATTTACTCAAATCAAAGAAAGTCTGCTAGCCAACACCGGACTGGACTACCGCCGCGATATTCAGCCTTGGCTTGGCGACGAGATTACCCTGGCCGTGACCTCTCTTGACTTCGATCGCAATCAGCTCAACGGCATTCAGCCGGGATATTTACTGGCCGCTACCGCCCAAAATCCCGATTTAGCACGGGAGTTTCTCCAGCTTTCCTATTCTAAGCAGGCGCTCGCCGGAACCTCTGATTTGGTGTTTGAACAGTATAAAGGAGTGAACATCATCTACAAGCGTCCCCTAACGACTGGACCCAATAGCAATTTAGAGGCTAGTGCGGTTGTTGGCGATGTGGTGCTGTTTGCTAACGCTCCTAAAGTCCTACGGGATGCCATTAACAACGTTCAGGCAAAAGATCTCAGCCTCAAGAACGCCCCCGCTTATCAGGAGGCTCTGACCACGATCCGCGAGCCAAGAATTGGCATCGTCTACGCCAACTTGCCAGCGCTGTCTTCCTGGGTTGTCAATGCTCCTGCCCCAGAGAATCCTGAAGCCGAACAGCTCTTGGCGATCGCTCTCCAGCTACAGCCCCAAGGATTGGCGGCGCAAACGGCCTTAATTGGCATTGCCGGAGACGAAGAACCGGCCCTCTCTAACCCCGTCGCGGCTCTTCAGTACGTACCGGCCAATAGCGTTCTCACGGCGGCGGGAACGGACCTCAACCAGCTCTGGAACCAGGTCGATGAACTGGACCCTCAAAGTCCACTTAGGCAGCTTATTGCCGGGGCAATCGCCTCGATTGAAGCGCCGTTAGGTCTAGATTTGCCCCAGGATATTTTTAGCTGGGTGCGGGGGGAGTATGCCCTGGCGCTGCTCTCCCCGCCGGAGACAAATCGCCTCGACTGGGTATTTGTCGCCGAAACTTCCGCTGCTGATGCCGAACCAGCCATTGAGTCGCTCGACCGTTTAGCCAAAGCGCAGGGACTCAGCGTGGGGATTTTGCCCGTAGCGGATACCCAGATTACGGCCTGGACTCAGTTAACCACCAGCGGCAGCGATCGCCTGCGCTTAGATGCGGAGGTCGCAGGAGTGCATACGAGCGTCGCTGGCTATGAAGTGTTCGCGACATCGGTGGACACCTTAGCAGAAGCAGTCGCGCAAACGGCTCCGCTTGCGACCAGCAAAACTTTCCAGCAGGCGATCGCGCCTCTACCGACTCCCAATAGCGGCACCTTCTATCTCAACTGGAGCCAAGGCCAACCGATTTTTGAGCAGCAGCCTCTCGTGGGGGCAGTTGAACTGGCGGGGAAACCCCTGTTCGAGCATCTGCGATCGCTGGGCTTAAGCAGCTTGGGCAGCGAAAATGGCGTCCGTCGTGCTGCCGTATTTTTTAATTTAGACTAAAACAGAGTTTTAAGGATGCCATCGGTTGACGACTCTTTCAAGACCAATAGAGTTTCTGAGCGATTCGCTTGCTCGGGCTAAAAGCTAACAGCTTTTTACAGTTCAAAGATGGCGCTTTATCCCTGTTGTTCTCGGTCAGAGTAATGAAACTACATTACCTTGTTGCTGCTTCTCTGTTTCTCCTTGGAGGATCGCAGGCTCCTCTGCGTCGCGAACTCGACCCCAAAGCTCTTTCGGGCAATATTAGCCTGACTCTCGAACAGGGCGTGTGGAAACTCTGGGAAGAAGAACCCGTTTACCAAGATATTACCTTAGATCTTGTTTGTCAGGACGGTCGCTGCGAGTCAGAAGCTTGGGGCTATGCCCCCCGCTTTAATAAAGAAGTCGATCATCGCGGCACCGTTGAGGTAGTGGAAACCGATCAGTCCTGGCAGCTACGAGCAGAGATGGAGATTCAGTTTCACCCCTGGGAGAAGGAGACGGAAACAGCAACCTATACAATTAATCTCATTCCCTTCCAAGAACAGCTCATCGGCAGCTATACCGGGGAGTTTAACGACCGTTCTGTACAGGGTAAAGTGAGGGGAACCATTAGTCCTCGCTGGCCGCAACCGATTCCCACTCATCAACCAGTGGAGCCTCAAGAGCATCCCCGACTAATTTTCCGGAAATCTCAACTGCCAGACCTACGAGCCAAGGCACAAACTCCGGCGGGAAGAGCAATTGTCGAGCAACTCAAGCAAGCCCTCACTCATCCGATCTATTACGATGGTTTCGTTCCGACTGGCGGCTACCATGCAGCAGGCCACTGTTTTCTTTCCTTACTCGAAGAAGACCCGCAACCGGCTCAGACCGCCTGGCAAATCACCGAGAAATCGATGGAAAATTCTGCTGAGCGGCTGCTGGAGCAGTCTCCGATTGTGGCCGGCGTGGCCCTCGCCTACGATCTCTGCTACGATGCCTGGAGCGAAGAGCGCCGTCAGCAAGTGACGCGCTGGCTGGCTACCCAGGCCATCTGGCTTGCCCGAGGAGATTCTCCGAAGCGCGGCTGGAACAGCAACGCCTGGAGTAACTGGAACGCCAGAGCGAGAGGGGCCGCCGGGTTAGCCGCCCTCGCCATTCTGCACGAGCCGGAAGCAGGACTCCGGGCGGCGGAGCCGCTGCCGCTGCTCAAGCTAGCAGAACGAAACGTGAAGCGCTATCTGCAAACGGCCCTGGGCGATCGCGGCTTTGGTACAGAAGGGGACCACTATTCTGCCGAACCCTGGAGACTGACAATCATCCCCTTTTTGCAGGGATATCAAAACGTTATGGGTCAGGATTTGGTCACAGGCTCTAGCGCGGAGTGGTTTCTGCCGCACTACATCACTCGTACCGTTGAGGCAGACGAAATTTCTACCTATGGACGACACTATTTAGGGCCAGGAGCCTCTTTGTATGCCGTCGGTTTAGGTCTGGTTCCTCAGCGGTTTTTACCCGGGGTTATGTGGTTTTTTGAGCGCCATTTCGGTTTGTCGGGAGACAGCAGCTTTGGCATCGACCCCAATTTTCCTCATCTAGCCGCCTACGTATTGGCGGGATACCCAGATACGACTCCTCAAAATCCAACGGCGGAGTGGGACAGAGTGCTGGTAGATGAGGAGAAAGGGTTTTATGTGTTTCGCGATCGCTGGCAGGATAGCCAAGATTTCGTAGCCAGTATCTACAGCCTCCGAGAACGTTTGCCCGGTTCGTGGTCTTTTCCAGATGTCGGCAGTTTTCGCATTCGGGGCCTCGGAGAACACTGGGCCAAAGGAGGAACTGGCGAAGGAGACTGGCATCAGGAAAATGTAGTCTTCATGCCCAACGTTGAGCCGTGGCAGTCGGCGCAGCCCATTTTCTTTGAGTCTGATGCGGACGGTTCTGGCATTGTCAGCCTGCAAACCAAACCTATCGTCAGTTCCCAGGCAGAGAATAGCGTTGGCATTCAATCCCTGCGCTCCTTTGCCACAGACTACAGCGGTGCCTCGGGAGCACCCGGTTTGTTTGTCGTCGTCGATCGCTTTACGGGAGATGTTAACGCCGCCGAGTTTAGCAACAAAACCTGGCGGATGCATACTGAGGGTCAAGTGACAATCGACGGACAGAGTTTTACCATTCAGTCTCCTAGCGGTGCCACTATGAAGGGCACCTTCGTCGTTCCTTTGGGAGTGCAAATTTCCCACGAACAAGGAGCAATCAGCGCCACAGGAGGCAACCACTTCTTTGTCGTCATGACCGTACAGCAAGGAAGCGCCCCCGAGGTGAAAATGACCGGCATTGGCCTACAGTCGGAGGTAACAGTGGGCGATCAAACCATTACCTTTAAAGACAACAGAATCGTTTTAGGCCGGTAAGCGCTAGGAGGGAAAGCAGCCTCGCCGCGGAGAGAAGGGAAAACTATCGCGCTCGCGACGGCAAAAGAACACAGGGTTCAGGAATAAGCTAATTATTCCCCCGTTACCCCTTCCCCTTTCCCCTTTTCCCTGCGCCAGTGGCGCTTCCCCCTTCCCCGTCCCGGAGCAACTAACTTTGCCTCTCTCCTAGGTTAGAGAAGCGTTGCTAAGCAGCGATCGCGAGAATGTTTCTTGCGCTAGAGGTCGCGCTCCCTCGTTTCCCTGTAACCTGAGCAAGCATTAGCAGCAAAAAGATCGGAGGATCTAATGATTAATCGACTTAAACAGGTGCCACTGCGCCAGATATTAACGGTATTTCTGGCAGGAATTATTCTCTGCATTGGCACAGCCTGCAACAGCGGCGATGTTCGCGGTGCTCGCCCAGAAGTTCCCCCTGTCCAAATGGGAGGGCAAAATAATCCTCACAAAATGGGTGGAGACACGCTGAATCAGTATCAAACTTCTCCTAATCCGTCAGCGAAGGGACAAGCTTCGGTCCCTGGCAAGATGCTCGTTGCCGCCACTCCTAACGTTGAGCAGGAGAATCCTGGCTTACTGTACCGAGGAGACACGGAAACGAGTGAAAAAAGTCTACCGATTATTACTGACAAGGATAACACGCGCCGATTTTTGCCAGAGGAGGGTCAGCCCGTAATCGATCGCAGTAACCCTAACGAAGGCATTGTCGAAAAAACTCAAAAAGCGTTCAAAGAAGGCTCAGAATTCATCGAAGGAGCAGCAAAACAGGTTTCGCCCAACTCCCGCTGATAGCGGTCGTAAAGCTCAGTTAAGGTAGTAGC
Organism: Cyanophyceae cyanobacterium; assembly: GCA_050331735.1. GTDB lineage: Bacteria > Cyanobacteriota > Cyanobacteriia > Cyanobacteriales > JBHJGN01 > JBHJGN01. The sequence goes on from JBHJGN010000014.1 coordinate 20,780, forward strand.
TATTAGCCATCAGCGGTCGGCCTCAGCGCTAAAGCAGGCTTTGACTGAACATCCATATGTATACAGAAAAGGAAATGGTCATGAAATTAATTTCTTGGTTTAAACGGTTTCGTCTCAGACAAATTTTAACGGTGTTTTTAGCTAGCGCATTGCTATTTGTCAGCACAGCCTGTAGTGCAGTCAATGCCACTAAAGCGAGCGATGTTCGAGAGGATTTGCCCCCAAGCGCCACTGATTCAACCGCGAAAGGAGGCATTAACGTCTACCCTGATACTGACCCCCGCAAAGATACCTCTAGAGCAGATACCAAGGCTAAAGCTCTGATAGATAATGCAGAAAGCCAGGTAATTGACGAAAGTGGCGATGTCGTTGGTAACACCAAGCGTATTCTTGAAAAGAAAGGCGAAAACCTTAAAGAGGTGGGTCAAAACGCTAAAGAAGACGCGAGCAAAATTCCGTCAGCTACTCGCAATACCGCTCAAGAATTATCAAATAAAGCTCAGAGTAACGTCGATGAAGCCGTTGATGCAACCCAAGAAGTCGGTCGCAAAGCTCAACGAGCTGCCGAAAACGCCTCTGGAAGCGCCAAATCCGGCGTGAATCAAGCGGTTAAAAGCACTCAACGAGCCGTACAAGACGCTTCTGATGCTGTTCAATCTGGCGCTAATCAGGCGACGAAGAGCACCCAGCGAGCTTTGGAAGATACCGCTGATACTCTGAATTAACAAACTAATGACGAGCATACAGGGCACTGGAGTGAGTCCATGCCCTCTTTTTGTATTTAGCGGCGGGGAAAGATAACTCCTGATAGAGCGATGATGCGTAGCCCCGACGCTCGTTAATAGCTGATGGTTGATGGCTCAACAAACATTCAACCATCAACCATCAACAAGTAACGCAAAACCTCACTTCGGTTTATAAGTGGATGATACGTATAGCTCCTTGAGCTGTTTAGCAGCCACCGGAGAAGGAGCATCGGTAAGCAGAGAGCGGGCCTGTTGCGTCTTGGGAAAAGCAATCACGTCGCGAATCGATTTCTCCCCAGCAAGAAGCATCACCAAACGATCTAATCCGTAGGCAATGCCTCCGTGAGGCGGTGTTCCGTAGGTAAAGGCTTCTAGCAGAAAGCCGAATTGCTGGTAGGCTTCCTCGGTCGATAAGCCAATAATTTCAAAGACTTGCTCTTGAATGTCCTGCTGATAAATCCGCAGGCTGCCACCCCCCACTTCGATGCCATTGTAGACCAAATCGTAGGCCAGGGCTCGCGCGTTTTTAAGTTTGCTCAAGGCAGCCGCCGGAGATTGCTCCGGCGGAACTTTGAGATCGTTAATATCGTCGGGATGGGGAGCCGTAAACGGATGGTGAAGAGCTTCAAAGCGCTTCTCGTCGGCATTCCATTCAAACATTGGAAAATCGGTAATCCAGACGAGGTTAATTTGGTCGGCATCAATTAACCCTAATTCTTGACCGATAAATAAGCGCAAGCGATCTAAAGTTTTATTGACGATGCTGGCGTCTCCCGCTCCAAACAACAGCAGATGCCCTGGCTTTGCATCGGTGCGTTCTAACAGCTCCTGTTTTTGCTCAGGAGTGAGATTGTCTTTAATCGCGCCAATGGTATCAATTTCTCCGCCTTCTCGGACGCGAATATAGGCGATTCCCTTAGCGCCAGCGGCACTGGCTTCGCCAAACAGATCGCCACCGGGCTTGATGCGGACGTTAGAAATCGCTTCATTGCCACCAGGGATTGGCAGCACCTTCACTAAACCGCCGCTCTTAACGGCACCGGAAAAGACTTTAAAGCCAGAGTCTTGCACGATGTCGGAAACATCGACGAGCTCCAGCCCGAAACGGGTATCGGGTCGGTCGGTGCCGTAACGCGCTATCGCTTGCGCGTAGGTGAGGCGTGAAAATGGACGGGGCAGCTCGATATTTCTGACAGTCTTGAAAATATGGCAGACCAGCGCTTCGTTCAATTCAAGAATTTCTTCTTGAGACATGAAGCTCATTTCCATATCCAGTTGAGTAAATTCTGGCTGTCGGTCGGCGCGAAAATCCTCATCCCGAAAACAGCGAGCAATTTGGTAGTAGCGATCGAAACCAGACACCATTAGAATCTGCTTAAAGAGCTGCGGTGACTGAGGTAAAGCGTACCACTCACCAGGGTTAACGCGGGAAGGAACCAAATAGTCTCGCGCCCCCTCAGGAGTTGAACGGGTCAGAATCGGCGTTTCAATTTCAATAAAGCGATACTCGTCTTCGAGAAAGCGACGGACCGCTTTGACCACTTGGTGGCGAAGCTGGAGGTTCCGGTTCATGCGATCGCTTCTTAAATCGAGGTAGCGATACTTCAGCCGCAGTTCCTCTTTGACGGGTTCTGTCTCACCTCCCGACACCTGAATGGGAAGCTGATTGTGGACCTCGTTTAGAATTTCAAGAGAATCGGCATAAATTTCCACTTCTCCGGTAGGGAGTTTAGGGTTCAGAGACTCCTCGGGACGCTGACTGACTCGACCAACGGCTCTGACTACATACTCGTTTCGTAGCGAATCTGCAATTTGGTAAGAAATCGGGGTCCGCTGGGGGTCGCTGACGATTTGAACAACGCCCGTGCGATCGCGCAGATCGATAAAAATCACCCCCCCGTGATCCCGTCGCCGATCGACCCAGCCGCAAATGTTCACCGTTTCGCCAATATGTTGAGCACGCAGTTCGCCGCAGTAGTGAGTTCGCATAGTCGCTGATTTAAACAGGCTTCAATATAGAGCTATCCATACTAACAAAGTATGACACTCTTGCCCATTATCTAAGATTGTTAGTAGTTGTGTCGGACTGAAGTAACGAGCATTACTTAAAAATTGAGCTTTCCTGGCGTAGGAATAGAGCGTTTATTGAATCGGCTGCCAGTCATCGGGGTACAAATCCTTGTTCAGCAGAGTTCCCCAAGACCGATCAAAGGGATGGACTTCCTGAACCTGATTTCCTCCTCGATACACTGGACGATCTTCGTTGGCCCATTGAAAGATCGAGCCCTCTAAATTAAAGACATTCTCGTACCCCATTGCTGTCAACCGTTGAGCCAAATGAGCAGAACGATAGCCAATCGAACAATAAACAACAATCGGGGTGGAAGGATCTACTCCTTCCCTGGTGGATAAATCTTGAAGCTGAGCCGGAGCCAGTTGAGCCCCCGGAAGGTGACTGACGGCGTACTCTGGAGCAGTTCTAGCATCAAGAAGTAACGGCGGTTGTGCTGACCAGCTTGCTAACTGAGACGTTGACAAATGGCTAACGTCAGCAAATTGAATGTGAATGAGTAGCTTAATGGCGATCCAGCCAAAAATTTTAATCATGCTCTATTTCTATGCTGTTTCAAAAAGATTTTTTCTAAGCTCGTCTGGCTCATAGCTTGACTGAGTTGCGCTGTACCTTTGGGGGACGTTCCCTTGTTCGAGATATCTCAGTATTTGAGTGGCTGAAGGTGAGAACCGACAACAATCAGCAGTCAAGCAAGTCAAGAGCTTTGATTGGTTATCGTAGTCATATCCGACACTACCTGCGGCTACTTTAACTTTTCACATTCATTGTCAGCGGGCAGAGTTTGAGCAACGTCAAGAATCTCACGGGCAGCGCGATCGCAAACGCCCACTTCTCCCAGTTGCGCTCGCATCTGCTGGTAGTCGGCTAGTGTCTGTATTCTTCTGCGTTCGTCGAGCAAGAGGGCCAGAGATTCCTGCACAATTCTGGCGGGAGTGGCTTCTTCCTGAAGCAGTTCAGGAACAATCGGCTTCATCACTACTAAATTGGGCGGCGACATAAAAGGAACCGACAGCTTCAGCAGGCGACGCACCACCCACGCCGTTACCGGGTGAACTCGATACAGCACCACCTGCGGCACATTAAGCAGGGCTGTTTCTAGATTGACCGTTCCCGATTTAGCGATCGCTAGATCCGCAGCGGCAAGCACTGCTAAGGTTTTCCCTTCAACTAGAGTTGCCCGTAGCCCCCACCGATTCACCGCGGCTTGAATCGTGCTGCGAAAGGAAGGGAGAGACACCGGAATCCAAAACTGTACCTGTGGCAAACGCTGCTGAATGTGACTGGCGACTTCGCAAATCACGGGCAGTAGATAGTTGAGTTCCTGTCGGCGAGAAGCAGGCAGCAGGGTGATCGCCATCTGTTCTGGCTCAATGCCTAGGGCCATCCGCGCTTCTGTTCGACTCGGCGCTGATTCTAGGCGATCGAGCAGCGGATGACCGACCCAACTCACCGCTACTCCTTGGTGACGATAATAACGGGCCTCTTCGGGGAAAATGGCCAGTAAGCGATGGACAACGTGAGCAATCCGCTTCGCATTGCCTAATTGGGGAACCGCCCAGTCTTGGGGGGCAATATAGTAGACGATGGGAACCTGCGGTAGGCAGGTGTGCAGATAGCTGCTAATGGCCAGATTAGGTCCGGGGTAATCGATCAACACCAACACATCCGGCGGGTGTTGCCGCAGATAGCGTCTTGCCCGACGCTGAATTTGCCAGGTGGGAACCACAAACGGCAGCGCTTCTACTAAACCAACCGAGCCAATGCTGGTGGTGTTGCCGAGCAACGTTGCCCCGGCTGCCGCCATGCGATCGCCACCGAGAGCCAAAATTTCTAATCTTAGATCGAGGTCAGCAGCTTGACGCTGCAAAGCCTCAATGAGCATGGCTCCCTGCAAGTCTCCAGATACCTCACCGGTAGAAATAAAGATACGCATAAACAAATCTCTTCGAGATTGGGGAAGCGCCGCAGGCGCAGGGAAAGAAGTTGCTCCGCAACGGGAAAAGGGGAAGGGGAAAGTTGCTCCGCAACGGGAAAATGGAAAAGGGGAAGGGGGAAAGGGAATAATTGATTAGCTTCGTCCTCTATTAATCTTCTTGTCCTCTTTACCAGAAAAAGACGAGCATTTTGCCCGCTTTAGCTGCTGATTCTAGCTAAAGAAGTTTCCCCTTTTCCCGTCCCGCTAGGGACAAATTTCCCTTTTCCCGCAGCAAAGCTGCTTTACCCGTCCCGCAGGGACTTGCCCGACCCGGGAATCAGCCCTCGTCTTTCCTGGGCGGTGGCAAGCTGCAAAAAGGTGCGCAGGTGCTGGAGGTGGGGGGTATCGGGGAGTAAGTTGAGCTGATCGAGGGCTTCATTGAGGGAAAGACCGGAGCGATACAGCAGGCGAAACGCTTTTTTGAGTAAATTTGTTTCAGCCGTTGTTAGTCCCCGGCGCTTGAGTCCCACCAGATTGAGCGATCGCACTCGGGCTGGATTTCCTTCCACCAGCATGAAAGGGGGAACATCACGATTGATGCGGCTCATCCCGCCAATCATAGACATTTTGCCAATATGAACAAACTGATGAATCCCCAGTACGCCGCTGATCGTTGCCTGGGATTCGATGGTGACGTGACCGGCTAGCGCCACACTATTAGAAATAATCGTCTGATCTTCAATGGCGCAGTTATGGGCAATATGCACGTATGCCATCAGCAGATTGCCGTTACCGACTAGCGTCGCTTCGTTGGCGTTTGTGGCGCGATGAATGGTAACGTACTCGCGGATGGTGTTGCGATCGCCGATTCTCACCCAGCTATCTGCCCCCTGATACTTCAAATCTTGAGGTTCTACGCCGATAATCGCGCCGGGAAAGATCCGGTTACTGCTGCCTATTGCCGTTGGCCCCTCAATGACTGCATGGGCACCAATCGTTGTTTGCGCTCCAATCGTCACTTTTTCTCCAATCACGGCATAGGGACCGACCTGAACTGACGGGTGCAGTTGGGCTTCAGGATGAATAACCGCAGTGGGGTGAATCAGCGTTTTCAAGAGAGCATCTCCAAGGGTAGGTCACTTCGTGACGGGGAAGCGCCGGAGGCGCGGGGGAAAGGGAAATCTGTCCCTCCGGGACGGGGAAAGGGGAAACTGTCCCGGAGGAATGGAGAAGGAACACAGGACTAAGGAACAAGCTGATTTATTTCCCCTTTGCCCTTTACCCTTTTCCCGCGCCGGAGGCGCTATCCCGTTTCCCAGTCCCGCACTGAACTAGTCTAGTCGATAAGGGAAAACAGCATTTCTCCTTCAACGGCTAGCTGATCGTCAACTAAGCCTTTGCCCTGCATTTTAGCAATCCGCTGGCGTTTGAAGGACAGGAGTTCAACTGTCATAATGAGCTGATCGCCTGGAATGACCTGACGGCGAAACCGAGTTTTGTCGATGCCCGCGAAGGCAAAGAAACTGCCCTCCATGCCGGGAAGCTGTGTTAACACGACTCCTCCGACCTGCGCCATAGCTTCTACCATTAAGACTCCCGGCATAATGGGACGACCGGGAATATGACCGGGAAAATAGGGTTCGTTGTAGGTGACGTTTTTAAGGCCCACTGCGCGTTCTCCCGGGACGTACTCGATAATTCGATCGACGAGGGCAAACGGATAGCGATGAGGCAGTAACCTGTGAATATCGGCAATGGTCAAGACTTGTGGAGAATTCTGATCGTCAGCGGACATAGACGGAGCAGTATTAACATCGGTATCTGTAGACATGAATTTTTTGGAGTTGTAAGCTAGACGTTTAGAGGGGCTTGGAGTTGCGCTTGCATCAACTGATCAAGCTGGACGTGCAGCTGATGGCTTGCCCTATAGCCAAGAAAATGGGCTTGGGGAAACCTGCCGAGTAAGCTGAGGTCTCCCATTAAGTCTAAGAGTTTGTGCCGGACTGGCTCGTTGACAAATCTTAGCGGAGGATTCAGCCATCCTGTGCGATCGCAGACCAGGGCATTTTCTAAACTACCGCCTTTAATTAAACCACGTGCTCGCAATGCTTCGATCTGCTCGGCAAAACCAAAGGTCCGCGCTGGGGCAATCTCAGTGGCGAAATCCCCAGACGAGGGACTCCAGCTATGCCACTGGTTGCCAATAGCTGCATACGGAAAATCGATGCCGTAGGTAAAGCGCGTTTCTGGTGCAGGTAAAGCGGCGACAAAAGCCTCCTCTTGGCAAATCCACAGGGGGGTGGTAAGCCTGAGCCTCCTGATCGCTTGGTTTTGGAGGGCAATTCCAGCAGCAGCAATAGCCGCGACCCATTCTCGGGCGGAACCGTCGAGTAAGGGCACTTCCGGGCCATCGATTTCGATGCGGGCGTTGTCTATGCCCATCGCGCCTAAAGCCGCTAAGAGATGCTCGACAGTACGGACTTTGGCGTTTCCCTGAGCTAGTTCGGTCGAGAGGGTCGTCTGACAAACCGCTTGGGGACGAGCCGGGATGGCAGGAGTGCCGGGTAAATCGACTCGAACAAAGTATCGCCCTTCATCCACCGACGCTGGCACGACTCGGACCTTTGTCTTAAGACCCCCATGTAAGCCAACTCCGGAGAGCGTAAACGAGGATTGAAGCGTTTGCTGCATAGCTAGAAATTTGAGTTTAGCGCTAGCGGAGTCTAGTTTAAAACTTTTCTCCAATCCCAAATTCTATTTCAGAATCGCCTTCATCGTTGATGGCGTAGTCGATCCGAATCGGCCCTAACGGTGACTGGACCCGAACTCCAGCGCCGTAACCGAAGCCACTTCCGGGCAGATCGCGGATTTCTGACGGGTTGCCGGGGACGTCATCGCCAGACCCCAGGGTGGTTCCATAGTCGAAGAAGAGTGCTCCCCCAACAACAGAAAAGATCGGAAAGCGATACTCCGCCGTTGCCTGGAGAAAATAGCGTCCACTGCCCACTTCTCCTTCAGGATAGCCCCGCACCGAGTTACTGCCGCCGACCACAAACGCTTCATAAGGCGGCAAATCGCCAAGGACGGTTCCGGCCTGCACGTTAAAGGCAATCGTCTGCGGTCCTTCGGTGAAGTTAATGAAGCTGACCGGGATGAAGTAGCTATAGTTCCCGCGCAACCGAGTCAGAAAGATGTTGCCGGAGCCAATGGGGATACTTTGGTCAAGACCTAACCGGGCAAAAGAGCCGCTCGTGGGCCGCAGGGGGTCGTCGCGGCGATCGCGCACCGCTCCAAACCGCAGCAGGAAGAGGTCGTCTGTGCCGTCGTCGCTAAAGGCCAGATTAATGTTATCGCTGTCGTCGTTGGCTTCCTCGGCAATGTCGCCGTCGGAATTGGTCACAGCAACTCGCTGGTACTGGAACCCCGCCGAGAGTCGCCAATCTGGTTCGGCGAAGGGATTAGCCGGAATCGGTCGGGTGAAATTAATCCCGCCTCCGGTGCGCCTGATCCGGGGGCGGTCATCGCCATCATCGGTTCTAATGTCGTCCTCGTCTCCGTCGTAGACTAGAGAAATAGAGCGTCGCCGGAAGACATTGACCGTATAGGCGGTGCGATAGGGGTCTCCGGCAATCCAGGGGTCGGTAAAGCTGGCATCAAACAGCAGCTCCCGCGTACCGAGCTGAAACTCAGCCGCCAGGGTTTGGTTGTTGCCGCCGAGGTTCCGCTGCTGATAGCTAATCGAACCGAACAGTCCGCTTGCTGAGCTAATCCCAGCACCGGCGGCGAGGGAACCTGAACTGCCTTCGACGGCATCGATGTTAACGACGACTCGGCGGGGGTCTGAACCGGGCTCAAAGGCCAACCGCACATCTTCAAATAACCCCAACCCAAACACTCTCTGTAAATCGGCTTGGGCCGTGTTGCGGTTAAACACGTCCCCAGGCTCGAGCTGGAGTTCTCGCGTCACGATAAAGTCGCGGGTTCTGCCTTCGGTGGGTTCGTCTTCTTCATCAAAAAATCTTACCTGAATGTCTTCAATGACTCCTTCTGCTACAACTAGCGTCACCGTGCCGTCTTCCTCCACTTCTGGGGCTCCTACGACCTGGGCAAGGTCGTAGCCGTTCTCTGTGTACCACTCGTTGAGTTCGGCGACATCGCTTTGTAGTTCCTGCAAGTTAAGAATTTCGCCGTACTGGTCGCCAAAAATTTCGTCTACCACTTCCGGGGGCAACACGCGAGCCTCGGCACTTTCTGGGACGGTTTGAACATCGACCTCACTCAACACCGGGTTTGGCTCGACCGCAAAGGTAATCCGGACGCCGAGAGGGGTGTCTTCGGGAATCACTCTGACGTTGGCGAAAAAGCCTGTAGCATAGACGGCATTGATGTCTTCTTGAAGTTGCGATCGCGTGGTGGTTCGTCCCGGCTGAGTGCTGATGGTGCTGTAGACTAAATCTTCTAACTCTCCTTCGGCACCCGCAACCTCTACTTCTCCCACCAGGACTCGCGGCTCCTGTGCTGGAGCTGGTTCTTCAGTCGGAGGAACGACTTCAAAGGTAGCTGGGGGGTCAGGAGCTGGTTCAGTGGGGGGGACAGGGTCCGCCGGAGGTTGTGCTGGTGGGGAAGCGGGATCTGTTGGTTCCTCCTCCTCCGGCACTGGCTCAGGAGCCGGGGTGACTGGCTCGGTAGGCGGAACGTCACCTGGGGCGGGGTCTGATGGCTCAGGAAACGACTCCTGCGCCACAATTAACGCTGCTTCTGGTCGCGTTACCTCATTGGTATGGGACATAGGAACCAGCTCGGACGGAGCAACATCCATGCCTGAAGAACTCAAAAGCGCTTCCTGACGAGGACGACTGGACACAAGATCTAAATCTAGCTCTATCTCCTGGGTTGGTGCTTGCTGACGCTCTGCATCTCTCTCTTTGCCAATCGCTTCCGCTGCTGCAAAAACGGTCTTGGTGGTTTCGACCGCTGCTACACGAGGAGACAAAGCGACAGAAAATGCCAGCAGCGAGGCTAGCGCAGGAGTAATCCGCAGTTTGTTTGTTATTGCCACTTCCACACACCCAAAAGCAATACGTTGTTTTTCATCCGTTGTTTATTATTGACTAAGTTAGGGACAACAGACTACTAAATGGTCAGATTCAGTTCCTCTGCGAGGAAGCCCCTTCCGTTCTCAGATAGGATGTCTCTCCCCTCGTGCTGTTTAATTTATTGCTAAATTGTCAAAGATTTGTTCAATGAGGCAGCAGTTCAGGAATATTGACCGTTTTCCCTAGACTCTTCTGCGGTGGAAAGGTTCCCCTCCAAACAGCGCTCAGTTGAGCAATAAACAGGTCAGCCGATTGCTGGAGGAGCATCCCTATTTTGCGAATTGCCCTCAGACTATCAGTTTGAGGCTCCAAAAAACAAAGCCTGTCTACGTCGGCTGACGCATGTTAGTGTTGCCGCGATTTTTAATTGCCGGGTATCTTTTGATCTGGCTGGTCATTGTTGATTGTGAGGGCGTAGTTCTGAGGTCTTCAACTCCTGCGGAGACGCTTCGCGAACGGAACGTAAGCCTGCCCGAATTGTTGATTATTCGTTGCTAATTTGAGCTAAGACCCGCTGCTGGACTTGCTCGTAAGCAGATTCAACTTGCCCCAAATCTTGGCGGAAGCGATCTTTATCCATTACTCTTGCCTGGGGATCTGCTTCGGCTTGGTTCCACAGGCGGCAGGTATCTGGACTAATTTCGTCGGCTAGCAGCACTCGCTGTTGCTCGACTCCAAACTCTAGCTTGAAGTCTACGAGGGCAATGCCACAGCGATTAAAGAAGTCTTTGAGATGCTGATTAATTTGTAGCGCCAGGGACTGAATTTGCTCTAGCTGCTGCGGAGTGGCTAGGTTTAATAGGAACAGGCGATCACGGGTGAGCAGCGGATCGCCTAGCTCATCGTTTTTAAAATAGAATTCCACAAGCGGCGATGGCAGCACGGTCCCTAGTGCTAATCCGGTTTCTCGACAGAGACTGCCAGCGGCAATATTTCTGACTACGACTTCAATCGGCAATATTTCAACAGCCCTTACTCTCATTTGCTGAGGCGCTGGTCGATCGATGTAGTGAGTGGGAATGCCTTGGGTTTCTAACCACTCAAACAAAGCTGCCGAAACTGAACAATTAACTGTTCCTTTTCCCTGAATCGTTCCCCGCTTCTGAGCATTGAAGGCGGTAGCATCGTCCTTAAATTCAGCGAGTAAAATGCCTGGATCTTCTGTGGAGTAGAGGATCTTCGCTTTTCCTTCGTATAGCTTTTGTTGTTGCAGCATTTATTTGAGTAACACCACTAGAACGGGGCAAAAATAACTATATAACTTATACTACTGTCTGTTTCGCTCTGATTGAGCAATAGCCGTTTATGTTAACTAACTTATTTTCGTCTTTGGTGAATTCATGCTGAATACAGCAGCTTTTGTTCTTACTTAAAACAGCTCTTCACAAATTTAATACCAATTAGAAAAAGTAATAGGAGACTTGATGAGTTGGGGGAAAGGGGAAGGGGAAAAGGGAAGCACAGCAGCTCTTTGCCCTTGAACCTCCAATTGTTGGTTAGTTTGGGAACTATCTGACTACTTTCGGCAAATGGTATAAATTAGTCAATTAGTCTTTCCTAGAAACTTGTCATTGCTGTGCAAACAAACACAATAGCAATGTTGAAAAAAGCTGGCTTGATTGGTTAGAAGAAAGTTTTTTGACTTGGCTAATGTTTAAGAAAGGCTGAAAGATTATTCAGATATTTCACAAAAGTCTATCTTAAGCTAGATTACAGGCCCAGGCATTTCAGTAACGTCTACTATTCTTGCTGCTAGCTTCGATCAGTACGCTTACGGACTAAGTTAACTTGAATATCTAGTTAGAATTTTTTAGATAAAATCGAAAAGATCAGATGATAGGAGACAACAGTAGTGACAGAAAAAGATAAAAATGACTTTCTATATCCTCGCAGTTCCTATCATGGAGAGGTCAAACCTGAAAATTTAGTCTTCAATGCAAATCTGCAAGAATTTACGCAGAAGGTCAGCTATATCTGCAATTTAGAAACAGCGGGTAAAATGACTCCGCTGGAAGCTTACGACAAAATTAAAGAGCTTTGGAAACAACTCAAAAAAAGTAAAAAAGAATTGGGAGTAGGTGAAGCTCCCTTTGAGTCGGGCGAAGATGAGGAGCCAGAGCTGTAAAAGCTCTTAGCTTTTAGCTAACTGAATAGAATATCAACCCAAGGGAAAGCGAGTAGCTCTTAGCTGCTATCTGAGGGAGACAATGCCTGCTAGATTAGTAAGCGATCGCCAAATCACCGGGTACTGCCAATGTCTCGTTCCCAAGCTCTCCTTTACTATATCTGTGCTCGTCTGCTGTTAGCTCCCCTGATGCTGTGGACCATTGTTACTCTGGTATTTCTGCTGCTGCGAGCGACTCCAGGAGATCCGGCTGATGCTATTTTAGGGACTCGCGCTCCCGAAGCGGTGAAAGAGGCTCTGCGAGAGCAGCTCGGATTATCAGATTCGCTATGGGTGCAGTACGCACACTATCTGGGACGCTTACTAAGCCTAGATTTAGGGAGTTCGCTCACCAGCCGAGGACTATCAGTGTGGGAAGTGATTGGGCAATACTTTCCAGCAACGGTAGAGCTCACTTTTTATGGAATGCTGGTGGCTGTTTTCGTAGGGGTCAGCGTTGGTATTTTGTCCGCGTCTCGTCCCGGGACGGTCTTTGATGCCGGGGGACGCTTGTTTGGCATTATCACCTACTCTCTCCCTCTATTTTGGGTGGGGATGCTCCTACAGTTAGTTTTCTCCGTCCAGTTGGGTTGGTTCCCGCTGGGAACGCGCTATCCACTGAGCGCTCCGGCTCCACCGAGTATTACCGGACTGTATACGGTGGATAGCCTGCTGGTTGGCAATTTTGGTCAGTTCTTCACGGCTGTGTACTATTTAGCGCTACCGTGTTTATCTTTAGGGGTGCTGTTGAGCGGTATCTTTGAAAGAATGGTGCGCGTAAACCTGAAGCAAACGCTGCGCTCTGACTATGTAGAAGCGGCTAGAGCCAGAGGAATCCGCGAAAGGCGGATTATTGTTGCCCATGCGCTCAAAAATGCCCTCATTCCGGTGATTACGGTATTAGGACTTACCTTTGCGGCTCTGTTAGGGGGAGCCGTGTTAACCGAAGTGACTTTTTCGTGGCCCGGCTTAGGCAACCGTCTCTATGAGGCAATTTCCTCGCGAGACTATCCGACAGTCCAGGGAATTATGGTCTTTTTTGGAGCAATTGTTGTGGTTGCCAGCATCCTAATTGATATTATCAATGCCTGGATCGATCCCCGGATTCGCTATTGAGGAAGGGGAAAAGGAAAAATAAACCATCAACCATCAACAATGATGCTTTTTTCCCCTTGATGGTGACGTGCTATTGGTTAGCCGTTCTCGTTTCTGATGCTCCAAGGGCAGTAACGGTAGCGTGACGGTAAAGGTCGCTCCTTGTCCTTCCCCCGGACTAGCTGCCGCAATGGTGCCGCCATGTAGCTCTACCAGGTTGCGGGTAATGGCTAATCCTAGCCCCAGTCCCCCACCAGCAGACTTAAGGCTGCCCTGGCAAAATCGTTCAAAGACGTGGGGTAAAAACTCTGGGGCAATACCAATGCCGCTATCTTTGACGTGCACAACGGCCTGAGTATCCTCTTGCACTAGCATGACCTCTATAGAGCCGCTGTCAGGGGTAAACTTCACGGCATTGTTCAAGAGATTCCCAAACACCTGCTGGAGGCGATCCGGATCGCCATTGACAGTAACAGAGGTCGCCAACTGAGTCTTAATCTGAATCTGTTTGTTATTCGCAGTCGGACAAACGGTATCAATGGCCCCAGCAACGACCGGACCTAAACTGAGAGGACAAAGAGAAAGGCGAACTTTACCTTGAACGATCCGAGATAAATCTAACAGATCCTCAATGAGCTGGTTTTGGGCCTGAGCGTTACGCTCAATCACGCTGAGAGCCTTGGCCGTCATCGCCTCGTTGGCAGAGCTAGTCCGCAGAAGCTGAATCCAGCCGAGAATAGCATTGAGAGGCGATCGCAGTTCGTGGGAAACGATGGCGAGAAATTCGTCTTTGGTGCGATTAGCGATTTCTGCTTCCTGGCGAGCTTCCTGTTCGCTCTTCAAAAGCTGTTCGCGCTCTTGCTCAATCTGCTTGCGCGTGGTGATATCTGTTAGCATCGCTAAAGATCCAAGGAATTCTCCCTGCCGACTGATTCTCGGACGAGTCGAAACAATAGCCCACAGTTTGGAGCCGTCTTGGCGGCGGTAGCAAAAGTCGAATTGCTCTTTCACTCCTTGCTTGCGTCGCTCTACAATCCGTTCTGCCTCAGCACGAGCTTCGCAATCCATAAATTCGTACAGAGAGCGACCCTGCATTTCCTGGGGGCTGTAGCCCAGCATCTCCGCCATCCGCTGGTTAACGTACTCGGTTTGCATGGCAGCATCGAGCAGCCAAATTCCTTCATAGGCAGTATCAACGAGGCGGCGATACTGCTCCTCGCTTTCCTGGAGCCGTCGCAGATTGTGCTCTGCTTTCTCTTTAGCGGCTCGGAGCGAGGCATTTAAAGAACTGATGGTAATGGCTAACAGACTAAAAATAGCGAGCTGTAGAAAATCGGCCCCGCTTACTTGTCCTAAGGAGTACAGCGGCGGAATCAGGAAATAGTCACTTGCCAGCACCGCTAAGACAGTAGCCAGTAAACCTGGACCAAGTCCGCCATACCAGGTACTCAGCATTACCGCTGCAAAAAACAGCAGGGAAACAGTCGGTGCAATGAACGGGAGCAGTAATTTGGTAAGCAGAAGCGCTGAGGCAACAGACAGAATGGCCACTCCGTAATGCCGTCGTTGAAAGCGCGGGACTGAAAGCATTAAATCGCTTTTCTCCTCTCTAATTCTGCTCGCAGGAGAGTCATTGAGCTGACGTTAACACAAACTTTGGCAAGATTCAGATAGAGCTTTGATGTCGAGCCAAAAACCTTGGTAGACACTGGTATGTAATACTACAAAAATCACTTTAAGGCCAATTTACCTCCGTCTGAAGAAGTAACTCGGTGAAGAGGATCGATATTAAAATTTAGGAGACTGGCAATCACAAATAACTGAATGAGGAGTTGACGAGCTCAATTTGTGTCTTGCGAACAGTTTACCAAACATTACTTAATTTTGTGATAAAGAGTAACGCAACAGGGAAAGGCAAAAGAAAACTTGTCCCTGGCGGGACGGTGAAAGGGCTAAAGTTCAACGCTATTTCATTCCTCCCTTTGCCCTTTCCCCCTTTCCCTTTTCCCCGCGCCTAGACGCTAACCCCAGCTCTGCAACCATGAGAGTTAGGTAGCTCCTATCGGTCTTAGAAATCTATCCCTTCGCGTGTTCTAAGGATGTTATGGATATTGCCGCTACTGTTAGAGAACCGATCGTCACGTTCGCTCTGCTGATTGCCGTCATTCTCCTCATTCCTCCGCTCTTTGAACGGCTGCGGCTGCCGGGGTTGGTTGGCTTACTGGCGGCTGGGGTTCTGTTTGGCCCTAGCGGACTGAATTGGCTCCACCCTAATTCTGAAAGCATGAAGCTGCTGGCGGACATCGGGAAAATTTACCTCATGTTTGTGGCTGGTTTAGAAATCGATTTAGAGCAGTTCCGCCGCACCAAAAATCGCTCTTTCGGGTTTGGATTAGCGACGTTTGCTGTGCCACTCCTGACTGGCATACTGGTCGGTCGCTTATTTGAGTTCGACTGGAATGCGTCGGTGCTGATTGGCTCTCTGCTCGCTTCCCATACTCTCCTGGCCTATCCGATTGTTAAACGCCTGGGGGTCATCAGTGATGAAGCGGTTATCGTCACCATTGGAGCCACCATCTTTACCGACATTGGCGCTTTGTTAGTGCTGGCGGTGTGCGTTGGCATCAACCAAGGCGATTTCTCCCCGGCTAACTTAGCAATTTTGCTCGTTTCTTTGGCCATCTATGCCGTGGCAATTCTGTGGGGCTTCGATAAGCTCGGGAAAGAGTTTTTCCGGCGCTCCAAAAACGACCAGGGGAATCAGTTTTTGTTTGTGCTGCTCGCCGTGTTTCTGGCTTCGGTGGGAGCGCAGCTAATCGGCGTTGAAATGATTGTCGGCGCTTTTTTGGCGGGATTAGCGGTCAACGATGTTTTGGGAGACGGACCCGTTAAGGAGAAGGTTGAGTTTATCGGTTCGGTGCTGTTCATCCCCATTTTCTTTGTGGCGATGGGGTTGCTGCTGGATTTAGGAGCCTTTGCTGAAACCCTCAGTTCCTTTGGGCTGACGCTAGCGATTATTGGCGGATTAATGGCCAGTAAGTTTCTCGCCGCTCTGGCGGTAAAACTGATTTACCGCTACAGTTGGACTCAAACTTTAACGATGTGGTCTTTATCTGTTCCCCAGGTAGCGGCAACCTTAGCAGCAACGTTGGTGGGTTACGAAGAAGGGATTCTTCCCGAAACGGTATTTAACAGCGTCATTCTCATGATGCTGGTGACTGCTATGCTCGGACCGCTCGTGACCACCCGCACCGCTGCCAAACTAGCACCAGAATCTACCTTCTCAGATGAGATACCTCCTGCGAGCGTCTCTAGCGGTTTAACGGTAGTGGTTCCGGTTTATAATCCTCAAACTGAGCGGTATTTAATGGAAATGGCTGCTTTACTCGCCCGTCAGGTTGAGGGGCGCACTGTGCCATTAGCGATCGCCAAAGCCCAGGCGCGGATGGATGCCCCCCAGATGGAGAGGGCGATCGCCCGCTGTCAGGACTTGCTCGCTCAAGCAACTCACCTCAGCCGCGAACTCGGAGTGGAAGTCATGCCCAAGCTGCGGATTGAATTCGATGTTGCTGAGGCGATTAGCCACGCTGCCCGCGAAGAACACGCCGATCTCATTGTTTTAGGCATGAGCGATCGCGTTGGGTTTCGCGCCCGTTTGTTTGGGAATATTACCGATAGCGTACTGTGGTCTGCTCACTGCATAGTCGCCGTTGCCCGCCTGCTCGATTCGCCCCTAACTACTCGCCGGATTCTAGTGCCGGTGTCACACGTTAAGTCAGCAGCACGGCTGCTAGAGTTTGCTCAGCTATTGGCTCAGCCGAACGGCGCATCGGTGACCCTACTGCATGTTTGTCACCCCAGTACCCCCCATCGTCAGAGAACTTGGCTCTACGATCAGTTGACGATTACTATCACGGCGCTCGCGCCTTCTAATCCGGTAGACATCCGAATCATTGCCCAGGAAAGCGTCAGTGCCGCCATTGGACAAGCCTCCCGGGCTTACGATCTTGTCATTGTGCGCTCGCAGCGACGGCGCATTGGCGGGGATGGATTGGCGCTGAGTGAAGTGACCGCTCCTATTCTGCAAAAGCTCGTTTGCTCGGTCATTCTCCTCGGAGAACCTCAGGGCAAGCAACAGTGGCAACTGTTTAACCGCCGCCAAGGCGTGTCTTTATAGTTCACTGCTCGTGCCTGATTGGTGTCTGACGAAGCTGGAGGAGCGCGGTGTTGCCTCTACAGCAAACGGAAGATAAAGGGATAGCGGAACGCAGTCTCTGTATGATTCAAAGAGTAAACGATGGCCCAAATTGTCAATCCCCAGTGGTAAAGCAACCAGATTGGTCCTAAGATCCAACCCAGCAAACCAAGGGTCAGGAAAGACAGGACGGCAATAATGCCACCAATTAGCCAGACATTGAGGTGAAAGTTAATCGCCTCTTTAGCATTTTCTTTCACCACCGGATCTTCAGAGACGAAGAAAATAGCGATCGGAATGCCGATTGAGGCAATCAAGGCACTAATAAAAATAGAAGCGTGAGACCCCGCAGAAAGCAACTTCCGCTTGTCTAGATCGAAATTAGTGTCTGCTTGCATATTAAAAAGAATCTTTATTTAACTATCGATATGACATTTATCGTAACGTTGGCTCAGTAAAAATCGTAGTCAAGATTCCTCTCCACTGCGGTTCTGTTTGCCGAACTTAAGCTCCTTCACGCACGGAGGAAGCTCGCATTCGATCGCCAAGTCAGAGGACTCACTCAGGCTCTGATAACACATTTGTGCGATTGCGCTCTAGAGAAAAACACGTTACTTTGTCAGCAATTAGTACTGTGGATGTATTAAGAAATGAATTTTCCTAAAAGTATCGACGTAAGGTTAAAATGCTGATCGAAAGCTCGCCTGGACGCTACTCCCCGATCTAATCGCTCATCCTTCCCTATGCTTTGATGCTGTCTATTTATATCCTGACCTACAACGAAGAAATTGATATTGCTGAGTGCATTGAATCTGCTTTGGCAGTGGGCTGTGATGACGTGATTGTGGTTGACTCCTACAGTAGCGATCACACCGTGGAAATTGCCTCGACCTATCCGGTACAACTCGTTCTGCATCCCTTCGAGAGTCACGGTCAGCAGCGGACCTGGATGCTTAATAGCGTCACCACTAAATACGAGTGGGCGTACCTCCTCGAAGCGGACGAACGCATGACTCCTTCCCTGTATGCTGAGTGTCAAGCAGCTATTCAGTCGGGTCAGGCGGTGGGCTATTACGTGGCCGAGAAAGTGATGTTTATGGGAAAGTGGATTCGCCACAGTACCCAGTATCCTCGCTACCAACTGCGCCTCCTCCACAAAGGCCGAGTGTGGTTTACGGACTATGGACATACCGAACGAGAAGTCTGCGATGGCCCTGTCGGCTTTCTACAAGAAACCTATCCTCACTACACCTGTAGCAAAGGCTTGAATCGCTGGATCGAAAAACACAATCGCTATTCGACAGACGAAGCCAAAGAAACGCTCAGGCAGCTACAGAGTGGCAGCGTTAACTGGCGCGAGTTACTGTTTGGGTCATCAGAGGTCACAAAGCGTCGGGCGCTCAAAGATTTATCGCTGCGGCTGCCGTTTAGACCCCTGCTGCGCTGGCTATATATGTACTTTCTGCTTGGAGGCATCCTCGATGGACGAGCCGGATTTGCCTGGTGTACGCTCCAGGCATTTTATGAGTATTTGATTTTGCTAAAAGTAGAAGAACTGAAGCGCCTGTCTTCATCCGTGGGGGCAGCAGTGACAGAACAGTACTCCTGGAAAGCAGTTGTACCAACGAACTACTCTAGCGAACGCTCGTCTACTCGCTAGCCACGATGTCTAGTCGGGTAAACTGACGTAGAGATTCTAGCTCGATGATTTTTTGCTTAGCTTGATAGTAAGCCTGTAAGTAGTACTGCCAATCTTCCGGTGCCGTTTGTGGATCGAGCTGTTGCCACCGTTCGTAGCAGTACCGCTTATGTTTTTCACAGGCCACCTGTTCTAAGGCAGCGATCGCTGCTTGAATCAGTAAAGGAGTGCGGTTGAGGTTTTCTTGCGTGGCTTCGTCAAGATAAAAGAGATGAGCGACCTGAGCGAGAGACTCGGAAAATTGCAGACTGCGCTGTAGCTCATCGAGCAGCATCACTGTCTTGTCTGCTTTCTCCATCCCCTCCCGGACCGCCTGAGAGGCTCTCGTCTCCGCTTCAACTTCTAAGATCTGCTGCCACAAAAACCGATGATGGGAGAGGCTAAATAGCAAATCTTTTTGTTCTAAAGACTCGACAATGCCTCGGCGAGTTTCGGGACAGTGAAGATACAGCCGCAGCAGTAACGCTTCCGCCTGTTCTAGCCGCGAGCGTTCTGCCGAGAACGGAAGCGCCCGAACTTCCTGACTAGCAGCCGGTTGACCAGCGCCATGACGCTCAGAACGAGGAGGGGATGAGGCGGGCTGGCGAGGTTTTTGCTGAGTTCCTCGCTGCTTGTTGACCTGGAGGCGAAGATTGTCCTCTAGCTGCTTGAAGTACTGGGCATCTCCCTGACTCAGACGGTCGGCGCACTCTGCAATGTAGTAGATGCGTAATTCATTGCTATCAAGTTTACTCAACAGCTTCACCATCGCGATGATCGCCTGCTGAAACTGGTCCGCCTGCTTAAGATCTCGCTCTGCCAATAGCTGATCGAGCTGCCAGTCTAGCCACAGAGGAGCCGCATCGAGCTGCTGGCGATACTGCTCCGCTGCCTGGGGGGAAGAGCGGAGAAATTCGTCCGCATCTTTGCCGCCGGGCAGATTGAGGACGCGCACCTGAACCTGACCAGAATAGATCAGCGGCTCAATTTCGGCAATGGCACGCTGCGTTGCCACCGTGCCAGCGCGATCCGCATCAAAATTGAACACAATCTGTTTAGAATCGGTGTAGCGCAGCAGTTGTTTGAGCTGAGCTTGGCTCAGGGCCGTCCCCAAAGACGCGACCGCATTCGTGATGCCGGCGGTATGGAGAGCGATCGCATCAAAATACCCCTCCACCACCACGGCGCGATCCTGCTTACTGATGCTGCGTTTAGCGCGGTCGAGGGCAAACAGGGTTTTGCCTTTGTCGAAGAGGGGCGTATCTGGGGAATTAAGATACTTTGGCTCTTCTCCGGTGAGGGTTCTGCTGCCGAAGCCGATAATTCTCCCCTGGGCATCGGCGATGGGAATGATAATGCGATCGCGGAAGCGGTCATAAAAGCCTCCGCCGGACTTACGGGCTTTAACTAACCCGGCTTGTTCCACTAAAGCAGACGAGTAGCGCTTTTGCTCCACCAGATAGCGGTAGAGCGTTTCCCAGCCAGAAGGGGCGTAGCCTAAGCCAAAGACCTCAATTTCTGCCTCAAGCTGGCGCTGCTTGAGATAGTGGCGGGCGTTTTCTCCCGAGGGCTGGCGCAGAGCATGCTGGTAGAAACTAGCGCTGAGCGCCATCACTTCATATAGTTGGTCCCGTAGGCTAAGCTGACGCTGGAGTTCCTGGCGCTGTTCCGGTTCGAGGGTTTTGAGCGGAACCTGATAGCGGCGAGCCAACTCAAAGACCACTTCCTGGAACGACTGCTTACCGAGTTCCATGAGGAATTTGAAGGCATTCCCGCCTGCCTGACAGCCAAAGCAGTAGTAAAGCTGCTTGCTGGGACTAACGCTAAAGCTGGGCGTTTTCTCCTCGTGGAACGGACACAAACCGAGGTAGTCTTTGCCGCGCTTCCGCAGCACCACCCGTTCAGAGACAATATCAACGATATCAACCTGTTGCTTAACCTCTTCGATGGTGTCTGGGTGTAAACGAGGAGACTGCATTGGGTTACGAAAGATACACGGTTCTATTTCAATTGTGTGACGGCATGGGAACTTTTGGCGAGCGATTGCTCTCTCTGGTTTCCTACAAAGGACGTTGCCAAGGCTCACTGTACTGCTGATACCCGACTCGCTTGAAAGTAGCAATCATGGGAATATTGTTGACGTCCGTATCACAAAACACTCTCCAAACTCCTACCTCTTGCAGTATCTGCGTTCCTCTTAACAACAAATCAGTTCCAAAACCCTGTCCTCGGTACTGAGGCAAAACTCCAACGTAGTAAATCGTCGCTTCTTCTAATCCGTCCTTGGTACACCCCGGGTAAACGACGGGAAGAACGAAGCCAACGACTACATCACGATCAACACCAATTTGCCACCAGTCCTCTTGATAGAAAAATCCGTCTCTCGATTCAGCAACAAATTGTTCAGCAGCTTGGCGAGAACCCTGCTGTAATACTTTCTTTCGGTCACTAGCATCAATCGATGATTCCATGACCTGAGCAATGGCTGTGAGGAGGACTTCATCCCTTGTTGCTTGAGGGGCTTTGAACTGCAATCGAGCAGAAATCTCAATCAATGGCTGAGGTTTCCAAACGAATGGCACTTTCCAGTAATGCTGTTCCATTCAATGTTACAGAGGCTCTACCCAGAGATGGAGCGCTGCGGGAAGTAAAAGGCGATCGCATAAAACTCCCGACAGCTTCTGGCAAGGAGCATCAAAATATTCTACACTGTCTCGATGGGATCGAGCTGCTTACACCCTGGGGAGTCAACTGCATGAGTCTGGAGTCTACTGTTGCTGAAGCAACAATCAAAGCTAATTTAGAGCAATTTCTGGTGGTTTTATCGGTTTCTTTGAGCGTTGCTACCGTTTCGCGTATCTTTAGCTGGTTTCGCCAAATTCCCTATACGTTACTGTTAGTCATTGTCGGGTTAGGTCTAGCGTTTATTGACATTCGCCTTGTTAGTCTCTCCCCAGAACTGATTCTAGAAATCTTCCTTCCGCCCCTGCTGTTTGAGGCTGCCTGGAATATTCAATGGCGAAATTTAAAGCAAAACTTGCTGCCCGTGAGTCTATTTGCCGTCGTCGGGGTGGTTATCTCGGTGCTTGGCATTGCTTTTGCCCTCAGTCGCTTTACCGATCTTCCTTTGGCCACTGCCCTGCTAGTAGGAGCGAGCCTTTCCGCCACCGATCCGGTTTCGGTTGTGGCCCTATTTCGAGAACTTGGTGCTGGCAAGCGGTTAACCATTCTCATGGAAGGGGAAAGTTTGTTTAATGATGGGGTGGCGGTTGTCGCGTTTGTGCTGCTCGTTGGAATTCCTATGGGCGTACAAGATTTTTCTCTATCCACAACGATTGCCCAGTTTCTCGCCTTCGTCGGCATTGGCGTTGGCATCGGTAGCTTAATCGGCTTTGGCATTTCCTATCTCACTCAGCGCTTCGATTTACCCCTCGTTGAACAGTCCTTGACGCTCGTTTCTGCCTATGGAACCTATTTGGTCACGGAAGAATTAGGCGGTTCTGGCGTGATCGGCGTGGTGACCGTTGGCATTATTTTGGGTAACTTTGGCTCGCGGATTGGGATGAATCCCCGGACTCGGCTGCTGGTATCGGAGTTTTGGGACTTTTTAGCCTTTTTTGTTAACTCTATTGTCTTTCTGTTGATTGGCGATCAAATTAAGTTCTCCAGCCTGAGCGATAATTTAGACCTAATTTTTGTGGCGATTCTGGCTGTTCTGATTACCAGAATTATCGTTATCTATGGCTTGGGCGGAATTGCGAATCTGTTTAGCCAAGACAAGATTAGCTTCCGGGAACAAACGATTCTGTGGTGGGGTGGCTTAAGAGGATCGGTGTCGATTGCGTTAGCCCTGAGCGTTCCAATTGCTATTGCTGGAAAGCAGGAAGTGATCGATACGGTGTTCGGCGTTGTTCTATTTACTCTCCTGGTTCAAGGCTTAACCACAAAGCTGTTTTTAGAATCCCTCGATTTAGTCGGCGATCAGCCGATCCGTCAGGAATACTCAGAACTACTGGCCCGTCGCGTTGCCTTAAGAAGAGTGCTGGAGTATTTATCTAAACTCGATGCTTCTCCTGAAGTCGAGTCCGAGTTCTATCGCTACGAACAGGAACTCGTCAAAGGACAGTTAGAAAGCGTTGAGGAAAATATTAGCAAAATGCAGCGGGAAAATTCCCAGTTACTGTCTTTAGATATGGAACAGTTGCGGGAACGACTGCTCGACATTGAAGCCGACACCTATGCTGAATTTATTCGTTCAGGACGGTTAACTAAAAATTTATCCCCTCTGATGCAGGAAGTGTTAGCCAAAGCATCAGAGGATGAGATCGGATAGGATAAGCGCTTACGCTGTCACAATTCCTTGTCCGGCAGCCCACTGACCAATATCAACCCGGCTAATGGCTGCTGCCATCAGGTCCGGAAACTGGTCAGGAGTACAGGCGAAGCTTGGTACACCCAGACTGGCAAAAGCTGCTGCGTTTTTGCCATCGAAACAGGGAGCTCCTTCATCGCTGAGGGCTAAGAGGGCAATCATCTGAACACCGGAAGCCACTAAGGAAGCCACCCGTTTGAGCATAGTATCGTTATTGCCGCCTTCGTAGAGATCGCTGATCAGCACTAAAATGCTCGCTTGCGGCTGACGTACGAGGCCTTGACAGTAGGAAAGTGCCCGGTTGATGTCGGTTCCGCCCCCCAACTGTGTTCCGAACAGAACATCCACCGGATCTTGGAGCAAATCGGTCAGATCGACGATGCTGGTGTCGAAGACAACAAGCTGAGTTTTGACAGCGGGGATCGAGGCGAGCACCGCGGCGAAGATGCTGGCATAGACGACAGAAGGAGCCATGGAGCCGCTCTGGTCTACGCAGAGCATGATATCTTTAAGCGCCGAGCGTTTGCGACCGTAGCCAATGAGGCGTTCAGGGATAATGGTGCGGTAGTTCGGCTGGTAGTGGTGGAGGTTGGCGCGGATAGTGCGGTTCCAGTCAATTTCACTGTGACGGGGACGATTGTTCCGCTGACTGCGGTTGAGGCTACCCATCACCGCCTGCTGCATCGGGGTTTGCAGCTTGCGCATGAGCTCATCTACCACGTTGCGCACGACCAGGCGGGCGGTTTCTTTCGTTTTTTCCGGAATGACACGGTTGAGGGACATGAGGTTGGCGACCAAGTGAACGTCCGCTTCAACCGCTGCGAGCATTTCCGGCTCTAGCAGCATCTGGTGCAGATTAAGACGCTCTAAAGCATCTTGCTGCATGACGCGGACGGAACTGGGAAAGTAGCGCCGGATGTCGCCGAGCCAGCGGGCCACATTGGGAGCCGAGCGCCCCAGCCCCCCGCTTCTCCCCTCGCCTTCGCCATAAAGGGCTGCCAGTGCCTGATCCATCGCGCGATCGCCCGGTCTCAAGTTCAGGGCTCCTGGTTCAGGGCCGCTGTCACCAATTCCGTCGGCAGCTCCGCCGCCGAGAATCAGCCGCCAGCGTCGCAGGCGTTCGGTCTGAGATTCAGAAAACTTGCTCATGGTTTCGTCTCCGATAGCTGTAGACCCAGCAGTTGGGCAACTAGAGGCAGGGCGGTTCGGGCGCGATCGCCAGCGAACGTTGTCTGGGCTGCCGCTGGACGCTGCTGCGCTCCGACGCGGACTCGCTCCCCCATCTGCCGCCGCTCGGAGGGGGAGAAAGTGGAGAAAGTCCGCCGCAGCAGCGGCAGTAACGCGATGAATGTCTCGTCAGTGAGCTCAGTCACCCAGTCATCTAACACCTGCCACACGGCCTCGTCGTGGAGCAGGAGGAGTCCACTGCCCTGCAAGAACCCCTCGATCCAGGCTGCCGCTTGGGGGGGGTCAGTGGCTAGGGAGAGGGCCAGACCTAATTTGCGGGCGGCGACCTCGGCGGTCAGACTGCCTTCATCTAAGAGCAGTCGGCAGCACCGTCCGGCCACAAGACCGTGGAGGGCGAAGCGATCGCACAGCCGCAGCAGCACTGCTGACCACGTTTTGGCATGGTTCTCGTGCTGAAGCAGCTTAATCGCGCTGTGGGTGCGGTCAATCTCTTCGATCTTGGTCGCTGCTGCCTCATCGTCGAGGGAAGCGCAGGCTCCCGGCAATCCGATACAGATGCGCACCACCAGCCCGTCTACGATTTGGGTCACCACGGTGCTGTCGGTTTGGCGAACATCCCGATAGCGCAGGATGTTGACCAAGGGCGGCAAGGCCGCCATCAGATGCGTCACTTCGTTGGCCACCGCCGCCGCCGCCTGGAGTCGAGAGATGAGATGGGCGATCGCCTCGGGCAGGGCTGCCAACAGCACCCGCTCTAGGAGCTGAGTGAGGGGGGGCAAGTCAGGAGCTGCATCAGCTCGGTGGTGAGCACAAGCGCCGGCGGCAGCCGCTACCGTATTGCCCCAGCGTCCGGCTTCGATCGCGGCTAAACTCAGCTCGGGCTGCCAGCGGAGCTGCCAGCCTTCTTTAAAAGTGCCCTTGCCGCTGGTAGCCTGGGGAGTTCCCCACCCAATATTGAGCAGTAACAGACGATGAAGGAGCTGCGAGCGCTCGCGGTCGCGGGGCTGGCGCAGGTCTAGCGTCAGCAGTCGTTCGTTGGCTTCGGGCTTGAGGCGCAGCCGTTTTTGCAGGCGCTGGAGGTCTTGCTGGAGAGGAACCAGGGGGGTTGCCGCCGGAACTTGACCGAGGCGATCGCTGACGATGAGCTGTTGATAAATCAAGGTCATCGGCGACGCTTCCCCGAAGCAGAGGACGGTCTGAGCCGCCTCATTCAGCTCCTCTAGCCCCGGAATCGCCAAATGGCGCAGAGCCGCAAGTGCCTCGGCCAGACGCACTGCTTCGATGACGCTGGCGGAGGAGGCATCGAGGTCTTCTTGGCGCAGCAGTCTGGCTACCTGCGTCATCCAGCGGATGGTCGTCTGACTGGTTTGGCGAGACGAGCGTGACGATTTCCAGAGATGGTGGTACCAGCCGGGAGACTCGATTCCCGCCCCGTAGCCGCTGCGACTGGATAGGCGCTCGTAGGTCCAGGGAATCCAGGTAGCCTGCACCTTGAGCTGGGGCAGTCCCTTCAGGAGAGCGCGATCTTGCTTGGAATTAGTGAGCGGTTCACTCAGGGCAGGACCGTGCCAAGCACCACAGACGACCGCAATCTTTGAAAATCCTTCCTGCTGGGCCTGCCGAATCGTGCGCCGCATGTAGGCTTCTCGCTGGGCCTCTCGCTCTCGGGGAGATGAATCCTGAACTTCCTCTCGTAGCGCCGTCATCGCTTCGAGAATAGCCTCAAAGAGAGCCGCGTCATTCTGGCGGTGTTCAACCATATGTTCCCACCAGCGTTCGCTGTCGCTGTAGCCTGCTGCCTCCGCCAGCCGGGAGAGCGGATCGACGGCAGCGGGTCGCTCTTCGAGAGACTGTTGGTTCCGCTGGGCTAGCTGGTGAGTTTGGGGAAGATCCATGAAGCGAACGGGTTTTTGGTGCTGAAGACCGTACTGAAGCGCTTGCCATTCCGGAGAGAACACGGCGAAGGGATAGTAGACAGCTTGGCTCAACTCATCGGGGGCATAGATCAGCAAAGCCACCGGGGGCTTCATGTCTGGTTGGGCGAGAAGGGAAAGGATCTCGTTGGCATCGGGAGGGCCTTCGACGAGAATCATGTCGGGCTGTAGCGCCTGGAGCGATCGCACGAGGCTGCGAGCCGACCCGGGACCGTGGTGGCGGATGCCAAAGATTTTAACGAGGGACTGAGACATGAGCGGCAAAGGGAACAAGTTGAGAGACTTCGTTGTTTGTTGACTAGCTTTTAGCTCTCAGCTTTCGGAACCTTGTTGAGAGTTGTGTTGGGGAAGAGCGCTTGCTTTAGTTCATCTAGATCGAGAGCGACTGAAGGGGCTTAGGTCAGGGCGCGGCAGGCGCGATACACGTCCTTCCAGCCGTCGCGTTCCTTGAGAACCGTCTCTAGATATTCTTTCCAAACCACGGTATCCTGCACCGGATCTTTGACGACCGCGCCCTGAATCCCCGCCGCTAAATCTTCGCCGGTGAGGCGACCGTCTCCAAAGTGGGCCGCCAGCGCCAGACCGCTGCTGACTACTGAGATTGCCTCGGCAGTACTGAGGGTTCCGCTGGGAGATTTTAGTTTGCTTTTGCCGTCTTCGGTGATGCCGTTCCGCAGTTCGCGAAAAATGGTCACGACGCGGCGAATTTCTTCTAGAGCCGGAGCTTCGGCAGGAAGTTCTAGGGCCCGTCCTAGACTAGCGACTCGCTGATGCACAATTTGAACTTCTTCATCGGCACGACCGGGGACTGGCAGCACGACGGTATTGAAGCGGCGCTTGAGGGCACTGGACAGTTCGTTCACTCCCTTGTCGCGATTATTAGCCGTCGCGATCAGATTAAACCCTTTAACAGCCTGCACCTCTTCGCCTAGCTCGGCAATCGGCAAGGTCTTTTCCGATAGCACGGTAATCAGGGTATCCTGGACATCGGCGGGCATCCGGGTTAGCTCTTCGACTCGGGCAATTTTGCCAGCGGC
The DNA here is from genome assembly GCA_050331735.1 of Cyanophyceae cyanobacterium. Classification (GTDB taxonomy): domain Bacteria; phylum Cyanobacteriota; class Cyanobacteriia; order Cyanobacteriales; family JBHJGN01; genus JBHJGN01. Next base: position 48,274 of record JBHJGN010000014.1, read on the forward strand.
CATAGCCTTCATGAGCGGACTCTGAACGAGCGCGTCCAGAGATGGTCCTTCAGCCAAGAGCTTGGCATAGTTCCAGCCGTAGCGGATGGCTTCTTCGCTGGTGCCAGCGGTGCCCTGAATGAGGAGCGTAGAGTCGCCGGAAATGGCGGCGGCGAGATGCTCAGATACCCAAGATTTGCCGGTGCCAGGAACGCCGTAGAGGAGCAGGGCGCGATCGGTGGCGAGGGTAGCGATCGCGACTTCCATCAGTCGGCGACTGCCAACGTATTTAGCCGAAATTTCTGTGCCGTCCGCGAGGGAACCGCCCATCAGGTACGTCGCTACGGCCCAGGGAGAGAGCTGCCAGTTGGGGGGACGCTGACGGTCATCCACCTCGGCTAAGGCAGCCAGCTCAGCCGCAAACTGCGCCTCGGCATGCTGACGCAGGATGGTTGGCACTGAAGTTTGTTTAGCAGGAGCGGTTTTAGCGGTGCGAGGAGACTTTCTGGTAGTGGCCATCGGTAATTAGGGGGTAGAAGAGCAATCAAAATGGCAATCATTCTGTTGGCGATCGGCAAAAGCTTGACGAATTTCCAGGCGGAAGCGCAGACAGTCGTGCAGTTTATCTAAAGCCGTTTGCAAATACGTAGAGCGGTCAGCCCGGGGGGGAGCGATCGCCGGAGCGACCTCGGGGAGCAGATCAGGATGGAGGATTAGAGCAGTTTTTTTGAGGGAATCACCCAAAATATAGCTTTTTTCCTTCATTTTGAGGAGGTGAAGCAGTTGTTCCCAGACCAAGCGGCTGAAACCTAAGCTAAAAGCCTGACGATTCTGAGCTGCTTGGTGCAGCCACGCCAGTAACGCTTGCTCCTCCGCTTGGGGTGGTAGGGTTGCTCGCAGAAGCTGTTCTCGTCGCTCTGGCTCAAGCAGGGCTAGTAAATTAGCCAATAAATCAGCAAACTGCTCAGCTCCCTGGTCCCCAAATTGACTGACGAGGGCATCAGCCCAGTCCCGATGCTTCTGCTGGACGGCGGCTCGTCCCCAGCCCTCAACTAGTACGTCTCGCCATTCGCTGTTAGTCGCAGCTCGCACGGTGGCTGCCGGTTCAGGCCAAACGCCCAAGGACGTACTCGCCAGAAGCTGTTGCAATCCCAGCGCTCGTTTTCCGGCCCCCTTAAAAAATTCAACATTGATGCCGTCCCGCGCCCAGTCTTTTTCAGCACTTTTAGGCAGCGTTACCTCAAGGCGCCAGTCTTCGCCATCGGGATGGAGCTGGACGTAAGTCTGCACCCGCTGCGCCATCCGCTGACAGAGCCTCGATTCTGGGAGCTGTACCAATAGCTCCACCGCTAGCTTCCGTACCCCCTGGGCCCGGTCATCCAGAGCGTTTTCCAAAAACGGCTCATCGGCCATCGACAGGTGATGGACTAGGGCGAGCATCAGTCCTTCCCGTGCCTCGGCAAGTTCTGATGTCCACGCGGCTTCTAGCGCCTGACGGGCCTCATCCGGCTCCACCTCGCGCCACCGCCGCAAATAGAGCGATCGCTCCATGAGGTTTCCCTGCTGCCACACTTGCTTGGGGGAGCCTAGGGTCACTTGCCCGCGACCGTAAGCCCAGGCCGAATTTTGCGCGGCTAACCACTGCCCTCGTTTTCCTAATACCGCCACGATCTGCGGGCGAAGCCGGATATTCTGTCTACCGAAGTGCAAAAGCTTGGGCAACCCTAGCTCCGGCACTCGCTCTCCGGCAGCCGCTATCAGCGTCAGCAGTTCTGGGAGGACCGCTGGATATTCCGTAAAGGCCCGGTCCAGGAGTTGAGCGGTACGGGCACTACAATGGGGCCGGTCATCGAGAGGGCAGGGTTCAAAAAGCGGCAACTCCTGCGGGGTCGGACGCTGACCCACCTGACGATAGAGAGCGATCGCTCCCGCCGCTCCCAACAGAGCCTGCTCCGGCTGGCTCCAGTCTAGCTGATTCAGCAGGGACGTTAACTCACCATCGGTTCTAGAGAGCGTCGGCGTTTGCCGCTCTGTCCCCACTAGCGCTGTGCCGACCAGGCTTTGCCACTCCATGCCTAGGCTCCCAAGGTGATAAACTGCGTTTGATTCCAAAGGCTCAAGGGCAGCAGAGTAGAGCCATCCCACTCCCCAAATACCGCGAGCGGTCGTCCGCCTCCAACCGCCATAAGCTCCCACCCCTTGTTAAAGCGTGGCGAGAGCGGGAGGACTGATCCCGCTCGATCCTGTAGCCACCAAGCCTCGGCTCGATATCGCGGTGCAACCTGACGCAGCGTGAGCGGAAACTGCTCTAGCCAGGGGTTCTGACTCAGAGCCTGAGCATAGCGGGCAATGGCTGCTTCGATCTCCTCAAAACCTAGCTCTGGGTCGGGCAAAGCAGAGACGACTTCCTCCCGTGATTCAACGAAGGCTCGCTGGACGCCTGTGCCGGGATAAAAAAGCAGTTCGCCACTAAGGCGAGTTCCCGGAACTAAACTCATGTCTAAGGGGTGTTGACCGTAGGCAAAGCTGAGCACGAGAGCCGGCTGCTGCTGCTGGCAACCCCAGAGCCAAACGCGCTGGGTACGCAAATTATCTTCTTCAGTAACGGCTCTGCCCAGGATCTGCCACGTATCTTTGAGGCACTTTACCAGAGGGTCCGCCTGCTCGACGCGCTGATGTAGATCATCTTGAGTCTGGGACCAGCCAATCTGCGATCGCAGTTCAGCCTGCATTAACGGCGCTAGACTCTCTAGCCGCTCATAGCCCTGCACCAGCAGGTGTAGCTGTCCTAGGGCTGCTAACATCCGTTCTGGCCAGCCTTCGCCAGAATGGGGAATGCTAGCTAGAGCCCGCACTCGCCGCGCTAGTCCGGGGGCCTGTGCATCTACCAGTCGTGCTGCGGCCCGATCCCAAAAGCTGTACGGCTGATTCGGCAGCGCGGCTAACCCTTGTCGAATAATATCCTGCATCCACTGCCTGAAGTCCGCAAGACCCGCCGCGACTTTAACCGTTCGCTGTTGCGCTCGTTTGGCCTGGGCGGTCGGGTCGGGGGCTGCTTTCGCTTGCTTGTTCTGCTGGCGAGCCGCCGTTTGAGAGCGCTTTTCTAGCCATTCCACGACCCAATCTGGCGCAGCGTTTTGGTTAAAAACATCTGTTTGCTCTGTCAGCAATAAAAAGAGACCTAAAGCATGTTTGCAGGGAAACTTACGGCTCGGACAGCTACAGCGAAAAGCTGGTTCCCCAAGGTCGATTTGGGTTCGATAGGGATTTTTGCCACTGCCTTTACACTCTCCCCACGCCGCCCGACCTGAGCAGCCAAGCAGTGACCATTTAGAAACGTTAGCCAGAGTTTTCCCATTTTTGGTAGAGCTAGCGTCCGGCGAGAGTGCTAGTACTTGCTCAGATGTCCATTGAAGTGTCATGTCGCTTTTGATAAGCAGCCAAAACCGTTAGTTTTTTAGGAGGTGAATGATTAAACTATTTTGCCCTTCAGATGTACTCGCGCAATCATTAGTTCAAATGAACTAGTCAGAATATAACATTCGATTTGGGCAGAAACAAGATTCCTAAACCTGCTCTCTCGCAGTCCTCAACTCCTTCTAGGTTAAGGCGTTGTTGAAATCGTGCCCCAGTTGAAATGAGCGGTAATGTTACCTGCGGTCGGGCTTCGTCACAACTTCTCTCTAGACGGTCATAAGGTTGCTTGAGAAGATTGTCGAATTTAAGCAAAATGCAGTCGTGATTCAGCGCGAAGGCTAAGCTGAAGATATTATCCTGCGAGCAACTGTGATGATAGCGCTTTCTTCTGAACTACGGACAAAGCTCTCGACTCCTCTCAAAATTGGTTCTGTTGAAGTGAGTAGTCGCGTGTTTCAGTCTCCCCTATCGGGAGTGACGGATTTAGTCTTTCGTCGCTTGGTGCGGCGCTATGCCCCTCAGTCAATGATGTATACAGAGATGGTGAGCGCGAAGGAGATTCATCATCTCGAGCGCTTGCCGATTGTGATGGAGCTTGATCCGCACGAACAGCCGATTAGTATTCAGCTCTTTGACTGTCGCCCGGACTTTATGGCTTGTGCGGCTCAAAAAGCAGTGGTCCAGGGAGCCTCCACCATTGATATTAATATGGGGTGTCCGGTGAATAAAATTACTAAAAAAGGCGGTGGTTCTTCGCTGCTGCGTCAGCCGGAAGTGGCGGAGGCAATTGTGCGGACGGTTGTGGAAGCGGTGGATGTGCCAGTTTCGGTGAAGACGCGCCTCGGCTGGTGTGATCAGGAAATTAACATTCTGGAGTTTGCTCAGCGGATGCAGGATGCTGGAGCGCAACTGCTGACTCTCCACGGACGAACCCGCGCCCAAGGCTATACGGGGACGGCTCGCTGGGAGTGGATTGGACGAGTGAAGGAAGTGCTGTCTATCCCGGTGATTGCCAACGGAGATATCTTTTCTGTAGAAGCCGCCGTGCGGTGCTTAGAAGTTACGGAAGCGGATGGAGTAATGTGCTCTCGGGGAACTTTAGGCTATCCGTTTTTAGTCGGAGAAATTGACTATTTTTTGAAAACGGGGAAAACTTTACCGCCGCCAACAACGGTGGAGCGCTTAGAGTGTGCGAAAGAACATTTGCAAGCTTTAGTAGAGTATAAAGGCGATCGCGGCGTGTACCAGGCGCGTAAGCACATGGCGTGGTACTGCAAAGGCTTTCCAGGAGCGGCTCAGTTGCGCGATCGCTTAGCGCGTTTGGAAAGCGCTGAGGAGGGAGGGTGGATGATTGATGAGGCGATCGCCCTACTCTATTCCGACACGAAACAAAACGACCAATACTAACAAAGTCCAGGTAATCACCGAACGTAATCCATCACTGAACCTTGGCTAACTCCTGTTAGTTTACGATACATGAGTACGGCTTCTGCTTCACTAAATCCGGCGACAATATCCACCACCATTCTTTTCTTTTCTAGAGTGACATCCTCGCCGCGATCTTCCCGCTTGGATAACTCTGAATAGTCTTTAACAAATCGAGCAGGAATTAAGCTTAATTGTCGCTCTTCAACCGCTTCGGCATACACGGCAAACAGGGTGCTAATAATCTTGCGCTGACCGTACTTTTGAATAGCCAATCGAGCATTATTAATCATGTAGGACCAAACAATTTGCTGCAAGAAACTTAACTCTTCCTCTTTGGCTGGGTCACGTTGGAGATAGCCATCTTTGCCATATTGACTATCTAGTTCTACAGAGTTTACATAAATTTGAATAAGCTGTGAACTGACAAGCTGAATTTGAGCTTTCTGTTCTACGGAACCCAGACTGTATTTGCCGCCGAGGTTGTAGGTCGCGTTGAGGAAACTTTGGAACCGCTGCGGATTCTTATAGACAGCATGAGCAATAGGATCGTAGGGAGCATCTTGCAGCCATTCATTAACGAAGCGAGCAAATTCGTCGGTATCTGTTGCTAGTAACTCTAGCGGAATTAAACCAGCTAAATAAAAATCTTCTAAATCGTGGACGCTATAGGTAACATCGTCAGCAAAATCCATGATGCTTGCTTCAACAGTTTGCCGCTCATCCTTTTGTAAGGCTCTAGCAAACTCAAAAGCTTCGCAATCTAATTCATACACCCCATATTTCCGCCATTTTTTAGAGTTAGTCTCCTTGCCGACTCGATCTCGCGTCCAAGGATATTTCAGAACTGCGTTGAGAGTGGCCCTGGTGAGGTTTAATCCGTGGTAATTAATGCGATGAATACCGAGGCGGGTTAAAATCCGAAACGATTGAGCATTGCCCTCAAACCCATCGTATAATCCGCTCCTTCTCGCGCACCGATCCAGTTCTTCTTCGGCAATGTGACCAAAAGGCGGATGACCGAGGTCGTGGGCTAAAGCGGCAGCTTCCACAACGTCGGGGTCGATTCCGCCGAGGCGTTGGGCGAGATCTGGCTGTTCGACTAACAGTTTCTCGGCCAGCCTTCTGGCCACCTGAGCTACTTTTAGCGTATGAGTTAGGCGATTATGGAAAACGTGTCCTTCATTGGTGCTGACTACCTGAGTGACCTGCGCCAAGCGCCGGAAAGCGGAGGAATAGAGAATGCGATCGCGGTCCACCTGGAACGACGAGCGCTGATCCCCAGGCTTGTTTCCCGTTTTAGAAAAGGATTGATGTTGCCGCTCTTGCCGACTATTTTTCGCGGACATTCCTCTGACAGCAGATGATGGATGCTCTGTACGTTAACCATACCCTATTACAGCCTTCTGTTGAAGGCAAGGCAAGTCACAAGCCCCACGAAACAATTCGGGGAGAGCCATTAAAAATGCCAGCTTAAAAATTCACAATGCCCTTTTTTTAAGTGTGTATTGTTGATTTTGAATTCCCACCCTGACCTATACCGTCTGCGGCTGTTGCTGCGGCGGCTGTTGCTGCGGCTGGAACTGGAAGAGCGAGTACACGACGTTTCGGCGAATATCGGTCATCATCTCCAGGAACATCTCGTATCCCTCCTGCTTGTATTCGATCAGCGGATCTTTCTGTCCGTAGCCTCGCAGACCAACAGACTCCCGCAGGGCATCCATAGCCTGCAAATGCTCCCGCCAGAGCGTATCGATTTGTTGGAGAATAAAGAACCGTTCAGCTTGCCGCATCAAGCCGGGCTGAATTTTATCAACCTGATGTTCTTTGATGTCGTAGGCTTTACGCACTTCTTCATGAAGAAAGGTTTTGATTTCGCCCACGGTCATGTCTTCGAGCTGAGCTGGCTCTAAGTCCTGAAGCAGGTAGATAAATTCCTTGACTTTACTGACCAGGCTATCCAAATCCCACTCTTCTGGGGGCAGTTCCGGGTTTACATAGGCCTCAACAATGTCGGTCATCGTTTGTTCGGCGTACTGAATGACCTGCTCCTTGAGGTCTAGCCCTTCGAGGACGCGGCGGCGCTCCGCGTAGATAGCGCGACGCTGATTGTTCATCACCTCATCGTACTCGAACACCTGCTTCCGCATATCGTAGTAGAACGTTTCTACCTTCTTCTGCGCTCCTTCTAAAGAACGAGTCAGCATTTTGGACTCAATGGGCATATCTTCTTCAACCCGGAAGGCATTCATCAGTCCCGCGACGCGATCACCGCCAAAGATCCGCAGCAGATTATCTTCCAAGCTTAAAGAGAAGCGGGTTGAGCCCGGATCGCCCTGTCGTCCGGCCCGTCCGCGGAGCTGGTTGTCGATTCGCCGCGAATCGTGACGCTCGGTGCCGAGAACGTGCAGTCCTCCGAGTTCGATCACTTCGTCGTGTTCTCGCTCGGTATACTGCTCGTATTCTTTATAGATAACCTGATACACTTCTCGCAGCTTTTGAATCACGGGGTCATTAGTGGGTGCTTTTTCAGCGGCGATCGCCACTTTTTCTTCCGCTTCTAGCTCCGGCAGGCTTTGTTCGCCGTACTGAGCCACCGCAAATTTCACCGCCTCTTTCAACATCTGCTCGGCTTGGGGAGAGAGCTGCGTCGGATAAATCTGCGGAGAGGCTTGCCACGTCTTCACCTTCTTCCCGTCTCCGGCAAAGCCCTGAGATTTCTTGCGTTTGCCGCCCATCGGCATTACCACCGTCATGGCATCTTCTTCCGGCATGACAATTTTGGGCATCAGGTATTCCCGGAGCTTCAGACGCGCCATATAGTCGGCATTCCCGCCGAGGATAATGTCGGTGCCTCGTCCAGCCATGTTGGTGGCAATGGTGAGTGCGCCCTTGCGTCCTGCCTGCGCCACCGTTTCTGATTCCCGCTCCACGTTTTCAGGTCGAGCATTGAGCAAGTTGTGGGGGATATTTCTTTGATGGAGCAGGCTAGACAGCAACTCTGATTTTTCAACGCTCGTGGTTCCCACTAGCACAGGTCGCCCTTTTTCGTGCATCTCGGCACATTCTTGAGCGACTGCTTTCCACTTGGCCACCTCGGTTTTGTACACGACATCCGGGAGGTCGTACCGCTGCGAGGGAAGATTGGTGGGAATAATCGTGACTTGGAGGTTGTAGACCTTTTCAAACTCGGTTTCTTCGGTCTTGGCGGTTCCGGTCATCCCGGCTAGCTTGGGATAGAGCAGAAAGAAATTTTGGTAGGTAATCGTGGCGAGGGTTTGGGTCTCGTTTTGAATATCAACTCCTTCTTTCGCCTCGATAGCCTGGTGCAGTCCATCGCTCCACCGTCGCCCGGGCATCACGCGCCCGGTAAACTCGTCTACAATAATAACCTCGTTGTTGCGAACGATATATTTGACGTCTTTAGCGAACAGTTCTTTGGCTTTAACAGCATTAAAAATATAGTGCGCCCAAGGATTTTCTGGATCGTAGAGATCGTCAACTCCTAGAAGTTCCTCAGCATGAGCAAATCCTTCGTCGGTCATCAGCACATTGTGTGCTTTTTCGTCAACCTCGTAGTCTCCAGGACCGTCTTCCTCTTCCTGCTGCACCAGCGTCCTCGCCACCTGTGCGGCCTTCATGTATTTCTCGGTCGGACGCTCGACCTGTCCAGAAATAATCAGAGGAGTTCGGGCTTCATCAATCAGGACTGAATCCACCTCGTCAATGATGCAGTAGTTAAAGGAACGCTGGACAACCTCTGCCATCGAGGTAGCCATGCTGTCCCGCAGGTAGTCGAATCCTAATTCGCTGTTGGTGGTGTAGGTGATGTCGCAGGCGTAGTTTTTTTGGCGCTCATCTGGAGACATGCCGGCCTGAATTAGCCCGACGCTTAACCCCAAGAAACGGTGAACCTGTCCCATCCACTCCGCATCTCGACGAGCCAGATAATCGTTGACCGTGACGATGTGAACGCCTTTGCCCGTCAAGCCGTTCAAATAGGCGGGTAGGGTAGAGACGAGCGTTTTTCCTTCTCCGGTTTTCATTTCGGCAATTTGCCCTTTATGTAAGACAATACCGCCGAGAATTTGAACGTCATAGTGACGCATGCCCAAGACTCTCACAGCAGCTTCCCGCACCACAGCAAAAGCTTCTGGCAATATATCCTCTAGGATTTCTTCCCGCTCTCGGTCGGATTGAGCCTTGGCAACTTGCTCCTTAAACTCAACCGTTTTTTGCTTGAGTTCTTCATCAGATAGCTTCTGAATCTCCTCTTCAAGAAGGTTAACTTCAGTCACTAAAGGTTGAAATTTTTTCAGCTTACGCGCGTTCGGGTCGCCTAGGAGTTTTTTGAACATGGCTCTTCTATAACTTTTTTTGTCATTTGTTCAGGCTTTTGCCCGCAAAGAGTAGCTATTGACAAACGACCGATCTCGTATATCTAATAATGATATTATCATTTGTTGAAGTCGCTCCGCGACGGGAAAGGAGAAAACTGTCCGACGGGACGGAGACAGGCAGTCGAGAATAAGCTGAACAAGCCTGCCCTGTTCCCTGCGTTAACGGCGAAACCCAGGATCAAGCTTAGCAACCGCCGTTGCCGCTGTCGTGCCCTTAACCAAGACAGTCATTTTTCCCGCAGCTTCGCAGCTTTGCTCGCGCTAGAAACGTCTTGGCAAGCGATGTTTCTAGAGGTTTGGCATAAAAATATCCTTGGGCAAATTGGCACTGCAAGGCTGTGAGCTGACTTTTTTGGGCGCTGGTTTCTACGCCTTCGGCCACGACGCTCAGCTCTAGCTGCTGGGCGAGCGTTGTTATCGCCTGAACGATTTTGTGATTTTTGTTCTGTTCGTCGAGGTTGCTGATGAACGACCGATCGATCTTGAGGCCATCGACCGGAAAGCGATGGAGATAGCTTAGCGAAGAAAATCCAGTCCCGAAGTCATCGATAATTAACTCAATGCCGCGGGCTTTGAGCTGGGTAAATACCTCGGTGGTGCGATCGCTGTTGCACATGAGGGCACTTTCAGTAATTTCCAGCTTTAAAGACCGCCCCGCTAGCCGAGTGTGGGCGAGTATCCGGTCGGTTTGTTCGATCAGGTCGGGCTGGATAAACTGTTTTGGGGACAGATTGATGCTCATCTTCATCGCCGCATCGCACAGTCCCTGGGCTTGCCACTCCTGAAGCTGATGGCAGGCTTTCTGCATTACGAATAGACCGATGGGAATAATTAACCCGGTCTGCTCCGCTAACGAAATAAACTCCTCTGGAGACACCAGACCGCGTTGGGGATGATTCCAGCGAATCAGCGCTTCAAAGCCAGCAATGCTGCCGGTATCGAGGGCCATAATCGGCTGGTAATACACCTGAAACTCTTGCCGTTCCACGGCTAGTCGGAGGTCTGTTTCCGCCTGGAGCCGACGCTGAGCCTGACTGTGCATACTGGCGTTAAAAATTTGATAGCGGGCTTGTCCGAGTTCCTTGGCTCGATACATAGCCGTATCCGCATCTCGCAGCAGCGTTTCTGGCTGTCGGTAGTCGGGACGACCCAAAACAATGCCGATACTGGCGTTGACAAACACTTCCTGCTGTTTAAGCGGAAACGGTAACGTCAGCTCGCGGTGAATCCGTTCAGCGGTGGCGATCGCATCGTTCTCGTTTTTGATGCCTGCTAGCAGAATGGCAAACTCGTCTCCGCCGAGGCGGACAATAATATCGGCGGGACGCAGACAAGCCTGTAGCCGCTCAGACATCGCCACCAGCAGCCGATCTCCAACAGAATGGCCCAAAGAATCATTCACCGCCTTGAAGTTGTCGCAGTCGAGACATAGAATCGCAAACTGGTAATTTTGCTGCTGTTTAGCGATCGCTAAGGTTTGTTTGAGCTTTCTGATTAACCAGGTGCGGTTCGGCAGGGTGGTCAGGCTATCATAAAGGGCTAGATAAAGCAGCCTTTCCTGGGCCTTCTGGCGTTCAGCGACCTCTCGTTCTAGTTGAGCCGTGCGCTGCTTGACTCGCTGTTCGAGTTCGGCATTGAGCAGGGAAATCTCTGCTTTAGCGGCCTGAATCGCCAGTTGATTTTTGATTCGCGCCAGCACTTCCTCCACCTGAAAAGGCTTGGTTATAAAGTCAGCACCGCCAGCGGAAAACGCTTTGACTTTATCTAGCACGTCATCCGTCGCGCTCAAAAAGATCACCGGAATCGCTGCGGTGAGAGGATTGTGTTTGAGGCGCTGACAGACTTCATAGCCATCGATCCCTGGCATCATAATATCGAGCAGAATCAGGTCTGGTGGAGCCGCCTGTACGCCCATCAGCGCCATTTCTCCGTTAATGACACCCCGAACCTTGTAGCCCCGCTCCCGCAGCATCGTAGAGAGCAGATTGATGTTCTCGACCGTATCATCGACAACCAAAATACTGGCTTGACTGCCCAAAGTGATGGGAGATATGAGTTCTGGTTGTAAGCCGTTATTCATCATCGAGATAACTTGTTAGAGGGAACGATAGAGGAGGGCTGATAGGCTGAAGTTCGATTGGCTCAGTGAGAATGAGTTCATTGATTAATCACGACGGCTCTTGACGGAGAGGAAGCTGTCAGAGACACAATCTGGTCAAAGCGAAACTGGCTGACGAGATGATTGAGTCCGCCGATAAGCTGGGCGTTCTCCTCGGGAATTTCTTGAATCAGAGCCGTCACCAGCTCAGCATCGACCTGGGTAGCCGCGTTTCGCAGTTGAGCGACCCAGTCGGCAGACATGGTTTGCAGGGCGTCGGGAGCCAATACGGGCAGCGGTAGCGGCTCATCGGACGCTTCATCCTTGTAGTCGTACCGCACCTTAAGATGTTCGGCGATGCAGTTTAACAGGATCTCCTCTCGAAAGGGCTTGCGAATAAAATCGTCACAGCCCGCTGCGAGGATGGCGTTGCGCTCTTCTTCAAAGGCACTGGCGGTCAGAGCCAGAATGGTCGTAGCCTGTCCTTGAGGATGAGCTTTAATCTGTTTGGCGGCTTCGTACCCGTTCATCACTGGCATGCACATATCCATTAAAATCAGATGCGGGTTCCACGATTCCCAAAGCGCAATGCCTTCCTGACCATTCTTGGCCTGCCGCACCGCAAACCCCAAAGCAGTCAGCAGCTTCACCAGCAGTTTCCGGTTTTCCCAGCGGTCTTCAACAACAAGCAGGCGATACTGGGGTTGATTAGCCGCGAGGCGAATCGGTCGGCGTTGGGATTGCTGGGTCTTGACTAAATCATCGGCCTGGGCTAGCCTGACCGGAACGCGACACCGAAAGATGCTGCCCTTTCCCAGAGTACTGTCAACGCTCATGTTTCCTCCCATGAGCTGAGCGAACTTTTGGCTAATCGACAATCCTAGGCCCGTTCCTGTTTGAGATTGTCGTCCGGTGGTAGTTTGCACGAAGGCCTCAAACAGGGTGTCCAGCTCCTCGACGGCAATGCCGGGTCCAGTGTCTTCCACCTCAAACACAATGGTGCAGCTTGTTTCGTCTTCGCTATCCTGAGGGCCCACGCCGACCCGCAGCGTCACGCCCCCTGTAGCCGTGAATTTGATGGCGTTGCTCAGCAGATTGATCAATACCTGCTGCAGCTTGCCTTCGTCGGTATAAACGTAGCGCGGCACTTGCGTCGAGCAGTCGCAGATGAGCTGTAGTCGTTTGGCTGCGGCTTTCAGCTTGAGCATCTCTTCCAGACTGCTCAGCAGACGATGCAGATCGAAGCTATTACAGTTGAGCGTGGCGCGACCAGCTTCGATTTTCGACATTTCAAGAACATCGTTAATAAGCTGAAGCAGATGTTCGCCACTGCGGTTGATAATTCTGAGCTGTTCCTGCTGCGGAGCGGTGAGCGGTTCGCGCAGCAACAGTTGCGTAAAGCCTAAAATGGCGTTGAGCGGAGTTCGCAGTTCGTGGCTCATCCGAGCGAGAAACTCGCTTTTTGTGCGGTTGGCGGTTTCAGCTTTGAGCCGGGCCGTTTCGGCTGCTTTCGTGCTAGCGGCCAGTTGAGCCGTGCGTTCGGCTACTCTCTGCTCTAGGTGTTTGTTGGCTTCCTGAAGATCTGACTGCGCCTGAAGGCGCTCAAGTTCTTCCATCGCTAGAGAAACAAAATCTGCTAAAGAGCCGGCAAAATGCTCTTCTTCTAACGTCCACTGGCGCCTAGAATTAAGGTGTTCGTTGCAGACAATGCCGACAAGTTTACCGTCTCGTCGGATGGGCGCGTCTAGCCAAGACGCAATCTGAAAGGGAGTCAGGTAGGTTGCTGCCAGCTCTTGAGTGCGGCGATCGCGGCAGACATCGCTCACGGCAATCATCCTCTCATCTTGAAGGGCTTGGAAGTAGGCCGGACAGTCGCAGGCTGAAAGCGTCATGCCGCTTTGGTGAGTATCTGTACTGCGTTCATAAAGATTCAAACACCGCAGGCGCGATCGCTTCTCATTGTACAGCCAGATACTAGAGCGTTCTACCTCAAGAGTGTGGGCGGCAATCTGAGTAAATAGCTGCACCGCCGCCGGGAGATTTTCTCGGAGCAGCGGTCTCTGTTTTGTTAATTCCAGCAGCGCTTGGCTCTGTCGCTGTAGCCGTCGATTTGTCTCCTGAAGCGCCATTTCGGCCTGCTTCCGCTCAGTGATGTCGTGAAACACAATGAATAGTCTCTCCCTACTCGGATCAGTAAGCTCCCCAACCTCGTAAAACGAGGAGCCAGACATCGGTCAATATTGAGTTCCAGGGGAAGCGGCTGAACCAATAGCCTTTGGTTCTATTCTGGAGTTGCTAGCAGCAGAAGACCACCGTATAATCATGGAAGTTATTTAACGCTTGTTGATCCGTTAAAACGAGGTTTTCTGGTGGCGCTGTCACGTTTTTGCTGAAGCAACACTACTTAATTTTGGGTTGATTGTTGCTGGTTAATGGGGGAATAGAGTGCCATCAACAATCATCTATCAACGCTGACATGATACAGAAGAAGCTTAGAGGGCGTTTTGAATCTCTCGTTGATGGGACGCTACTTTAGCTTGTGCTAGTTGAGCAGCGAGGGTAGAGGGAGGAAGCTGAGCTAGTTGATCGATAGCGGCTTGCCATTGAGCGATCGCTCTTTGTTTCTGGGCAGCATCTGAGCGATAAAAGAGCTGTTTGGCAGCAAGCAAATTCGCTTCTGTCTGCTCGAGTTGCGCCATAGCGTTTTGTTCTTGAAAAATTTTCGCTTCCATGCGGGCAATGCCAGTCCGCGCCTGCTTGAATTCATCGAGGGTAAAGCGCCAGTGACAGCTAAACCACTGGCAGTAAGCTTGGGGTTCGTATCCTAAAAACCAGACTGGCAGAGCCTCTAAATTCTGTTTTGCCGCTGCCACTTTCTCAGCCCCGAGTTCAAAATCTGCTGCACTGGTAGCGTAATTCACAAGCTGATCGGCTTGTTCGACGTGGGCAAGCGCCTCTCGGTAATGGCGATCCATACTGATATAGCTGGGCAATAGTAAAATTGGCGCGACTCTGGCGACAGGTCTGCGAATCATTGGGTAGGGTAGATTGACGGCCCATCCCAAACCAACAACGCCAGCGAAACAAGCAATGACCACCGGAACTTTTTGCAGTGGACTAGGAGGACGATTAGCTTTTGCGGCAGCTTTTAATACTTTCCGGTCAAAGTTAGGAAAAATATCGCTAACAATGTGCCGCAGTTCTGCTTCATTAAGCGGAGCTCCTGGCTGCACCTGTAATTTTTGCAGTCGCCTTAGCAGAATGTCCCGCTGCACTTCAGTAGCGATAGTGCTATTAGCAGTGCATTGAGCGACTTCATCGGTCAAAATCTTCCAGGCTTTAGGGGTAAGACGAGACATAATCTTCTTGGGCTATCTAACGTTTAGCTTTCCCAAAGCTCCCTCAATTTGCACAAAACCCAGACGAGGAAAAAGTTCGGATGTAACTCACCTCGAGACTTTTAGCAGTAAAGGATTGAGAGTTTAACAGTGTAGTTGAGCGACAGCAGATTGTCTTGTCTCATAAATATTTGTCTCGACACTAACTCGTTTGCTTTTCATATCAATTTTTTTTGATACAATTAAACAGTTCAGATATCTCAAGTTTTGTTGAAATTATAGGAAGGTTTAAATGTCTCGATGATTTAATTTGAGCAGATACTTGCTGGACTGGTATATCGCACTGGTTCCAGGGAGAGATCTAAACTTTTTAAGCAATTGGGAGCAAAGTTATGAGAAAACTGATCGAAGCGACTATTGCTGGCTGTAGTTTAGCGGTCATGGCCGTTGGCTGTGCGTCACCGACAGCTCAGCAGGAACAACAGCGGCAGCCAATTACGATCGATGGTTCTAGTACAGTTTTTCCGATTACGGAAGCGATCGCTGATGCCTACGGGCAAACTCAGCCCGAGCCGGTCGAGATTAACGTCAGCTTTTCGGGAACCGGAGGCGGCTTTGAAAAATTCTGCGCCGGGGAAACTGATATTAATAATGCCTCTCGCCCGATTCTTGAGGCTGAGTTGGCCGCCTGTGATGAAGCGGGAGTGCGCTTTATCGAGCTGCCGATTGCGTTTGATGCCCTGACGGTAGTGGTCAACCAGCAAAATACTTGGGCTGAGGATATTACCACCGAAGAACTCAGATCTCTTTGGGAATCAAGCGCTCAAGGAGAAATTACTCGCTGGAACCAGGTGCGTTCTAGCTGGCCAGATCAACCGATTACTCTTTTCGGTCCAGGACAGGATTCGGGAACCTACGACTATTTTACAGAAGTGGTTATTGAAGGAGAGAGCCGCAGTGATTTTGTGGCTAGCGAAGATGACGACGTTTTAGCAACAGGCGTTAGTCAAGACCCTAACGCTCTGGGGTACTTTGGCTTTGCCTATTACGAGGAAAATCAAGATCTCAAGGCACTCGCAGTTGATAGCGGAAGTGGAGCCGTTATTCCCTCTATAGAAACGGTTGTCGATGCTGAATATCAGCCGCTTTCCCGTCCTCTGTTTATCTACGTCAACTACACCTCCGCCCAGAATAACCCAGCCGTCCCAGATTTCGTGCAGTTTTACCTAGAAACCGCCGCTGAACAGGTTGGTAGCGTTGGCTACGTTCCGCTCACCGAAGAGGGCTATCATATCGCCCGGGTTAATTTTCAGGAGGGAGAGACGGGAACCGCCTTTGATGGTGGACCACAGCCCGATCTCACCATTGCCGAATTGCTGCGAAAGACCAAGCGTTTCTAGCAGAGTTTAACAGCTCTGGGCCGTTAGCTGTTAGTTCTTAGCGAGTTTAGCAGGAGACCTAACGGCTAACAGCTAGTCTGCTTTCATTTTCGGTTTAATTCTACCCACTTACTTAACAATCTCTTAGCTAATTTTAAAGGACTCAATGAGTACCAAACAAGCCAACGTCAATCCACAAGCTGTTCAAGCCGGAGGATATCTCAATTTTTTTGAGCGCTATCTGACAATTTGGGTAGCGCTGTGTATTGTGGCAGGCATCTTTCTGGGCCGGTTATTTCCCGGTATTGCCGTAACGCTAGAGGCGATGAGCATTTACCAAGTATCGCTCCCGATTGCCATTTGCCTATTCTTCATGATGTACCCCATCATGGTCAAAATTGATTTTGGGCAGGCTAAGCGGGCAGCGCAGACCCCGAAGCCCGTGGTGCTCACTTTGGTGGTGAACTGGCTGATTAAGCCCTTTACGATGGTGGTATTTGCTCAGTTCTTTTTGGGCTGGCTGTTTCGTCCGCTGCTGTTAGGAACCGAGGTAATTCGAGGAGCAGAGTTAGCTCTAGCCGACTCCTACATTGCCGGCGCAATTTTGCTGGGCATTGCTCCCTGTACGGCTATGGTGCTGATGTGGGGCTATCTGTCGTTTAGCAACCAGGGCCATACCTTAGTAATGGTGGCGATCAACTCGCTCGCCATGCTATTTCTGTATGCTCCTCTGGGACGCTGGCTGCTGGCGGCCAATAATTTGACAGTTCCGTGGGAAACAATTGTGCTGTCGGTGCTGATCTATGTCGGATTGCCGCTGCTAGCCGGGGCGATATCGCGCACCTGGATTTTGCGACACAAAGGGAAAGCCTGGTTTAATAACGTTTTTTTAAAATACCTCAGTCCCGTCTCCGTAGCGGCGCTGCTGATTACGCTAGTGTTGCTGTTTGCCTTCAAGGGAGACTTAATTGTGCGCAACCCGTTCCACATTCTGCTCATTGCGGTGCCGCTCTTTATTCAAACTAACTTTATTTTCTTAATTACTTACTTGGCAGCCAAAAAGCTGGGAATGTTCTATGAAGATGCCGCACCAGCGGCGCTGATTGGAGCGAGCAATCACTTTGAAGTTGCTATTGCCACTGCCGTTACTCTGTTTGGACTCAATTCCGGGGCGGCTTTAGCAACGGTGGTGGGAGTCCTCATCGAAGTCCCAGTGATGCTGATGCTGGTGAAAGTTTGCAAGCGCACTGCTTTCTGGTTTCCTCGCGAACCGGAAAAAGCCACCCTGAGCGATCCCCGCTGTGCTCGCCCATTGGGGTAAATTGCACAGTGATTAATGCCAATCGGGTTTAAAGATGGGGAAAGGACAGTCCGGTGCGGGACGGGAAAAGGGGAAAGGGGAAAGAATTTCTCACTACTTTTGAGCAGTAGAGCAACCGAAAAAATGAGCACACTTTTTACCTAACACCCGATTCCCGACTTCACTATTTTTTTTCACACCAGGTAATACCAATTAGAAAAAGTAATAGGAGACTTGATGAGTTGGGGGAAGGGGAAGGGGTAAAGGGGAAAGGGAAGCACAGCAGCTCTTTGCCCTTGAACCTCCAATTATTGGTTAGTTTGGGAACTATCTGACTACTTTCGGTAAATGGTATAACTTATCGAGGAAAACGATATCTATGAAGCGCGTCATGTTTGTGTGCAAGAAAAACTCGGCCCGTTCCCAAATGGCGGAAGGGTTTGCCAAAACTCTAGGTGCTGGCAAGATTGCCGTCACCAGTTCTGGATTAGAAGCGAGCCGAGTGCGTCCTGAAGCGATCGCTGCTATGCAAGAGGTCGGAATTGATATTAGTCACCAAACCTCCAATGCTTTGAGCGAATTCAACCCAAAAAACTTTGATGCGGTGATTTCTCTGTGTGGCTGTGGCGTTAGTCTACCGCCAGAATGGGTAACGCGGGAATACTTTGATGACTGGCAGCTCGACGACCCCGCAGAGCAACCGGAGATTTTTCCCCGCGTTCGAGATGAGGTCAAGGAACGAGTAGAGGCACTGATTGCTAAGCTCAATGCTGGCGCAACTGCCTAGTCGAGGAGCATTGATTTATGCAAAAACACTGCTGACTAGGTAACTCCACTCCGGGAGTAAGGGGCTACTAATGCAGTCTTCTATAAATAGAGTTGCTGCTAATTTTAAAGTAGCCTTCTCCCGACGATAAATCTCGAGCTGCTGTTTGAGACGATCGACAATCCAGTATTCGTGAACCCCTTGTACGGAGTAAAGCTTGAGCTTTAATTTTTTATCTCTCTGCTCTTGCTTTTCCCCAGGCGACAAGTCTTCTACGATCAGCTCTGGCGCGCCCGTTAAATATCCGGCTTCATCTAGGATGGTTTCCAAACGCTGGTTTGTTACCCACACCACATCCGGAATCACGTTATCCGCATCGGTAAAGACAATTCCCGGAGCAGTGACAGCTTGTCCTAATCCCGTTTGCTGCGACCACAATTTGAGAGCCAGGCAGATATTGTCTGCAATCCTCTGATGTTTCCAGTGGGGCGCTCTGGTCACAAATAGTTCTCCGTCAATCGTTTCATAACGGGTATCGGTGTCGGGAAATAAGTCTAAGTCTGCCGTTGTCCACCGCATTTTCTCAATCTGAGGAGACATAGGGAGTTACACCAATTCTGAGTGAAGTGACAGATGCGTAGTCAGGGAAAGGGGGAAAGGTTTTAGCCTACTCTACTTGTGAAGCATTGCTATTGAGGAGAATGGAAGCCGAAGCAGGAGGAAGAAGCAGGAACCTACTTCTTCCTGCGCTCTATTTCTAGCTATACTGACCTTCGCTATCGAGATTAAACAGCATCTGTAGCGATTGCAGACAGCGCTTGCGGGCTTCGATGTCTTGCTGTGCCCGAAGCTGTACCATCGGTTCGTGCAGAATTTTGTTGACGATGCCTCTAGTCAGCGCTTCGATGACTTCCTGGTGCTTTTCGGCGAATTCTGTGCCGAGACGAGAGAGGGCTTTTTCTAGCTCCTGTTCGCGGATGGTTTCTACTTTTGTTCTTAAGCAGCTAATGGTGGGAACCGCATCCAAGGAGCGCAACCACAGCTCGTAGTTGGTAATTTCCTCTTCGAGCAGCGCTTCGGCTTCTTGGGCCATCTGACGGCGAGCCGCGTGGTTTTGAGCGACAACGGCTTTAAGGTCGTCTACGTTGTAGGCTTCTACCATCGCCATCGCTTCTACATCGGCGTGGACGTTGCGGGGCACTGAAATATCAAAGATCTTCAGCGGAGTGCGGGCCACACGCTCTAGCTTGGCTCGATCTAGAATCGGTTCGGTGGCGGCGGTACTGGTAAAGACGATATCAGCAGCGGCGATCGCCTCTAACAGTTCCGTGAGGGCATGAATCTGGAGCTGGGCCTGCGGGAACTGATTGACTAATTCAATCGCCCGTCGCGGAGAACGATTAACGATGGAAATCGAGGTGGCTTTTTTAGCTAAAAGATGCTGCACCAGCAGGCGAGACATTTTCCCTGCCCCGACAATGGTAATGCGGCAGGATGCTAAATCTGGAATTTTTGTCTGTGCGAGTTCAACGGCGGCGGAGCTGATTGATACGGCTCCGGTACCGATGCTGGTTTCGCTGCGGACGCGCTTTCCTGCCGAAATAGCCTGTTTGAACAGGCGGTCTAGCAAGCGACCGATGCCTTGATATTTCTGAGCTAGTTTGTGAGCCGTTTTCACCTGAGCTAAAATTTGTCCTTCTCCAAGCACCAAGCTTTCTAGCCCCGCCGCCACTCTCATCAAATGCCGCAGAGCATCTTGATGCAGCAGAACAAACAGATAGCGCCGCAGTTGCTGATGCGGAATCTGGCCGATTTCCGAGAGAAACTGAGTAATTTCTCTGATGCCCTGCTCGGTTTCCCGGATCACTGCATAAATTTCTAAGCGGTTGCAGGTGCTAATAATGGCAATTTCTTCAACGTGAGGGTAGCTGCGGAGATGATTAATAGCCTCTTCAATTTTGGCTTCTTGAATACTTAGCTTTTCTCGAATTTCTACTGGCGCTGTCTTGTAGCTAAGACCGACAACTGCAATATTCATGTGTTCTCCAAAGCTTTTATGGTCTGGCGTTTAACAAAAAATTATCGAGCGAAATGGGATGAATAACCGCAGTCACCCCTAAACCCGGTGACTGCAAATAGATGTTTATTAATTAGGAGCGAGAGGCGGCAAGAGCCTTGCCGCTGCTCCAAAGGCGATCACTCTTACTTTAATTGTAAAGTTTTTGGCTGCTCAAACATATGAACCGTATCGACAAATCGCGCTGTCATTGACTGGCTAGAGATGACTAGGCTTTGGGTTCTCGCTCCGCCGTGAAAGAAACGCACTCCTTCCATTAACGTTCCCGGGGTAATGCCGCAGGCTGCAAACAGCACCGTTTCGCCGCTAGCTAGCTCTTCAGCATTGTAGGCTTTATCGGGATTATCAATGCCCATTTCCTTGAGTCGAGCTAGGTTGCTTTCTTTGCTCTCGCCGATCAATCCTGTCTTGACCACTTCTGGATCGTAGATGAGCTGTCCCTGAAAATGTCCTCCAAGGCAGCGCATGGCGGCGGCGGAAATGACTCCTTCTGGGGCTGCGCCAATGCCCATCAGGGCGTGAATGTTCGTTCCGGCAAAGGCACAGGAAATCGCGGCGGATACGTCGCCATCGCTAATCAGTCTTAC
Source organism: Cyanophyceae cyanobacterium (assembly GCA_050331735.1). Classification (GTDB taxonomy): domain Bacteria; phylum Cyanobacteriota; class Cyanobacteriia; order Cyanobacteriales; family JBHJGN01; genus JBHJGN01. The sequence continues at coordinate 69,040 of JBHJGN010000014.1, forward strand.
TCTGGCCCCGGCTTCGCGAATTTCCTGAATCAAGTCTTTGTGGCGGGAGCGATCCATCACCACCACCACGAGTTCTTCAATGGAGCGATTCATGCACTCAGAGATAATCTTGAGGTTCTCTGTCGCGGATTTGTTGATATCGACATGACCTCTGGCTACGGGGGGAGCCGCCAGCTTCTTCATATAAAAATCTGGAGCCGCAAACAAACCGCCTTTTTCGGAAATCGCCAGCACCGCCATAGAACCATTCTGCCCGTAAGCCACTAAGTTCGTGCCTTCACAGGGATCGACGGCGATATCAATTTCCATCAGCTCGTCAGGGTTGCAATAGCTTTTGGCATCCTCGCGAGTACAGATGCCCACCTCTTCGCCAATGTAGAGCATCGGAGCATCATCGCGCTCTCCTTCTCCAATCACAATGCGTCCCCGCATATAAATTTTGTTCATGCGCTCCCGCATCGCTTCAACGGCCACTTGGTCTGCCGTATTCTTGTCGCCTTTTCCCATCCACTTGGCTGAAGCGATCGCCGCTTGTTCTACGACCTCAATAATTTCTAATCCCAGCGTGCCTTCCACGTTTTTCCTCCCTAAAGCTGATTCCCCAGCGGGTTCTTACTACATGATTAAAACGAACACCAACCCCGTCGTCACTCCGGCGGCGGACTGTTCATCTCAAAAGTCTATCAGACCAAGGGTTCCCTTTGAAGGCACTGTCACTTTAATTAATGTCGCTGCGCGACAGTCGCGCTAGCGACGGGAAAAGGGGAAACTGTCCCGCACCGGACTTCTAGTCTAAGTACTGAAGTATTTAGCCATCGGATGATAAGCGATAATGGCGGTGGTGGATTGTTCGGGATAGAGCTGTTCGCTTTCGTCCATGTACATGCCGATGCGATCGCACTTCAATAGCTCTAGCTGCCGATACTGATCTTGAATGTTGGGGCAAGCCGGGTAGCCAAAGCTGTAGCGGCTGCCCTGGTAGCGCTGCTGAAGCACGTCCCGAATGTTGTCCGGTTCTCGGTTGCCGAAGCCTAATTCGCGGCGGATGCGGGCATGAGTCCATTCTGCGAGGGCTTCTGCTGTTTGTACCGCCATGCCGTGGTAGTACAGGTAGTCGGTATACTGATCCGAGTCGAATAGTTGTTTAGCAAACTCAGTGGCGACTTCTCCTACCGTCACTGCCTGCATCGGGAACACATCGGCGATTCCTGATTCCCTCGGGGCAAAAAAGTCGGCAATACATAACCGCTTGCCGGATCGCTGCCGAGGAAACTCGAAAATGGCGATTGGCTTGATGCCTGCGGGGAGTGTTTCGGCTTTTTGCATCGCGACGGGGTCGTAGATGTGCAGGGAATTTCCCTCCGATTGGCACGGGAAATAGCCGTAGATGACAGTGGGGTGGAGTAAGTTCTCTTCAATGACGCGCTGCTTCCAGGTAGTCAGAATGGGATCGACTTCGGTTGTCAAAAACTGATCGTATTCTTCTTTCGACTGTCCTTTCGGTTTGCGGAACTGCCACTGTCCTGCCACAAGCGCCTGTAAATCTAAATACCAGAACGCTTCTGCCGAGGAAATATCTTCTGGGTTTAACACTCTCGTTCCCCAAAAAGGCGGCGTGGGACGGTGAATATCTAAAGCGACGGCCTCAGAACGACGAGTATCCACAGGCTGTGGCTCAACTGGAACGTCTTCCGGTTCTTTGAGCGGCGTTTTGCCGTTTTGATGACCATTGGTGGTCGCGGAAATTTCCTCCGCTTCATTTAAAAAGCCTTGCCGATCGTTCCACTCTCCGGCAGATTTAGCAGGCATCAGCTTATCCATAAAGTGCAGATCCGAGAAGGCATCTTTGCCGTAGACGACCTGACCTTGATAAACATTCTGGCAGTCTTCGTGGACAAACTTCGGCGTTAACGCGGCACCGCCGAGAATCACCGGAACCGTAATGCCCTCCTCGTTGAAGGTTTCTAGGTTATCCTTCATAAACGCTGTCGATTTAACCAGTAGGCCACTCATAGCAATGCAGTCCGCGTTATGCTCTTTGTAGGCATCGATGATGTTTTCGACGGGCTGTTTGATGCCGAGGTTGACGACTTTGTAGCCGTTGTTAGAGAGAATAATATCAACCAGGTTTTTGCCAATGTCGTGAACGTCTCCTTTGACGGTGGCAATCACAAAGGTGCCTTTGGCGCTGCTGCTGTCTTCCTTTTCCATGTAGGGTTCGAGATGGGCAACGGCGGCTTTCATCGTCTGCGCCGACTGCAACACGAACGGAAGCTGCATCTGCCCAGAACCAAACAAATCGCCCACCACTTTCATGCCGTCGAGGAGAAAGACGTTAATAATTTCCAGCGGCGGATACTGCTTGAGGGCCTCATCGAGGGCGTCTTCTAAGCCAATTCTTTCGCCGTCGATAATATGTTGCTTTAAGCGTTCGTTGATGGGAAGATTGGCATCGGCAGTGCGATCGCGCTTGGTGGTTTTCCCTTCAAATAGGGTGGTTAGTTTGGTTAACGGATCGTAGGTGCAGATGTCTCCGTCGAACTGGCGGCGATCATCGATCAAATCGCGACAGATTTCCTGATGTTCTGGCTCAATTTTGGCCAAGGGAAGAATCTTGCTGGCGCTAACGATGGCAGAATCCATCCCCACCGCCATTGCCTCGTTAAGAAACACCGAGTTCAACACCTGTCGCGCCGCTGGATTGAGGCCAAAGGAGACGTTAGACACTCCTAAAACAATATGGCACCCCGGTAATTCTTCGCGGATGCGGCGCACTGCCTCCACGGTGGCCTTACCGTTCTCCCGATCTTCCTCGATTCCGGTAGAGACAGGCAACGCCAGCGGATCGAAAAAGATTTCGCGGGCAGAAATGCCGTAGGCGATCGCGGCATCGTAGGCGCGCTTGGCAATCTCAAACTTTTTCTCTGCCGTTCGCGCCATGCCGTCTTCATCGATGGTGCCCACAACCACGCCAGCGCCGTACCGCTTCGCCAGGTCTAAAACCTGATAGAACCGTTCTTCTCCATCTTCGTAGTTGGTGGAGTTGAGAATGCACTTTCCGCCCGCAACTTTTAATCCTGCCTCCATCTTGGTCCATTCGGTGGAGTCTAGCATCAGCGGCAGCGTGACATTATTCACTAGCCGGGATACGAGTTCGTGCATATCCCGTTCGCCATTCCGTCCCACGTAATCTACGTTGACATCGAGGATGTGTGCCCCTTCTTTCACCTGGGATTTGGCTAACGAAACGAGTCCATCCCAATCTTCATCATTTAATAACGTCCGACACTTCTTCGACCCACTAGCGTTGAGTCGTTCGCCAATGATCAAAAATGAATTATCCTGCTCGTAGGGCTGCGGGCTATAGATTGATGCAGCCGCAGGCTCGTAGTGAGGATGGCGTTCTTTGGGGGTGAGAGTTTGGGCAATTTCCGCCAACTGCTGAATGTGAGCAGGTCGCGTCCCGCAGCAGCCGCCAACAATTTGTACTCCCAAATCTTCTACGAAGTGCATCAGCGCCATGCGCAACTCCATCGGCGTTAGCTTGTAGTGCGCTTGTCCGCCAACGTTCTCGGGCAAGCCTGCATTAGGAATACAGGAGAGGATAAAGGGCGAATGTTCGGAGAGATACTTGATATGTTCCTTCATCTTGTCGGGACCGGTGGCGCAGTTCAGCCCCAAAATGTCGATGTTGTAGGGTTCTAAAATAGCCAGCGCTGCCCCGATTTCGGTGCCTACCAGCATCGTGCCCATCACCTCCATCGTCACCGAAACCATAATGGGAAGGCGCTGCCTGTCGGCCAACACTTCTTCGATGGCGTTGAGGGCGGCTTTAATTTGCAGCACGTCCTGGCAGGTTTCGACAATGAACAGATCCACGCCACCGTCGTAGAGTCCGGTGGCTTGTTCGACGTACGCCTCTTTGAGAGTATCGAAGTCAATATGTCCCAGGGTGGGCAGCTTCGTTCCTGGACCCATCGATCCGGCGACAAAGCGGGGTTTGTCGGGAGTAGAAAATTCATCGGCTACCCGCCGCGCCAGTTCTGCGGCTGATTTATTGAGAGCGTACGCCCTGTCTGCTAGGTCGTATTCTGCCAGGACAATGGACGTGCCGCCAAAGGTATCGGTTTCAATTACGTCTGTTCCCACTTCTAGAAAGCTGCGATGAACCTTTTCGATGGCTTCTGGTTTGGTCTGCACCAAGTACTCGTTACAGCCTTCGTACTGCGGTCCTCCAAAGTCTGCTGCGGTTAATTCCTGGGACTGAATGGAGGTTCCCATCGCGCCATCAAAAGTGAGGACGCGGGGAGTCCCGTTATGTCCTTTTAAGATATCCATAATCGAGGGGCGTTGTGAAAGACGTTTGCGAGGACTGTTCATTGAGATAATGGCCGGTAGAGAGTGTGGGCTAGCAATGACGGAAAGAATAAGTTTTATGACTTTTCTACATTATTATGCAAAACCTTGTGTGAAGGAAGAATACAGGCTTAAAGACCAGCACAAATTTATAATGACGGTAGTAGAAAGCTGATGGAGGATGGTTTGTGGTTTCACTTCAAGACTTATCCGAACGGTTACAGGCGAGTGATCCAGAACAGCGGCAGCTTATTAGTGGCGTGAGCTGGGAACGCTATGAAGCCTTTCTTGAGGAGTTAGGAGATAGCGCGAAGTACCGAGTGACTTATTTAGATGGAGTGCTAGAGCTGGTGTCGCCAAGCCGTCGTCATGAAAGCAACAAATCCAACATTGGTTCCTTATTAGAGGATTACTTTAAGGAAAAGCGCATTCGCTATTTTCCCCTCGGTTCCACAACCTTCCGCAAAGAACAAAGAAGAGGCGGTAGCGAACCAGATGAATCCTACTGCATCGAGACAGATAAAGAATTCCCCGATCTCGCGATTGAGGTGATTGAAACCAGCGGCAGTATCGATAAGCTGGAAGTTTACAAACGACTGGGAGTGCAGGAGGTTTGGTTCTTCAAAAACAATCAGTTTGAGCTGTATCACCTGCGCGGCGAAAGCTACGAACAGATTGAGCACAGTGAGGTGCTGCCCGACCTAGATTTAGCAATGCTTGCTCAGTATGCAGTCAGTGACGATCCCCTTGAAGCTGCTCTTGAATTTCGGGAGAAAGTGAGACAGCAAGATTATACCAATCAGAAAAAGTAATAGGAGACTTGATGAGTTGGGGGAAAGGGGAAGGGGTAAAGGGGAAAGGTAAGCACAGCAGCTCTTTCCCCTTGAACCTCCAATTGTTGGTTAGTTTGGGAACTATCTGACTACTTTCGGTAAATGGTATTAGTTGATAGTTAATGGTTGATTGTCTACTATTCAAATAGATCTTTGTCGCGGTAGGCTGACTGAGCTTCACTGTTGTGATTTGGAAAGATCGCTCTTTACTCTTTGTTCACACCAACTTGAGTTGATAACGGAGAAAACGACATTACTGCTGACTGAGGAAGATTTTCCCGAAGCTGACGGGACTGACTCTGCACTTGACTAGCTTGCTCTAGCAGCTGACGGGAGCAACTCCAAACTTGATCGGCTCTCGCCCGTGTTTGATGATATTTGTAGTGAAGCTGACGATGCTGAACTGATAATGAATGCTTTTTGATGCTGGTATACCGCTCTAGTAGACAGGGACGACCGCCGACAATCTCTCTAAGATTGGTTTCCAGCAAATGAGCGTTGTCCAAATTTGCCTTTTCCAAATTTGCTCTCCAACAGTTAGCCCAGTTCAACACTGCCATTGCTAAATTTGCCCTTTTCAAATTCGCCTGACCAAGATAAGCTTTTTTCAAATTCGCTCCCTGCAAATCAGCGTCTTCAAGATTAGCCCGCAACAGCTTAGCCTGCAACAGATACGCACAGCGTAGGTTTGTCCTTTTAAGCACAGTATCTACTAAACGGGTTTGCTATAGTTTTGCCTCTTGTAAATTGACTCCTTCCAAATTAGCTTTGTATAGATTGGCATTGCTCAAATCTGCCCACTTACAGCGCTTTGCAGGTTTATGAGGGACAATAACAGCAGTGGGTAAACCAGTTACGCAAATGCTGAGGATTTATGAGATACATCGCTATTTTGATGAGCAAATCAACTTTTTTAGCGGTCTTGGGAGAAAACTGTCTC
>JBHJGN010000015.1:0-106399 GCA_050331735.1 Cyanophyceae cyanobacterium
ACCATTTACCGAAAGTAGTCAGATAGTTCCCAAACTAACCAACAATTGGAGGTTCAAGGGCAAAGAGCTGCTGTGCTTCCCTTTCCCCTTTACCCCTTCCCCTTTCCCCCAACTCATCAAGTCTCCTATTACTTTTTCTAACTGGTATTAGCTTGATGCCGATAGGGGCAGGATTGCCTAGAATCGGGTTTTCTGGCTTTGCTAGCGCTGCAAAACTGACTACCAGATTAACGACAGAAAAAGCCACGGCTATCCAAGCTGCTGGCTTGCGGTAGAGATTAGCAATGAGCGTTATGGCGATCGCCACTTGCACGATACCAAGCAGATATACCCACACAGAGGCGTTGAAGGGAAGCTCGCCGTAAAAGGCGTTTTCGTAACAACCCAGCTTGACACAAAGAATAGTTTGGAGACTCCCCAAAAACCAACAGCAAGACCAGCGGCAAGACGAAAGGTGACTAAATAGGCTCTTGACATAATTAACCTCTAGTACTCTTTCCTTCCTAGGGTAGATGCAAAACTTGAGGAACTCGTGAAGCTACCGATGGAACAGACAAAGAGTGTTGCTAAATTTTGATGTCTGCTTTGCACATCCGATGAGGTTTCTAGAGTTAGTGGTTAGTCGTTAGTAGTTGCAATAGCTAGCGACCAACCCTTCGCGATTGAGCGAAGTAAACGACTGTTAACGCCGCTTCGCTCCCGATCCCAACAGTCTTTCTGGCTACTCTACCTTGATTTTGACAACTTTGCGCTGGGCATCCTCTATCTTAGGCAGAGTCAGCGTGAGAATGCCGTTTTTGAACTCAGACTTGACCTGCTCTTGCTGAACGGGGACGGGGAGAGGAATTCGACGTTGGAATTGACCGTAGTTAAATTCCGAGCGGAAAACTCCTCCTTCTTCGGTTTGTTTCTCCTCGCGGTGTTCTCCGGCGATCGAAACTTCTTCGGGAGCCACCTGTACGTCTAAATCTTGGGCTTCAACACCAGGAATTTCTGCTTTGACAACGATGTTTTGGTCGGTTTCTTGAATTTCAATCGCCGGGGCCCAGATATTGCCATTGCCTGACAAGCTTTCCCAGTTGCGATCGCTCATTAGTTCTCCAAACAAACGGTCCATCTGCTGTCTTAGGTGGCTTAATTCTTGAAAGGGTTGCCAACGAACTAGTGCCATAGTAACCTCCAATCCGATTGATGAACGTTGAGTAACGCTATCAGGTCGCCGTTGATAGCTTCCTGAAGCGCCCTCTACTTTTAAAAGTAAACAAACATTTTGAGGAACTTGTGAAGGAGTTTGGTCTTCGTCCACAGTCCCTTTGTTTCCTGTCGGACCGCTAGCTCACTGATGAATCACAACGGGCGTTCCTACCGATGTCCGTTGAAAGAGCTGTTGAGCTGCTTCTACAGGTACGTTGATGCAGCCGTGACTGACAGGGGTGCCAAACTGATTGTGCCAATAGGCTCCGTGAATGGCATAACCCCGGTGATAGTACATCACGCTGGGAACGTTAGGAACATCGTAGTCGGCTCCCCGCATTCTGTCTTGAGGAAGTTTCCGCTGAATGGTAAATACCCTTATTGGAGTTGGGGTTGATGGTTTGCCAGTAGACACGGTGATTGTCTGGCTCGTAGTATTTCCCTGCCAAGCCGTCAACTGTTGGTCGGAGAGATCGACCTCAAGCCAGCGTTGCTGGGAGTTTTTGAGGGTTTCGATGCGTTGAGCGATCGCCTCCGGCAGTTCCGCTAAAACTGGCAGGGATAGCCCCGTTGCCATTGCTGTTATCGCTAGGGTTATCCCTGCCAAGGACGTCATCGAACCAGGCAACCACTGTCCAAAAGCTTTTTTTTCATGACCGCTCACCTCTACTTTGAAGTGGACTTATCTACCTCTAAGCTAGCTAAAGAGTTTGAGAAACTCGTGAAGAGGAGCGATCGCGCTTCCATTACCAGCGCCGCTCTTGACTTTCTCCTTTAATATAAGATTCCTACAAACTTGCCTCTTGCAAGCTCTGACTCAGATTGGCATCCTGAAAATTAGCTAATCTTAAATCAGCTTCCGTTAAATTAGTGCCGCTCAAATTTGCTCCGATCAAAATCGCTTCGTACAGGCTCGCCCTAGACAAATTTGCCCCGGCTAAATTGGCCCCGCTTAAATCGGTTCCGCTCAAGTCGGCTGCTAACAAGCTCGCGCTACTCAGATTCGCTCCCCGCAAATTGCTTTCCGTTAGGGTTGTGTTTAAAACGGCTCCACTGAAATTGGCTCCCCTGAGCGAGGCTCTGGTTAAATTAGAGCCACTCAAGTTCGCTCCGCTGAGATTACCGCCGTTGAGAGCAACTTCTGTTAAATTGGCCTGCCCCAGTTTTGCTCCGCCCAAATTAGCTCCGATCAAATCGGCTCCACTGAGGTTGGCGTCGGTTAAGGTAGCGGCACTGAGATTAGCGCCAATCAGGTTAGCTTCTCTGAGATTGGCCCGGGTTAAGTCAGCTCCACTCAAGTTAGCACCAACTAGATTAGCTCCCTGAAGATTGATTTCTCGAAGAGCAGCACGATACAGGCAAACTCCATTGAGATTGGCTCCGGCAAAATTTCTGGCTCCTGAAGCATACTGTGCGAGTAACTGGTTGGCATCGCTCATTTTCTTACTCCAACAAAGTTGCTAAGGTCAACGGGAAGCACATCCGGCATTATTGCTCCTTCAAGCTTTGCGCCCCGCAGGTTAGCGTGGTCTAAATTAGCTCCCTGTAGGTTGGCATTGCGGAGATCGGCCCCATAAAGATTTACTCCCTGTAAATCGGCCTCTATCAGGTTAGCTTCATTCAGGTTAGCTCCGGCCAAGATAGCTCCCCGCAAACAGGCTCGTGATAAATTGGCTCTAATCAAGATTGTCCCGGTCAGGATAGCTTCGCTCAGATTCGCGCAGCGAAGATTGGCTGCTCGTAAATCAGCACCGCTTAGATTCGCCACAATCAGCGTGGCTCCCTCAAAATTGGCTGCTGCCATGTTAGCAACGACGAGAAAAGCACCGCTTAAATTGCTTCCTTGGCAGTGACTGCGAGATAAGTCAGCGCGAATTAGGTTGATACCGCTTAACTTCGCTTGCGCTAACTTGGCTTCTGCTAGCTCTGCTCTACTAAAGTCTCGTTCTCCGGCTGCATACTGTTTCAACAGAGCTTGTGCATCCATACGCTCCTCCCTGTCTCTGTCTGACGCTAGATTAGCGCTCAATTGTGGGAAAGTTGTGAGGCTGAAGGAGTCAAAAGTTGTTCGGTAGGATTTGAGTGAGTGGTTAGTCGCCAGAAAATTCATAGATAGCGACTACCTACTAACTATTTGCAGCTTCCCTTCACAAGTTTCTCAATTTTGTGTTCGACCATAGATGTAGAGCAAGTTGAGTGACGCAGGTAATCAGCATGGAAGTGACTCAGTACCAAAAAGCGCCTCCAGAAGCGACCCCCTCTCGCCCGAAAAGAAAGAGGGTGAAGCCTTGGGTCATTGCGATCGCCGTTGGGACTGCTGTAAGTGCAGGAGCTACTTACTGGTTCTATATTCAGTCTCAAACTCCTCCTCCCCCTGCGACAACCAGCGTTGTTGAGATTACCTCTGTCACAGCGCTAGGACGCTTGGAGCCGCAAGGAGAAGTGATCAAACTCTCGGTGGCTAACGCTCAAGATAGCCGCGTTAACCAACTGCTGGTGGAAGAAGGCGATCGCGTCCCAGCCGGAGAGATCATTGCCGTTCTGCAAGGGTTAGACCAGAAACAGGCAGCCCTGGAGGAAGCCCAAAAAAACGTGGCAATTTACCGAGCAAAGCTCGCTCAGATTGCAGCGGGAGAAGCGAAGGAGGCTGAAATTACTGCCCAAAGAGCCAATATTGCCCGTTTTGAAGCCGAGGTAAGAACGGCAACCCTCGAACGGCAAGCTCAAATTTCTGACGCTCAAGCCGAACTGAGCAATGCCACCACCAACTATCGGCGCTATCAAGCTCTACACGATGAAGGAGCCGTGACCACGGCAGAACTCGACGACAGACGGGAAACCTATACTAGAGCACAAGCCAGACTCAATGAGGCTCAAGCCCGCCTCGACCAAACGGTGTCTACTCTGCAAGAGCAGATTGCCCAAGAAAGAGCCATGCTCGCCAAGCTACAGGAAGTGCGTCCGGTCGATCTGCAAGAAGCGCAAGCTGAGCTAGACTATGCGATCGCCCAGGTAAAGCGCATTGAGGAGGAACTGGATGACTACTACGTGAGAGTTCCTGTCGCTGGGCAAATTCTTAAAATCAATACTCACGTTGGCGAACAGGTCAACACCAGCGAGGGCATTGTTGAGCTGGGACGCACCGAACAAATGTATGCGATCGCGGAAGTTTATGAAACCGATATTAGTCAAGTCGCAACTGGGCAGCGAGCCATCGTCACGAGCGAACACGGCGGCTTTGATGGCAGCTTACAGGGAACCGTAGAGCACATTGGCTTGCAGATCAAGAAACAAGATGTATTGGATGCCGATCCGGCTGCTGATAAAGATGCCCGCGTTGTTGAAGTAAAGGTCCGTCTCGATCCTCAAGATAGCCACAGAGTGGCGGGATTAACAAATTTACAGGTAAGGGTGCGGATTGATGTGGGGAGTGAGTAAATGTTCTTCAAACCTCTACTTAAAAGATTAACCAAAGAACCTCCTTTGGGTTGGGCACAACTCAGTCATCAGAAAGTTCGTTTGCTGGTTGCGTTATCAGGAATTGCCTTTGCCGATATCCTCATTTTTATGCAGCTTGGCTTTTACAACAGCCTCTTTGGCGGCGTCACTCGTCTCCACGAACATTTCAACGGTGATTTATATCTCGTCAGCGCGCGGGCTAAATTCCTCGATGATGGTCAAACATTTTCTCGTCGCCATCTCTATCAAGCGGCTGCGGTAGAAGGAGTGGCTGCCGCTAGCCCCTTCTACTATTCCCACGCTGGCTGGGTCAATCCCTGGAATAAAAAAGTGACCAATGTCGCAATTTTAGCTTTTGATCCCGCTCGTCCGATCTTAAATTTGCCTGATGTTAATCAACAGCTAGAGAACATCAAGCTACCGGATCGAGTGCTAGTCGATCGCCAAGCGAGACCGGATTTAGGGCCCATTGCGGAAACGTTTGACCGAGGCGAGCCAATCACCACAGAAATATCAGGACGGAGAGTGAGCGTTAGCGGGATGTTTACGTTTGGGAGTACGCTGTTTGTGGAAGGATACTTGATCACCAGCGATTGGAATTATCTGCGACTATATGGTGCAGACAGTATTGAGAACCTGAAGGTCGGCGTACTCAAGGTCAAGCCCGATGCAACTGTCACTACAGTTAAAGCAAAAGTGCAGGCGACTTTACCGAATGTTGTTTCGGTGATGACGCATGAAGAACTGATCGCCGCTGAGAAAGAATTTTGGGATCAAAACCATCCTGCCGGAACCATCTTTAACTTTGGTGTAGCGATGGGCTTTGTCGTGGGAGTTGTGGTTGTCTATCAAGTCTTATATGCTGATGTCAACGATCATCTGGCAGAATATGCCACTCTCAAAGCAATGGGATATCCAGACACAAGCTTGTTGGCGGTAGTTTTTCAAGAAGCGCTTATTCTCGCCATTCTCGGCTTTGTTCCTGGATTTGGAGTATCGATTGGTATGTATAGCTTGCTAGCAAGTTTGACCAAGATGCCACTGGCGATGCAGTCGGGTGTTGCTTTGAAAGTATTTTTCTTGACGGTATCAATGTGTTTGGCTTCCGGGGCGATCGCCATTCGCAAACTTCACTCTGCCGATCCCGCAGATGTATTTTAGGTTTCAGGTAGCTGTTTATAGGCAATTGTAAATATCGTAGCTCTGGAGAAAACATGATGAAACAGTGGTATGAAGAATTATTTGAAAACTATGCCCTGAAATACGATCGCGAGAGTTTTGTTCAAGGAACAATTGGAGAATGTGATTTTATCGAACAAGAAATAAACTATGATAAAAACACCCGAATTTTAGATATTGGCTGTGGAACGGGCAGACATTCGATTGAACTAGCAAAAAGAGGATATAAGGTCACGGGAATCGACCTATCAGAAGCTCAGTTGGCCAGAGCCAAAGCAAAGGCATCTGCACAAAATTTGCCAGTTGGCTTTGAACAACATGACGCGAGAAACCTTGCTTTTTGTGCTGAATTCGATTTGGCGATCATGCTGTGCGAGGGAGCTTTTCCCTTAATGGAAACCGACGATATGAACTTTCAAATTCTTTGCAATGCCAGCACTGCTCTGGAGGCACAAGGAAAATTAATTTTTACCACCTTAAACGGATTATTTCCTTTGTTTCATTCGGTGAAAGACTTTCTCGCTTCGGCAAGTCAAGAAGGAAATGCCGAATATAGTAATCATTCATTTGATTTAATGACGTTTCGCGATCACAGTACGACAAAGATCGAGGACGATTTTGGCAATAAAAAAGAACTGAAATGTAACGAAAGGTATTATGTTCCATCCGAAATAACCTGGCTGTTGAAAACGCTCAATTATAAAACTATTGATATATTTGGCGCAAAGCTCGGTGCTTTTAGTCGCAATGATAAATTGACGACTGAAGATTATGAGATGTTAGTTATAGCAGAGAAATAACACAAGGCAAAATAAGCTATCAAGTAGGCGATCGCCATCTGTAAACTTCAATCAGCCGCTCCTGTGGAAGTATTTTAGGAGTTGGTTCATCAAACTCTCCCCTAACTACTACCCACTACCTACTCACTATTCACTATGTCCTCAACTGTCGTTACAATTAATCATCTCAATTATGCTTTTGGCAAAGGTGAATTACGCAAATCGGTGCTGTTCGATATCGATTTAGAGATCTATGCCGGGGAAATTGTGATTATGACGGGCCCTTCCGGGAGCGGAAAAACGACGCTATTGACGCTCATTGGAGGGTTACGATCGGTACAGTCAGGTAGCGTTAACATCTTAGGACAAGAACTCTATGGTGCGCTCAAACATGAATTAGTTCAAGTTCGCCATCAGATCGGGTTTATCTTTCAATCCCATAACTTACTCTCTTGTTTGACCGCAGAACAAAACGTGCGCATGGCGTTAAGACTGCATCCCGAGATTCCCTTTGCCCAACGAAGCCTGATAACGACAAACATCTTAACAGCAGTGGGTTTAGGAGAGCGAGCCAGTTTTTATCCTCAGCACCTTTCAGGAGGTCAACAGCAGCGAGTAGCGATCGCTCGCGCGTTGGTCAGTCAGCCTAAGCTGGTGCTGGCAGATGAACCGACAGCCGCTCTAGACAGCAGATCTGGTCGGGATGTGGTGGAGATCATGCAGCACTTAGCTAAAGAGCAGGGCAGCACCATTTTGCTGGTCACCCACGACAACCGCATTCTAGATATTGCTGACCGAATTGTGCATCTGGAGGATGGTCGTTTGGCAAGAGATACAGCACTCGTAAGCATTGACGCTCATCCCGCTAACCCTCCGGAGATTAGGGAGCATCAGCAGGCCTGATGTACTCGCTACGCAATGAGCAAGTGCTAACCGGACACTGTCGCGAAGCAATCCAGTCCTTGCGCTCTCGTAATGCGTAATTCCAAACCTGGCGACAGACTTCCAAATCATGTTCGATTTGTTCGATCTACTGCTTAGTCGGTTGTATCTTGGACTCGTAGTTCAGGGTTGTCATGACTTTATTCTAGCTTGTCGTCAGCCAATGCAAGACCAATTCAACAAGCTTAGACACTGCTCATACCTCATTCATTTTCATTGGGTCGTCACCTTGAGGAAATTTTTGCTGCAACGCTTGAGAAAGGGGAATGCAGCTTGGTTGAGTTCAATGGCGAAGCTGATCACCTGCACGTTCTGATGTCGGTCAATCCCAAGGTGCAGCCATCGAAGCTCATCAACAATCTGAAAACCGTTTCATCAAGACTGATTCGCAAAGAGTTTGCTGAGCACCTAAATCGCGTTTATCGAGGCAAGCCTATCCTCTGGAGCCGTACCTATTGCTTGTTGGCTTGTGGTGGAGCGCCGCTAGCGGTTATTCGGCAATATATTGAGCAGCAGGCCGAGATTGATGACGGCAGCTCAAGCTGCCTGCGCTACACCACCCCCTAAGCGCTTCGCGCTATAGGCGGAGCACTGCGCGAGGTCTTTGATAGTCGAGCAGCGGTTTGAAATATTAGTGACGAAATTTTCTAGAATATTATGCCCGGAGAAATAACGAACTGAACAAAGATTCCATCTGCGGACGGAGGTTAATCTAATATCTTCTCATAAAATAGTTATTGAATAACGGTAATATTAGACAGAAAAAAATACACTTGTCTGTTGCACACTCAAGTCTCCTGCCTTAGCAACCTTATTTTCATTTAAAGCTTGTTTAAACAGGCAATCGCGAGTAAGTCGCTTCTACAGAGAAGTTCAATAATTATTTTGCTGAAACACCGAACTCAAGAGGAATAGTAACTATATGAAAATGCAAAAAATAGTCGGAATTAGCGTTGCGACTCTTGGCATAACGGCAATGACATCGGGAGTGCCAGTTTTATCTCAAGAAGAGCAAGACCCGCTCAATCCGGTAGAAGAATCGCCCGAATCAGTAGAGCAGAATCTTGATACTGCTGGAGAGAATATCGAGGAAGCCGAGCAAAACCTCGAACAGGCTGGAGAAGCGGCGGTAGATAGCTTGGAATCTACTGGGGAAGCAGCGGTCGAGGGAGTTGAAGCGGCTGGCGAAGCAACGGCGGAAAGCGCTAGAGAAACAGCACAAGAAGTCGAAGCGGCTGGCGAAGCAGCCGAGCAGAGAATTCAAACATCTACTGAAGAAGCTCAGCAGCAGATTGAATCGGCAGCAGAAGCAGCCCAGGCAGAAGTGGCAGCTACTATGGAAGGCATCGAAGAACAGGCTAACTGGGGCTGGTTAGGGTTAGCTGGCTTACTAGGTTTATTTGGTTTAGCTGGGTTGAAGGGTCGCGATAAGGACAGAGTAGAGTACCATAATCAGCCCGGTACGCCTGAATATCGTGGGTCAGCGACGGGTGCAATCGACCAGACCACCGCATCTGGATACACCAACCCGTCAGCAACAACCGACTACAATCAGCCTGGGACCGTTAACCGTCAAGAACATCCTAACCGAGATATTGTGGTTGAAAAGAGAGTCGACCGTCCGACCGATTACAGAGACCCTAGCTAAAAGCATCTCTCTTTCTACAATTTTCAGAACACGTTAGTGATACTACGCCTCATCTGAGGCGTTTTTTATAGTTTATGGCGGCCCCGTTTCATCCTGTCCCAACTGCTGACGGCTCTTTTACCTTCTTTTCTGCTGAGTTTGATGAAGCTTTTCATTCCTATTCAGGAGCAAGATTGGAGTCTCAACAGAAATTTGTCGGTCCGTGTCACGTTGCCCGAAAAGCGCAAAGCAGCTCGCTCACAATCTTAGATGTTTGCTACGGACTCGGCTACAATAGTGCTGTGGCCCTGGCAACCATCTGGGCCATTAATCCATCATGCCGGGTGGAGCTGACTGGATTAGAAGCCGACCCAACTGTGCCTCTCCACGCTACCGAGCACCAGCTTTTGGCAGCGGCTCTTGACGAAGCCCGGTACTCCCCGATCGTTAATCTGTTGGAAACTCTGTCGCAGTTTCATCAGGTCCAGACCAAACGGGTGCAGGCTCAGCTTTTAATCGGAGATGCCAGGAAGACCATTCAACAGTATGCTGTGGGGAAAGCAGACGTAGTTTTTCTCGATCCGTTTTCGCCTCCCAAATGTCCCCAACTCTGGACCGTCGAGTTTTTAGGATTAGTCGCTCAACGTTTGGCCCCAGAAGGGAGACTGGCGACTTATTCCTGCGCAGCCGCGGTGCGCACCGCTTTGAAAAGTGCGGGTCTTACCTTTGGCCCTACCCAGGGAACAGGGCGACAATCTCCTGGAACTGTTGCCAGCTTTAGTCGTGAGAGTATTTCTGAACTTTCCCCACAGGAACGGGAACATCTCAACACTCGGGCTGCCGTTCCTTATCGCGATCCTCGGCTACAGGATGCTGCGGAGATCATTGTGCAACGACGGCAACAGGAACAACAGCAAAGTCGTTTAGAGCCAACTAGCCACTGGAAAAAACGCTGGATGAATCGAAATTTCCAGCGGTAGTTTTTGAGTTTATACCATTGACCGAAAGTAGTGAGATAGTTCTCCTAACTAACAAAGAGTTGGTTCTTAAAAGGGAAAGGCTTGCTGTGCGTCCCTTTCCCCTTTACCCCTTCCCCCAACGGATCAAGTCTCTCATGACTTTTTCTAATTGGTATAATCTACCTCAAGAAGAAATTCAGCAATTTTGTCAACGTCACTCGATCCGAAAGAAGATTTAGAAAGATAAATAATGTCAGCAGAAAAATTCTTAGAGCCAATTACCCACTAAAACAAACGGTGCCCAGTAGAAAGAATGCTGATATTGGAGCGATCGCAACAGAGATAGTTACAGGAAAAACGCCTACCCAGAATTTAGGGCTTTAAAGATTCAGAGAGAGTAGTTCCCTCGCCAACAATACAGTCTGCGGCTAAAACAGTAAAATTTTGCGTTTCAAAAACGGCACAGGTTTCGACTAACTTTGCTAAAGCGGGAGCCTCTCCCTGAGTCAGGCTATCAACAGCTTCGGCGGTGGCTAGCTGGTATTGCTTGAGCCACTTGTTTTCCCCCTCGTTGAGGTACGAGAGCGTAAACGTATTGTCTTCTAGGAGCCAAAAATCTACCTCGTACTGTTGAATAAAACGCTGTACCGTCTCCAAATTCGGGCTATACTGAGCCGTAATTAAATCGGTGGCTCGCTGACGAAATTGGCGGTAATAGCCAACGTGATAGGGAATGGCGTACTCACGACTCACTAAAACCGATCGTCTAGCAAAAGTGGGCAGAAAATCTGCTTCTCTGGAGGTAGAGGCAATCAGACTATCGGTAGGCTGCTGCGCTAAAAATTGATAGAGTTCCGTTGCCGTCGCCGTTTCATTGCGAGTTTTCGGGAATAAATCGCCCAAAAAGTAAGGATAGAGGACAACAGCAGTTCCGACTGCGGCAGCCAAGAGAATTGCCACGGCTTGTTTGGCCAAGCGGAAGCGCTGCGGGTGTTGTGCCCAGCGAAAAACGGTGTCGAGTAATAGAGTAAAAGCGATCGCTGCCGCCAACGCTAACACAATTTTTAGGCTCCGCTGCGTATAGCGACTAGGCAGATGCAGGCGAAACAGCACAGCATGAGCAACAAAGAACAGTCCCAACGATACTAGGGTAAGCTGCCCGAGCAAACTCACCCGCTCGCTCACTTGACGACGCAGCGGCAGTCTCCAGAGAAGCAGAACGGGCAATAGAAATCCCGCGCACAGCGTTGCCGGCATCAGGGTCGTAGAGCCAAAGATACTGCTCCGCCCGTTCGTCAGCCAAAAATCCCAAAAATCATTGGTAAAGAAGCCCGAGCGCCCCCCGCGATTAAACTCCGGCAACGCCTGGGCTTCCGCTACACTAATCGTAGGACCATACTCCGACGTGCCTAAAGCATAGGGCAACAGAACCACAATAGCGACTCCTAACCCCGCCACCCCAATCCAGCGTTTCCCCCGCAGAAGCTGTAGGCAGAGTACGCCAGCAGAAAGAAACACGCACTGAGGATAGAATAATCCCTGAAGCGCGATCGCCCCCAAGCAAGGCAGCAGTGCTCCTCTGAGCAGGTAGTACATAAACGCCAACAGTAGCGGATAGGCAAAGCCCCGCGGCGTTCCAGAAGCTAAGGAATCTTCCAGCCACAAACTCTGATTTAGCATTACCGCCGCCATAAATCCGGTGACGGGGACGGGCAGGATTTGCATACTGACCCCAAAGCAGTAAGCCGTGGTCAGTACGCCGAGAACGGTGGGCATCAGCTTATTGAACAACAGCGGCGGAATCCCCATCGCAGCCGCTATTTTATAGAGCCAGGTATAGCCCGCTGGGGCTACCGACTGAAAATAATCAGCAATCAGATCGTTTGGAAACAGCTCCGGATTGAGAAACCGCTGCATCCAAAATACGTGCTGACGGGCATCATCCTGGACCACATATTCGCCCCAGCCTTCCTGCCACCCCAAGTAGGCATAGAACACCGCCAACGTCATGCTCAAGCAAAACCAGAACGTTTGCCCTTTAAATAGGATGAATGGATGTCGTTTAGCGATCGCCTTCATTGCTTCACCCGCCACAGCTTATGCTCTCGTTTGTACTCAGCAGCCAATTCTAACTGGTAGTGAGCTTGATAACTCTGCTTTAACGCTTCTGACGGACTAAACAAAAAAATCTGGCTAAAGCCATCGGGAATATCGGCATCGGGTCGGGTGACGAGTTTAAGATGGACGTGCGGAGCAAGTCGATAGCTGGTGGTGAGAATATCGTTGACAAAAGCATCGCTAATCACTAAGGGACGTTCGCTTTGGTTGATCGCCTGGGCAGCCTCTCGGTAGTATTTCGACTTGCTGTAGTGCTTATTCCAAGTGAGTTCCGACTGAGCCGCAATAGTCGAGGCGATCGCACTCAATACCAAAAAAAGAATAATTAACCCCCGACTGAGTTTTTGCCACCGGGTTTTCACCCACGGCGGTTGAGCCTGAATCCAATAAATCGCCGCCATCTGTATTCCCAAATAGCAGGGAATTACGTATCTGACCCGCGTCGAACGAGTTCCCCCTAAAATCAGATCGGGCAGCATCAGCGCTAACGCCGTCACTCCCACCCACGTTAAGATCAACAGACTGGTTCGTTTGGGGGCGGTGCGGTACAGAAACCACAGCACGTAACCCGTTAGCAGAACAACAATGAGATTGGCAGACCCCAGATTGGCGTTGAACACCGCCTGGTTAATATTGCGAAACCAGCGATCGCTCAGATAGGCTAAATCCGTCGCCTTTTGCACCTCGGCGGCCATGTTGCCGACGTGGTTAAGATTATTCAAAATCACGATGAGCCAAGGCATAAAGGCCGCAGCAGCAACGAAGAGCGATCGCCCATAGGCCAATCCTTTCCCCCGCTGAGTCAGCCCGATATAAATCCCGTGGCCCACAATCGAAAAAATAAACAGCAGGTGGGAATATAAACCGAGAATAATTGTCGCCGTATAGAGGCTCCAGGAGGACCGGGTATTCAGTCGGAGCGCTCTTAACAGCGCCGCCCCAGAAAGCGCCACGGCTAGCGTCCATAAGCCATACTGTCGCGCTTCTTGGGCATAGAGAAGATGAAGCGGAGAGATAGCGACCACTGCCACACCAATCAGTCCGGCGGATGGGTCAGCAAACAGTTCTCGACAAAGCCAGTAAACTGCTGGCAATAGCAATAAACCAAACAACACCGATAGACTTCTAATAATCGCTACCGAGTCTCCCCACCACGGCAGCCAAAACTGTGTCCACAGTCGCGCCAAAACAAAATAGAGTGGGGGATGTTCTGGGCGAGTCGTGAGGGCGGCGATGGTATCGCCGAAGCCCTTTTCAGGAGTGGGAAACTTATAGGGTCTCAGGCTTTCTACCTCAATGATGCGGTTGTTGAACAGTTCTGCAACCGTTCCCAGATGAGTATTGCCCGCCACTCTCATCGAGGTGCGGACCTCATCGCCCCAATAAAATTTCTGCTCAAGGTTGACAAATCTGAGGACGACTCCGAGTCCGATTAAAGCGATCAAAAAAAACTTGAACGGAATCCGTCGCTGCATAGTTGGAGACGCGTCACCCACCATAGAATTGAGTCATTCAATCATACCAGCTATGAATTTAGAATACATTGTGCATCTAAAACAACTAAACTGTCAGTTGCCAACGCTGAACAACGCTTTTGAAGGGTCGATAACGCGGGGACAGCTCCCTGTTGCAGTTGAGCGGATGCTTGATGGAAGGCGGAGTATTGACCGCTCCAGGGATGGTGCTCGACGTAGTCTACAGAAAAGGCCGTCCGTTCCAGCAGCCAAAAATCAACGCCGTACTGACGAACGAACTGCTGAACGGCTGGCAAATCTTCGCTGTACTGGGCATTAATGAGCTCGACCGTCCGCTGCGTCATCTCGCCGTAGTATCCCAGATGATAGGGCAAAACGAACCCTTCACCCCCGACTAAGATTGGGCGTTGGGCAAAGCTGGGGAGGCTGTTCACTTCTGGAGCGACAGAGGCTACCAAAGTTTCTTTCGGCTGCGAGAGCAGGAACTGATAGAGTTCTGGAACTTGACCTTCTGTATACTGCGTCACCGGAAACGGAAAGTCGTTGGTTCTAAGGATACTCGGGTAGAAGACGACTGTGGCACCGAGAATAACGGTACAGAGTGAAGTGGCGATCGCCGCTCGCCGATAGTGCCATAGAGTATCAATGATAATAGTGAGTGCGACTCCCCCAGCGATCGCTACGATAATTCGCAGGCTGTGTTCGGTGTAGCGATTGGGAAGATGCAGTTTAAACAGAAATAAATGGGCCAATAGAAACATTGCGCCCGAAACCAGCAGCAGTTGAAGCAGGCGAGAAATTTTGGGACTGATTCGAGCAACCAGCGGCAATTTAGCCCGGTAATACAGCAACAGCGGCAACAGCAAACTGGCCCAAATTTGCGGAGGCAACAGCCAGACCGAATGCTTATCGATAATCCGACACCATTCTGGGGGCAGGAAGCCACTGCGTTTTCCACAGATCCAGTAATCCCAAAACCCGTCGTCAAAAAAATGCGACCATCCTCTCTCGGCGAAGGCGGGCAGGGCTCGAGCCTGTTCAAAGGTAACGACTGGACCAAATTCCGACGTTTGCAGGGCATAGGGTAACAAAACGAGCACCGCAACGACTACTCCAGACGCGCAAAACCGATAGTCTCTGCGGGTGCGGAAGCGCCTGCCGCCCCAGTGCCACCGTCCCAACGCTAATACGCCAACCGCTAAAAACACACACTGAGGATAAAATAGTCCGAGCAGGGCGATCGCCGCCAGAGTCGGCAGCAGCGAGCGTCGCAGTAAGTAGTATAAAAATGCCAAAAATAGCGGATAAACAAAGGCAGCAGGCGTTGCCGACACCAAATCGTCTCTCATCCAGAGATTTTGATTGAGAAACAGCGCTGACCAAAAGCCAGCGATGGGAATTGGCAGCATTTGCAGAGCAATGCCAAAACAGTAGGCGGTGGCAATCAGACTCAACGCCAGCGGCAACAGCTTGTTCAGTAAATCTGGCGCTAGGCCTAACTCGGCAAAGATGCGATAGAAAGAGCTGTAGCCCACGGGAGCCACGGACTGAAAGTAATCAGCTATTAAATCGCCAGGAAATAGCTCCGCATCGAGAAACCGCTGCATCCAGAATACGTGCTGTCGGGCATCGTCCTGAACCACGTAATTGCTAGCAAAAGCTTCTTGGAGCGCCTCTAAGCAGTAGAAACCCGCTACGAGTAAGCTCAAGCTGAAC
The DNA here is from genome assembly GCA_050331735.1 of Cyanophyceae cyanobacterium. Taxonomy (GTDB): domain Bacteria; phylum Cyanobacteriota; class Cyanobacteriia; order Cyanobacteriales; family JBHJGN01; genus JBHJGN01. Next base: position 15,449 of record JBHJGN010000015.1, read on the forward strand.
CATAATCGCGTCTTGGCAATTTTCGAGGTCGCCGCGAGAGGGGAGTGCAGGTGCTTCATGAGCATAGTCGCGATCGGTTTTTTTCTGTTCGTCTGGCGCTGTGTCTGACTCAATATTTTATACTGTTACTAACCATGACGGAACTGAACTGTTAGCCGTGAAGCAGCGCGGTTGAGTTCAACTTTAACTTGAGGCAATCAGCGCTGCCTAATTTATGAAGCATCGCCAGCAGTCTGGCCATCTGCCCAAACTCCTACCTCGCCCAATGCCGGCTTTAGCACTGTGTGCCTTGCTCGTGGGCCTACTGCTGAGTGCCTGCACTCCTCAGCCAGCGACGCTCTCTTTCGTCGTGTCGCAGCGTGAAGCTGACTACTGGCAACCGCTGATCGAGGAATTTGAAGACAAACACCCTCACATTCGCATCGCTCTGCTGAATGCTGATAACAGTATCTTAGATAAGCCAGATGGGACCGATGAGCTCAAAAGATTTTTAGTCGCTGCCTTTGAAAAAAATTCGCCCTATGACCTCATCTCCCTAGACATTATTTGGGTTCCGGAGTTTGCCGAGTCAGGCTGGCTGATGGATCTGACGGATGAGTTTGACAAAGAGCAATTAGAAGAAGAGTTTTTGGTAAGTGAGGTTGAAAACGGCTTTTATCGCCACAGGCTCTATCGCCTGCCCTTCCGTACAGATGTTGGTGTTCTCTACTATCGCCAAGATTTACTTCAAGAAGCAGGATTGGAGCCGCCAGACACTTTTGAAGAGCTCATCCAAATTTCCCAAACGCTGCAAAAGCAAATTCGCTGGGGATACCTGTGGCAAGGACAAACCGAAGCTCTAATCGCCATGTTTGTGGAAATTCTTAAAGGCTATGGCGGTTTTTGGATTAATTCCCAGACCGGAGCGGTAGGCTTAGATCGACCAGAAGCCATTCAGGCGGTAGAGTTTTTACGCCAGACAATTGAAGCAGGCATTTCTCCTCAAGGGATTACCACCTACGAAGAAGAAGAAACCCGTCGCTTATTTCGGGATGGTCATGCTGCATTTATGCGGAACTGGCCCAACGTGTGGGTTGATGCCAATAGACCAGGAACTTCTGTTTACGGCAAGATTGCAATTCAGCCAATGGTCCATGCTTCAGGAGAGGAGAGTAGTGTTTGTAAAGGCGGTTGGGGGTTAGGAATTGCTAAAGCTACCAAACATCCCCAAGCTGCTTTGCAGGCCATTAAGTTTTTTACCAGTGCTGCCGCTCAACAGCAGTTTACTCTAGCCTATGGCTCGGTCCCTAGCCGTCGCCAGCTATTTTTTGAGCCAAAAATTGTGGCCAAGTATAGCCACTACCCTCAACTGCTGAATATGATCGACAGGTATTGGGTAGCCCGTCCGCGCATTCCCCAGTATGCCCAAGCCTCCTGTTTGTTGCAGAAACATTTGCGCCAAGCTCTCAATCCTGATGAGCAGGGTGATCCTAGTCCTCAACAGGCTATGCAGGATGCCGCGAGGGAGACTCGACACCTATTGACTCAAGGAACGTCCGACTGCGAATTAACAACTATGGAGTAAGCTCAAATCTGTTGGAAGAGCCATCGCCTTACAGCCGGTTTAATAGTCAAGGTAGGTGGTTGTAGAGTCAGTGATTAGTGGGAATTGAGCTTCAGTTGCTAACGACTAATCATAAACTAGAGCTAATACCAATTAGAAAAAGTCATGAGAGACTTGATGAGTTGGGGGAAAGGGGAAGGGGGAAAGGGAAGCACAGCAGCTCTTTGCCCTTGAACCTCCAATGCTTGGTTAGTTTAAGGAACTATCTGACTACTTTCGGTAAATGGTATAATCTCTCTTCACCAGTGACTAATCAAGTTTGTTAGCCTCGTGCTTCCACTTCTCGATCTCTACCGTGCCATCGGTGCTGGCTAGGGCAAGATAGTTGTCATTGGCGGGATCGAAGTCAACAGTGACTAAATTGTTTTGGTCGGATAACTCTGCTACTTCATTGCCGTTGGTCTGCCATACTTTTGCTGTCCCGTCAGCACCAGCCGTTGCTAAGTTCTTCCCTGTTGAACTGAAAGCGACGTCTGCCACGTTGTCTTGAGGTAAGAAAATTGCTTTTTGGTCATAGCGGTGTGCTGGCCACTCCCAAAGTTGGGCTTTGTTATCGGAACTGGTCGTGGCTATATATTGTCCGTTGGGACTGAAACGGATTGTTAACAAACCAGTTTGATACTGGAGGTGCGCCACTTCTTCAGAGTTAGTAATATTCCACACCTGGGCAGTACCGTCCGCACTAGCCGTTGCCAAATATTGTTCGTCTTTTGGGCTAAAGGCCACATCGACAACATCCTGTTGAGGAAGCGCGACGAGTTGATTGCTGTGCAACCCTTGCCACTCCCATACTTGGGCTTGATGATTCAATTTGGCTACGGCGAGATACTTTCCTGTGGCGCTGAAGCTAACGGCTGTGACGTAAGTTGGGTTGTCTAGTCGCGCCATCTGTTCGCCGCTGGCTGTTTCCCAGACTTTAACAACACCATCAGCGCTTGCTGTAGCTAAATACTGCCCCTCTGGGCTAAAGTCGAGGGCGACTACGGGGCTGCTGTGCCAGAAGGTTTTAAAGTGAACAATGCCGTCAGCATCAATCTGCCACAGTCGTGCTGTAGCATCCAGGCTAGCCGTTGCTAGGGTGGACTGCTCTGGGCTAAATTGAATAGCGACTACGCCACTGGTGTGGGACTCCAGGTAGCAAGCGTCACTAGCGACATCGAGCACTCGGACTGTTGTATCTAAACTAGCTGCGGCTAGATACTGACCATCTGGGCTGAAGTCCATCGCACTAACGTTATCGGCAGGAAATTCACAGGCATTCAAGGAAGAGAACACCCCCGGCAGTTTTTCGATGTAGGGTCTGATGCCAATACCGATTAAAACTCCACCAATGGTTAGTCCAATCGTTAGCCACGGTCGGAAAGCTGGAGGAGGTGATGGGCTTGGCTCAGATAATGAGCGTTCAATCTCCTCTAAACGCTGCCGGATAGCGTGTGTATCTTGAGGACGATTTTCCACTGACTGAGCCATAAGTCGGTCGATTAGATTTGCTAGGGGAGCTGAAATTTGGCTCGCACTGTCCTGCCATCGAGTTTTCAACTCATGAGGCTGCTTCCCCGTTAGCAGACGAACAAACGTACGCCCTAAAGCAAAAAAATCAGATTGAGGAACAGCTCGGCCTTCTATTTGTTCTGGAGCCGTGTAGCCTAAAGAATGAACTGCCGTGATCGTTTGCCCAGCGACGACGGTTGTGGTCATTTCCCTGGCTGTCCCAAAATCAATCAACACGAGCTGCCCATCGGGTTTACGCATAATATTAGCTGGTTTAATATCGCGATGAAAAAGCTCCTGTTGATGCACGTATCCCAAAATTTCTGCCAGTTGTTTGAGCCACCGGAGTGCCATATCTTGAGAAATTCGTCCGTGTTTCTGCACCCACTTTTCTAAGTCCTGTCCCGCAATTTTTTCCATAGCTAAGCACTGAAGCCGCTGACCATTGTTCAGCTCAACGGTAAAATATTCTCCTAGCTCTGCTCTCGGAATTCCTGGATGCCTTGAACGAATCAAAATCTCGGCTTCTTGCTCAAATAGTTCCCTGTATTTAGACTGGCTACTCTTCAGAGATTTGAGAACTTTCGGCTGTTTCTGCTGGCAATCGTCAGCCTGGAAAATCTCAAAATAGGGGGAGGTATCCAAATCGCGTAGCGGTCGAACCAGCCAATACCGTCCGTTAATGTGCAATAAATTATTGCAGTCCTGGCATCGTTCGACACCATCAGGATTTTCACGGATCGGGCAGTTGGGATTGATGCAGTAAGGCATACTCTTATCTAGAATCGGTTCTTTACTCAGTTTTGAGCAAGCTCAAGCAGATGGCGAACGTTCTCTGGCAGATATCCCACCTCTAGCAGGGACTTTTCTTGCAGGAGAGCCTGCATGTCATTCAGCTTTGATTCAATGAGTTGTTCATTCCTAAAGATAGTGCGTAACTTGTCCTGAATCCGCGTGAGAATCGGGATGAAGGAAGCTTCCTTGATGCCATCTTTGTCCTGAACAAGGACGTGGTTTCTCAGAAGCTGTATCTTGTCGAGTTTTTGAGCTTGGATTTCTTCGCAAACCTGTTCAACTAACCGATTTGTGACGTACTCTAAAATAGCGGGCTGTAGCGTAATCATAGAGTCTTGCCCTTTTTCAATCAGCGATCGCTGCCGGAGCGACTCTAGGGCTTCGAGGAGGTTTGCTAAAGCGACGGGTAAAAACATTTGCTCCCCTAATTGAGGCAGCGCTACTGGTTCCTGGGCGATGGCGAGGCAGTACATAATATCCTTTTCGAGTTCGGAGAGGCGCTCAAACTGATCGGCGAGCAGATCCTCAATATCGCCGATCACAAGAGTGTTGTAGGATAAAAAATCCGTGACCCTGCCCCCAAAAAACTCTTGAATGGTGCCGGAGACGATCTTCAAAGCCAAGGGATGACCTCTATAGAGTTTGATCAGGGTTGTCCATTCCCGCTCTTGAGCTAATCCTTTTGAGTGCAAAATCTTTCTGGCATCTGCCTCTGGTAAACCAGCAAGCTGCCAGGACAAAACGGGCAGATTTTCTCGTTCGAGGAAGGCTACTTCCTTGGGTTTTTCTAAACCGACGAGCATCAGGCAGCTTTGATGAGGTTCTTCTCCCAGTCGCTGGAAGAGTTTGCCATAGTCCTCATATTTTTCCCGGTAGTATCCAGCCACACCACGACTGAGGACTGCTTCGAGATCGTCGAGAACAAGTAAGCAGCGCTGCCGACGCAGATGCTCGATTAATTGAGAGATTCGATCGTCGATGTCTTCTAATTTAGTTGGCTGATGAGAGAGCAACGTTACTAGCTCACTGAGGAGTTCGTCGGCAGGCAAAGCACGACGCAGCGATCGCCAAATCACCCAGTCAAACTCGGACTGAATCTGCTGAGCCAGCTTGATGGCTAGGGTAGTTTTACCAATGCCGCCAATTCCTAGCAAGGCAACTAATCGAGAGCCTTTCACTATAGAGCGTTCTAGCTCCATCAATTCTGTGCTGCGTCCGTAAAAGGCGCTAACGGGCGGGGCTTCCCCCCAATCTTGGCGGGCTTGATTGCTGTCCTCCTCAGTTTTACTGGCAGAAGCTACCTCACTTAGGTGATTTTGTCGAGCCAGAGAGATGAGAAGCTGCTGTAATTTGGCTAACTTCCCCGGACCCATGCCAGTAATCTGAAATTTTTTGTACACCTCGCCGAGTCGCTTACGCACTGCGTCTTCTCGAATGTTGAGCTGTTTGGCAATTGCCGGAATAGATTGTCCGGCGATCGCTAACGACAAAGCTTCGAGCTCACTGTCCGATACGCCGCGTTCAGAGGCTAAAGACTTAAGAAAGTCCTGGGAAATCACAATAGTGCTTGTTCACAAGGGTTACCCTTGCCATTATTTCACATTTACTTTAGAGAGATTTGCCTAATACACTACGGCTTTCGTATCTAGAGCTGCTGTCTCACTTGTGTAACTTTCTGTAAAGCTTTTGTCTGCCACAGAGTTTAAAGCGTCTAGGATATATTTATCTCACTAAAGTGAGGCAATCTCAAACTTCCAGTCAATTTTATGGACTCGAATTGATGACGTGTTACTTATTAGCTCAGAAAAGCAAGCCATGTTAACTACAGATTTCAAATTGAAGACAACTGCAACTATAGGCAGTTCGGCAGTGGCTTTTCCGTTGCCTAGTCTGGCTGTCACTGTCGAATCAGTGCCGAACCCTAGGCAAGAAGATGACACATGGGTGACAGACATGGCAGCGGTTCTCAGCGATACCACAGAAGTTAAACTCAATCAGTTAATCACTGACTTGGAGGCGCAAAACGGAAGCGAAATTGCTGTCGTTACCGTCCCAGATACTGCACCAGCAGACTCTCCTAAAGAGTTTGCGGCAGATTTATTCAATTACTGGGGAATTGGCAAAGCCGACGCAGATAACGGCATACTGTTTTTGATTTCGACAGGAGAACGTCGGATTGAAATTGAAACGGGGTATGGGATTGAAGCAATTTTACCCGATACTCAAGTCGACCACATTATTACTGAGAAGATCGTGCCGCGACTGAAACAGGGTGACTATGACGGCGGTACGCTAGCTGGCACCCAAGCTTTAATCACAGCTTTGCAAAATCCGCATCAGCAGACAACCGATTCAGTAGGTCAGTCTGGCAACTTCTTTGGTTCAGTACCGTTCTTTGGACTGCTCCTCATTCTAGCAGTCGTCATCGGTTTACTCTTTAACAGACGCAAACAGCGTCATGGGAGTGCTGGCAGAAGCCATTCTACTGGCGGCGTGATTGGCAGCGGTGGTTGCAGTAGCGGCGGTAGCAGTGGCAGTAGTGGAGGTGGTGGTAGCTTCGGCGGCGGCAGTAGTGGGGGTGGCGGTGCTGGTGGCAGCTATTAATACCAATTCTGAAAAGTAAAGTTATCGGTGCGTAGTTAGGGAACAGGGGAAATTGTTCCTGTCGGAAGGGAGAAAGGTTTCAGCACTCTTCGTTTGTGTAGCAACACCATTAAGAAATGATATAAGAGTGCATTTAAGCTTCGTATCGCTTTCTCTGCAACTGAAATTTGAGTGAACTAGACAACCCACGTAAGGAGTTAAACCAATGGCAACTGTCATTCTAGTTTTGCTACTCATTGGCTTTGTTTTATTAATTGTGAGTGCCAGTCGTCGGAATTCTCGTCGTCGTTACGGTCAACATCGTGGCAGCCGCAATGACTACACGCTTTATAGCGGCGGTTCGGGTAGCGATTGCAGTAGTAGTTCTGGCGGTGAGAGTGGAGGGGGTGGCAGTAGCTTCGGCGGCGGCGAGAGTGGGGGGGGTGGTGCTGGTGGTGATTATTAACAGGCGATCGCCTTTCAACCTCATAGTCAGATTCTCGCTGGCGGTCGTGAAGAGACAATCAAATTGTGGCATACAGGTAGCGAGCTCGTTGCCTTTAGTCCCGATGGGAAATTTTTAGCCAGTGCTAGTGAGCCACTCAGCGGTGCTTCTGGTGTTTTAGGTAGAGATGAATCTCTTTCTGAAACTCTTGCCTATGAAATCAAGCTGTGGCAGATGACGCAACCATAAATTTTTCTTGAATAACATTTTTTACTACCTGCTTTTCTGGCTACACCATCACGATCAAACTTTCGACTGACGACTTCATCAACAGCAAAGCCAGAATCAATCCCTAGTTAAGGATAGGAAAATCAATATGAACCCTCGACTAATATTCTCAACGATAACGACCCTAATCGCTACAGCAGTTCTTTCACCGACGGTGCAAGCCATTACCATTCGCCACGATAACGCGGACTTTTACTACCAAGCTCGCGGCAACTCTTTCGTCAGCGTTGGTCAACTGGTGATTAATTCCTCCAGAATTTGTTCAGGAACGCTCATTCGTCCCGCCTGGGTGCTGACGGCGGCTCATTGTGTCGATAACCTGAGAGCGGCGACTTTCTATATTGGTCAGTCGAGTTACTCAGTCGTGCGCTCCATCGCCCATCCAGGATGGCTTCAGTATAGAAGAAATAAATTCGTCGGGGCAGATCTGGCGTTAGTACAGCTCAACCGCGCCGTTAACAATATCAGTCCGGCTCCTCTGTTCGCTGGGTTTAATGAAGTGAGGCAACTTGGTACCTACGTTGGCTTTGGCTATACCGGTACGGGTCTGACTGGCTTTACCCGCTATGACGGTCGCAAACGGGGAGCCTACAATCGTGTGGATGCGACGGGAGCCTTTTACGGATGGTCGCCTCGGCTGCTCTTGAGCGACTTTGATAATCCAGGGGGAACGGCGAATCGCTTGGGTTCGCCCCAACCTTATTTTCTCGAAGGTTCTCTAGCGCCAGGAGACAGTGGTGGGGCTTTATTTATCAGTGGTTGGCTAGCGGGGGTAAGTGCTTTTGCGCATCCCCCTCATTTTCGGAATGGGCGATATGGCGCACTGATAGCCGCCACGCGCGTATCAACATCCTCTCGCTGGATTGCTTTAACGGTGGGCAGTCGTTGGTTAACTGCCCCTCCCCTTGCCTCTTCACTCAGCAGCTCGACTCGTCATGGTAATCTGTCGGCGGCTGATTCTATTAATGCTCCTGCGATAGAGTTTTCCATCGCTACAGAGGAGTCACCGAAATCTGTTCCCGAACCTTCCGGGCTCATCGCTTTACTATTGCTTCTTGTTCTGCTGGGGCTAGCGCCTCGCCCCGACTAGTATCTGTTCTCGATCTCAGGCAAGAGACTCATCGACGCATGGAGTGAAATCATGAGATATCAAGCGACTCTAATCGATAAAACGAAAGCTGTAGTACTGCTCTTAAGTGCGTGGACAGTTCTAGGCTTTACCTATTTTTTCAGTTTAGTTCTAACCTATCAGCTAGAAACCCGTTCGCCAGCCGGCAAGAAAATTACATCTGGTCAGGTCACTCAGATCGAAAACAAAAGCGGAATTAGCCCTTGGGGAACGCCACTTAAACGCATTGCTGTCACTGTTAAATTTAGTCCTCAGCCGGGAAAAACTTTAGAAACTACTGACCATTTAGATAATCTCAAGCTCCACGGCAGTCATAAGAGGCTCAGCAGAGGTGATCCTGTCCCTGTCGTCTACGATCCAGCTAAACCACAAAAAGCCTATATCTGGCTGGCTTCAAGAAATATGCCTCTCCTTGTTTTTGTAGTTGTAGTCTTGCCTGGAATTATCTGCTTTGGCGTTCTTCAAAGTATTGGACTCAAATTCCTCTCAGACGACGGTGAAATCTAGTTTCTTAGCTTGGATTAATATCGCTCCACGCACCAGTTGATTTTATGCTGTCTACATCCGTTATCGTTCCAGTCGGTATTGTGAAAAAAGCAGTAACTACAATTCTGTCTTTTCCTTGTACAGTTTTCTTTTCCCTAGCTTTTTGTTTAAAAATGACAGCTTGCAATACATTTTTTAATAGAATTACTTGAAGTTGAATGAATATTTAGTTTACGACGGTTACGTTAGATGCGTATAAAAATCAATATTGCCCTTGTGTTAAAATTGAACGTTTTATTAAGACAAAATGCTTATTAGGTAGAAAAATTAATTGAAAGAAAAAGTAGACAAAGGCAGAAGGCAGAGAGCAGAAGCAGAAAAATATACAACTAATATAATCTTCTCCTCGCCTCGGGTTTTTTATGGTATTTAAAAGAAGATTTTCAAAGGAGGCAAATGAATATTAAAACAGTAGCAATGGCAGTAGGAATTATTGGTGGCTTCTATGGATTGATCGCCGGATTTGTTGGGGGAACAATTGGAGCTCTTGTACTGAGTGAGGCTTCCGGATTCGGTGGTATTCTTTATGGATTGCTGGCTTTGGCAGCACCGATTGTTGGTTTAGTAGGAGCCGGAATGGTCAATAAAAAGCCATTATTTGGCAGTAGTTTAATGGCGATAGGCGGTATTGGCATGTTTTTAGTTCATATCTTCGGCATCTTTCCGGCTCTGTTTTTTCTGGCTGGAGCCATTCTCGGAGTAATTGGTAAATATCAAAGTTAAAGCGAGATTGCCCAGCTAGTTAGCCAGCCGCCTCATGTTTAGTTCATTAAGCAAGAAATTCTTCATCTCTCTGACGGCGCTCTAGATTGAGATGGTTGTTCTGCTCGAGCTGATTAAAGCACGGAGACAATTAAGATACTGGAGCTTTCCCAATACCATTGCCGTAATCCAATTCAGTTTTATTGGTAGAGCTGATATTTCTTTTGAGCAAGGTAGCTAGGAGCAAGACAGGCTTAACCACTGTTAAAAAATTAATCGACATGAAACAGATATTGAGCGATCGCTACGAAATTTTGCAGCCACTTAGCAACAAGGGAGGACGACAAACTTTCCTAGCGCGGGAGCTTAAAACTCAAAGTCCCGCCGGAGGTCTCTCCGGTGGCTGCTTTGAGCAAGCTCAAACCCTCGTTGTCCTCAAGCTCCTCAAGTTTGGGCAAGATTTTGAATGGGAACACCTCAAGCTATTTGAGCGAGAAGCCAAAATTCTCCAAAACCTCTCTCATCCTGCTATTCCTCGTTATCTAGACTCTTTTGAACTTGATTTACCTCACTGCCAAGGCTTTGCTTTAGTGCAAACCTATATTGAAGCAAAATCCTTAGAAGAGCATCTAAAGAATGGACGCACCTTTAGCGAAGCCGAGGTTAAACAACTTGCCCAAGCTTTGCTAGAAATCCTCATCTATTTACACGGACGCTCCCCCGCCATCGTTCATCGGGATCTTAAACCGAGCAATATTTTGCTGACTAGTCGCTCAGGACATCAAGTTGGTCAAGTCTACCTGGTGGATTTTGGCTCAGTCCAAAGTTTGGTGGCCACTGAAGGTGGCACAATGACTGTCGTGGGAACCTATGGCTATATGCCCCCAGAACAATTTGGCGGACGTGCCGTTCCTGCCTCTGACCTCTATAGTTTAGGGGCAACGCTCATTTATTTGGTCACCGGGGCACATCCAGCCGATCTGCCGCACCATAACCTGCAAATCCAGTTCCGCGATCGCGTCAGCCTGCACCCAAGTCTGGTGAGCTGGATAGAGAGATTAACTAAACCTACTGTAGAAGAACGATTCAATACGGCGGCACAAGCGCTTGAAGCCTTAGAGCAGTTATCGAGTGGTCTAGTTCCCTCAGTTCGTCATGGAACACTAAGCGGTCGTGAACAAATTAGACCAACTCTGACGCTCGCTAAAAAATCTAATCATGAACTAGAAATAAGGTTTGCCAATGAAATAAATACCAACAATAAATCTCACCCAGAGATTAGGAATAGGCATCTTAAATCTTACCCAGAAATTAAAAATAGACGCCGCACAAGCAAAGCCTCATTGACTATCTACCTAATTTACTTTGTAGGATGGTTAGCGGTTGTTATGGTCGGGTTCGCTGCAAAACTTACTTTGGCAGCTTTTGGCTCATTAGGCATAACCTTAGTCACAACTCTTTTTATAATCTTATTTTTTATTCTTGTCCTTCACAATCGTCAGTTTTATTCTCTCTACTTCAATAAAAACAGAAATTTTTTTAAGATTGTCCATCGGTCACTACTTGCCTATGACTGCGAATCAGCCTGTATTTCAGATATTCGCTATATCTCAATTGTAGAAACAGCTCGTCCCTACACAACTGCTGTCAATCGTGCAACCTTTAATCGGCAGGAGTATTGCCGCTATCGGGTGACTATTCGAGCGAACAAAAGCTATTCCTTGAAAATCATGCTGTCTGAAGAAGAATGTCTTTGGTTAGTCAACAAAATTCAAACCTGGTTGAAATACGGAGAACTAGCTTTATAAAAGTTGTAAAAAACGAAAGCTCCCGACGGACGACTGACGATTACCGACTCAATTTAATTACACCCATCTACTTAACTCTTTACAAAGTAAGCGATTGAAGTCTCTATTATGACTCTTTTTTTTAATAAACTGTCCCCGCTAGCGCTAACTTCTGCAAGCATTTTACTCCTCTTTTCTCAGCCAGGACTCTGTTCCTTGCGCCAGTTTTCTAACTTAAGTGAGCAAGGAAGCTTGCTGGCTTCAAGCCGGGAACAGACCAGGAAACCGGGACGGGATGGACCGGATAGAATGCTGAATCTAGTAACTGTTAACGCTCCTGTTTTTTTAAACCTTTCGGGAAGTGACGGCAGCGATGGTCTTGATGGAATACCGGGAACAAACCATTTCTGTGCTGGAAACTTCAGCAAACCAGCGGGGAATGGTGGCGACGGTCAGGACGGCGGTGACGGTGGCGATGGTGGTTCCTTGTTTGTTCTGTATGGCAGCCTGCAAGACCTGAAGAAGGTGCGACTGGTGGCGCGAGGCGGTCAGGGAGGACAAGGGGGGCGGGGTGGGACTAGGGGAACGGGGTGTTCGTGTCAGTACGTGCCGAAACAGCCAGATTTCGACGAGATTGAAATCCCCGATGTTGATGATATCGAAATCCCTGATATAGACATCAATAAGCCAAAAGTGCTGCTGAAAGAGAAACCAAGTCGTCAGTTGTCTCTTTTGAGGATGGCTGCCTTAGAAAAGTCCGAGGCAGGTGAATATCAGTGTTATACAACCTACGGTTCTCCAGGGAAATCCGGTGAAGCGGGAGCCGATGGGCAGATGGGGAGCCTGTATTTGATTAAGCAGGGAATAAATTTCCGAGACGACAATCCGACCCAAGTTGTTACGCTGTCTTCTTTGGAAGCTACAAAAACACTAACACTGTCTAAAAATATCTGGCAGGCAAAGCTAGGGGCTGCTAACCTGCTTGCTGCCAATTCGATTGTATCCGATGCATACTACGAGTATAGCGATCGCCTTGAGAAAGCTATCCGGCTTGTTTGGGAAGCGACTCCCTCAGCAGCCAATTTTCTCGATGCTGAGGTAAAACTGACTTTAACCGTAGGCGGACTGGAAATCCTATCTCCAGAAGATATTTGGTTAGCCACTCAACTCTCCGAACAAAACGGGACAGCACAACTCGCAATCAACCAAATTGTGAGGCGAGAAGAAGCAACTCAGCTCACTCAGGTCGGATTATCCGGAGAGCAAGCCGCCCTCAGCTTTAATTTGATAGACAAGGCCAGAAAATCTAACATGCTCTCGACGCAGTTTTATCTTCAGTATCGCACGGCCCGCGATCGCTACGACAATAGACCCGTCCATCGGTATAGAACAAGGTTTGAGGGAATGATTCCAGCGAGCCTGGTCAGGCAGAACGAGCAGCGCTTCACCTTAAACTTAGGCCAGCTACCGATTGATAAACAATATCTTCAACCCGGCATGATGGTAGAAATTGAGCTAATAGCCGTCCGTTCTTTGAGTGGTCGCTCTGCGGAGCAGCACATCACCTGGAGAGGCGAAATTTAAAAGCGCACAGCTAACTGTGCGCTTTAACAGGGATTAGGGTAATAGGACGTTTAGTACAGCTCTTCCTCTTGGTGAGTGGTGATGGTGCAGTCAGATGTCGGATAGGCGACACAGGTAAGCACATAGCCTGCTTCGATCTGATCGTCATCTAGGAAAGACTGGTCAGACTGATCGATCGAACCTGATTCGAGCTTACCAGCGCAGGTAGAACAAGCTCCCGCACGACAAGAATAAGGAAGATCTAGACCTTGCTCTTCAGCGACGTCGAGGATGTATTCATCATCAGGAACTTCGATGGTTTGTTCGCCATCTGGCATTTTCAAAGTTACATTGTAGCTTGCCATAAATTGCTCCTCTTATAGTAAAACGGCATTTGTTCAATTCAATGTCAAGGCTCTGAGCAAAACGCTTTGCGCTTCAGTAACCTCACTTTTCGATACTACGGGAAAAAGTCGGGGAGATGAGATCGCATTAGCAATGAAATTATTAAATAAATGTGATATAAACTATTCTTATCTAATTGTCTAAAGTAAATGTTGAGCTGGAAAAAACACGAGTTTTGTCTATAACAGCGACAGTATGGGCACTTAGACGAATTACAAGTTTCAATTATTTGCCAAAATATCCCGGATTAATCAGTATTAATTATAGTTATATATAACAACGACTTTTACTTAGAGACATCTCTCACCTAACAACAGGCTGACAGAAGGCGATCGCTACTGAAGCCAAACGGAAATAACTATGACAGAATGAAGAACAGTCTTCAACCCGTCTAGAATGTATCGTTTAATACAGCTATGTGCCGTCTCCTAAGCTACCTCGGTCCATCGATTCCGCTTGACAAACTACTCTACAAACCCGAACACTCTCTGATCGTCCAAAGCTATCAACCCCGCGAAATGTCCTCTGGGGTTGCCAATGCCGATGGATTTGGTGTGGGTTGGTATCATGCTGACCAGGAAACTCCCCCCTACACCTACAGAAACCTTCTGCCTATCTGGAGCGATCTGAATCTGCCTCAATTGAGCCGGTACGTAGAATCACACTGTGTTTTGTCTTATGTCCGCAGCGCTACGGCTGGTCAAGCCGTCGATCTCAGTAACTGTCAGCCCTTTACCGACAAAAATCTCCTCTTTATTCATAACGGGGCTATCAGTAATTTCCGCAAAACAATGTATCGACCAATACGTGACTCCCTCAGCGACGAGACCTACCAGTTAATTAACGGGACGACCGACTCCGAGCATATCCTGGCTCTCCTGCTCGATCACTTAAACACATCGGACTCCCTCGCTCAAGCAGTTGCCAATACTCTAGGTCAGCTTCGACGCCTAGCCCAGCAAGCCCAGGTTTCCTTGTCTGCAAATCTGGTGATTAGCGATGGCAAGCAGTTAGTCGCTTCCCGCTACGCTTACCAAACCCCATCGCCAACGCTTTACTGGTTAAGAGATGACCCCCTTTATCCTGATGCGGTGATGGTTGCTTCTGAACCTCTATTTGACGGAAACTGGAATAGTTTTCCAGAACACGCCCTTGTTAGTGTGGGAGAAGATCTTGAACTACACCTCAACCCGGTTGACGAAGGATGAGCTTCTTGAGGCACTCCATCAGTGTCGTGCCAGTACCTTAGAGCTATTCGCCGATATAGACCTCCAGACTTTCTGTCAGCAAGCCCATGCAGATTTCAGTCCGGTGGGATGGCATTTAGGACATATTGCTTTTACCGAGTCCTACTGGATATTGGAGCGCTGCGCGGGACAGCCCAACGCTTTTCCTCACTATCAACAGCTCTTTGCCGCTGATGGGCTACCCAAAGCAGAGCGACAAAATTTGCCCTCCCCAATAGAAATCCAAGCGTACTTAGAGGCTGTCAGAGCTGAAGTGACTCGCTATCTCAAATCATCCTCCCTTGAAGAGCGCCTGTGGCGCTGGCTGATTCAGCACGAAAGTCAGCACAGCGAAACGATCGCCTTTATTTTACAGCTCCTGCGGTGGAGACAGTCTGGATACGCCTCTCTGATTTCACCGGCCCCTTCCTCCCCATCTCCAACGGCAGAAATGATTTATATTCCCGCCGGGAACGCAGAAGTGGGCAGCAACGCCATTGATGCTTTAGATAATGAACGCCCCGCCTATCGTATTTACCTAGAGCCCTACTGGATTGATCGCTATCCGGTGACTTGTGCTCAGTACCGAGAGTTTATGAATGCGGGAGGGTATCAGAACCGTCGCTGGTGGTCTCAAGCAGGCTGGCAATGGCTGCAAGAGCATCCGGTCTCTCAACCGCTCTACTGGTGTGAGGCACCGGATTGGGAGCATCATCCGGTTTGTGGCGTTAGTTGGTATGAGGCGGAAGCCTATGCTCGCTTCGTTGGCAAGCGATTGCCCACCGAAGCAGAATGGGAACGGGCCGCCGCGGGCAGCTCAAGACGCTATCCTTGGGGCCATCAACTACCCGACGCCAAGCGCTGTAACTTCAATGCCCTCGTAGGACACACAACTCCAGTGAGTGCCTATCCAGATGGTCAGAGCGCTGAGGGCTGTTACGATCTGTTAGGAAACGTCTGGGAGTGGACGGCTTCGTGGTTCGCAGCCTACGCTGGCTTTAAGAGTTACCCCTATCAAGGATATTCTCAAGCCTATTTCGACAATCAGCACCGCGCACTGCGGGGAGGTAGCTGGGCGACTCGTCCGTGGGCGTTACGGGCTAGCTTCCGCAACTGGTATCATCCGGGTGTACGACAAATCCTCGCCGGATTTCGCTGTGCGAGGAACTCAACTGGCCTCCCAGAAGACTGACGGCAAATTAGCCAGGAGAGATCACTGGTATTTCTCGATTCTAAGGCTAAGATTAATCGAGTTTATCGATCAACAGTGGCAGTGTCATTTTGGGTACACTTTTTGTCTAGCCAGCCATGCCGCAACTCCCGAGCACTGCTCGCGCTCTTGAGCAGATTCTAGACCGCTCTGCGATCGCCGTTGCCCCGGAAACCCCCCTAGCAGAAGCGATCGCTCTTTTGAGTCAGCCAGCCCATCGTCAAGATAGTGCACCCGTAAGGGCCGTTTTGGGGGTGAGGAAGGGTCGGTTTGTTGGCCTGCTCACTCAGCAAACTGCCCTTCAGCTCGCTACCACCCATAACGTCCAGGAGCTTACAGTAGCAGACGGCCTCACTCAGCCTCTCACTGCACAAGCTTCTGAAGTCACCGATATGGCAGCAGTGCAGCAACTGTTCGAGCAGCACCACCTCGAACAGTTGCCTATTCTTGGTGACAACAACGCGGTTTTAGGACTCGTGACGCTTGCTAGCTTAAACCAAGGTCTAAACGCCAAGTGCAGGCAACTGACTGCTAGCCAGAACTCCCCTGATGGCAGACATCAGCCCCAAGATAGCGAAGCTCGGTTTCAAGAAATTGCTCATACGATTCGTCAGTTTTTCTTTGTCCGTTCGGCAGCGACCGGGCAGTATATTTATGTGAGTCCTGCTTATGAAACAATTTGGGGACGAACCTGTGAAAGTCTCTATCGCGAGCCCAACTCCTGGCTAGAGGCCGTTTATCCAGAAGATCTTCCGCTCGTGCTGACTTCCCTCACCGAGCAACTAGCTGGTATTAGCGTCACGCGGGAGTATCGTATCATTCAGCCAAACGGCAATCTGCGCTGGGTCTTCGCTCAAATCAATCCGGTTAAAGATGAAGCGGGCCATGTCGTCAGATTTATCGGCGTTGCGGAAGATATCACCGAGCGCAAACAAGCCGAAGAAGCGCTGCGACAGAATCAACTACGGCTCCAGCAGCTCTCCACTTCTGTTCCGGCTTTTCTCTACACCGTGGTGCAGCGGGTAGAGGGGTCGTTGCAGTTCGAGTACGTCAGTTCAGAAGTCGAAACCATCTACGAAATTGCCCCAGAACGCGCTCTGCAAGATGCGAACTTGATTTATCAACAGATCTTTCCCGCAGACCGCAAACTATTTTTTGAACGGGTTCGGCAAACGGTTCAGATGCTCGCCCCGTTTCGTCACGAATGGCAAATTGTTACTCCATCAGGCCAGGGCAAATGGATCCAGGCAGCGGCCCAAACCGAACGCCGCTCTGACGGCTCAGTAGCGTGGCACGGCGTGATGCTCGATGTTAGCGATCGCAAACAAGCAGAAGCCGCCCTTCAGCAAAGTGAGGCCACCCTCCGTAGTTTCTTCAATAGTTCTCCCTTGATGATGGGGGTGGTCGAAGTGCTCGACCACAATATCCGACACATTACCGACAATGCTGCCACCGCAGAATTATTCGGTCTCACTCCTCCCCAGATGCACCACCGCTTAGCCAGTGAACTGGGGATGTCATCCCAGTACATCGAACTCTGGCTGCACCACTATCGCGAGAGTGGGCAGACCGGAAAACCAACTCAGTTTGAATACCTTCACGCCGCTGAATCCGACTACTGGCTCTCTGCTACAGTGGCTCCCGTTGACGGCGCAGCCGAGCAAAATCGCTTTGCCTACATCGTGGAAGACATTACCCGGCGCAAGCAGGCGGAAATGGAACTGCAACAGACTTACCAGCGCTTGCAGTTTCATATTGAGAACACGCCGCTGGCGGTGATCGAGTGGGACCGTGAGTTCCGAGTACAGCGCTGGTCACCTCAAGCAGCCGAGATGTTTGGCTGGCAGGCCGAGGAAGTGGTGGGCAAGCACTGGTCTGACTGGCGGTTTGTCTCTGAAGCGGATTTGGAAGCAGTCACCCTATCAGCGCAACGATTGCTCAACGGTGGCGACCCCCGGAATTTTAGCTGCAACCGGAACTATACCCGCTCTGGAGCGCTTGTTTACTGCGAGTGGTACAACTCCGCCCTCCACGATGAGGCGGGGGAGGTGGTTTCGATTCTCTCCTTGGTGCAAAATGCCACTGTCCGCCATCAGGCAGAGAGCCGGCTGCACGAGCGCGAGCAGTTTTTACGCTCTATCTATAACGGAGTCGAGCAGGCCATTTTTGTCGTTGACGTGACTCCCGCCCGGAACTTCCGTTACGCTGACTGGAACCCAGCGGCGGCTGGAGCAATTGGTAAGAGGGCTGCGGAAATCGCCGATAAAACCTTTGAGGAGGTGTTAGAGCCAAAACTAGCGGCTTTAGCGCGGGATCGGTTTACGTCCTGCCTGCGCAGCGGAAATACCCTCGTGCAGGAAGATTACCTCGACGTAGCCGGAGGAACCTGGTGGCTACATACGCTGACTCCGTTACGCGACGGCCAAGGAGAGATCTATCGGATCGTCGGTACGGCAAGTAACATAACCGAGCGCAAACACATCGAGCAAGAGCGCGATCGCCTGCTTCAGCGCGTCGAGAAACACAACCAAATTTTAGAAAGCTGCGTTGAGGAACGGACGGCGAAGCTAACACAGATCAACAGACAACTAGAGCAAGAAATTAGTGATCGCCAGCAGGCCGAGATGGCCCTGCGGGACAGCGAGGAGAGATATCGCCTGATCTTTAACCAAGCCGCAGTGGGCATTGCTCAAACGACAGTAGAGGGTCGGTATCTCAAGGTTAATCACAAGCTGACTGAAATTTTGGGGTATTCCGCAGCGGAACTGTACCAAAATGTTACGACTTTTGAGATCACCCACCCCGATGACCGCGCCATTTCCTACGAGTACATGCATCGGATTGTGACCGGGGAGCTCGAATCTTACTCGTTAGAGAAGCGCTACCTGCGCAAAGATGGCTTGCCAATTTGGGTCCAAATCTTTATTACGCTGCTGCGCGACAGCGCCGGGAACCCGCAGTACTTTATCAAGGTAATTGAAGACATCAGTGCTCGCAAGCAAACCGAGCAGGCGCTCAGCTTGAGCGAGCGCAAGTTTCGAGGAGCCTTCGACACGATCGCGGTGGGCATGGCTATTGTAGCCATCACGGGAGGTTTTGTAGAGGTTAATGCGGCCCTGTGCCAGATGCTGGGGTACTCCGAAACCGAGTTACTGGGTTTATCATTTGCGGAAATTACTCATCCAGAAGACCACAACACCGACCAAGATTTTTGGGAGCAACTGATGACTGGAGCCATCCCTACCTATCAAGCAGAAAAACGCTATCTCCGCCAAGATGGACAGGCGGTGTGGGGATGGCTCAGTATTTCTCTCATTCACTCTACCGGTCAACCGCTGTTTTTAATTGCTCAGATTCAGGATATTACTGAGCGCAAACGCTCTGAAGCAGTTCTGCATCAAAAGCTTGAGCAGGAGCAACTCACCACGGCAGTGGCCCAACATATTCGCACCTCTCTCGATCTTGACCAGATCCTCAAAACCGCTGTGCAGGAAGTGCGGCAACTGCTGCAGGCCGATCGGGTATCGGTGTTTCGGGTGACTCCCGAGCGGTTTGGCCGGGTGATTGCCGAAGCCTTGATGCCGGGACAGCCCTCAATTCTGGGGATGGAGTTTCCGGACGAACAGTTTCCCGTCGAGTACTACGACCTCTACAGCGACGGCCACGCTCGCATCGTCCCCAACGTAGCCACCGACGCCATTGCCCACTGCATCGCTGAGTTTTTGGTGGAGTTGGGGGTGCGGTCGAAACTATCGGTGCCAATTATCCAAGGGCAATCTTTATGGGGCGTGATGACGGTGCATCACTGCTCCGCCACCGAGCGCTGCTGGCAGTCTTGGGAGCTAGAGCTCATCGAGGGACTGGCTTTACAGTTGGCGATCGCCATTCAGCAATCGGAGCTATACCAACAGCTTCAGAACGAATTGAGCCTTAAAGAACGGTCTCTGCGCGAAAAGACGGTGCTGCTCAAAGAAGTGCATCACCGCGTGAAGAATAACTTGCAGGTCATTTCCAGCCTGCTGTGGATGCAGTCTCAGCAGGTGCGGAACGAGCCTGCGTTGCAGTTATTCAAAGATGCCCAAAGTCGGGTACAGACCCTGGCTCTGATTCACGAACAGCTTTATCAAACTGAGGATTTAGCTCAAGTTAATTTTGGCGAGTATCTCCAAACGCTGGCGAGCAAGCTCTTCCGCTCCTACGGCATCGAGCAGCAGGCGATCGCGCTTCAGATTGAGGTGGATGCCGCCCCCCTGAGCCTAGAAGCGGCGATTCCCTGCGGCCTGATTGTTAACGAACTGGTGTCTAACTCGCTCAAGTATGCGTTTCCTGAGCAGCGAGCGGGTGCCATCTCCCTGCGGCTCCAGACCAATGCTTGCGGGCAGTTTGTGCTGAGCGTTAGCGATAACGGCGTAGGCTTGCCTCAGACCCCTCCTCAGAAATCTCTCGGGCTGATTGTGGTAGACGATCTCGTTGAACAACTGAATGGTAGGATTGAGCTGGAGTGTAACAATGGTACCTGCTTTAGAATTGTTTTCCCCAATTCAGCGCGCTGAGGAGCCGTCCTTGACACCAACAACGATCCTGATTGTTGAAGATGAAAGGCTAGTGGCAAGGCATCTTAAAACGGTTCTAGAGTTCATGGGCTACAATGTTTTGGCCCTGGTTGCTTCTGGAGAAGAAGCCGTTGAGCAAGCGCGCTCTTTGCAGCCAGATTTGGTTCTCATGGATATTTGGCTCGCAGGCGAACTAGACGGCATCGCCGCCGCAAAAACCATGCAGGCCCATCGCGTTCCTGTCGTTTTTCTCACCGCCTACGGCGATGAGGCCACTCTCGGACGGGCTAAGCTGACTCAGCCCTATGGCTATGTTCTGAAGCCGTTTGAGGAACGAGAACTGCGCGTCACCCTCGAAATTGCCGTGCAGCGAGCCCTAGCCGAGGAGCGTATGCGTCAGGCCCTCAAAAAAGAACAGGAACTCAGAGAACACCAGCGGCGTTTCTTTTCGATGGTTTCCCATGAATTTCGGACGCCCCTAAGCACGATCTTGATGTCCGCCCAGATTTTAGAACATACTCACGAAATCACCAGTCAAAAGATTGCCAAGAATTTAGCTCGCATTCAAAAATCTGTTAAACGCGCTCTTCGCTTAGTCGAAGATATTTTAGCGATCAACCGGGTGGCTCACCATCAGATTCAGGTGTCGCCTCAAAAATTCGATCTCGAAAAATTTTGTCAAAGTGTTATTGCAGAAGCTCACCCGGAGACGGAGCGCCCACCCATTACTTTGGACATGCAGTGTCAGAATCAATTTGTCTGCCTTGACAAACATCTGCTCCACTCGATCCTCATCAACCTTTGCTCCAACGCGGTTAAGTATTCTCCCGCCGACAGCCGCATCACGTTATCGGTAGACTATCAATCTCGGCTCATTTTTCTAGTGCAGGACGAGGGCATTGGCATTCCGTCAGCCGATTTATCTCAGGTGTTTGAACCTTTTCACCGAGGCAGTAACGCTCATCCTCAAACGGGCTCCGGTTTGGGGCTGACAGTTGTCAAACACTATGTTGAGCTACTGGGTGGCAACATTAGGGTCAATAGCCAAGTGGGCATCGGCACGACGTTTACGGTCACGCTGCCATTAAGGGAGTAAGTCCCTCCGGGACGGGGAAGCGGTGCGACCCAGCGCCGCCGGAAGGCGCACTGGGTAGCGCACCAAGACAGGGAAAGGGGGAAAGGGACCACTCTAAGAGTCATCACTCCAGACTGGCGACCTCGCTGTTTCCTCTTCAATATCTAGCGACACTTACTCCCAGCGAATTGCTTCTTCCTTGCCCTGGAGCGCCGCAGTCACGATTTGGTAAAGCCATTTGGCTTCGTGATGAAGGTTAAACTCCTGTTCTACCTTCGTCCGACCATTTTTCCCGAGTCGAGTCCGCAGGTCGGCATCGCTCAGAAGCTTGTGAATTTTGTCTGCTAGCGCACCGGCATCTCCGGGAGGAACCAAGTAACCATTGATGCCTTCTTCTACCAGTTCGCTCACGCCGGCAATGCGAGTGGTGACGACAGGAACCCCAGCCGCCAGCGCTTCCATCAGCACCACCGGCAACCCTTCTGCAAAGCTAGGCAGCACGAAAACATCGGCAGTCTGCATATACTGACGGACTTCTGCCTGAGACTTGTAGCCGACCAACTCTACATTATCAGTCAGCTCTAATCTCGCGATCGCCGCTTCTAGCTCAGCTCGCTCGGAGCCATCGCCGACTAGAGTTAGAATAACGTCAGGATAAGTCTGTTTGAGAATGGCGAGGCTGTCAAATAACACGGGTAAGCCCTTGGTCGCGGCTAGCCGTCCGACAAACAGCAGACGGCCCTGCTGTTGGCGATGAGTAACGATGGTAAAGAGGCTCGGGTCGATCCCGCAGTGAACAATGTGCAGGCGATTCCAGGTTTCCGGTGGCGCGAACAACATGCACTGACTGCGGCAGAAGTGGCTGATGCAGGACACAAACAAAGCTCGCTGAATCTTGGCGTCCAAACGCCAGCGATAGGGTTCAAAAAAAATGTAGGGGCCGTGGATGGTAAAGCTAAAGGTAAACCCTCCCAGTTCAGCCGCGAGCATCGCTACGCTACAGCTAGAGTCGGCCAAATGATTGTGCAAATGCTCAATATCCTGCTTATGCATCTGTTCAGCAACGATTCCGGCTTCAGCGAAGTAAAACAGTTGGTAGAGAGCCTTGAGCAGACCATCTGGGCAAGTTAACCACGCTAGCTTCAGGGCTCGCCAGTAGTGACCCGGTTTGGCGAGCAGGAGTAATAAATGCGCCCGCACCAGAGCCACCGGATGAGCGGGCAGGATATAGAAGGTGCGATCACGTTCTGTCTGCTGTTCGGGGCCAACCAGGTGTTCGTCTCCGGTTCTCCGGACCGAGAAAGTCTGCACCTCTACCCCTTGCTCGCGCAGCGTCATCACTTCCCGCTGAATAAAAGTATCTGTTGCCCGAGGATATTCCCCGGTTAGATAGGCGATGCGCATAGTTTTTAGGTCGTAGAAATCATTCAGTTAAGTAGGCAGAAGAACTATCAAATTTGTCCCCAACTCCCGACTGACCCGCCTTCATCGGTCAACAGGGTCAGCGAGCCTAGTCTCAACCCAACTCGGCCCGACTACAGCGTTCTAGAGCCGAGTCGAGGGCATACTGAGGCTGCCAGTTGAGGGTGCGCTTCGCCTGAGTGTTATCGTACCGCAGGGGCTTGAAACGCGCGTGAAGCCTTGCTGGAACTAAAATGCCTGGAAGTTTGGCTCTACCGCCAAGCAGCCTTCGATTACACCAGTCTACTGTCCCCGCTAAAGCATTCATCGCCCCCCAACTAATCGAAATCGTGCGCGGTTTCGAGGGCAAATGCTGCATGACTTTAGCGGCATACTCCTGCTGCGTTGGTAGCTCGTCGTCTACTAAATTAATCGTTTTTCCAATGGCTGCTTCGCTGTCAGCGGCTAGCACCACCGCCTCGGCACAATTTTCCACGTAGATCAGAGGAACCTGGGCGTCTGTCCCGATGCGGAGCCAGAGATTCCGCGCCTTGGCTCCTAAGTAGGCGTTCCAGAGGCGATCGCGCCCGTAGACGATTCCTGGACGCAGAATCGTAACCTGGCCTCCCTGGTGTTCAAAGTGGCGGACGAGCTGCTCTTGCAGCAGCTTCGTTTGGGCATACACATCCCGGTGCTGAGGAACGCTCTCTAGGGGAGACTCTTCTCGAATCGTTGTTCCCGGAGCACACCGAAGATAATCATAAACGGAGAAGGTGCTGATAGCAACGAGTCGCCGCACCTCCGCCTTCTGCATCGCCTCGAGCAGCGTCTCCGTTGCCGTCACGGTTCCAGCTAACTGCTGGTCGTAGCTGCCGCCAGTGACAGCGGCGAGGTGAATCACCACATCCATGCCTTTTACGACCTCCGCATCTCCTCGCAAATCGACGTTGACCACTTCCACCGCCGGGTGGCCCTGCCAAGGAAGCGCCGCGCGGCTTGTTAATCCGATGGCTGCCCTCACCTGATACCCTCGTCGCAGCGCTTCTTGCACGACGTATTTCCCAATAAAGCCTGACGCTCCCGTTACCAGCATCCTCATGCGGGACTTCTCCTTGTGCCGTATCACTATTTGAAACCAGAGATTCTTGACAATCAACAACAGAATCTCACGTCTTCAGGTTTCAGTTGCCGACTTATACTCAATCAAAGTGGCTGGCTGACCGCGCCACTGGGTGAGCCAGTATCTGCTCTGACCGATCACCTGAGGGAGTTTAGAGAGCACACACCAAAAGGCATAGGTTTTGGCATGTTGGGGAGAGTCGCCATACTCACAGCGATGGCGGTAAATGCGCCATCCCAGCAGTAAATAGGCCACCAGCAACAGCAAACTCACGCCAAAGGTAAACGGGAGCAGCATTAGAGCGGTGATAGGCAGCAAAGCTCCCCACAGCCAGCCGCTCAGATGCTCTCGCCTCATATATTGTTCTGGAGAATTGCCGTACATCGCCACTCCTTCGGCGATGGCCCAGCCGCCACGAATCGAGCGCTTCCACCACTGACTCACCTTGGTCATGGCTGCGTCATGGAGAGTCATATCAACATTAAGTCGCTGAATTTTCCAGCCTCGATTTCGCAACCGGATGCACATTTCTGGCTCCTCGCCGCAGATCAGAGTTGGATTAAACCCGTTTACTTCCTGAATCGCCCAAATGCGCATCAGCGCATCCCCACCACAGGCCTTAGCTTCTCCTATCGGCGTATTCCATTCCATATCCGCCAGTCGATTGTAGGGCGATGCCTCGGGAAACCGTTCCCGGCGTCGTCCACAGGCGATCGCCAACTGTTGGTTCTCATCGAGGGCAGTCTGCGCCGCCTCGAGCCATCCCGGCAGCAGTTCGCAGTCTCCATCGATAAACTGAACGTATTCCAGCTCGCTGTTGTGTTCAGTTAAGTCATCAAATCCGGCGTTCCGTCCTCGCGCCATCGTAAAGGGGAGCGACATATCTAAATGAATCACCTTCACTCCTAACGACTCTGCTCTAGCGGGACTGCCATCGGTTGACCCAGAATCAACGTAGACAATTGGCCCGTCAGGAAGCTGGGTCTTGAGTGACTTCAAACAGCGAATCAGACGCTCGCCCTCATTCCTGCCAATAGCAACCACCCCAATCCGGCTCATTGTAATTAACCTTTGACTTATGATAATAGTTTGCTTGGCTCTCGAAGATACTAAGCAGTTTCTTTTCTCCTGTCAAGATTCATGGGCTACTTTCTCTAGAAAGCAATGGGAGACGCCGACTCCTCTCGGTTCTTGAGCTTGATTAATTTGCCTTGAGGCTCACGTACTGCCGCAGGCTCAATAAACTGAGCGTTTGTCCTAAATTGAGAGGAAGCAGAGTAATTCCTTCAATGCGCGACTGAACCCATCTATCTCCCCAGTACCATTCGTGGTAGCCATCAATTCCTTTGCTAAGTAACAGGCGCAAAGTCTGCTCGTCTGCTCTCTCTACCTGATGCTCAATCGCAACGGGACCAACCCAGCTAGTAAATGTTGTTCCAGTCTGAAGCTGCTCGGGAACCCCAGGAGAAAAGCGCCGGAACCAAAGCCACTGGCTCAATTGCTCAGTCTTGAGCAAACTGTTACCCAGTGTTTCTTTGCTAGCCTCAACTTCAATGCGAATCTGACTCTGTTGAAAAGTACCAAACATAATGCCTGCCTATCCGGAAACCAACCTCTTGTTACTATTGTGCCTTTTTCACCGCTCCCCGTTAGTTGAGTCGGCAGAAAAAATGCTTCAGGCTTTTACCCAACTGCCACACTCCCAACGACCCCGTTAGCGATGGGCTGCCTTCTTCAAATTCCCGGTTGATTCACTGTTTCTTAACCTTTCGTTACGTTAGCCTAGAAAAGAGATCATTTACTCTTAGATAAAGATCATGGCTGATCAATTAATTCGCGCGACGGCAGCAGACGGTGGCATTAGAGCAGTAGGAACGATTACAACTCGCCTGAGCGAGGAAGCGCGACAGCGACACAAGCTTTCTTATGTAGCGACCGCAGCCTTAGGACGGGCAATGTCTTCCGGGTTATTGCTGGCCTCTAGCATGAAGCGAGAAGGGTCTCGAGTGAATATCCGCATCAAAGGCTCCGGACCTCTCGGCGGACTTTTAGTCGATGCTGGTCTAGACGGAACGGTTCGTGGCTATGTCGAGAATCCGGGTGTTGAGTTGCCTCCCAATTCCGTCGGCAAGCTCGACGTTGGCGGAGCAATTGGTAGGGACGGTTATTTATACGTTGTTCGAGATGTGGGCTACGGCTATCCCTACTCGAGTACCGTTGAATTGGTATCTGGAGAGGTTGGAGATGATGTTGCTCACTACCTAGTCACTTCCGAACAAACACCATCTGCTTTGCTGGTGGGGGTTTTTGTCGGTGCCGAAGGCGTGGCGGCCTCCGGGGGACTGCTGCTCCAGGTTTTACCAAAAGCGGCTAGAGACGAGCAGTTAATCGAGCTGTTGGAGTCTCGGGTCGGTCAGCTATCAGGATTTACGCCACTCCTACAGGCCGGAAAAACACTGCCAGAAATCTTTGAGCACCTGCTTGGCGATCTGGGGCTGACCATTCTTCCAGAAGTGCAGATGGTTCGGTTTGATTGCGGCTGTTCTTTCCATCGCGTTTTAGGAGCTTTAAAGATGCTGGGTGAAAGTGAACTCCAGGACATGATTGAAAAGGATCGAGGAGCCGAAGCCACCTGTCAGTTTTGCGGGGAAGTTTATCAAGCTAGTAGCGAACAGCTAGAGCAATTGATCGACGATTTGCGTACCGAATCTGTCGCTCGGCAGTAGTAGGCGCATGAAGGAGTGCAGCCTCCACGAATAGAATCGGGGACGAGATCAACAGGCCAACGATAGAGCTGACCCCCGTGCTTCCTGGTCAAGCTCGCAAAGACGTTAAGCTCGCATGGTATTCTCAGCGACCTGTTAACGCTTTACTGAGCGACATTCTTATTTTTGGGGATGATATGATGAATTAGCTGTTAACATCATCTACTAAAAAGCGTTGGCGATCGCAGATGAACGAGCGCACCAACTATGAGAAGAAAACCCGAACAAACAAAGCGGTTGGAGGTCGGAAAAGCCTTCCCCCGCTCGAATACAGCTTTATCTAAACAGTCTCATCGAGAGCGAGATATGTCTTCTCATCCAGCGGCTCAGCCGGGAACCGAATCAAATACCACTCCTCAACGAGGGTGGTTGAGCTTTCCGTGGTTAGCAGCCCTGCTGATTGTCATTTTTGGAAGCGTTGGCTTTGTGGCCACTTCGGCTTTACTCAAGCTACCGGCGGTCGCCAACTGTCCGAAGATTTTCTTGCCTTTGGCTTCGGCTTCCAAGCGCCTGTACTGTGCCCAAGTGGAAGCCGAGAAAGCGACGGTCGATAGTCTTTTAGAAGCGATCGCCTTAGTCAAAGGCTTACCCGCTAATCATCCCCTCCGCAGCGATATTGACCATTTAGTTGAGCAATGGTCGGTCGAGATTCTCGATTTAGCCGAAGCCGATTTTCAAGCGGGTAAACTGAAGACGGCGGTTGCTACGGCCCGCCGCATTCCTCAGAACGTACGCGCCTATAGTTTGGTTGAAGAACGAGTTGAGCGCTGGCAAACAATTTGGTCCAAAGCCGAGCAAATCGCTGCCGCCACCGAAAAACAACTGCGTCAGTCTAACTGGAACGAGGCTTTTCGAGCAGCGGTTAAACTTGTCCAGCTCGATAATCACTACTGGGCCACGACGAAGTATCGCGAAACCGTTGATACAATTCAGGTAGCCCGCCAGGAAAGCCAAAAGCTTGATGACGCTTTTGCCGCCCTGGAAACAGATAGCGTTGACGACTGGCTGGAAGCCGTTGCCGAAGCGGATCGGATCGCCACCAGCAGCTATGTCTATCAAGAAGCTCAAGAATTAATTGAGCAAGCCCGAGAAAAGTTCCTCGGCTACATCCAGAGACTCCTCGTCAATCGGAACTGGCAGCCGCTGCTCTCGGTGACAAATCGGCTACCGGGGAGCTTAGAGCTAGAACAGGTAGACGAATGGCGACAGCTAGCCAGGGCCGGAACCAGCGCTGACCAAGGCACGATTTCTAGCTTAGAGAGAGCCATCGCAGAGGCAGAAAGAATTGAGGAAGACAGTGCTCTTTACGCAGATGCCCAGCAGCTCGTCGAGCGCTGGTATCTGGAAATTGACGACCTGCACCATCTCTTGCAGGCGCGGGAACTAGCGCGTGCTGGCAACATCGGCGCTCTGTCAGAAGCGATCGCGGAGGCTCGCGTTATTCCGCGAGCCAATCCCCGTTACCAAGAAGCCCAGGCGGAAATTCAGGACTGGAGACGCCAAATTGAAACCATTGAAGACCAGCCGTACCTCTCTCGGGCCAGAGAGTTAGCCAGCGGCGGCACGATCCGAGCGTGGCAGGCGGCGATCGCCCAAGCTCGCCTCATTGCTTCTGGACGCGCTCTGCATTCAGAAGCCCAGAGAGAAATCCGCCGCTGGCGCAACAGAATTGAACGCGAGGAAGATCAGCCTTATCTCGATGAGGCCGTCGCATTGTCCTACTCGAAGAATTACGCCGACGCGATTAACTTCGCGCAGCAAATTCGACCGGGAAGAGTGCTTTATGAAGAAGCGCGGAACAAAATTCAAGCATGGCAGCGAGAGATTCGGGCGGAGGAACTGATCGAAAGAGCTTATGAAGTGGCTCGTTCGAGAACGCCAGCCGCTCTGCTTGAGGCTATCAGAATTGCGCAGCAGGTGCCTGCGTCAACCGAGCCGAAGCGGGAAAGCCAGCAGGCTCTCAACCGCTGGGGAAATCAGCTCTTAGCGATCGCCATCGACACCGCAGATAATTCTTTAAGAGACGCCATTGACCTGGCCGCCAAAATTCCCTCCGGCACTGAAGCCTACCAACCAGCGCAGGCGCAAATTGCTCGGTGGGAAGCCAGACTGAATCCCCCACCGTTAGTGATTCCGGAGTCTCCCTTCAGCGAAGAACCGCAGGAACTGTAAAGCGCCGCAGGCGCGGGGAAGCAGCTTTCGCGCTCGGGAGATAAAACTGGCAGCGACTTCGGCGAGGATTGTTCCTTCCCATCACTCCGTTACAAAGGGGGCGATCGCCTCGCCTCCTGGCGACAACTCACCTCTAGAGGCTACATCAAAAGCTCTGCTTGCCGTCCCCAGTTTTGATAGGTTAAATAGTAATGAGCAATACCTAATCGGGGTTGAGAAGCATGGCGCTAATTGTTCAAAAGTACGGAGGAACGTCCGTTGGTTCGGTAGGCAGAATTAAAGCAGTAGCGGAACGAGTGCTGAAAACGCTTGACAACAATCATTCCGTTGTTGTCGTCGTTTCGGCAATGGGCAAAACGACAGATAGGCTCGTTGGTTTAGCCAAGGAAATCTCCGCTCATCCCAGTCGTCGAGAGATGGATATGCTGC
The DNA here is from genome assembly GCA_050331735.1 of Cyanophyceae cyanobacterium. Lineage (GTDB taxonomy): Bacteria > Cyanobacteriota > Cyanobacteriia > Cyanobacteriales > JBHJGN01 > JBHJGN01. The sequence goes on from JBHJGN010000015.1 coordinate 44,737, forward strand.
TGTCTACTGGAGAGCAAGTGTCGATCGCGCTACTGAGTATGGCGCTTCAGGAGCAAGGACAGGCGGCAATTTCTCTCACTGGCGCTCAGGTAGGAATTGTTACCGAAGCCGAATACAGTCGCGCCCGCATTCTTCAGATTAAAACCGAGCGCATTAAGCGCCATCTCCACAAAGGAGAGGTGGTCGTCGTGGCCGGATTTCAGGGGATGAGCAGCAGCGCCGATTTTGAAATCACCACCCTCGGACGCGGCGGTTCTGATACCACCGCCGTCGCTTTAGCTGCTTCTCTAGGAGCAGAACGCTGCGAAATTTATACCGACGTTCCCGGCATTTTGACGACCGATCCTCGCCTCGTCCCGGATGCTCAACTGATGTCAGAGATTACCGCCGATGAAATGCTGGAGTTAGCCAGTTTAGGTGCGAAGGTGCTGCACCCAAGAGCCGTAGAAATTGCTCGGAACTATGGAGTTCCTCTGGTGGTGCTGTCAAGCTGGAGTGAAGATTTAGGAACTAAAGTTGTGTCTCCGCTGCCCAATCCGCGTTCTCTTAGGGGGCTAGAAATTACTAAAGCCGTCGATGCGGTTGAGTTTAGTACCGATCAGGCCAAAGTAGCGCTCTTGAGAGTGCCGGATTGCCCCGGGGTGGCGGCCCGTTTGTTTGGCGAAATCGCCCACCAAAACGTCGATGTTGACCTGGTGATTCAATCGATTCACGAAGGCAACAGCAACGATATTGCCTTTACGGTAGTGCAGGGAGTACTCAGCAAAGCCGAAGCCGTGGCCGAAGCGATCGCCCCTGCGCTGCGCAGCCACCCGACTGCCACCGAGGAGGCAGAGGTGATGGTGGAGCGGCAAATTGCCAAAGTCGCCATTTCAGGAGCCGGGATGATCGGTCGTCCCGGGATCGCCGCTCGCCTGTTTACCACCCTATCCGAGGCCGGAGTTAACATCGAGATGATTTCTACCTCCGAAGTCAAGGTAAGCTGCGTCATTGATGCGTCAGCGTGCGATCGCGCGATCGCCGCTCTTTGCCGCGCTTTTGAGATTAATAGTTCTCCCGTTCACTTAGCAGCCTCCTCAGCAGTCTTGCCGCCAGTGCGGGGAGTGGCACTAGATGTCAATCAAGCCCGCCTTGCTATTCGTCACGTTCCAGACCGCCCTGGTTTGGCCGCGCGAATCTTTGGTTTGCTGGCGCAGCACAACATCAGCGTAGACATGATTATTCAATCTCAGCGCTGCCGCATTATTAATAGCATTCCCACCCGCGACATCGCCTTTACGGTAGCGCAGGCCGACGCTCAAGCGGCCATTACTGCCTTGAAGAGCCTAGCTCCTACGATTAACTGTGGCGAAATCTCTCTCGATATAGAAATTGCCAAGGTTAGCATTGTGGGGGCAGGAATGGTCGGTCAACCCGGCGTGGCGGCTCGCTTATTTGCCGCTCTAGCCCAACAGAAGATTAATATTCAGATGATTACTACATCCGAAATCAAAATTAGCTGCGTTGTCTCTCAAGAAGATGGAGTGAGTGCTTTAAAAGCCGCCCACGAAGCGTTTGAGTTGGCAGGTGATTGTCCCTCCGGGACGGGGAAAGGGGAAAGGGAAATTTGTCCCTCCGGGACGGGGAAAGGGTAAGTCGCTCCGCGACCACGGAAAAGACGCAGGATTAAGGAGCAAACACCTTATACCGGTTAGCCATGTTATTATCTTGCAGATAATTTTCTCTATGCTATCGCTTAGTCAACTGGATTGACCAACTCCCACGGCTAAAAGCACGTGGGATTCAAGGTTCAAGCAGAGATTGCTGCCTCAGACAGACTGACATCTCCTCACCTCAGAGTTGTAGCCCCAACTCTATGAATTACTCGGCTGGCGTTGGCATCGCGTCTGTGCTTAGTCGAACAGCCTGGACACACCCAATAACGCTTGTTCAAGTCAAGCTTATCGATCACAAAACCACACTCAGAACAGGTTTTAGAGCTAGGAAGCCAACGGTCAATATAGCTAACTACCTTGCCTTTTTTCTCGGCTACAAAGTCCAGGATTTTCAGGAACTCAGCAAACGCCAAGTCACTAATTTTCCGACCCCACAAACGCTGCATTCCCTTGAGGCTAAGAGTTTCAAAGAATAAATAGTCAAACTTGTCGGTCAACTGATGTGCTAGCTTCCAAAACCAATCAGAGCGACGATTAACTACTTTCTCGTGCACTCGAACTAGGTTTTGTCTTGCCTTTTCTCGACTCCTAGAACCTCTCTTCTTTGTAGAATGCTGACGACTAGCTAGCTTTAGCTGCTTGAGAGATTGTTTAAGGAACAATGGCGATTTAATATCGATGCCGTCCGAGCAAGTTAGAAACGTTTTGCAGCCAAAATCAAAGCCTGCGCTGTTACCTGTCATGGCTGAGGCTTGTGATTGTCTACAAAATCTGTCACGACATACACAAACAACTCGCCTAGAGCATTGCGTTTGATCGTGACTGTTTTAATCTTCCCTTGGATTTCTCGACTGAGCCAGAATTTAAAGACTCGCTTTCCAATCCTCAACTGATTACCAGCCAAGAAGTTGTAGCCATTCTGCTTGAGCGTAATAGATTTATACTTAATTCTCTTTCTAAAGTTTGGTGGTCTAACTCCCTTACTGTGGCGTTTGAAAAATAGCTGATAGGCTCGGTCTATCCGCTGAACAATATCCTGAACAGCCTGTGCGTTAACCAAGAGCCAATAAGCGTTTCTACGTCTGAGCTTAGCTATATGCTTCATCAGCTTGTTCGGGTTCAAATGTTTCTTGAACATCCGATAATAGCGCTTATGCAAAGCAATACAGTGGTTATAGACACTGCTGGCTGCATTGATAGCGCGATGCAGATGTTTGTTTCGTTTGTGGTGATATAGCTTGAATTTAAACGTTTTCACACGTCTATAATAACACTAGATAGACATAAGTGATAGACATGACAGAGAGATATAGACGAACACACACAACCGTTTCAGACGTTAATTATCATTTCATCTGGATCCCGAGAAGACGACGGAAGGTATTAAAGGGGGAGATCCAAAAAAGGCTTAACGAACTGATCCATCAAGCCTGATCCGAACTAGATTGTCGATTAATTTCTCTTGCCATAGAACCTGACCACGTGCATCTATTCATCAATGCACCTTGTCATTTGGGTATTCCAGCTATCATGCACAAAGTCAAAGGCGCATCGGCTAGATATTTAAGAAAAGAGTTTCCCCAGTTGATGAAGCTGCCTTCAATGTGGACTCGCAGCTATTTTGTTTCTACGGCTGGACAAGTTAGCTTAGAGACAAGTACAGAATATGTCGAAGCACAAGGAAAAGACTGACTGCGGTTAAAACCGCCAGCTCGTTTTTCTACCCACGGCTGAAGCTCGTGGGCTATCAAACTGCGACGGTTCCTGTATTGCCGTAGCAGAGAGTTTTGCCGATGCGAGACTTCCGATTATTCCACTCCTGAGTCACGATTAGAAGAATCTAATCTACTTGCGTTAAACTCACCATAGATGACGCTTGCAAATTCATGCCAGATTTCAAAGAAGCATCGAATACAGCGTTCGATCGTCAGATGATGCAGCGGTGTCTTCAGCTCGCTCGTCGGGCGCTCGGGCAAACTTCACCAAATCCGCTGGTAGGAGCGGTGATTGTTCGTGATGGCGAAATCGTTGGCGAAGGATTCCATCCTGGTGCTGGACAGCCCCATGCGGAAGTGTTTGCCCTCAGAGAAGCCGGGGAACAGGCGAAGGAGGCTACAGCCTACGTTAGCTTAGAACCTTGCAATCATTTCGGACGGACGCCGCCCTGTTCAGAAGCGCTGGTTGCGGCTGGAGTGGCTAAGGTGGTGGTTGGCATGGTCGATCCCGATCCCCGCGTCTCTGGAGGCGGGATTGAACGACTGCGGAGTGCCGGGATTGAAGTGGTTGTTGGGGTAGAAGAAGCAGCCTGTCGTCAGCTCAATGAAGCTTTTATTCATCGCGTTCTTTACCAGCGTCCCTTTGGAATTTTGAAGTATGCTATGACCCTAGACGGCAAAATTGCCACCCAAAAGAGTCATAGTGCCTGGATCACTGGAGTTGCCGCCCGTCGCCAGGTCCATCAGCTTCGAGCGGCCTGCGATGCGGTGATCGTTGGCGGCAATACCGTTCGTCAAGACAACCCCCGCCTCACCAGTCATCAGGCTGGAGCGCACAATCCCTTACGGGTGGTGATGAGTCGCACGTTAGAGTTACCGCTGGAGTCCCATCTCTGGCAAACTGAGGAAGCGCCTACGTTAGTTCTGACTCAAAAAGGAGCTAATTTGCCGCTGCAAGAGCAGCTCCGGCATAACAAAGTCGAGGTTGTTGAGCTATTGACCCTGACGCCAACAGCGGCCTTGGCTCATCTCTACGAGCGCCAGTTGAATAGCGTCCTGTGGGAATGTGGCGGAGTGCTGGCTGCCAGGGCGATCGCTGAAGGAGCTATCCAAAAGGTGGCTGCATTTGTTGCTCCTAAAATTATTGGAGGCCAAGGCGCTCCTTCCCCGGTTGGCGATTTAGGATTAGGTAGAATGACCGATGCTTTGGAGCTGGAAAAAGTATCGCTGCGCTTGGTAGAATCTGATTTCTTAGTGGAGGGATATTTGCCTGCTCAGGCGTGGTTATCGAAGCTGGGGGGGCTAGATAGATAGAGCTCAGGGAACGTGGCCCTTTCTGGCAGTTACACAGAGAGGGTTTAACGCTTTGAGCATCAAACCCTCTCTATCGAGTACTGCTAGCATACTTATCAATTGGTGAAGTTTTCTGCTGAGCGCTTACTCATTTTGTCTAAACCAAAAGGGATCGACATAATTAATAGCTTGATTACCCAAGGAGCTAGAAACAGAGTTGTTAGGGAAGCGAGTAAGGCAGCAAAGGCCATCGCAACTTTAACAACTTCTTCTTGAGAAATGACGCTTAGACAAGCAGTAACTGTTGCAATCGCAAAGGATACTAAAGAAAGAAATAGCATCGTCAGGAACACCTTTTCTATAAAGACGTTAGATGCGTTCCTTCGGTTTATTGGACCTACTTCCGTCTTTCCTCTGTCTTAATCAGTCAGTGAAAAGATGAACGACGTGTATTTTGTATACTTATATAAACTATATAACTTCCCGTGAGTCTGTCAAGCTCTGCGTCAAAGTTTGTTGACGAAAACAGTGCCCCTGGTTAAGGGGCGAGCACTCACTATTGCCTTGCTGTCAAGCTCCTATGTCTTAACCGTTAGCTTGTGGACTTCGGCTAACAGCGATTGAAGTGAATCGCCTATTCACAATGTCTAACCAAGACCGACAATTCTATACCGCCGGATCGCGATCGAGAATAACAATGTGGCGATCGCTTCCTAAAGCAATCAGTTCCCGACGCTGGAACTCTCCTAATAACCGCGTCACCGTGACTCTAGTTGTCCCAATTGCGTTAGCAATATTTTGGTGAGTAAAGCGAACGGCTAAGCGAGTCCCTCCAGAAATAGGCTCTCCCATTTCCTGTTTGAGCAATAGCAACAGTTCGTGTAGCCTCTCCTCTACCCGGCGCAAACCAGCAATCGACAATAAAGCTTCTGTCTGTCTCACGCGACGCACTACTCCCCCCAGTATCGTTTGAGCAAGCTGAGCAGATGTTTCAATTTCGCCCAAAGAGTACCAGCGCAAATAAACATCCGATAGAGCTTTCGCCTGATAAGGCTCAACGCGAGTTAGCCAAGTTCCAAAGAAGGTTGCTGGTTTGGCCCATCCAAGCAGTAGTTCCTCGCCGCTGTGATGAATTTTACTGAGTTGGACAACGCCGCGATAAACCTGCCAAACCCCCTGTGCTACTAATGGAATTTCATCTCCCTTGTCATAGAAGTGAAGCCTTCTTCCTTCCCCGTACTCTTGAGCTTTTTCGAGCTTCCCTTTGTCGGTTACAAGCATTTATTTTGTCAGCCGATTGGCTTAGAGAAAGTGCCTTTTACGTCAAAGGCTATCCGCTTTAGGTAAACATTCGGTAATCGTCTGATTAAATTACAGCTAATTTCCCATAAAGTATGACCAGGGGCATCTTTTAAACCTCTCTCTCATGGGTTGAAGAACCCTTTGTCGAATGCATGCATGCAATAGCCTGTCAATTATACAGTTTTGATTCAAGTCATTCCGCAATTTCCGCTATTTACACACCTTTCTTCGCGGCTTATCTTGTAAACAAAGCATATTCTATGGAATATCAGCCCATTCCTAGCCACTTGCAGTTTTTTCTCAGGGATGCAATTAGGAGCCAAATATGGATTTTTTAGTTTACGAACCTTTTAATAATAACGAAGCACAGAAAAAAGTTTGGGGTTGGCTACAGGATGCATTTAAAGATGAAGCAGGCATCGCGTATTACCGCTATCCGATTTTTGCCGCTGGCATCAATCGAGAACCTGATATTCTCATGCTGCATCGCCAGCTAGGTGTGTGGGTGATTGATTGCCAGGAATACGCTATTGACAGTATAGCCACTATTGAAGGGGATGAATGGCAAATGAACGACTGGCAACGGGAAACCGAAACGCCAGTGGTTCAGGCAGAAGATAAATTGTTTGCTGTTCAAAGTAAGCTGACAGGACGCCGAGAAACTCGTGGTTTGCTTGATTCTCTTCATTTTCGAGTTGCCCTTCCTCACATTGAACGACATCAGTGGGAAACCCGAGGATTTCATCAACGACCAGCGACTCACCGTTGTGATGTGCCAGTTATTTTAGTCTCTGAAGATTTAACCCCAGAAGCGTTAAGAAGAAAGTTAATCGAAGCTTCAGGCGATCGCCAACAAGAATTGAGCGATCGCGAGTGGGAACTGATTGCAGGAGTTTTCGGAGGAACGCTACCGGCATCGCCTCGCCATATTCCTACAGGAACGCCTCTCAATCACCCTGCTAGAGTGATTCAAGCCATTGAATCTCAACTGAAGATTTTGGATGAAACTCAACAGCAAATCGCCTTTGAAGTTCCCGATGGCCCACAACGCCTGCGGGGGTTAGCCGGAACAGGCAAAACTGTTCTTCTGGCAAAACGCGCTGCTAAGATACACGCCTCTCATCCAGACTGGACGATTGCTTTAGTCTTCTTTACGCGCTCTCTCTACGATCAAATCCTTAAGTTAATCGCTCATTTTTACCGAGAGATGACTAGCGAGGAACCCGATTGGACAAAACTCAGGGTTTTACATGCTTGGGGGGGCAGAGAACAGCCGGGTTTTTACTATAGCTTAGCAATGAAGTGTGGACACACACCTCAAACCGTTGGTGACGTGACCTCGGCTATTGGTCCAGTATCACCCGGAAAAGCATTTGAGTCTATCTGCCAGCGCCTCGAAGAAAGCCCTGTGCCTGCTATTTACGATGCTGTTTTGATTGATGAAGGTCAAGATTTACCGCCTGTATTCTACAGACTCGCTTACAAAACCCTCAAAGAACCTCGACGACTGTACTGGGCCTACGATGAAGCGCAAGGAATCGGTTCATTGATGATTCCCACCTCAGAAACTCTCTTTGGCAGAAATGCAGACGGCAGTTTAGGAGTGGACGTTCGCGGTAGCTACGAAGGAGGAATTTTAAAAAGCCATATCTTGAATCAGTGCTACCGATCTCCCCGTTCCTTGCTGATGGCTGCTCATGCGGTCAATATGGGACTGTTTAGAAGAGGAGGGGCTTTGCAGGGAGTTACCAATCAAAAAGACTGGCAAGATTTAGGCTATGCGGTGACGGACGGTGATTTTAAATCAGAAAGCGTCAAGGCTGGCAGAACGGTGACGGTAACGCGATCGCTCTCCGCCAGTCCTCATCCGGTGGATCGAGAAGACTTCGACCTTAAAGATGCCCTGGGAACTCTCCTGACGATTCACCCTGTCTGGACTGAACGCGAAGAAAGAGAGTGGATAGCCAAGCAAGTGGCTCAAGATTTAGCTCAAGGACTTGACCCTTGGGACATCATGATTACAGCACTCGCTGGCGACTACGAAAAAGATTATCTCTACGAACTGCAAAACGCTCTCAAAGAGCAAGGAATCGACAGCTACATTGCCGGGGTTAATGGCGATCGCAGTATTTTCCGCAAAGCAGGACACGTCACGATTGCGAATGTTTATCGCGCTAAAGGCAACGAAGCGTGGAAAGTTTATGCCTGCCGGTTTCATTATGCCACTCAGCCGCTAGAGTGGAAACAGGAAAATGAGCTGCACAAACGCAATGAAGCTTTTGTCGCCCTAACGCGATCGCGGGTTTGGTGCGTCGTCACCGGAATCGACAGCCCGATTTTTGCTGAACTACAGCAGGCACTTGAGCAGTATCCTCACTTTACTTTCCCGGCTTTTAATCGAGCATCTTTAAAACGGCATATGGAAGAAGCAGAGCCTGACAGTTAAATGGACAATCACGAACAAAACTCTTCTAAAAATGTTGTTGCAATTAACGGTAATACAAAACAGACAATAGCCGCTTCTGAAGTAAGTGCGTGACTAAATGTAGCCAGTAGTATAGCTAAACCCGCCATTGCTATGCGCCCGAACGCTCTCTGTAAAGGTAAAGCAGACGAGCGAACAGAATGTACTAGGGTCATCCCGAATAAAGCTGTCGCTGCCCCATAAAATAGGGGGAGAGGAACTCGTGCAGAGAAAGTCTGTTCGGTTGCAGAAGAAATTGCCAATTCTATCCCTACACCAGTTGCCGCGATTCCGGCAAAGATGGCGATATGTCCGTAGCCGTAAATGAAGCTTTTGAATAGCTCCTTGTTATTACTCCGCAAAGCCCGATCGACATTTGTCCGATCGAGATCGCTAAAATAAAGCCACCAGAAGCAGACGGCGATCGCAAACCCGTTAATCGCGGTAAAAATAGTCGATAGCTGCCAGTTGGTATCGGCAACCCCTGTGGCGACAGCAGCCACCGTTTCTCCCAAAACAATCATCGTAAACTGTCCCAAGCGATAGGGCAGATGAGAACCGTGAACGGGCGTATTAGCAACCGATAGATAAGCCACTAAAGGAGTCGCAATTTCAACGGCTAGCGCCAAACCCCACAGAGTAAAACGGGCAGGGGGTTCGACAAACAAAGATGAAAGCCATAAAGCAGCACCGGCACTAAAGCCTGTGATGAAGCGATTACACAGCTTTTTAGTCTTGTCAACATCTCGACGCGCCCAAACATAGAGGCTAATTAGTAATCCCTGTAGCACTGTATAACATGCCGCAAAACTAAACGACGTTGTGGTTAGAGCATCGCGAGTATTCAACGCCAAAGCTAGCACGACCAGCATGGCAATTAACAAAATCACTCTAAAATAAGTTTTGTCGTTCGTGTCAAACAGATCGAAGAAGTAGCTAAACCCCGTCCAAGCCCACCAAATCGGAATAAATAACGCGGCGTACTTAATCAAGTCTGCCGTACCTAAATGCTGATGGAGATAGCGAGCGAGTTGCGTTACCGTGACGGCAAAGACGAGATCGAAAAAAACCTCTAGCCAGGTTGCCTGTCTTTGGTTTCCTGGCTGGTTGGGGGTAAAGGCGTTAAGAGAATCCTCGGACGACATAAACCATTTTCTTGAGATGCTGCTACACAGATTGACTGGAGGCAAGGGCTAGCTATATGAGCAGATTACCACCATTTACTTCCAGCACTGCACCCGTGATAAACGATTGAGTCATCAGAAACACAGCAGCGCTTCCAATATCTTCGGGTTGGCCAATTCGTCCGGCGGGAACTTGAGCCGCTTGCTGAAGAAATTCCTCCCGTTCGTCTTCTGGCATGAAGTCCCATAGAGAGGTGTCAATCGCCCCCGGAAGAACTACGTTAAACCGAAGCGGTGCTAGCTCCACCGCCAGCGCTTTCGCCAGTCCTTCGACAGCACACTGACTCGCAGTAACAATGCTGGCGCCTGGTTGAGGTCTACGGCTGAGACCACCAGTAATAAAGGTAATGGAGCCGCGTTCAGACATCTTTGGAGCGGCATAGTACGCGCAAGTGTAAGACCCCCAGAACTTACCTTCCATGTATTGGCGAGCAGAGTCAATGGAGTCAAGAAATTTTCCTCTCGAACCAGGTGCAGCCGTGATGAATAGATGATCGAGCTGTCCGACTTCCTCAAACAGTTGGCGAATCGAGTTGCGGTCAAGAATATCAAGCTGTAGTGCTTTAGCGTGCCCGTTGATTTGCTCTAGAGCTTTGTCTAGCTTGTCTTGGGAGTGACTAGCAATAACTACCGTTGCGCCTTCTGCTGCTGCTGCTTGCGCAGCTCCCAAGCCCATGCCGCTACTGCCACCGATGATGACTACTGTTTGTCCCTGTAGTTTATTCACATCAAGCTCCCGGCTGTCGTCCTCCTAGTCTTTGCCTGTCTGCTTCTGGAAGCTGACGAACAGAAATTGTGGCATAGGATCCTAGTCCAATACCGCCGATCGCAAAGCGAATAAAGTCTCCTAGGGCTTCAACCATCCGAGCATTTCGCAGCCCTCCGCAGTCGAGAGGAGAGAAACCAATTTCCTCAGCTAAAGTCATCACCGTTTGCTTCGCTTGCTTATTGTCGCCGCAGACGAAACAAGAAACGTCGTAATCTTTGAGCGGTTCTGGGCTGAGTTCAAACACTTCCTGCGCCATTGTATTAAAGGCTTTCACTGTGTATGCATCCGGTATATCTGCCGCTAGCTTCTCGGCTAGAGATTCTTCCATCATCGAATCGAAGGCGTAGTTTTTCGGTATTTCTCGGTTGTTGCAGTCAATAACTACCTTACCCGATAGAAATTGAGGGTTAGATAAAACTTGAGAAGGCATTACGCCTCGTACCGAATAAAAAATTACCTCTCCAAAAATGGCTGCCTCATCGTCAGAGCCACCCTTAGCTCCGTGTCCGGCAAATTCAGCAACGGACTGACCCTTTTCAGCCTCGCGGGAGCCGAAAAACACGTCATGTCCCTGTTCTGCCCACAAGATCCCTAACGCTCTTGCCATATTTCCTGTCCCAATTGTGCTGATTTTCATAGAATAAACTCTCTAGGGAATCAAAATAAGCTATTAATTAACGAACACTTTCTACAAGAAAATTTTGTCTCTCTTATCTGAGGTGTAGTAATCGCCCAGATTCTCCTTGGCAATAAGTTGGGTAAGGTTGAAGCTAAAGCGAGTTCAAACCCTTTTTGACAATCATTTTGTCAGCAGAGACAGCGCTTTAAACTGGCTGATTTCTAGGAACGACTAACAGCCTGGGAACTAATACATCCTCCGGCTGCTCCAATACATAGCGAACGCAGCGAGCAATATCCTCTGGCTTGAGCGCACCGCCCGCTTTAATTTGAGATTCACTGTCTTCATCCCAGCTATCATACAGTCCCGTGTCTACTGTTCCGGGTTCAATTGCCGCTACTTTGATTCCCGTTCCTGCCAGTTCCATGCGCAGAGAATCGGTAAAGGCTTCGACAGCGTGTTTTGTGCCGCTGTAAGCCCCGTAAGTGGCAGCCGTTTTCAGTCCTGAAATACTAGAGGTATTGATTAAAAAGCCGCTCCCTGTTTTCTTGAAGTGCTTGAGTACCGTGTAAGCCATGCGGTAAACTGACTCAACGTTGAGTCTTGCCATCAGACAGATCTTGTCGATGTCGATTTCTTCAATCGCACCGACGCTCATCATCCCGGCGTTGTTCACCAAGACATCTAGCTGACCAAAAGAGTCTAAGGCAAAATCAAGGAGCTTTTGGGCTGTATCAGGCTCGGTAATGCTGGCTGCATAGACTTTGGCGTTTTGACAGGAATCAGCTAAATCTTGCAGCTTGCCTTCAGAACGAGCAGTAAGAATGAGCTTCATTCCGGCTTTATCTAGCTCATCGGCGATCGCCTTACCAATCCCACTACTGGCACCGGTAATGAGAGCGACTTTATCTTGCAAATCCATGTTTATTCTCCTGATGACAGATCTATCCAAACCGTTTTAGTTTGCAGATAATATTGCAAGCTTTCTCGACCTAATTCCCGTCCGTAGCCACTCATCTTGTAGCCGCCGAAGGGACACGAAGGATCGAATTGACCGTAGGTATTAACCCAGATGATACCAGCTTCGAGTTGAGCCGCTGCACGATGAACCTTGTTAAGATCTCTACTTTGAATTCCTGCTGCGAGTCCATACTGGCTGCTGTTAGCAATTTTAATAGCATCTTCAAAAGTGTCAAAAGGAATGATGACCAGGATTGGCCCAAAGGTTTCCTCTTGAGCAATGGTCATACTTTGTTCAACGTCAGCAAATACGGTTGGTTCAACAAAATAGCCTTTGCCAGTGCCAATATCGGCAGCCTTACCGCCAGTTACCAACCTTGCGCCATCTTTTTGCCCAATATCCATGTAGCGCAGGACGTTATCGTACTCGCTTTTACTAGCGATAGGACCGACTTGAGTTTCTGAATCTAGAGGATCGCCCAGCTTCAGGCTCGCGGCTTTTTGCCTAACTTGCTCGATGACCTCATCGTAAACAGAACGCTCGACTAGCATTCGAGAACCAGCATAGCAGATCTCGCCTTTATTATCGAAAATACTGTAAAAAGCGAGATTGTTAATCTTTTTCAAGTCAGCATCGGCAAAAACGATATTGGCAGATTTTCCTCCCAGTTCCATCGTCAGATGCTTAACCGTATCGGCAGAACTTTCGATCACGCGGACGCCGCTGCCAGTAGAGCCTGTAATTGCTACCTTTTCCACATTGGGATGGGTAGAAAGTAAGTTGCCAACTACGCTACCAGACCCCGTGACTAAATTGAAAACTCCGGTTGGTAACCCTGCTTCCTGCATAATTTCCGCCATCTTAACAGCGGATAGGGGAGTAGAGGAGGCTGGCTTGTGAACGACGCAGTTGCCAGTAGCTAAGGCAGGAGCGAATTTTTGAGCTGCCAGAACGAGGGGAAAGTTAAATGGCGAAATGGCTCCGACTACTCCTAATGGCTCCTGTAATGTATATACATGGGCATTTCTAGCTGCTTGCTTAACAGAACCTTCAACGATCGACGCTAATCCGGCATAGTAATGGTAAAGAGAAGTCAGATGGGGAATATCAATCGCCATGCTTTCAGAATACAAGCGACCCATTTCTTTCGCCTGTAAAAAAGCTAATTCTTCACCGTATTTGGTAATTAGATCGCCAATTCTCCAAAGGTATTCTGCGCGATCGTGTCCGCTCATCTGTCGCCAAGGACCACCGTTAAAGGCGTGACTCGCTGCTTTGATGGCTGCCTCGGTGTCTTCTTCATTAGCCTCAACGACTTGGGTTAAAATTTCTTCTGTCGTCGGGTCGATAACATTAGTTTTATTACCATCTCCTCCATCACGGAATTCGTTGTTGATAAACAGCTTTCCTGGTTTGATAGAAAAGTTAGGGCGCAAGCTTTTTGACTCTGTAGAAGACTGCATGAATAATCCTTCAGCCGAGTTATTCTTGACTGGATTTTGCAAGTAGTTCAAGCGACCATACCATTAGCGATGAATAGTTACCAAACAGAAACTAATAAAAGGATGAACCAGTCTCAGACGCAGTATAGTTGTCCCGTAGAGGTTACGGTAGAAGTAATTGGAGGAAAATGGAAATGCACGATTCTCTGGTGGCTGAGAAGAGGACCAAAAAGATTTGGAGAATTGTTGCAGTTGATCCCGAGAATCAACCGCAAGGTTTTAACGAACCAACTGCGCGAATTGGAAAGAGACGGATTAATTGAACGACAGGCTTATCAAGAAAGACCCCCACGGGTCGAATATTCGCTAACTTCTTTAGGTGAGACCCTAGAGCCGATTACGAATTTAATGTGCGATTGGGGTAAAGTTCAGAAGCCCGGCTATATCTTTGGCTTACTAGATCTTGAGGGAGTTAACATTTTAGTTGTGGCAGACGATCCCAGTGCAAGCGAACAGATCCGTGTAGAGTTAGGAACAATTCGCGGCGCACAGGTATCTACTGTATCTCTCGTTTTAGTGTCTGAAAGCCTGCCTCAGATACATCCCGATGCTGTTGTTGTCGATCTCAGTGACTTTGGTGGAAATCTAAGCCCTCTGATTCGCCAAATTCAACTTTTGACGACAAGCTCAGGCGAACAGACTCCAGCAATTGCTTTGGCGGAAGGGGGAGAGCGCACTCAAGCTTTTTCTAGCGGTTTTAAGCTGATTTTAGCTAAGCCATTTGAACCATCGGAATTAGTGGCGGCGATCGCCAGCGTTACTGGCACATTTGAATAAATTCTATCGTTCTGAAAATTATCGTCGGCCACTTGAGTTGCTAGTGCCGAATAGCTCTACTAGATGTTCCAGGCGATCGCCTCACTACTCCTTTTTAGTTTACTCACACAGATAACCTGCATGATGACGAATATGGTCTTCCATAAAGGTAGAAATTGTAAAGTAGCTATGGTCGTAGCCTGCTTGAAGACGGAGGTCGACCTGTTGCCCTGCATTCTCAGCAGCTTGAGCAAACACTTCTGGGAGAAGCTGCTGCTGGGAGTAGAACGAATCATCCGTTCCCTGGTCAATGAGAATTGTGGTATCTAACTGTACCTGCTGCACTAATTCAGAAGCATCGTATTTGCGCCAGTGTCTCTGTTCGCTTCCTAAATAAGCAGTAAACGCTTTTTGCCCCCAAGGAGCCTGCATCGGGGCGGCAATCGGCGCAAAAGCAGATACAGACAGGTATTTTCCTGGATTTTTCAAAGCACACACCAGTGCGCCATGTCCTCCCATTGAATGACCAAAAATTCCTTGCTTGTCCGTTACGCTAAAGTTAGCGGCAATTAGTTCCGGTAACTCTTGGGTAACGTAGCTATACATGCGATAGTGTTTACGCCAAGGTTCAGTAGTAGCATCAACATAAAAACCAGCACCACAGCCTAAATCCCAATCCTCATCCTCGACCGCAATTCCCGTGTTGCGAGGGCTAGTATCTGGCACAACTAGCATAATACCGTGTTGAGCCGCGTAGCGCTGCGCTCCAGCTTTCACCGTAAAGTTTTCTTCTGTACAGGTTAACCCCGATAGGTAGTAAAGCACCGGGACAGCCTGAGATTCAGCCTGCGGCGGTACGTATACAGCAAAGCGCATTTCGCTATTACACGCCTGAGATGAATGAGAATAATAGCCAACAGTTCCGCCAAAGCAGCGGTATGCCGATTTAATATTGAGTGAAGACATAGATTAGGCTTTACGTTCCTCTGAGTAACTTTTCAGTTCGGGCATTTTGGGAAACCAGGACAGTCGCCGCGTTATCCAAGTTTGATAAGCGAGCGGAGGTAACTTCTCTGGTTCGTCTAGACTACCAAGAAAAATATCTATTTCTAGACTGTCTTGCTCTTGAAAAAATAGGAGAGAACCGCAGTTACCGCAGAAGTGACGAGTTCCGTGAGGAGATGACTGAAAAGAACGCGGTTCTCCTCTAATCACTTCAACCCCTTGACGAAGAAAGATGGCAAAAGCGGAGGCAGGACCACCAGCTTGTCGTCTACAGGTCCGACAGTGACACAACATCGTGCGGAGAGGTTCGCCATTGATGCGGTAGTGGATTTTTCCACAGAGACAACCCCCTGTATAGTAGGTACTCATCTTAAAACGTGACGACGCTACGAATGGATTCGCCTTTATGCATGAGGTCGAAAGCATCATTAATCTTTTCTAGGGGCATGACGTGAGTAATCAGATCGTCTACGTTGATTTTCCCTTCCATATACCAATCTACAATTTTGGGGACATCCGTGCGTCCTCTAGCACCGCCAAAGGCAGACCCCTGCCAGACTCGCCCCGTGACTAACTGAAACGGACGGGTGCTGATTTCTTGCCCAGCGCCCGCAACGCCGATAATCGTGCAGACACCCCAGCCTTTATGACAGCACTCCAGTGCCTGACGCATCACGTTTACGTTGCCGATGCACTCAAAGCTATAGTCTGCCCCACCGTTGGTTAATTCGACTAAATGAGGTACTAACTCTCCTTCTGTCTCCCGGGGATTGACAAAATGAGTCATCCCAAATTTCTCAGCCAAAGCCCGCTTACTCAGATTAATATCCACGCCAACGATCATATCTGCCCCGACCATCTTCGCCGCCTGAATGACGTTTAAACCAACGCCTCCGAGTCCAAAAACAACTACGTTTGCTCCCGGTTCGACTTTGGCGGTAAATACGACTGCTCCAATTCCGGTAGTAACGCCGCAGCCGATGTAGCAAACTTTATCAAACGGGGCATCTTTGCGAATTTTAGCCACGGCAATTTCCGGTAAAACCGTATAGTTGGCAAAGGTAGACGTGCCCATGTAGTGATAAAGAGGCTTGCCATCTAACGAAAAGCGGCTGGTTCCGTCCGGCATCAAGCCTTGCCCTTGAGTCTTACGAATGGCTTGACACAAATTGGTCTTCCCGCTGAGGCAAAATTCGCACTGGCGGCATTCTGGCGTGTAGAGAGGAATGACATGATCGCCTGGGGTAATGCTTTTCACGCCATCTCCCACCTCAACCACCACTCCCGCGCCTTCGTGTCCTAGAATTGCCGGAAATAATCCTTCTGGGTCCGCACCAGATAGAGTATAAGCATCGGTATGACAGATTCCGGTGGCTTTAATTTCAACGAGAACTTCTCCGGCTTTGGGGTCTTCTAGCTGTACTGTTTCAATACTTAGGGGCTGGTCGGCTGCAAAGGCAACGGCAGCTTTAACATCCATGTCTTCCTCCTCTTCACTGGCGAAGCAACAAATTCTAATCATCTTATTCCTCAAAGCTTACACCGATATCGACCAGTTCCTCTGCGGATAACACTGAGCAAAAATTTAACAAAGCGGACTGAAAACGCTCAAAGCTTGACCAACGGTCAGCGCCATTTAAAATAGGCGATCGCATCTTCAGTGTGGCTGCTAAACTAAGCAGTAAGGCTCTTCACTCAATTCTGATTGTCAACTGTATGATACCGAGTCAAGGCTTCGGGAACACAGAATCGTCGCGGTGGACGGTTAAGAAGATAGATTTTGCTAGCTTAAGACCTAGACCTGGTTGGTAAGCCTCTTATTTAGTACAGCACGACCAAGCTTCAATTTTAGATTCGCCTTTAAAAAGCAGCGAGAGGAAATCGAGCAATCTCTCTGATTGATCGCTGATTGACTCAGCTACTCTGTCACCCAAGCGATACTTATTTCACAACTACAACCACTATGTCCCGGTAAGACCTTTCCTGGAGCGGGAAACCAGGAATATTTTATGAAAATTAGCGAGAAGAGTGAACTGTTTCATCACTACCAACGAGGAGAGCGCAACTTTCAAAGAATCGATCTATCTGGAGCTAGTCTCCGTAAAGCTAAACTAAATCGCGCTCATTTTAGCCAAACCTATTTCAGACAAGCAGATTTAGCCCGTGTTCAATTGATCGGCTCTCATCTTGTTCACGTCGATTTTTATCAAGCTAACCTATTCAACGCTAATCTTATTGAAGCTACTTGCTTTCAGTCTAACTTTACCACCGCTACCCTAATTAAAGCAGACCTCAGCGGTGCAGTGCTCACCCACTCTATCTTTAATGGTGCCGACTTGAGCCATGCTTGCTTAATTAGCAGCAGTCTCATTAAAACTTATTTTCTCCAGGCTAAGCTTCAGTCAGCCAACCTCACAAAAGCAACATTGACGCAAGCGACTTTAGCGCAAGCCAATCTACGCAGTGCAGTACTGACTGGAGCAATCCTGGCTGAGGCCAGCTTGGAACAAGCGAATTTAAGACGGGCAAACTTAATTCGAGCTTATCTCCATCAAGCTAATTTAAGCGGAGCCTCCTTACAAGGAGCCGATTTAAGTAGCGCTTATCTGCAAGCGGCTAATTTAGCGTTTGCCGACTTAGCAGGCGCTAACTTAGAAGGAGCGAATCTGACAGGTGCTAATTTGGTTGGGGCCAACCTCCGGCGAACGAATCTTCAGGATTCTCAACTGAGTCAGGCCAATCTTCAGGGAGCTCGGTTGCTGGGAGCTAACCTTACTGGCAGTAACTTACTGAACGCTAAATTAGACGATGCCGCTCTTTCTCAGGGCGAATCCGTAGCCAGCAAACTGATTCCTGACGGGCGTTACTGAATCCAAGGATATCTTTAACCCCTAGCCCCTCAGCGCCTCTGCCTTCCCCACGCCAACCTTGGGGAAGGCTAATAAGGCTCGACGCTCATCTGCCCTTACCCACAAAACGCCGAGGAGAAAAACCTGAAGGAGAGCTAGTTTTTGCTGGCGTAAACAGGAGTTATGTCTTTAATATGGGGATAGCGAAACGGCTTAGGCATTGGACACCACCAAAATGTCAGGCCAATTTCTCAAGGTCAGCTCAAGCGAGTCCTTAGATCTGTGCCTAAAGGCTCTATTCACTGAGATGCTGTTCTATGCTATGTCTAGTTTTAAGTTCATCTAGTACGGAGTCAATTGATAAGAATGGCAAAAGTGGGAACCCACCTGGTTGTCGATGCTTGGGAAGCCCCGGCAGACCTGTTAAATAGCCCTGAATGTATTCGTCTAGCTCTCATAGCAGCTATTTCTGCCGGAGAAGCGACTTTGATCGATTTATGCGTACACCAGTTTAGTCCCCATGGAGTCACAGCGACAGCTACGTTAGCCGAGTCTCACATTGCTATTCACACTTGGCCTGAGCATGGCTACTTTGCAGCAGACCTATTTTTTTGCGGGTCAGGGAAACCCGAACAGGCTATGGCAGTTTTGCAAACGGCACTACAGGCCAAGCAGGTAGCGGTCAAAGCAGTGGAACGGGGTTTTCCCGCGCCGGAAGCTCAGCCGTGGCAAGATTCGATGTACCAAGGTGTTGCCTAAGGAAAGCGATCGCTCTCCCGCTATTGACCATAATTTGTGAATGTGCTAGTAGCAGAAACAATCTTGATTGTGCTTTTGGGGTTAATTCCCGCTTTGCTATCCATTATCGCGATTCGTAGGACAAAGCGAAGATGGCAGACAAGGTTCAGGCAAGCCCGCACAGCCTCTTTTTATCGGCAGGTCCGCTCAAGCTACTTATCAACCCCGAACGAAGCAGCACCTAAACCTTTTGTTGGCGATACTAGCTGTCGCTTTAATGCTCGTTCTCCCTATCTGCGCTGTGCTGTTAATCCTGATGGTCCCTGTGAGGAGTGTATTCATTACGAGACAAAATAAGTGTCCGGTGCGGGACGGGAAATAGTCTCTACGGGACGGGGAAAGGGGAAATAGTTCCTGCGGAACGGGGAAAGGGGAAAGGAAAATCAGTCGCTCCGCGACGGGGAAAGAACACAGGCTCAGGAAAAAACCGGGTAATTACTTCCTTTCCCGTTGCGGAGCAACTTTTCCCTTTTCCCCCCGCCTATGGCGCTACACCCACTTGCTCGCACATAGACAGCACTGGACAGGTAGAACAATGGGGCCGCCTGCCTGTACAAATATGCTTTCCAAAGGGAACGAGTAGCTGATTGATTTCAATCCAGTAGTCGTGCGGCAGCTTGGCCTCTAGAGCTTGTGTGGTCTTCTCTGGAGCAGTGGTTTGTATGTAGCCCCAGCGGTTGGTTACTCGATGGACGTGGGTATCGACGCTGATAGTAGGCTGTTGGCAGGCGATGCCGAGAGCAAGATGAGCGCACTTGGGTCCGACGCCTTTAAATGAAAGCATTACATCCTCATCACAGGGAAGTTCACCACCGTACTCTGTCATCAGTTGCTGGGCGATCGCTAAAATTTGCTGGGCTTTCCGCTCAGAGTAGGTGCTTTCGCGAATCAAGTTGTGGATGTCGGCAGCAGCTAGAATACTCATTTGCCGAGGAGTGCGGGCACGAGCAAACAAACGGCGAGAAACCGGCAGGCTGACTTCATCGTAGGTCCGAATCGAAATCAGACAGGCCACAAGCTGCTCAAAAGGAGAGGTGTAGCCTTCATCAGCAAGAGCAAACATAGCGGCTTTTGGGAAAGGACGCACGGCTTCCCGCAAAAGCTTAATCACTTCATCAATATCAAACGAGCGCTTCACGTTTTGATTCCTCATCGGTTTGTCAAGTCCTGAAAGGACAGTTTCCCCTTTCCCCGTCCTGAAAGGACATTTCTCCTTTTCCCGTGCCGCAGGCACTGCCCTTTCCCGTCGGCGCTTGTCGTGACCTTTGTTATGACCACTGTGACATAGAGCGCGTGATAGAAGAATAGGTATGCTAAATGTCCTAAAAGTATTACAGGTAGGCAGCCTCGCTGCCTTATTAGGGAGTGCGCCTGTTCAAGCTTCTACCCTGATCAGAGTCCAGGATCTGAGAACCGATGGTGCTGACCACTTAGAAGAAACTGTCTTTGGTGACGACTCCCGCTTTGAAATTTACGATCTAGAAGTGGCTACGGTCAATGGAGAAACCGTGATTCGGCTCGACTCTAATTTACCGTTGGCGGGAGTTAAAGACAAGAGAGCCGCAGATGGTCATATCGGCTACGGCGATCTTTTCATTGAGACAGCACAAGGAACTTACGCCGTCAAGTTCGCTCCTAACGAGACGACCCTGCCAACAGGGGTGTATAAAAACGCTGTGGGAGTCAATTTAGCGGCAGACAATAACGGAGCAGCGCTCGGTCGCTCGAACCCTAGACCAACAAATTTGGTGGCAGGCGATCGCATTGGTGATGTCTACGTCAGTTCGGTCCCAGGAACCGAGGGTAGCGGACAGCATCGGCTGATCATTGCCTTTGCTGAAGAGCTTCTGCCAGCAGGCGATCGCCAGCTTTATTTCACTCAAGAATGCCACAACGACACAGTAGAACTCGCCTATCAGCATAGCCCGATGGCCACGGAAATACCCACCGCGCCAATGGCTATGCCTAGTCCTGGAGATGTACCTCACCTCGGACCAACGCTTGCTCCATCCCGGTCTGCGCTCGCTGAGACTCCCTCCTCAGAAAACATTCCTTCAGAAGCATTTATTGGTGCTGGCGTGGTGGGAGTCGCTATTTTGCTAGCGCTTTTGCTCGGAGGAGACAGCGATGATGCTGACAATCAGTTGCCCTCTTTTGTTTCCTCTGAAGAAACCGAACCGAGGGCAACAGGGCCAGATGAAGCAGACTCAGAACCACTGCCAATGCCGCCTCCAACCGATCCTTCCAGTGTGCCGGTTCCTGTCCCCGGACTAGATGGAGGCTGGTTAGCGGCTGCTGGTTTGTTGTTTCTTACCTTCCGCTATCTCAAGGCTAGGCGCTAGTCTCAGCCGTGCCGCTAGCGAGGGCTGGCAATGGTTCGTAGGCTGTGATAAGCCAGCTAAAGAAGTTGAAAACCATCAAAGCTACTCTGACAGAGCGATGTTAAGTCCTAGTAAAAGGGCCGCTAGCGTTCCCGATACGCAAAGCTCCCCAGAGCGAATTTTATCCTTGACCGCTGGAAAAGACACTAAAACCACTTCTATGTCTTCAGTAATATCCAAGCGTTGCTTGCCTTGCCGGTGAACCTCTTCTGCCAGAAACAGGTGAATTTTGTTGGTATCTTTAACTGGGTTATCGTATAAAGTCGCTACTTTAGTCCACCGAGAAGCAACGTAACCGGTTTCTTCCTGTAGCTCTCGCTTCGCAGCGCTTAGGCTATCCTCTCGTTGCGGATTAAAGCTCCCCGCCGGTAACTCTAGCAAAATTTCTCCCACTCCATGACGATACTGACGAACGAAGACAATCTTCCGATCGAACGTGATTGGTAAAATAAGAGCAACGTCGGGTCTAATGTTGATGAAGTAGTCATCAACGATCTGTCCGCTAGGCAGCCGGACGGTGTCTTGTCTCACCCGACACCACTGATTGTCAATTACCAGGTGGGAATAGAGCGTTTGCCATTTCTGGAGCATCATCTGCGGTTTGTCGTCACCTCTCAGTTAACCTGGAGCAAAATCCTCGTCAAGTAGCAATCCCGAGCTGCCATTGAGCTGGCTCAAAGCAGCCGGATCGTCCATCCGGGTGCTGCGAAGACTGCCCCGGAGCCGAAAACTTTTCCGGCGGAACTTTGAGACCGGGAAGTAAATCTTAAAAACCTTATTTTTAGACAAAAAAGCCAGTTTGCAGAATGGCGCTTCATCGTAGGGAAGCAGCTTACCCAATCATGTTTAGAATTAAGAGGGCCGTAGCTCCGGCGATCGCGAACGAAAACAAATCGACGCTGCGGGCATGAGCGAGAGAGATTGCTTTAGCCTCAACTTTTGAGGTGGCAAGCGCACGATTGATTTTATTCTGATGAGATGCAAAGGTATGTTTCATGGTAACTAGTAATCCGATTAATGTGTGCAATTATTAAGAGCGTTAACAAATGTATTACAATCTGTAAAGTTAAGGCCCAATGCAGCTAACCAGTTATCCCTTTACAGTTCACAAGCGGTTTCCTCTGACGATCAGTCGGGGAACAACGGCTCAAACCACGAATATACAGGTTTGCATCCAGCACGAAGAGATTGAGGGGTGGGGAGAAGCGTCACCGTTTTCAGTAAGGCGAAACCAGGGTGCCGCAACGGATATGCTCCAGGAACTCCAGCGGCTTGCTCCAGCGCTAGAACAGTTTGAGCCTTTAGACCGCCAGCCAATAGAAACGCTCCTCAAACAGAAACAGACTTCTTCAGCAGTTCAGGCAGCCATCGATATGGCGCTCTACGACTGGATGGGCAAACGGGCAAAGCTTCCGCTGTGGCAGCTCTGGGGACTGAACTGCTCTCAGGTGGCGCCCATTTCGGTGACGGTGGGTATCGGAACTCCCCAAGACGCCAGACAGCGGGTTCGCAACTGGCAGCAGGTCACAGAACCGACCATTATTAAAATTAAGCTTGGCAGCCCCCAGGGCATCACAGCCGACCAAGCGATGCTGCTCGCGGTCCGGGAAGAGGCTCCCACTGCACAGCTTACGGTAGACGCGAACGGGGGCTGGAGTTTGCCGGAGGCACTCAGTATGTGCGACTGGCTCTGGGGGCAGGGAGTAGAGTACGTAGAACAGCCGCTAGCTGTAGGAGAGGAGGAGCAATTAGGAACGCTTTCAGCGCGATCGCCTCTCCCCATTTTTGTCGATGAAAGCTGCTTCACCAGTCACGATGTTCCTCGACTAGCCGAGTGCGTCAGCGGCATCAACATCAAAGTCATGAAGACTGGTGGATTAACCGAGGCGATGCGCACCATTCATGTTGCGAAAGCCTGCGGACTCAAAGTGATGTTTGGCTGTTATTCTGACAGTACCCTCGCCAATACCGCTATGGCTCACCTGTCACCGCTGGCAGACTACCTAGATTTGGATAGCCACCTTAACTTAATAGACGACCCGTTTACAGGAGCCGTGATGCAGGCAGGCCGCTTGCTGCCAACCGATTTACCAGGCTTAGGAGTGAAATACCGTGATCAGGGCTGAACATCGAGTTGCCATTCTGCTACACGAGGGTCTTCGGGGCGTTCGCGGCAAAACAGGATTAGCCTACCTCCGCTACGGAACTGCGGCTGTAGTAGCGGTGATTGACTATCAGTGTGCCGGAGAATCGCTGCGGCAAATCACCAAAATTGAGCAAGATGCTCCAATTGTGGTCTCTGTTGCCGAAGCTCTGACCTATGAGCCTGACGTGCTGCTCATTGGGATTGCCCCTTCTGGAGGCGCCTTACCGGAGGCGTGGGAAGAAGAAGTCAAGCAAGGGGTAGCGGCGGGACTATCCCTGGCCAATGGCTTACATACGCCGATGGCCTCCCTGCTTTCCCAGCCGCTACGTTCGGGGCAGTGGATTTGGGATATTCGCCAAGAACCTCAAGGACTGACAATCGGCAGTGGCAAAGCGCGATCGCTCTCCTGTGAGAGGATTTTAACGGTGGGAACCGACATGGGCGTTGGCAAAATGTCTACGAGCTTAGAGCTAGCTCGCGCCGCTAAACATCGCGGAATTCAGTCTCAATTTCTCGCCACCGGACAAGGAGGCTTGATGATTGCCGGAAACGGCATTGCCCTAGATGCGATCCGGGTAGATTTTGCGGCGGGAGCCGTCGAACAGATGGTAATGCAGTACGGTCGGCGGTGCGAGCTAGTCATCATCGAAGGGCAGGGTTCGCTGCTGCATCCTGGGTCAACCGCGACCCTCCCCCTGATTCGCGGCAGCCAGCCCACCGGACTGGTGTTAGTGCATCGCGCTGGACTGACTCAGATTCACAACGTTCCGGAGGTTAAGATTCCGCCTCTGCCGGAGGTCGTGCAGCTCTATGAAGCGGTTGCCAGCGTTGGTGGTGCTGACGAAGCGGTGAGAGTTAAGGCGATCGCTCTCAATACCTTTGGACTGGATGGTGAAGCGGCCCACGCCGCTATTGAACAAGTCTACCAAGAAACGGGGTTGCCCTGTACGGACGTGGTTCGTTTTGGAGCCGAGGCGATTATTGAGGCAATTTATTCGCCTTCGCCAGGAGGCGATTAATACCAATTAGAAAAAGTAATAGGAGATTTGATGAGTTGGGGGAAAGGGAAGCACAGCAGCTCTTTGCCCTTGAACCTCCAATGTTTGGTTAGTTTAAGGAACTATCTGACTACTTTCGGTAAATGGTATAAGCTCTTAGCTTTTAGCTTCCCTGAAGCGCGAGGCAGCTACTAGCGCGGCGACTTCTAGGAGGATCAATTTACTTTCAATGAGGCTAATAGCTATTTTCAAGCTTTGTTAAACTGGTGCGCTGCTAAAAACTGAGTCGCTTCTTCTGCTTTGAGAGGACGACTAAAGCGATATCCCTGCATTTCCTCGCATTGCAGGCGATGCAATAATTCAAACTGCTGTCGTGTTTCTACTCCTTCGGCGACGACTCTCAAATTAAAGCCGCGCCCTAAAGAGATAATCGCAGAAAGAATGGCCATATCTTCTGGCGTATCCCGAAGATTTTGAATAAAAGGACAATCGATTTTGAGGGTTTGGAGAGAAATTTTTTTGAGATAGTTAATCGAGGAATTGCCGCTGCCGAAATCATCAATGGCAATGCATACTCCGAGATCGTGGAGTTTGCGGAGATTATTCATGGCTAAATCAGGATTTTGTGCTAAGTTTGTTTCGGCAATTTCTAGCTCTAACCACTGAGGATCGAGCTCCGTTTGTTGAAGCGTTTGCGAAACAAGCGCCAGCAAGTTTGACTGAAACTGACGAGGTGAGAGGTTGACAGCAACTTTGACAAGCGGCAAACCCGCCTCTTGCCACGCCTTGTTCTGAGCACAGGCCGTTTCTAGAACCCACTGACCGAGGGGAATAATCAGGTTAGTTTCTTCTGCCAAAGTAATAAACTTACTCGGTGAAACCTGACCGAGTTCTGGGTGATACCAGCGCAGGAGTGCTTCCATCCCGCTTAGCTGACCCGTGTTGATGTTTACCTGGGGCTGATAGGACAGAGAAAACTGCTTTTCTGCTAGTGCCCGCGATAGCATCGACTCCAGTCTGAGCAGGGCTGAAGCCTTAGAGTTCATGGTCGGGCTGTAGAAGCGATAGGTATTCTGCCCCTGCTTTTTAGCACGATGAAGAGCCGCATCGGCATGATTGAGTAACGTATTAGCCTCTTCCCCGTCTTGGGGATAAATCGCAATCCCAATGCTGGTTTGCAGCGTGATGTGGTGTTGCTCAACATCGAACGGTTGGGCGATCGCCTCTAAAAACCGATGACCAATTTTAGCCGTATCTTTAATACTGGTTATTTGAGGCAGCAGGACGGCAAACTGATCGCCGCCCCAGCGAGCGAGGGTATCTCCGAGACGAATGCAGGATTTTAACCGTTCAGCAAAGCCTTGAAGCAGGCAATCGCCAACCAGATGACCACAAGTTTCGTTGACTTTTTTAAAGCCGTCAAGATCGATAAACATCACCGCCATTAGCTGCTGATGTCTCTCGGCATTGGCGAGGGCTACAGCGAGCTGCTCGTTGAATATTGTTCGGCTTGGCAAATTAGTTAACAGATCCTGGAGAGAACGCTGGTGAAGCGACAAGGCTAGCTGCTGGTGTTTGTTGACGTCGCGAATCACAAAGCAAAACAGATCAACATCACCATTACTTATTAAACGAGCGCTCTCCTCCATATGAATTAAAGAACCATCTTGGCTGCGATAAAGCGCCTCGCCGATAAAATCTCGCTGCGCTCGAATTTGCTGGAGTTTCCTGTCCGTTGTCACCGGAGCGGCGGCGGTGAGAGTGGCCAGAGTCTGTTCGAGAAGGGCTGGCATTTCATAACCGAGCAGACGACAGCAAACGAGATTAGCGTCTACTAAGCGTTGGCTTACTGCATCTACAAAAAATATGCCTTCTGAGGTTTGCTGGATCACGGCCTGATATCGCGATCTGCTTTGCTCTAAAGCTGATTGCAACTGCTTAGAGGAGGTCACGTCAAAGAGATAGCTTCTGATCCGTTTTCCTTGATTCAAATAATGAACGTGCTGTTTATAAATGCTGTCTTTGACTGTCACCTCGCGCACAAAATGACTGCGGTGTTCGCGGTCAAGCAAGCCTTTGAAGAGAGAAGAATCTGGCTGAGTAAATTGGGCGATCGCCGCTGGATTACGATAAGTAGCGTTACCATCGCTATCGATTTCAATAATAGGAGTTGGGCACAGTTCAGCAACAGAAGCCAGTCTCAACTCTGCTTCGCTTTGTCGCACCTGAGGACCAATTAAAGTCTGCTGATCTGCCGCCTCATCCAGCTCTTGGTTGCTAAGTTCCCCTTCTGCACAAGCCTCTGTTATTTCCTCAAGGATCTGATAGCTAGCCTGAGCACTACTTCCAAAACTAATTAAATCTCCATGCTGTAGTTCATGGGAGCGGCAAGCAACACCATTGACAGTAATTCCATTAGCACTTTGATTGCCCTGGAGATCCCCATCGACAATGCGATAGCTGTGCCGATTATGCTGATAATCGGCGATCCGAAGCAAAGTAGCATGTTGGCGAGAAACCTGGCGGTCGTAAATAACAATCGCATTATCAACGCCACGACCCAGAGAATACGTTTTTTCTTCAAGAGGAATAATCCGCTTGGCTTTGCGATCCTCTATTACCAACACGGGGCGAAATGGCTGCGCAGACAAAGTTGGCATAACTGACCAAATTTAGAAGCTAGCTTTAGGTTTCCCTCAAATTCGCTCAAAATAACAGCCACCCAAAAATCAGTGCCGCTGGCGCGGGGAAAAGGGCAAAGGGGAAGGGGGAAACTGTCCCTCCGGGACGGGGAAGAACACAGGTTCAAGGAACAAACTTAACAACCGCCCCCTTTCCCCGTTGCGAAGCAACTTTTTTCCCGTTGCGGAGCAACTATTTCCCCTTTCCCCGTCGCGCAGCGACTTAATTGAGATCGGTGACCGCTCCGACACTGCTCGAGGAAACCAGCTTGGCGTATTTTGCTAAGACCCCTTTGGTATAGCGAGGCTGGGGAGAATGCCAGTTGGCGCGACGCTGAGCTAATTCTGTCTCTGAAACATCGAGCTGCAATAACCGATTGGGGGCATCGATGGTAATTTGATCGCCCTCCTGCACCAAGGCAATCGTGCCTCCAACTGCGGCTTCCGGCGCAACGTGCCCGACAACCATGCCGTAGGTTCCTCCAGAGAAGCGTCCGTCCGTAATTAGTCCTACAGAGTCTCCTAATCCGGCACCAATCAGAGCAGAAGTGGGCGCTAGCATTTCTCGCATTCCCGGACCCCCTTTAGGCCCTTCGTAGCGCACGACAATGACATCTCCAGGCTGAATTTGCTTACTGAGAATGGCCTCTAAGCAGGCTTCTTCGGATTCAAATACCCGGGCTGGTCCAGTAATTTTGGGAGTTTTCACGCCGCTAATCTTGGCAACGGCTCCTTCGGTTGCCAGATTGCCTTTGAGTACCGCTAAATGACCTTGCTGATAGACGGGCTGATGCCAGGGATGAATCACCTCCTGATGGTTAGGCGGTTCATCGGGAACATCTGCCAGCACCTCTGCGAGGGTTTGCCCGGTGATGGTGAGGGCATCGCCGTGGAGCAAATTGTGGTTTAGCAGCATTTTCATCACTTGAGGAATCCCGCCAGCCTGATGCAGGTCGGTGGCAACGTAGCGACCAGAGGGCTTAAGGTCGCACAGCACCGGGACTCGCCCCCGAATGGTTTCAAAATCGTCGAGGGTTAACTTAACGCCAATGGTGTGAGCGATCGCCAACAGGTGCAGGACGGCGTTGGTAGAGCCACCCACCGCCATAATCACGGCAATGGCGTTTTCAAAGGCTTGACGAGTCAAAATCTGGCGGGGCAGGATTTGGGCGCGGAGCGCTTCTGCCAGCACAAAGGCGCTTTTTTCGGTACTTTCTGCTTTTTCCTGGTCTTCTGCCGCCATCGTCGATGAATAGGGCAGGCTCATCCCCATCGCTTCAAAAGCAGAGGACATGGTGTTGGCCGTAAACATGCCGCCGCAGGAACCCGCCCCAGGACAGGCATGGCGCTCAATCTCGGTTAACTCTGCGTGGTCAATTTTCCCGGCACTATACTGTCCCACCGCTTCAAAAGCACTGACCACTGTTAAATCCTGTCCGTTGTAGTGTCCGGGTTTAATCGTGCCGCCATAGACAAAAATGGCCGGAATATTCAGGCGAGCGATCGCAATCATCGCTCCCGGCATATTCTTATCACAGCCACCAATGGCCAACACTCCATCCATGCTCTGCCCGTTGCAGACGGTTTCAATCGAGTCAGCGATCACTTCCCGCGATACCAGGGAGTATTTCATGCCTTCTGTGCCCATCGAGATCCCGTCGCTGATGGTAATCGTGCCGAACATCTGGGGCATTGTGCCTGCCTGCTTGAGGGCAGCTTCGGCTCTTTGAGCGAGTTTGTTGATGCCCATGTTGCAGGGAGTAATAGTGCTGTAGCCGTTGGCTAAACCCACAATCGGTTTGGTAAAATCGGCATCGCCAAATCCGACCGCCCGCAGCATAGCGCGGTTTGGCGATCGCTGATGACCTTGGGTGATAGCTTGACTTCTGCGATTGTTCATGTTAGTTCTCCTGTATGAGGGCAGCCGCTCATTTATTCTGGTGTAGCAAATCTTTTATTATCTGACACTAAACGCCCATTGAGCAACAAAACTCAGAAATTCGCCACTAAGCAACCTATATTGCTCATTGATTAAAGCGCGAGGGCGAGAAGCAAAACCGAGTAAGCCGCAGCTCCAAGAGCAAAAGCCCAGAAGCGACTTTGGCGTTCTTCTGGCAGTTCTTCCTTAAGCACGTTAAGAATAATGGCTCCGGCTACGAAGGCAAACAGTACGGCGATCGCGGCTTCGCTAATTTCGGTTCCGGCTCCCACCATCCAGCCGAGGGCGATCGCTCCGGCTAAGATCCAGCGCCCGACCCGATGATAGGTACTTCTGTGGTCTGTGCGCAGCCCAAAATCATTAATCACAAAATGCAAGCCCAAAGCAATAAAGAACATCAACAGACTTCGCGGACTCTTTTCTTCTCCCTGCACGAGCAAATAGCCAATGAGAGCGTTGTAGAGAGAAAAGGCCAGCATATGGACCCAAAAAACTCCCAATCCAGCGGTAGTACCTGTTTCTGGATCTGGCTTTTGGCTTTGCGACTCCATGACCATGCGCTCTAGCCCATAAAATACCGCCAAGCCAACGAGCGCCATCAGATAAACGTGGTACTCTAAAAACCCAATCATGCCTGTATTGGTAATCGCCTCCTGATGTTTGCTTAAGTCGGGCAGCACATGCACAAACACATAGGCGACCGAAGCTCCACTGGCTGCCGAAAGCCAACGACTCCGAGGAATCTGCTCTAGGAACAGCAGTTTCCCTGAATAGAGATGGATGAAGACAAAACCGATTAAGCAAAGGGCAGTTAAGGCTAAATTCGAGGAATGTCCTCCTTCTGAGACGGCTAACAGCATACTGATAAAGAATTAAAGATTCCCATTCTGATTAAATCTTCAACGCTGTAAAGTAGGTACAACCACCAGCACTCTATCTTATTTAATAATGGATCGCATGCTGTCTTTTGCTGCGGATGAAAACAAACCGAAAGGATTTAACGATGTTCGGACCTGCGGGATTAATCTGAATCATTGGTACGCCGTGGCCCGCAGCACTGAGGTGCAGGACGAGCCAGTAGGTGTCCGGCTTTGGCAGCAAAATATTGTTTTATACCGAGCCAAAGGAGAAATTCAGGCTTTAGAAGACCGCTGTCCTCACCGTCAGGTGAAGCTGAGTGGTGGTAGAGTCATTGGCGATCGCCTTGAGTGCGCCTATCACGGCTGGCAGTTCAACCGAGAAGGCCGTTGCGTGACAGTTCCGAGCTTAACCCCTAAACAAAAGCTGCCCGCCTGCCAGATTCGCCGTTATCCGGTGCAGGAACGCGATGGCTTGATTTGGCTCTTTCCTGGAGATGCCGCACTGCCAGCAGCGCTGGAGCCGCTAGCAATACCGGAGTGGGACCATCTCAACTATATCGCTACGGTGTCAACGATTGAGTGTCGGGGGCATTTCTCATACCTGATCGAAAATTTGATGGATATGTACCACGGGCATCTCCACCAAGACTATCAGGCGTGGGCCTCAGCAGCTCTACAGGAGTTAACCACAAGCAACCAGCGCGTTGATGCCTACTACGAGGCCCAAAGTTACTACAAAATCGACAAAATTTGGTCGATTTCTCAGCTCTTTTTTCCCAGCCTGCGCCGCCTTCATCCAGAACCCTTGACCGTCAGCTATATTTATCCCCACTGGGTGTCGTCTCTTGGGCAAGATTTCAAAATCTACTGTCTATTTTGTCCAGTCGATCTCACCACAACTCGCGCTTATCTAATTCACTTTACCTCTCTCAACGCCTTCTGGCGCTTGCACAAACTCCCGGTTTGGTTTCGCCGATGGGTCAAAAATAGTTTATTTGGTTCTGCTCAACGGTTACTCGACGGTCTGGTTCGTCAGGATGTCGCTATGATTGAGCAGGAACAGCAGGCGTCTTTAGCCAATCCGCAGCAGCGCAATTATGAACTCAATCCAACGATTGGAAAAGTTCAGCAGTTAATTCGCCAGCAAAGTCGCTCTGCGACGGGGGGAGTCTCCTTCGGGGACGGGAAAAGGGGAAAGGGAAATCTGTCCCTCCGGGACGGGGAACGGGAAAATTGTCTAGTGCAGGACGAGCAAAGAACACAAGATTACGGAACAAGCTGAATAATCACTCCCTTTCCCCCTGCCCCTTTGTCCTTTTCCCGCCGCGAAAGCGGCTTCCCTTGCCGTCCTGGAGGGACTTTTGTTGATGACAACCTTAGAAGTGCGCTGGTTTTGTTCTGGAACTGTCCCTCAAGAGGTAGTAGCCTGGTTTGAGAGCAGCATCGGGACACCTCATCCGCCAGAGGAAAGAACGGATTTGTATTTCTCTCTTGGGGCTGAGCGCCTTAACGTTAAACAGCGACAGAATCGCTTAGAACTCAAATGGCGACAGGAACAGTTGGAATGGCGGTTTAGCGATCGCCTTCAAGGTTACCTTGAACGGTGGCAGAAATGGAGTCTTCTGCCAGCAATTCCGCAGATTCTTTTACCGGGATGGGTCGAAGTGGAGAAGCGGCGATCGCAGCGTCAGCATCGAGGATTGTCCTATGAACTGACTCACTTAACTCTTAAAGGGGGTCTTTGGTGGAGTTTGGCGGTTGAGTCGCCAGACCGAGACGAGATTGAATTTGAGCAGCTTGTTCAGCAGATTTTTCAGCACTATCCAGGACCACACCTCACTTCTCAGGAATCTTTTGCCTATCCTCGGTGGATTTCTCGCCGATAGGGGCGGTTCTCCTCCCTAGTGACAGATTGACAAATATTTAGTATTGTTAAGTTAGCTTAAAACTCTGTCGATTTAGGGACGAGAACAAACTTGAAAACCTAACTAAAGTTAGTTGCCTCATGAGTTTCTTCAATTCCACAGAACCGATTTTCCGCCGCAAGCAAGAAGCCCTCGATTTCCAGGATTTACAGGGGCTGCTCCGGCTCCAAATTAGAATCAAAAATAGAACGCTGTTTCGGGTGCTCTATACTCGCATCGATCAGGTGTTTGTGCTTTGGGGACTCATCTCAGCCACGATTTTTATAACGGCTCAGTTCGCGCCGATTAGCTGGGTGGCCCAGGCAATTTTCTGGTCTGTGCTAACCGTTTTCGGGACTGCCGCGATGGTGGTGCTCACTCACTTCTGGGTAAGAGTGGAGCGTCTGCGCTGGGTATTATACGGTTGGGTCTTGTTAATGCTAGGAGGAACAGCACTCACCGATTTAGGGATTTTTCTGGGGTGGGGACAGGTGTTGATGCATCTCTGTCATCTGTGGCTAGGCGTGAGCGCTGCTGGCTACTTCTGCACTGGGTTCGGCTTACGTTCCCGCGCCTTCACTCTCTCTGGATTGGTTCACCTGTTCGGTATAGCGCTCTTACCCTCTGTTGGAGGCTGGCAGTTTTTAACCACTGGCTTGGTCATGGCTGCTAATCTGCTCGTTTTCGCCGAAACCCAGTGGGATATGCGTCCACCTATTGAGGAGTATAGTGTCTTAAGCAAGGAGCAAAAGCAGTTTAATCGTCAGCAATATCAGTTTCGGCAAGCCTCATAAGCGCCGCAGGCGCGGGGGAGATCGCTCCGCGACGGGAAACGGAGAAGGGGTAAGGGGGAAAGGGGAAAAATCTCGGGCTATAGAAAAAGCTCAATAATGACTCCTTTGCCCCCTTCCCCGTCCCGCATCGGACTATCCTTCCTGGAGAGACGTTCACTAAATCAATTTAACCAGGACTCCTGGTTCTTTTTGAATCGGCAACACGTCCAGAGTATTGGTTCCGGCACAGTATGCTAAATCTTTATGGCCATCTAAGCGCAGCAGGCGCTGACCGTGACTAGCCTGCCGGAACATTTCTAAGAGATTTTTCTGCCATTGCGAGTAAAGCGCGATCGCCGCTACGACTTCATCGTTTCCGATTGTCACCTGGGACTGGATGGCTTGAGCGATCGCTCCGGCGCAGGCAGTGTCTTCGAGAGAGTAGCCTCCCTGCCAGCCTGAACCAAGAAGCCACACTGTTTCAGGCTGGTGTTCTGTGAGATAGTTGACAGCCGTTTGAACGTTCACCTGAGCCGCTGTAATCACAATAGGCGCTTTTTCGACTCGTTGGAGGGCGCGAGTTCCGTTGGTCGTACTCAAAAACAAGCGCTTACCCTGCACCACCTCTGGAGTGCAGTCTAGCGGAGAATTGCCCAGATCGCAGCCCTCTACTTTCGCCCCGCCTCTTTCTCCGGCTCGCAGTCGCTTCTGGGGCGACCAGGATTCGCTACTCTGCATGAGTTGGTCAATATCGCTGAAGGCTTGCACGGCTTCGGCCCCAGCGTGTAGTGCTGTAGCGATTGTTGTGGTGGCTCTAAGCACATCGATGACGACAGCACACTGGGGCAGGCTATCGGGAGGAGTAGATTCGGGAGTATGATAAACGAAAAGCTTCACAAAAAAATGTTGGTAGCGGTCAACCTATTATGCCATTTCAGGGATCTGTGCAGAGCGAATAAATTTGCCGCGATACAAACCAAGTCAGTCTTCACGGGTTACAAAAGTTAAAGGCTTAAGCAACCTGCGGAGGCTGGTTTTAGCTTGATAGCAGCGGTTTTAACCGCCGCCATGCTTGACCCAAACTAGGTGAGAGTTAAGCCTGAACAGCGATCGCTAGCAGCACTGTTAGTGATGCTGTCGTGAGTCGGTTCGATGACTTAGGCTGTCAAAACGCAGCTCGATTTCCTGCTTTAGCGCCGCTAGTGTATCTGCTAGAGTATCTTCATAAATGCTGAAAAACAGCCCGAAGCTAGGAGTCGAACCTGGCTCAACCGTTACCCGGTGCGTAATCAAAACCTGCTGGGGAGGCGCACTGGCCTGGGGAGAAACAGGCTCAATCTGCCAGACTCCCGTGAGTGAACCAAGATCTCCTTCAACTAGGTTGAAGTCGATTTGCTCAAGATAGGTTTCTGTGGCAGCAATGCGAACGCGAGTTTTTTTACTGAAAATGAAAGCCTGGACTGAATTGACCTGTTCAAAGACTTTACGATTTCCGTTGGCCTCTAGAAGCTGGCTGTCTACAACATTCGGGAAAAAGTTCTCAAAGTTATCGTAATCGGTCAGTACTGCCCACGTTATCTCCAGCGGTGCTGTCACTAGAACTCGACCCGTATATTGTCCCTGTTGACCGACAATCACAACTTGCCCATTGCGCAGCGCTACCCGTTCCTCTACAGGTAATCGATCGACCGGACCATCAAACAATTGTGCGGATACCCCTCCCGTTGTGAGGGTGGTGATCGCAAGGAGACTCCCAGCAAGATAACGCCAGCGAAAATGGGGAACCAGTCTTCCTCGGTTTGGAGTGAGTTTCGGCATGTTTAATCAATCCAGTAGCGCTGTCGCTGAAACGGATACGTTGGCAAAACCACTTTCTGGCGAGCATAGTCTCGGTCGAAGGCGACCCAATCGATGGTCGCGCCCTGAACGTAAAGCTGAGCTAGACTCTCCAAAATTTGTTCCCACCCTAATTGCGGATACTCGCTAACGGTGAAGATTTCTGGTTTCTGGCTAGGCGAAGTGAACTTGCTTTCCAAGAGCCGAAAGCGAGTATCATTGATTTCGGCTATTTCTGCTGCTCCGCCATCCGCCTCAGACTGTGCAACCGCAATTAGCAATGGTTGCAATAGGCAGCATTGGCGTAACAGTTGCCGGTCGATAGCTGCTAATACAGGTAACTGCAACCCCGACTCAGATGTGGCTCCCTTTAGCTCGGCTTTAGTACGGCTAGTAGCAAATTGGCTTGGGAGTTTGGTTTCGTGAAGCGATCCTCCCAGAGCACTAACGGATGTGAGCTGCTGCCGTTCCCGGTCAACAGCGAGCCTCAAACCGTCTTCTAAGCTAATCACTCCCGCAACGCAGGCAGCAACAATCTCTCCTACTCCTGCTCCGGTGACGACAGCAGGCGACACTCCCCACGATATCCATAGTTGAGCGAGGGAGTATTGGAGCGCCAAGGCGGCAGCGTCAGGAAGCCGATGAGCAGGGGCAGACAGCCGCTCTAGCAGGGGTTGATCGAAATCCCTACTGAGGAGGGCAGCGCAGCGGTCGAGGGGAGCGCGAAGAGGCTGATGGGAGAGGAGATTCGGAGTGCAGACCGGACACTCTTCTGGAAAGATAAAAGCAATCTGGGGGAGTGTCCGGTTGACTCGTCCTTGGAAAAGGTCGGCAGTTTGTCCTGGGCGATCGCTAGCCAGCCTGGTTTGCAGTTCAGCCGCAGTAGCAGCGCTCGCGGCTAAACGATGGTTAAAGTGCGATCGCCCCGTATTAGCACTAAAGCACATATCGGCCACAGCAACGTTAGGGTGACGCTCTAAAAATCGACAATACCGTTGCCTTAACTCCGACAGTGCTTGCTCACTACGAGCCGAAAGCGCCAGCAAATGGGCCGGACGCTCACAGCTTTCCTCAGCTTTCTCTCTTAACGGTGCCTCCGCCACCACTACATGAGCATTGGTCCCGCTAAAGCCAAAGGCACTGACTCCGGCCACTCTCTGCGCCTGCTGCCAGGAAACGAGTTCTGTTGGGATGGTCAATGCTAGCTCATGCCAATCCACGCGCGGGTTTGGCTTGTGAAAATGAAGATTGGGCGGAATTTCCTGATGCTTGAGCGCGAGCACCACTTTAATCAGTCCGGCAATCCCAGCCGCCGCTTCTAAATGGCCGATGTTGGTTTTGACCGAGCCGACGATGAGCGGTGACTCGCGCTCCTGAAAAACGCTTCCTAAAGCGCCCAGTTCGATGGGATCTCCCAGCGGTGTTCCCGTTCCGTGAGCTTCAATATAGCTGACCTGAGCCGGAGCCATCCGGCCCGCCTTCAACGCTTGCTGAATAACGGCTTGCTGAGAGGGACCATTCGGCGAGGTCAGTCCACTGGTGCGACCGTCTTGATTCGTCGCCGAACCGCAAATGAGAGCTAAGATATTATCCCCCTCGGCAACAGCATCGCTCAAACGCTTGAGCACAACCACCCCACCTCCTTCCGCGCGGACAAACCCATCCGCCTCGGCATCAAACGACCGACAGCGACCGTGGCGAGACAGCATTCGTGCTTTGGAAAAATTGATGCTCACTTCTGGGGTCAGCAGGCGGTTGACTCCTCCTGCTAGCGCCAGATGACATTCTTGATGCCGCAAACTCTGGCAAGCGAGATGCACTGCTACAAGAGAAGAAGAACAGGCGGTATCAACCGAAAGGCTCGGTCCAGTAAAGCCGAACAGGTAAGACAAGCGCCCTGACGCGGTGCTATGGGTGTTGCCCGTCGTCAGATAGGCATCAATCTCGGTAGCGGTTCTCCTCAGCAAGCGTTGCCAGTAGTCGATGCCGCAGATGCCGACAAACACCCCCGTTAAACTGCCCTCAAGCTTCTCTGGTGCTATACCGGAGTATTCTAAAGCCTCCCAGCTAACTTCCAACAGCAGGCGCTGTTGAGGGTCTAAACTCAAAGCCTCGCGAGGAGCAATGCGAAAAAACTGAGCATCGAACTCCTGGTGATGGGGAACAAACCCGCCATGACGGGTACACATTTTTCCGGGCGTGTCTGGATTAGGATCGTAGTACGCCTCACCATCCCAACGGTCTGGCGGCACTTCCGTAACCGCATTAACTCCCTGTTGCAGCAGTTGCCAGAACTCTTCTGGACTATCAGCTCCCCCCGGAAAGCGGCATCCCATCCCAATAATGGCAATTGGTTCGTGCTTTGCCTGCTCCAGCGCTTCCAGCTTCGTTTGGAGTTGCTTAAGCGCCAGCAAAGCTCGTTTAGTGGGAGAAAGTTCACTCATAGGGAAGCGCCTTCGGCGCGGGGAAGGGGGAAAGGGCAAAGGGGAAGGGGGAAAGGGACGCTTTAAAAAATATATAGCAGTCCTCACTCATTTGTGAAACAGGACGAGCGTTTCCCTCGCTTTATTTTCAATGCTGAAAGGAATGACATAACGATACAAGATACTGTCAGAATTTCCCCAAAACTGCTGTACATCCCTTTACCCCTTCCCCGTTCCCCCTTCCCCGTCCCCGGCGGGGACATTTTCTCCCTTCCCCGTCCCGGAGGGACTCTTCCCCTTCTTTGCCGTAATGATGGTGACGGGATTCAGCGGAGAAAACCGGGTAAGAGGACCGATGGGGACAGAACGGGAAATTTGAAGCTGCAATAGACGAGTCTGCCAAGCGCGATCGCTCAGCCATTGCCAGCTAGTATTGAGATGTTCTAGGGTGGCTAGCGCCAAAACAACCGTACCATCGGCGGCTAAGACGTGCTCGCAAGCGGTTAAAATTTCCGGTAGCTGTCCGCCGCTACCGCCAATGAAAATTCGGTCGGGAACTGGCAACTTGGTCAAAATATCAGGGGCGGTTCCGGCAACCACCGTGACGTTGGCAACGTTGAGGCGCTGACAGTTTTGCTCAATCAGCGTAATCCCTGTGGCGGTTTTTTCAATGGCGTAGACGTGGGAACGAGGACACAGTCGAGCAATTTCCACCGAGACTGACCCCGTCCCGGCACCAATATCCCAAACCACCTGTCCCGGCTGGAGGGCTAACTCTCCGAGCACCACGAGGCGAATTTCCCGCTTCGTCATTAGTCCGGGGCGATCGCTGAAGCTGAGAAAGGAGGCATCTGGCAATCCTAACAGGGGGAGAGACTGAAGGGCTGTCTCGTCAGATGCGGTTTGCTCTAAAATAACAACGTTTAAAGGGTCAAACGGTGCTGTAGAGGCTAGATGATGGGCTTCAGCGGCAGAGAACTGGTAAATTTGTTCGTCGTCTGCGCCTAATTTCTCACACACCCAGAAATCGTAGCGCGTTGGTAAATCTAAAGCAAGAGTGAGCTGAGCGATCGCCCTCGGATTATTCACTGCATCGGTGAGGATAGCGATCTTTTTCACTCCCTGCTGGAGTAGACGAGTCAATTCCTCCACAGAACGTCCGTGAACGCTGACAATCTGAGCATCCTGCCAGGGCCTTTTAATGCGGCTAAAGGCTAGCTGGACTGAACTCACGTGAGGATGAAAACGGAGCTGCTGGGGCGGTAATTTTTCGAGCAGTAGCCGTCCTAAGCCAAAAAAAAGCGGATCGCCACTGACTAAAATTACCGTCGTTTCTTGGTCTGCAAGCTGAGCAAGTTTCTCGATGACGCTGTAGATATTGCCGAGAACGAGTCGCTGTGCAGCATGGTGGGGAAAGTAGCTTAAGTGGCGATCGCTTCCTACTAAGAGAGTGGCCTGGGCCACAATGGTCCTGGTCGTCTCTGATAGTCCGGCTGCACCCTCCAAACCAATGCCGACAACGTCTATCATGGCAAAAACAACACCTTGCAACCTCAATTTACATTTTACAAATCGAGAGGACTGCTCACTCCTCTACCGCCTCCTGTCCCGTGCGGATGTGATACCAATTAGAAAAAGTCATGAGAGACTTGATCCGTTGGGGAAAAGGGGAAAGGGTAAGGGGGAAAGGTAAACACAGCAAGCCTTTCCCTTTTAAGAGCCAACTCTTTGTTAGTTTGGGGAACTCTCCAACTACTTTTGATAAACGGTATTACTCAAAGCAGGAGCCGGAAGGGCTGCTGGCTGATTTATGAGCGATTCAACGGCCCTTTTGGGCAGCCTGTCTGGCGATTGGTCTGGTGCAGCTTAGCATTCTCTAAGAGTCTGAGCAACCCTCCTGGGCTGCGGTGAAATTTCATCCCCCACTACAATGACTCCTCATCTGTTGAGCGCTACTGGACTACCGATTGAACCGATTAATGATAATCACTGGCTCTCCCTCTTGATGATCTAACGAAGGGTATGCCGGTGTATGAGAAGGGGGATATACAGGAGCCGGATAGCTCGGGGGATAGGCTGGGGCTAGATAACCGGGCGAAGCGGACGGATAGATAGGAGCGGAATAGGCCGGAGGATAGGCTGGGGGGGGATAACTGGGTGCATAGTAGGCCGGGGGATAGGCTGGGGGGGGATAACTAGGTGCATAGTAGGCCGGGGGATAACCCGGAGTCGAGTATCCTGGCTGCGGATATCTGTAGCGAAGTTCAGAGTTTACGTAGTCAAACTCCTCACTGTAGGTATACTCGCTCTCCTCGCTATCGTAGTCATCCTCTTCGTAGAACTCGTTGCTGAATTCATCGTAATCATCGTCTTCGTAGAATTCATCATCGTAATAGCTCTCTTCGTAGAATTCATCGTCGTAGTCGTTCTCTTCGTAGAATTCGTCGTCGTCGAGATCTTCAAACAAACTCCGCACGGCTCCCTCAAGAGCATATTTTCCCATCCGTTCGAGAAGGGGAAGCAGCTCTAGCGCTTCGCTTGGCTGAGAAGTGAAGGCAACAAGTCCAGCCGCTAAAGCTAAACTGACTTTAATTCTTTGGCCTCGCCCTGATTTTTTTTCTACTCTGTTCATTGTTCAATAGTTAAAAAATTGCTCGTGCGCCAAAAACCGCCACCACTTTCATCACGGCAGAATAAGATATACTCTTTTGACGTGGGTCTGACGAACCAAACCCAGACTCAAGATAAGAGCAAATGTTCCGAGGCAACTACGGTAAATCTACCGAACTTTCCTCTTGACGATGAATCGCGTTCCTGGCGATCGCGCGCAATTAACTAATTCACTTCTGAAGAGAACGACGCGACAGAGTAGCAGGCGACTCAAGCCCTACCAGGCAAGCATCGATAGAACGTGCCAGCAAGTCACTAGGGTTGAGCCACTTCAACGCTGCCGACCATCTCTGAACGAGGAACTTCTAGGCTGACTCCTTTCGATTGGAGGAGATGATGCCAATCTTCTTGTAAAGCAGCATCTTCGGGATAGGTCAGGCGAAGATTAGCGAGATGCATCAAGGCGTCATACCAAATTCCTCGAGCGGCGTAGGTCACATCCTGCCGAGGAGTTGCTGCTGCTAATTCGCTTTGCATTGAGGGGTCTAAGGCTATACGCTGCACCCAACCGTGAACAAAAATGGGGCTAGAATTTCTCTGCGGGTCGCAATAAACTTTGAAATACCACTGATACCACCTGCCCATTTCTAGAGACGCTTCAGACGGCAAGCTGATGCTGACGTACCCTTGCTTGTCCGGCACTGTAAATGCCGTGCGATAAACATCATTGCGTTCCTCGTCCTGAAGAACAAATTCGCCTACGGGGACTTGTTGACGAGAGTAGGGGAGATAGAACCAAAAGGTGGGATGTTCTGACACGGTTTTCCCCCAGTGAGAATCCGGCATGAGAGCCGTCAAGCGAGAATTGAAGGTTGGGCACAAATCTCGGCTATCTCCGGCAGTTTGTCGTCCGGGTCTTCCCGTTCCGCTAAAGTCTACTCCCCGCTGACTAGCGGCTGACATCAGGGGCAAGAAGCTGCCGGAGTCGCTTTGCGCCCAGACTAGCGATGGGGGGGCGTAGATTGTTAAGGCCCACAGGAACAGGTTAAAGGAGAGGAAAGGAAAGACTGTTTTCATAATTCGTCTCCGCTACTGATTTGGTTTTTATCTGATAAATAAAGACAAGACCGCCCGCGGTCGTGCTTGCCAGAGCCGCAGGGATCAGAGGAACCCAGCCTCCCTGGAGAAAGAGCAGCCAGCAACATCCCGTCAGGGTTATCATCGCAGCCAGGAGAGCCCCTCCCTGACGAAGGAGAGACTGCATCAACGCTCTGTCTGCTTTAGTCAGCCAGACTAAAATTCCCCCGACCAAGGACCATCCTCCGATCCAGAGAGTTTCCTCCCACTGAGACCACCACCACAGTAGCGATCGCCCATCTTCAATGGCACTAATCATTTGGCTAATCATCTGGGCATGAATCAGCACTCCCGATGTCTTCAGGCTCATGCGGCCTCGGCTATAGGGAGTACAGTGGGAATCTCTCTTCAGCTCAGCGACGCCAATGAGCACAATCCGATCCTCGAAGAGGCGGTTGAGCTGCGACGAGTTTTTAGAGTTGTTGAGAATCTCTCGGAGCGGAACGGTTTTAAACGGAGCAGAGCGGTAGTTAAGCATCATTTGCCACCCTCTTGCTTCCTGTGCCGGAAGCTGATAACCGCCAGAATTTGCTTCTAAGCGCTCAAAATTGGTATCACCAATTTTGAGACTCGTCTCCGTTGTTTCTACGGGCGGATCGTTCAGATAGCGTAGCACTGTCCGTAAACTGAGAGATTGATCGGTGGGGCAGGAATCATCCGGGGACATGCCCACGAGCTGACGACGCAGGATCTCGTCGGGGTCGAGAGCAAAATTTGTAAATCCGGTTTGGCTTTCTGGAACTGGCGGCGGCGCTATGCCGGGATGATTGGTGGCCGCAATGCGACAAGGAGCAATAAAGCGATCGCTTTGCACTAAAGTATCGGCGAGACCAGGGGCGAACGGAAAATCGTGCACAATGTCTAAGCTGACGACCCGAGGCTGATGGGGCTGAATTTTCTCGAGGAGCTGCGTCAGGGCGCGATCGTCTAGAGAGGTGCTGTTCTTCATCTCCATGCCCAATTCTTGCTGATATTGAATATCTTGTTCGTCCACGGTCACCACCACGATCCGCTCGTCTGGGTCTTCAAGAGGACGGAGCCGCACCATCTGGTCGTAGGCCTGTAGCTCCCAGGCTTGCAGCATTCCTGCAGAACGGACCCCACTTACCAAGCTA
Organism: Cyanophyceae cyanobacterium; assembly: GCA_050331735.1. GTDB lineage: Bacteria > Cyanobacteriota > Cyanobacteriia > Cyanobacteriales > JBHJGN01 > JBHJGN01. Next base: position 86,412 of record JBHJGN010000015.1, read on the forward strand.
ATCCCCACAATGCCGGACAGCACCACCGCTTTGACTCCTCGCCAGCTCCATCGCGGTTGCTTGTGCTGTTTCTCCCAAGTTCCTTGCAGTTCCTGCCAGCTCGGCGGGACGGCTGCCGAATTTTGATAAATCATGGGCAGCCAGCTAGCACAGGGAAAGCGATGCTCCCATCCCTGCAATCGTTCTCGTGCTTGCCGGGTAGCAGTATAGAAAGAATCGCCGCTCGAGTATGAGGCGAGAAAATGCTGCAAAAATTTCTGGGCGACGCTATCTGGAACGGGCTCGCGCATCACGATGATTTGCGCGAGGTGTAGTTGCTCGAGGGCTATAGCCAGTCCGAGACCATCGCAGGAATTGAAGATCGCCAGACGCAAACCTTGGGCGATCGCTCGCTTGAGAGCGTATCTCAGCTCCTCGACGGTTAAGCTATCGTGGGGATTAATTTCAATCCGGCCCGTTCCGGCAGTCGTTTGGCTGTGTCCGGCGAAGAAGAGCAAATCCCAAGGCTGCTCCCAGAGCTGATCGTTAAGCTGCTGGCGCTGCGGTTTTACTAAAAAAGTGACCTCAGCATTGGGTAAAGATTTAAGAGTTTGCCGATCAGCTTCGACATCAATGCCTTCGCTACTGCCCAAAATTGCCAGAATTCTCACTGGATGAGGGGAAGCGCTCAGGGCTGAAATTTGTTCTCCTCCTAAACCAGCTAGGGCTATTTCTGCGTGGGGATAGCGCTCGAAAAAATCCCACTGGGACCAGGGGAGTCGGCTGACCTGACGATCTTCGCTGCGAATCAGCATCCGAATCGCTTCGGCGCGGTTCAGTTCCTCACGCAGGCGTCGGTCAACGGTTGTGAAAGAGGAGGATAGAAGCCAGCGGTTAAAGCGCTCGGATAACTGTGCCGCTGCCTGATAACACTCTGCAAATAGGTTGATGCCTCCCTCATAAATAATTTCTTTAGGCTTGATGCGATAGGGCATTCCTAAAGAACGATACTGCTGCCGCCACTGCTCTAGACAGATGACTAGCTGTGGGTCTGGTGGTAGAAATCCGGTAATTTCTGTTTGGGCTCGCTTGCCCTCTAAGCCAATTTCGAGAGTCACTCGAAATCCCTGCCACTTCAAATTACCATCTAGCTTTAAAACAACTAATTTTCCCCCCGTCATCCTGTGAACCCCGCTAGATGATAAAGGCTTCGCTGGTGCTGATGCTATCTAAGATTACTTTAATACTAAAATGTTCTGACCGTTCGCCGCTAAACTTTAACTGAATCGTTTTCGTATTTCTAGCCTGCGCCTGCATAACGACTTCCTCAGCAGCATCCAGCACCATGAGCTGAAGATTAAACGGCAGATGAGAGCGGTCGATAGGACAGATTTTTACCCAGATATCTCTTTCCTGCTCTGTCGTCGGGATGATTTCTACCAAGAGAGCGACCTGAACGCTGCTAGAAGCGGGTCCGAGAGTGAGAATTTTTCCCCGCGCTACTCCGACAGCCGATTCAGCTCCGGGGCGATCACCGCGAAAGTTTAAAGCGGGTTGCTGCGGGAATAGCTCAGTAACCGTTTGCCAGCCTGCTTCAAAGAGATTCTGTAACCACTGACTAAGCTGCACTTCTGCGGGGCGAGCTTTGTGCTGGCTGAGATAGGCGGGCAAGTCTTCGAGGGGCTGGAGGTGGGTTAGCGGCAGAGACAACGTTGGGAGACTGGGGACAAACCCCAGCAACGTAGCTGTCCTCAGAGATTGATCTACCTGGACTGCCACATAGCCAAGCCGTTGAGAGTTTACCTCTGCCGGAACGTCCATCGCTTCTGCATCGGGCAGGAGCGGTCTACACTCTATCTGGCCGTAGTTTTTAATCGTGAGGGCTGCCGTATTGACCAGTGAGAGCAGAGCCGGATTCCAGCTATCGCTACCGGCTAAATCGGTGTCAAAGCCGCGGCTGTTGAGGTAGAAGCTAACGGCATAAACGGCCAAAGTGTTCAGGTAAATCTGCTTCCCTCGCTCGGGGCTAGACTGGGTGCGGCGGAGCCGTTCTGCCTGAGCGTGAGCCGATATCGTCAGCGGAACAGTAAAGGATAAAGGTTCAAGTTTAGGGTTCATAGCTGCTGATTACTCTAAAGTTAATGCAAGGAACTTCTCATCTGAGAAGCAAATTTTCGACAACATCTTTGAAAAAAACTACTTAAGGTGGGGACGACAATATCGAATTCTGAAGCGAGTTCTTCCCAGCTTTTTCCGGCAATTCTGGCGAGAGCGATCGCCCGAAAGTTGGCATCGGGTCGGTTTCTGATTTGGGCCTGCTTGAAGGTATTTTCGGCATCTTCTTCGATGCACTGGCGCACTAACTCAGAGAGTAACGGGGCTTCTTGCGGGGGCTGTAATCTGTCGAGATCTGAAAGGGTCGGTAAACTGAACGTCTGGTGATCGCTAAATCGGCGGCGGCTTTCAATCACGAGTTTATCAAGCCGAAAGTTCACCCAGGTCATAAATTTTTGCTTTTGCCCGCGCTGAGGATCGTATTTGTCAATATTTTTGCAAACGTAGGCGAGCGTTTCGAGGACAGCCTCTTCGTACAGCAGCTCATAAAAAGAGGGCTCTGAAAACTTACCTCGATGAGGACGGCAAAGCCGACCCGAGCTTTGAATGGCTTCTACTAGCTCTCCTAAGAGATGCCGTCGCTCTGGAGTATCGGGAGGATAGCCTTGAGCGGCAAGAGCCAGTTTTTTGAGCTGAGCGTCGTTCAGGACTTTTCTTGTCGCCTGCTGCTGGAGCTGATGGCTCCATTCTCGAAGACTCAGCGAGCGACTATCCCCAGGAAGGGCTTGCTGAACTGCGTACCGCAACTCTTGTTGCATCTGCTCGTAAATTTCCTCCTGAACCGCTAACAGACCTCGACTCCCTAAAGGACGACAAATCGAACGCGATCGCAATATCTCTTTGACTAGCTTTTCGATAGTCGCTTGCCATGCCTGCGTTTCGGGGTCATACTGCTGGATCTCAAGCAGGTATTGCTGGAGTCGTTTGTCTGTTGCCACCACCGTGCTGGGTAAAGGCACCGCCGATAGTAATGATCTGGTCATGTTTCAGCGAGGATCGCTATGATGATTCTCTGTGTTTAACTCCGGCTATCTGCTCTAGCTTTATGCGTTTTTCCAAGCTTGCTTAACAATTTGTTACTTTTCTGGAGCTAGGTTAGCAAAATCTCTTGGAACAGTAGAATCTTGATAGCAAAGCTATCACTGCAAGTCTGCTCATCTCTTTGCTGTGTCTGCTCGAGGAATTGAAGGGACAAATTTCTCCTCAACGTTAAGGGCAGCATAGCAGCAGTGGCGATCGCTTTGTGCTCACGGCTAATTGCTGGCGCTATCTAGAAGAACGCGATCGCGATTGGCTCTATTTTTCTTCAAATCCCTTATTGAAGTCGCGGTGGCAAATGACCGAGGCGGCATCTTTTCAATATCTGATTAAATCCACGAATTAAGCATAAATTATTCCAGATCAGATAAAAAGCCGTTGGATCAGCGTTTTTATTCTCAAAAAACTTTGTTTATTCAGACTGCTTTCCATTGCTAGTCGCAACTGCTTTTATCCAGTTTGCGGTGAAAATTAATAATCGCCGCTGGCTTTTCAGAGTTAATAGCAGGAACTGTTTTTTCACTTAACTTTTATGCAAGTACATCGCAAAAATTAAGTTGCTAACAGTAAAGTCTGCATTTTTGGTTTTTCATTATTTAGTTTTTCAGCACAAGTTAAGCTTTCATTGGCAAATTTTAAGCTTTTTGTGGATAATTTAATTCCTTAATTTTCCTGCATGGCTTGGCTCTAAAAAAAAGTATATAAATGATCGGTTGGTAATTAGATGACGATCACAAAATAGAAGTTATACCATTTACCGAAAGTAGTGAAAGAGTTCTCCTAACTAACAAAGAGTTAGCTCTTAAAAGGGAAAGACTTGCTGTGTTTACCTTTCCCCTTTCCCCTTTTTCCCAACGGATTAAGTCTCTCATAACTTTTTCTAATTGGTATTAGCAATTAGTGGTGATCGCATTGATGCTAGTCAAGCCAGAAGAAGCAATGTATTTAGCTTTTGATTTGACGAAAAGGCCAGCCAACTCAGTTTGAATAAACTAAATAGGGAAAAGCAAACATGGAAACACCAAACTGGAAATACGGAATCGAGCATTTTGAGATCGAAGGTCTTAATACTAGAGATGGCATAAAAGATAAATTTAGCATTGTTTTTCGAGAAGACGAAATTGGCAGAAAACAGTATTGGCTTGGTGACTTGTCTAATATTGACGACAAGATCACCGGAATTAACAATGCTGGAATGCTAGAAATGGTTCGAGAACTAGCAGGACTAGCTGACTCTTCCAATGGCATAGCTGCTAGGATTCATGACAATTATCTCAATCAAGCAGTGGGAACCAACGGAAATTATGCTACGGCTTTTGACACCTTTAATGATGCAGTTGAAAGCTACATTTCTCGAAAAGAAAGGGAGAATGTAGAAAAAGTTAGATGGATTAATTTTGCTATAGAAACTGCTGTAGGGCTCACTGCTGGTGCTTTCCTTGTAGGTCCATTAAAAGGACTTGTAGGGAATCTTACCGGTAGCTTAGCAGATGGGTTAAGTGCTGTAGCGAAAGATGCTCTAAAAGACACTACAAAAGAAGTCACTTCTACTTTGTTGAAAGCAGGTGTCAAAATTGGCACTACAGAAGCTAGAGCGGATATATCTTCCGGCTATTCTATCTCAGAACCAGGAGATCGGGCGTTACCTATAGAACCTTTTGACTGGGCAATAGACCGCAGAAATGCCTTGACAGATATTGGGAACTCATTGAGAGACGACCTTTTAGAACCTTTGGAGGAGCAGATTAAATTGCTTGTAGGAGAAGACTCTAATAAAGACAAGCAATATGCGCAACAACTAGCAGCACTCTTCAAGGACAATACTCAAACTAAAGATGGTACATCCTTCCTCAACAATTCCTACCACAACGATTATTGGATTGATTTTAACCCCTATGAACTTATAGATGATGCCTTTCAAATGCAAGGTGTGGGGGGAATAGCCATTAATAATAACCCTGCAATCATAAAAGATAGTATTCCTACCCAAGAATTCTTTCTACTCAATTTATTCGGGGGATATATGTCTCAAGTTACTATCGAAAATCCCTTTGATAGAACAGATGAAGCTGATGTTCCTAAAGAATTTATTGAAGCATACGCAGATTTGTTAGGAGATAAAGCCCCTTCGGAAGCGGATATCAGAACAATAATCATTGACGCATCAGTTGCTAATCATTACTATTGGCAATTCAGAGATTTTTTAGGAGGGGCTACCGGAGGTGGCACCAGTAAACTAACTAACCCTTACTGGAAAGACGGAAAAGATAGTGCAGAGAGACTAACAGACTATCTCACTAATTCAGAGGATGAAATCGACTTGTCTAAGTTTATCTTCGATCTTGCTCAGCACAATTTCAATGAAGCAGATCGATTTGAGACGCTTTGGAATTTTCTCAGAGTAGCATTTCATCGCGAGTCCCATTCTGATGTGGCTAGAGAGGCAGCCAAGATGCTTTTTGAAAACGCCGCCTTAGCTGAAGCGTATGAGTACAATCGCGAGTATTTAGAAGAAGATCTGAAGATTCTGCACAAAACGCACACGCTTGGGGAAGCCCGCCAGATTGTAGCAGATAACTTGACGAACAGATCCACCGGCAATTTTGCTCTCGACTTACTAGTACAGCAAGACAAGAGTTTCAGCTTTAGCAAGAATGTGCCTTATGTCGGTGGTACGGGAGAGTATTTTGTCGGTACCGAAGAAGTAGATATCCTCGCTGGGACTACTTTTCGCGGAGATACTCTAGAAGGACACGGAAACACCGACATATTAAAAGGTGGTGGCGGTAGCGATTTGCTTCGCGGCGGAAGTGGAGATGACTACCTTTATGGGGAAGACCACACAGAGGCAACTTCCATATTTGGGTCATTTGTGAAAAACGATACTTTAGAAGGCGGAGATGGCAACGATATTTTAGACGGAGGAGACGGTGATGACTTGCTTGAAGGAGGAGAGGGGAAGGATACGCTAAGAGGAGGCAGCGGAATTGACGATTTGAGAGGACGGAACGGAAACGATTCTCTTGATGGCGGTGCTGGTAATGATTCTCTTTGGGGAGGAGATGGCAATGACTTTCTTTACGGAGGGGACGGGAACGATAGTCTCTATGGTTATGACGGCAGTGACCTTCTTAATGGAGGAAATGGTAATGACCTACTTAGAGGCCGTAATGGCGATGATTCTCTCTTAGGACAATTGGGCAACGATACTGTTGAAGGTCATTCTGGTAATGATGTTCTGAATGGAGGAAATGGTCATGACTTGCTTGACGGAGGAGAGGGTAGCGATACTCTCTATGGAGGAAGTGGCAACGATAGTCTCTATGGTTATGACGGCAACGATCTTCTTCGTGGAGGAAATGGAAGTGACCTTCTTCAAGGAGGAAATGGAAACGATAATCTTGTAGGAGAATCTGGCAGCGATAGACTTCAAGGGCATTCTGGCAATGACACTTTAGATGGCGGTTTAGGTGATGATTCCCTCGACGGTGGCTCTGGAGTTGATACCGTCAGCTATTCTTTCTACTCAGGAGAAACCATCGTCGATTTGAACTCTGGACAAGTAGATCTCAATCGTGGTTCTTCTGGTAGTCAAACTGTTAAAAGTATTGAAAATGTAATTGGTGCTCAGGGAGATGACCAGATAATTGGTAATTCTGCTAACAACCTACTCGTTGGTGGTGCTGGCAGCGACTATCTCTATGGCGGTGCAGGAGACGATACCTTGATTGGAGGCGATCGAACAGGTCAGTCAGATTTCGATCTGAACCAGCAAGATATTTTGGTAGGTGGACCCGGTAGGGATGTTTTTATCCTTGCAGAGGAAGATACCCACTTCTATAGCGACGGGGCAGTAGGAAGTTCTACTCCTAATTCCTACGCCTTAATTAGCTCCTTCGAGAAAGGCGCAGATAGAATCGAACTCAAAGCGGGCGGTCTATTTAATAGCAGTAGGTACCGGTTAATAGACAGACCCGTTCAACAGGGTAGCGTCAGAGGCGTTGGTATCTATTTAGACCATGCAGCGACCTACGTTGTCAATCCTCTTATAGGAATAGTTGAAGGATTTACAGCCAGCGAACTAACTCTAACCTCGACGGGTATAGCTGGCAGCAATACCATAATCACCTAATCGAGGGCTTTTCTCAGAAGCGATATTTTCTGCTCCGAAGAATCTGAGTGTGTCCCAGTAGCCTGAGTTTAGATGAACTCTAAATTTGGGCTACTGCCAGACAGTTTATGTTTGTCATAAGTTCCGGACTTAACCCACCAATCTCTCACCCCTCCCCAAGTTTGGGGAGGACTGTAGGGTTAGAGGGGCACTATTCATTCAACTGCATCAGTCCTGTCGATTGCCAAGCGCGAGCGATCGCGGCTCCGCCTGCACGGTTCAAGGTTTTTATTCACTCATGCCGCTTGCCTTGTCGTTTAACTTACCGGGGAGTCGCTCACGGTTTGCAACCATGCCCTAGCAAACATCTGCTCATCCCCTCCTCCTCGTTTGCAGATATATCTGCTCCCTGAAAGAAATAACTTTTACTGTGACTGATATTGGGGTTTCACCCTAATATCAGCAACCAAAATAGAAGCTGTTGAAGCTTTTTTACAAAATGAACGGAGCAGGAACTTTGAGAATATGAGAATGAGTGCTCAGTTTTACAAAACCGAGATGCACTCCACGACTGCTACATCCGGTTCAGGTTCAGATAATTCGATATTACTCAGGATCAATTAATCACACCAAAGTCTTCTGGCCGCTGGATTACCGTAAAGTTTTCTTGACCCAACGACTAAAAGCGGTTTTCCTGTGTTATTCGGTAGGTTAAGATCAGGCGGATCGCTACTGTCGTGTGGCCGGCGCAGGAAATCTGTGACAAAAACGACTGGACGCGAACTATTCCAGTATGCTTGCAGTTCTGCTTTGGCGATCGCATAGCGAGGACGAGGACCAGGAAACTGTGGCAAAATACGATTTGTGCCCCCATCGGCTAGCACGAGAACGATGCGATAGGGTCTCTCTCTCTGAACCCAACCCGGAGGAAGTAACTGACCAAAGGAGCTATAGCGGTTATTGAAGGGGGTTTCACGGTGGCGACACCCCTGACTTAAAGATTCTTGATCAATTTTTCCGTGGTTGAGATAATAGCTCATTGCGCCTGCGGTTCCTAGCTCTCGCGATCCTTCAAAGATCCATAGAGCTGCTGAACCCAGACGGGCGTTCGCGGATTCGACTAAGGATTTGGAAGCACGAACGTCTTGGTAAAGAACGAAGCCGTGAACAATCGAGATATAGCTGCTGACGAAGCCGACTAGCAACGCTGCGAGAGCATAGACACGGTGGAACTTTATTAAAAGACCACCAGTAAACAATCCCAGTCCCATCGCTACAGTCATTAAAACGAGCTTGGCTAAAGAGGAAGTGACGGGAAGTTCGAGAACGTTGATGAGGTGAGTTCCCCACAGTGCGGTGCTGCTGAGCCCCAAACCAACGCAGATAAACAGGATAGCTACTTTGGCTGTTGCCCTCTGAGTAGACCACCATCCCGCACACAAAATGGCATAAGGTGGTAGCGCTGGCAAGCTGTAGTACACGAGACGAGACGAGAAAGGCAAAAAGAGAACAATCGGGCTAAGCGTTGCGATCGCCAGCAGCAACAGTCCCGACTTCTGTGGCTCGTTCTTCGCACCGCTTACCACCCAAGTACCAACTTGAGGCAGCAGCAGTGACCACGGAAAACACCATACGGCTGCGAGAGCCAAATAACCAATAGCGCTCACTTTTGACACTTCGTAGTCGGGAGGCCAACGAGTATCAGCAAGGCGTTGCAGATGTTCGTTGTAGAAAAAGTAGAACCAAAATCCGGGGTTCGCCCGTTCAACGGCAACCGACCAAGGCAGCACCACTGCCAGCGTTATTCCTAAGCCAGGAACGAGACGGATTTTAGAGCAGACTGACCATCCTCTCCGGAGCGCCAAACCGCAACAGCATAGCAACGGCAAAACCAAACCTAACAAGCCTTTGCTGAGGAAACACAGTCCTAAAACTGCGTACAGGGTAAAGAACCACCAATGGGCACGAGGATGGCAGTCTAGTTTCCATAAAGCATAATACGCGATCGAGACGAGCGTGGCAAGCAACACATCGATCAAAAGCTGATGCGTAAATATAAACCATCCCAACGTGGTGCTGAGCATGACGGCAGCGGTACGACCTGCTTCACCCCCCCACAGTTCTCGCGCCCATTTCCAGGCCACAACTACTGCCAGCCAGCCGCTCAGCGCTAACGGCAGACGCGCTGACCATTCGGAGGCTTCAAACACTACTGTACTCATCGCCACAAGCCAGTAGAGCAGCGGTGGCTTATTGAGATAGGGCGCACCGTTTAAGGTTGGCGTTACCCAATCTTGGCGCAGCACCATTTCAGCGCCAACGCCAGCAAAATGACCTTCATGAGGTTCATAGAGTCCGTAACTGCCAATCCCCAAGGAAAGAATGATTAGTCCCAGTAATAGAACCAGAATGTCTACCCCATTAAAACGACTCAGTTTCATCGTTAGCTAAAGCACACAGGAATAGGTTTGACGGAGGCTCGCGGAAAATACACGGATGACCAAAAAGTTCCTCCGGCTGCTGTTGTCGCTTTAGTTTTCAAGAATACATTGGGCTTGCAGAACGCGATAGTTGTTATTTTCAAACACGGTACATTCTTCGTGTCTTTGAGCTAAAAGGGGTGTTCCCTGTTCAAGGGTGGTAACGGCACTGGTCGTAGCTGGCTGAAACTGCATGAGCCACGGATCGCTATGCAAATACTCTGGACTAAAAGCAGATTGATCTAATAGCCAGAAATCCACTTCATATTTAGCCGTAAAATCTTGTAATTCTGCTACCGACTGACTGTACTGAGCGTTAATGGTATCAATAACCCGTTGGCGAAACTGGCGATAGTAGCCGCGATGGTAAGGCACGGCATATTCTTGGGCAATTAAAACTGAGCGTTGCGCAAATGAGGGAATAAAATCGGCTTCTTCAGTTAAAGATGCAATAGTGATATCTTTAGGCTGCTGTTGAAAAAATTGATAGAGTGCTGGAAAATTTCCCTGTACGTAACCGAGTCTGTAGGGATAGGCTTGAACGAGGTAAGTAGGAATCAAAACAATCGCGATCGCTATTCCTGTTAACAGAGTCCCGCAGGTACGGCGCGGTAATTGAACTCGTTGAGCTAACCATCGAGAGAGTGAATCGACAAAGATAGTAATAACCATTCCATCCGCTAAAGCAAGGACGAGCCGCCAACTGTGATGAGTATATCGACTGGGTAGGTGTAGCCGAAAGAGCCATAAATGGGCCAAGAAATATACTGCTAAAGAAGCGAGCAGAATTTGACCAATAATATTTTGGGGAAAAGGGGAAAGGGGAACGGGAAAAGGGGCATAGGGTTTTACCTGTTTCTGCCACCTTTGTTGTCGTCGGGAGACTGGCGGACTCACTTGTACTAGGGGAAACTGTGCTGGGAACCGCTGCAAGATTGGTAATAAACAACCGAAACTCATGAGCAAGAAGTATGGCCACTCGCGAGGGAAAAAGCCGCTTCTCGGAGCAACGAGCCAAAAGGACCACGGATTATCGAGAAAAAAAGCCGCTCTCCCGGTAGCGGAGAACTCTGGTAGTTGCATAGCGACCTGAGCTGTTATGGTGGGACCGAACGGTAAATTCTTGGCAGCATAGAAAGACAACGTTGCTACAGCCATCGCCAGATTGCCACATAAAAATAGACGGTTGTTCTGATGGGTCAGCAATCGCAGCACCACAATGCCACTAGAAATTAAGACCGCTTGGGGATAAAATAATCCCTGGAGAGCGATCGCCGCTAAACATCCCCAGTGTTCTTTGAGGAGGTAGTATAAAAAGGCTAGAAACAGGGGATAGAAAAAAGCTCTTGGCGTCCCCGAGGAAAGATCGTCTACCATCCAGAGATTTTGATTGAGCAATACTGTAGAGAGCATCGCCGCCAGCGGTACTGGGAAAAGCTGGTGGCAAAGCTTAAAGCAATATACCGTAGCGGCAAGGGCAAGCATGAGCGGCAGGATTTTGTTCAGCAGTAAAGGATGAACGCCAACCTGTGCAGCGAAGCGGTAGAGAGACGTGTACCCTAGCGGTGCTACCGCCTGAAAATAGTCGGCAATTAAGTCGTTGGGAAATAAATGAGAGTCAATCAATCTGTGCATCCAGAAGACATGCTGACGAGCATCATCTTGAATTACATACGGATTCATGGCTAGACGTAAGCCGCAGAAACTAAAAGCGACAGCAGCAATGATGCTGTAGCAGAGGGCCGGAAAATCTTTTGCTGAAGGAGCCACGTTTCAACCAGTGTCAGAGTTTAACAGCAATGAGCTGTTGCCGATTCGCTCTTGGCTAACAGCTATTTATTAGCTACCTTGATGCTTTTGTCAATCATTCAATCTTCGTTCTTAGGCTGAAAGCTTTCTTGACGCTGCCTCTCGATTGAGCGACTTGTGTTTATTCACAAAAGAATTTTTTTGTCAAGTTAAATGTATAAATTTTTGTATAGGAAGGTCGAGCAAATACTCACTTAAGCTGTCAATTTTTGTAAAAAAATATCTCTTCCTTTCTATCAAATTGTGTCAAACAGAGACAGAAAGCTATATTGGGCGAGCGTTTTCTGATACAAACTACAGATGGATACCTCTACAGAGTTTAAGTAAAAATACTCGATTACGGTTTCTGGTTGCTGTCAAGCTATCTACCCCAAACAAAGGAGAAATATAGAGTATGTTCACTCACGTCAAGTCCACCATTCGCCATATTGTTCCAAGCGATCTAAATGAGCGTGCCCTACTGAAGGTGGTCTATGTCGTGCTCGAGCCTCAGTACCAGAGTTCTTTATCAGCAGCAGTCAAGTCCATTAATCAAAATCACCCCAAGCTTGCCGTCGAGATTAGCGGCTATCTCATTGAAGAACTGCGCGATGCGGAGAACTATGAAGCCTTCAAACAAGATATTGCTCAAGCCAACATTTTCATTGCTTCCCTGATTTTCATTGAAGATTTAGCCGAAAAGGTCGTCGCCGCCGTCACCCCCCATCGAGAAGCTCTGGATGCGGTTGTCGTGTTCCCCTCAATGCCCCAGGTGATGCGCCTCAACAAACTAGGCAGCTTCTCAATGGCGCAGCTTGGTCAGTCTAAGAGTGCGATCGCTCAGTTCATGCGCAAGCGCAAAGAGAATTCCGGCGCTTCGTTCCAAGACGGCATGCTCAAGCTGCTGCGCACCCTACCGAAAGTACTGAAATATATGCCGATGGATAAAGCGCAGGATGCGCGGAACTTCATGCTGAGCTTTCAATACTGGCTTGGGGGGTCGGCGGAAAACCTAGAGAACTTTCTGCTCATGCTGGCAGATAAATACGTTTTCGATGATGTTGCGATTCGCTCCTCTCAATTGAGCTACAGCGAGCCGATTGTTTACCCGGATATGGGCATCTGGCATCCCTTAGCGCCGCAGATGTTCGAGGAGGTCACAGATTATCTCAACTGGTACAACAGCCGCTCGGATATTAGCGACGACCTCAAAGATCCGCTCGCTCCCTGCGTTGGGTTAGTCCTCCAGCGGACGCACCTTGTCACTGGAGACGACGCTCACTACGTCGGCATGGTGCAGGAACTAGAGGCGATGGGAGCCAGAGTGATTCCGGTATTTGCTGGCGGGCTAGATTTTTCTAAACCCGTAGACGTTTACTTCTGGGAAAAAGGGGTTAAAGGAGTCGCGCCGTTGCCGATTGTGGACGTGGTTGTGTCTCTCACCGGATTTGCCCTGGTAGGCGGTCCCGCTCGGCAGGATCACCCCAAAGCAATTGAATCCCTCAAGCGGCTCAATCGTCCCTACATGGTCGCCCTGCCCCTGGTGTTTCAAACAACCCAGGAATGGGAAGAAAGCGATCTGGGGCTGCATCCGATTCAGGTGGCCCTGCAAATTGCGATTCCCGAACTCGATGGCGCGATTGAACCGATCATCGTCTCTGGCAGAGACGGCGTGACCGGAAAAGCGATCGCCCTTCAGGATCGCCTAGAGGCGATCGCGCAGCGGGCGATGAAGTGGGCCACCCTGCGGAAAAAGCCGAAACTCGATAAAAAGGTAGCCATTACCGTCTTTAGCTTTCCCCCCGATAAAGGCAACGTCGGCACAGCCGCTTATTTAGATGTGTTTGGCTCCATCTATGAAGTGATGCAGGCTCTGAAGCAAAATGGCTACGAAGTCGAAGAACTGCCCGAATCACCAGAAGCCCTGATGCAGGCCGTCATTCACGATGCCCAAGCACAGTACCAAAGCCCAGAATTAAATATTGCCCACCGCATGTCGGTGGAGGAGTACGAGCGTTTAACTCCCTACTCGGAACGGCTTGAGGAAAACTGGGGACCGCCGCCGGGACACCTCAACAGCGACGGCCAAAATCTGCTCATCTACGGTAAGCAGTTTGGCAACGTCTTCATTGGCGTACAGCCCACCTTCGGCTACGAAGGCGATCCGATGCGGCTGCTGTTTTCCCGTTCTGCCAGTCCCCATCACGGCTTTGCGGCCTACTACACCTACCTCAATCAGATCTGGCAAGCCGACGCGGTGCTGCACTTCGGTACTCACGGATCGCTAGAATTTATGCCCGGTAAGCAGATGGGCATGTCGGGCGACTGCTACCCCGATAACCTGATTGGCAACATTCCCAACCTTTACTACTACGCGGCAAACAATCCTTCAGAAGCCACCATCGCTAAGCGGCGCAGCTACGCTGAGACGATTTCTTACCTCACTCCTCCGGCGGAGAATGCTGGACTGTACAAAGGCTTGCAGGAGTTGAACGAATTAATTGGTTCCTACCAATCCCTCAAAGACGGCGGCAGAGGCGTAGCCATTGTGAATACGATTGTGGAGAAATGCCGGATGGTTAACCTGGACCGGGATATTCAGTTGCCGGAAGCGGATGCTAAAGAGCTCACCACCGAGGAACGGGATACCATTGTCGGCTCAGTCTACCGTAAGCTGATGGAGATTGAATCGCGGCTGCTGCCCTGTGGACTACACATCATTGGTAAACCCCCCACCGCTGAAGAAGCTGTCGCTACCCTCGTTAATATTGCCAGCCTCGACCGTGAGGAAGAGGAAATTCTTTCTTTACCTCGCATTATTGCTAACAGTATTAGTCGAGAAATAGACGAGATCTACAAAAACAGCGACAGAGGCATCCTAGAAGATGTTGAGCTGCTGCAAAATATTACTCTGGCCACTCGCGCTGCCGTCAGTGCCTTAGTCCAGGCGCAGGTTGATGCCAACGGTCGTATTTCAAAAGTCTCCAAGCTCAACTTCTTCAATCTCGGTAAAAAAGCCCCCTGGATTGCCTCTCTCCATGCCTCTGGCTATCCCAAAGTCGATCCTGAAGCCCTCAAGCCGCTGTTTGAGTATTTAGAATTTTGTCTCGAACAGGTCTGTGCCGATAACGAACTCGGGTCGTTACTCAAGGCGCTAGAGGGAGAGTACGTCCTGCCCGGTCCTGGAGGCGATCCGATCCGCAACCCCAACGTTTTGCCCACCGGAAAAAACATCCACGCCCTCGATCCCCAATCGATTCCGACGGCGGCAGCCGTCAAGTCGGCAGAGGTGGTCGTTGAGCGTCTGCTGGCGCGGCAGCGGGCCGAGAATGGGGGCGCTTGGCCCGAAACGATTGCCTGCGTCCTCTGGGGAACCGATAATATTAAAACCTACGGTGAATCCCTGGCTCAGATTCTCTGGATGGTTGGCGTAAAGCCAGTGCCGGATGCCTTGGGACGAGTCAATAAGTTAGAGTTGATTCCGCTTGCAGAACTCCAGCGTCCCCGCGTAGATGTTGTGGTTAACTGTTCCGGTGTATTCCGCGATCTGTTTATCAACCAAATGAACCTGCTGGATCAGGCCATTAAAATGGCAGCGGAAGCCGACGAACCCCCCTCGATGAACTTTGTCCGCAAACATGCCCTTCAGCAGGCAGAAGAGATGGGCATCAACGTCCGGCAAGCGGCAACCCGCGTCTTCTCTAATGCTTCAGGCTCTTACTCCTCCAACGTTAACCTCGCCGTAGAAAATAGCTCTTGGGAGGAGGAAGAGGAACTCCAGCAGATGTATCTCAAGCGCAAGTCCTTCGCCTTCAATTCCGACAACCCCGGCATGATGGACCAGAACCGCCGCTGTTTTGAGGCGGCGCTCAAAACGGCAGATGTCACCTTCCAAAACCTGGATTCTTCGGAAATTAGCCTGACCGATGTCTCCCACTATTTCGACTCCGATCCGACTAAAGTAGTCGCGAGTTTGCGGGAGGACGGTAAATCTCCGGCTTCCTACATTGCCGATACTACCACCGCTAACGCCCAGGTGCGATCGCTTTCAGAAACGGTACGCCTTGATGCCCGCACTAAAATGCTCAATCCGAAGTGGTACGAGGGCATGCTCAGTCACGGCTACGAGGGTGTGCGGGAACTCTCAAAGCGGCTAGTGAATACGATGGGCTGGTCAGCAACGGCTGGCGCGGTAGATAACTGGGTGTATGAAGATGTCAACACTACCTTCATTGAAGACCCGGAGATGTGCCAGCGGCTGATGAATCTCAATCCTAATTCGTTCCGCAAGATGGTCGGCACGTTGCTGGAAGTGAATGGTCGGGGCTATTGGGAGACGAGCGAGAGCAATCTCGACCGCCTGCGGGAGCTATACGCAGAGGTTGAAGACCGCATTGAAGGGGTTGAATAAACTAAACTCTGATTAAAACGTTAAGAGACGTTCTCCTGAACGTCTTTTTCTTTGTGTATTTATTTGCTTATTGACATAACAAAAGCTGCTCACGAAGTTTTGGGCTTCTAGACTATGTTTGACTCGTCCTGGATTGAGACACCGTATCTCTGGCAGAGGAGATTGATTTTTTCTCTGAAGTAGTCGCGCACGGAGTCTGGCGACACAATCTCGCAGTCTTCTCCATAACGAAATACCTCTCGGATCAGCCAAAAGGGGTTAGACACTTTTCTAACGACTTGACGCACATCCCCAACCACTTCGTTACTCACGTCATTCGCTTTGGGTTCGTAGGCTTTGACCATGCCTCTGTAAAAGTGCAAGTACACTTTCGTCGTGTCTACCCCTTCCTGCCGCCACGGTACATCCGTTGGGATAACGGCTTGAATTCGGTCTATACGCAAACAGCGATTGTGTATCAGTTCGGGAAACTTAGGATTGACGATATCTTCTGTCTCCTCGCACCAAATTTGTACGTAAAAACGCTTCTCCTCAAAGGTTATTTCTCCATAGCGTACTGTGTATTCCCATTGCTCACCTTGGGAATTGTTATAAAGGAGATGAAATGGCTGCTGGTTTTGAATGTGTTGCTCGATGAGAATGCGCCAAGCTTGGCTCAGTTGGCTAACTTGCTGCAAAATTGCTTGTCGCAAGGGCGCTTCAAGTTGTCCCCGTTCTAAGAGTAAACTTGAAAGGGTTTGAGCGTCACCGATACAGCCAGAGTCTTTTAAGAGTTTGATCGATTGCTGTAGTGCCTTTACTTGAGTGGGGTTAAGAGTGAATGGCTCTCCAATTTCTAACTGTTGTTGCGCGATCGCCGTAATCAACCCGGAAGGACTCGGACTCTTTCCCCAAAAGATGTTGAAACGACGAGCAAGTTTTTCTAGCTGCTCCTTCGTTCCTGGCGGAATTGAAAGCGTAATTGTTTCTTTTTTCCTTGACATTATAAAATTATAATTACACTGTTGACATATTTAGAAGCACATGTAACCATAATAGCATTGCAAGTAAACAAGAGGGAAAAAGCAGAACTTATAATTACAAACCCAAAAGATAAAAAGAGCCAGAAGCTTGTTCTGGCGTTCCCTCATAGGAATTTTTAAGAGTAAAAAGCAAGCTAGACAAGCCAGCTTACTTGTATATTTTCCTACCTTCTATGATAAAGCACGGCTTGTCTGGTTGTACACCTTATAGAGACAATCAGCCATGACAGATAGTTTACCAAACCGTTTACTCCGTCTTATGTCAGATGGTCGCTGGCATTCTCGCGAAGAACTGATTGAAGAAAGCAGCTATCGCTTCTCTGCGGCGCTTCATGTCCTTAAAAACCGGGGGCACAAGTTTGAGAAGCGGCATGTTGAAAAACAAAGATACGACTATCGGTTAATCATCTAGTGCCGATCTAAATAGGGGGAGTGCCGTTGCACTTTCCCTCAGTATTTCACTCAACCGATATAACAGTGTTCAGACTCACCTTGAACGCACTGTTTTACCTGTCTTACATATTTGGGAGAAAAACCCATGTTGAAACATCGCAATATTTTTCAGGGCGAACCGAAAACATTAGAGGAACAATACTTTAGCGAGATTCGCCCCAATCTTTACGGGCTACACGGAACTCACGCCCAATACGGTACCCGCAAAGGACGTAGCTTAGCAGAACATCTTGATTCGGCTTGTCAGTTTGTCCTGAGTGTAAGCAAAATTGCTCAAGTACCTGAACCCAAGCGTCCCTTAATTCTAGCGGCAACAGCCGTTCACGATTTGAATAAGTTTGATGAAGACGGGCGTAGCGTCAAAACCTTGGCACGCGATCGCTCCTTTTTACAAGCCCAACTTGAACGTGCCTGCGTCGCTCAGTTTGTGCAAACCGAAGAAGATCTTGAACTCGTTCGTCGCCTAGTCGAACGCCATTCTGGTCATAATAGCAGCGATGGAATGCGCTTCTTGCCGGAAGATCCAAATATTGGGCGCTGGGCAGCGATGCTCGTTGGTGGTGACTTATTTGACCTAGGAATTGAGGAAAGTGAACGCATTCGCAAAGTAGAAACGGAACTGACAGTTGCCTTGCAGCGAGACACCCATTTATTCAAAGTCAGTTTGTCTGAAGATCGCGGTTACTTTACCTCTCTATTACTCTCAGCCTGCGAGGAAGTGCTGGGCGATCGCGGCTTGCAAACTCTAGCGATTGAACCAGATGGTCAAATATTTGTTGGAGAAGCGTTTCCTGAAGAAGTAACCCTAGAAATTGCCCAGCAGTGGCTCAAAAAAATTGAGGGCGTATTTAGCAGCAACGTTGAGCAATTGGTTCGCGCTACAAAAGACGGCATCAAAATAGACTCCCAAGCAATTCAGCAAAACCGTGAAGCGACTCTAAATCAAGTAAATGCGTTGCTGGTTAAGAAAGCCAACGGGTATAAAGCCGACAAGGTAGCGCGGGATATTCAAAAGTATGGCGAAGAAGCCGGAGAAGCGGCGGTCGCCTCCGCCACGATTGTTGGCTTGTCTCCTGTTTCCAGTGCTGAGGAATTTGCCGTTTCTGAAGGACTAAAAGCCGCTTATCTCAGTTACCGTGCGGCTGGTTTGAGTACGTCAGAAGTTTGGGACTGCATTGCCAACCAGGTTCAACTTTCCCCAGAACAACGGTTAGCCCTCGAACCCTTCAACCCGCAGTATGGGCGCTGTTTATTTGCCGCCACCGCCACCGGAGGATTAGAAAGTGTTTATGCTGCCCTAAACCATTCCTTCCAACTGCGACAAACCAAAGCAGAAGTGGAGGTTCCCCCAGAGTTAGTCCACGCTGTAGAACAACTGCTGAATTTTCCTCATGCTTCCCGATGGCAAGGTTCAGAACTAACCGCCTATATTGAAGCTAAACCAGACGAACGCTGTTCACTAGGAACCACATCACCCAAAATTGAAAAATTAATTTCTAATAAAATGCCGCCAGGAACGAAAGTGCAGGCGTTTTCCAACCGACTTCCGGGGGGCATGAGTGCGGAACCGAAACGACGCGCCGATGCCCTAGCTGCACTGAGTTATCAACTGCTGGCAGTGGCGGCTAACTTTCCCAAAGCAAGTAAGCAAGATCCGCTTTACCTACACTTCGCCCTCCCTAAAGGTTCTAATCCCGCATTACAAAAAATTTGGCAACAGTTTTTACAGCGAACTGCCCAAACCAATGAAGATGGTCCGGTTACGGTTGATGAGTTGCAGCTATACCGAGAGTACAAAATGGTGTTCAAGGCTAACAAAGTGGTTGGGATAGCCCTGCCGAAACGCCCCGAATTGATTCGCTCAACCGTCACTATTCCGGTTGTCTGGGGAGATATCAATAGTTCAGTGGCGCTGCTGAAATCTCTGCGACTTGCCCTAGAACTGGCGCTAGCGCTGGATTTTGGGTTTCCCTTTGTTCTGAGTGGCAGTTTGGAAGTTGAGCCAGCCTGGGACAGATTTGGCAGAGTGGAAGGGATTCCATCATCATTGCAACCATTGCTAGGAACCGGACAATATCAGCGTGAGGGGCATCTATCGAAGCAAGAGCGAAGCAATGTCGTTACGGCTGAAGCAGCGTTGACGCGGTTGCAGTGTGTTGGCAAGCTGGCTATCACTGTTGCCAGCCTCCCTAAAAAAGACGACTGCCTCTATGATTTAGCTCGCGCGGCAACCCGACCTTTAGAACTATACTACGTCCTGCTGCGCTGGGTTTTGCGGGAACAGGATGACCCAAATCTAGAAGCCGTTTGGACTCGTATTAAAGAACCTTTAAATACTTTACTGGAGAGTTTGATGGCACAAGAACACGACCAAATTTCTAGCTATCTTAAACAAGCTGCCCACATTGCTGAAGTAGGCAAACTGCGAGGCAGTTCCTTCCGTATTACTGCCAGGAGTTACGCAGTTGGCGAGAGAGTTAACCAAGGAAAAGCCAAATAAGAACGCACTGCCTCGCGCACGATGCTAGTTTTAGCTTCGTACCAACTGATGCCGGTGTTGAACCAGTGATTCTCTAAACGTAAAAAGGCAC
>JBHJGN010000016.1:0-110514 GCA_050331735.1 Cyanophyceae cyanobacterium
GTCTCATCAACTGCGAATTTTACGCACGATGCGCCTAGTCAGCCATCGTAAACAAGGGCGAAATGTTTTTTACTGTCTTAAAGATCATCACATTTTCAATCTTTACCGCGATGTGTCTGAGCATTTGGATGAGCCAGAAGAAGTGTTGTTAGAAGATGAATAAACGTTTTATGCTTCAACCTGCATAAACTAGGCAGGATAGCGGATGCGCCATTGTTGGAAGGCTCTGATGCCGACGCAGTAATACAATGATCGCGAGAGTCGGTGAAGTGATTGCGATCGCTTCATTTGAGTGCTGAGTAGAACTAAGTCACCTACGTTCTTCGGTAACGGTGGTCTTAATCGTTCCTTATGCTTCTTAATCTTGCTGACAAATGTTCTTTAATAGTCACGACTCTGCCTCAATCTAGGGAAAGGCAATTCTATAACTTCTGCCACGTAAAACTTTGAGAGGGATATGGCAGTGAAATTTACGAATAGTTGCAATACCCCGTTGCGGACTGAGTCAGCAGACAAAATACTCTTCTCACTCTCTCTCAGATTCCCCATCGATTTGTGGTCTGTTTTCATGTGCTGATATCCGCCAAAAACGCCAGTAGGCAGTCTCCCGCTAGCCGACAGAGAGCGATCGCCCCTCAGCGCAGATGAGAAGATTTCAACTATCTGTTGCTGACTGTAACGATTTAGCGATCCCGTTAATAATTATTGCAGGTACTTGTCACAGTTGTTAGTGTCTGATATGTAAACCCACTCAGTCAGCAATGAGTGTTTATCGGAGGAACAACCATGTCATCTACAACGATCGCATTAATTGCCGTCTTGGCTCTCGGCTGGTTTTTCGCTGTCACCTTTGGCACCTGGGCTTATTTTGCCAATGAGCCTCAAGCGGGACGCTTAGGAGACAACAATAAGAACTAAGTCGGATCGGGGACGACACCGAGATAGGCGCGACTAGCGGTATGGTGTGCTTAGGAACGTCAAAAAGGAGCAATAGTCAATCCCTAGGACACGATCGAGCCCCCGACGGTGTTCGTCCCTTCCTGACTTGTCAACTGTGCAGCGCTGCTAATCTGAATCAATGGATCGCTTCTAGTTCAAGTCTGAGTTTCCTTCAACCGCGCCTTCGGCTTGATGAACAATGGCCCTTAATTTATCAACGGTTTCCCGCTCAATATTTTGCCACAGTCCCCGCTGATGGGCTTCTAAAAGCCGTTCTGCCATATCTCGCAGCGCCCACGGGTTTTTCTGTTGAATAAACTTCTGTACCGCTTCATCCAACAGGTACGCCTCGGCAACTCCTTGATACATAAAATCTTCCACGCATCTGGCGGTAGCGTCGTAGGCAAACAAGTAATCGACCGTCGCCGCCATCTCGAAGGCTCCTTTATAGCCGTGACGCATCACTCCCTCAATCCACTTGGGATTGACCACTCGGGAACGATATACCCGAGCAATTTCCTCTTTCAACTGCCGCACTTTCGGATGGAACGGAACCGAATGATCACCAAAATAGGTTTGCGGATTCTTCCCCGTCAACGCCCGCACTGAGGCCGTTAAACCGCCCTGAAACTGATAGTAATCGTCGGAGTCGAGGAGATCGTGTTCGCGATTATCCTGATTGTGCAGCACCACCTGTAACTGCTTCAGGCGCTGCTCAAACGCTTCTGTCGCTGAATAGGCGCGACCGTTGGCTCCATAAGCATAGGCACTCCAGTTGATGTAGGCTCGGGCTAAATCTTGGTCATCGGTCCAGTTTTGGGCTTCGATCAATCCCTGCAACCCGGCTCCGTAGGCTCCCGGTTTAGAGCCAAAGATGCGAAAGCGCGCTCGCTCTTGGGCCTGCTCTAGCTCTAGTCCCTGCTGCTGCCAAAACTCGGTTTCTACGGCTACCTGAGCGGCTAGGGGGTTTATTTCTGGGGTTTCATCCAAATAAGCGATCACCTTTGTTACATTGTTTAGTAAGTCGAGTAGATTAGGGAAACTATCTCTAAAAAAGCCCGACACCCTCACCGTCACGTCAACGCGAGGTCGTCCTAAAACAGCGGTCGGGAGGATTTCAAAATCGACCACGCGGCGCGATGGTCCGTCCCACACTGGGCGCACCCCCATCAGAGCGAGCACTTGAGCGACATCATCGCCTCCCGTGCGCATCGTTGAGGTTCCCCAGATGGAAATGGCCAGAGATTGAGGATATTCCCCGTTTTCCTGGGTATAGCGCTCGACAACCGCCTCCGCCGCTTTACTGCCCACATCCCAAGCCGTTTCAGTTGGAATGGCGCGAATATCCACCGAGTAGAAATTCCGACCCGTTGGCAGCACATCCGGTCGTCCTCTCGTCGGTGCGCCCGCCGCACCGCTAGGAACATAGCGACCGCTCAATCCTCGCAAAAGATGGTCTAATTCTTGAGGGGTTTGCTGGAGTGCAGGCAGGAGGAAAGTTTTAATCCAGTGAAGTTCTTTCTGGGTGCAAGTCCCTGAATCTGGCTTTGATTCAGGGGTAAGCAAATTTTCTACGAGTTGAGCAGCGGTTGCTTCTAGTACTTCAACGACATCGCCCAAGATACGACACTGCTTCAGTTCGTGGAGAAATGGGGTCATTGAGGCATCCGCAGAAAACGGCTCTCCCAAATCAGCACTGAGCGGATCGAAATCTAACTGGAGGTCGGCGGCTAAGGCACGGGTTAAACCCAGGCGATTCCGACTTGGAGAACGAGCGATCGCCACTAGCAAATCGCGAAGCTGTTTTCCTTGGGGACATTGACCGTATATGTGCAATCCGTTCCGAATTTGAGCTTCTTTCAGTTCGCAGAGATAGCCGTCAGCGGTGGTGAGAAATTCAGCGAAATTGCGCTCGATTCGCTCAATGCCTAAATCTGCATTAAAGCTCGTTTGAGCACTCAGGGTGGTAATCCGCTCCTTAATCAGCTTCAGTCGAGCCGGATCTAACGTCTGGGCTTCGTAATATTCGTCGATGAGGGCTGCTAGTTTTTCCAGGGGACCGTAAAGTTCAGCCCGAGTCATCGGTGGCGTTAAATGATCGAGAATGACCGCCCCTGCCCGACGTTTCGCCTGTGACCCTTCGCCGGGATCGTTAACGATAAACGGATACAGATGGGGAATAGCGCCGAGGGCAATTTCAGGATAACACTGGGCAGAAAGCGCCACGCTATACCCCGGAAGCCACTCTAAGTTACCGTGTTTGCCAACGTGAACAATAGCGTGAGCTTCAAAAAGGTGGCGCAGCCAGTAATAGAAGGCTAGATAGTGATGAGTCGGCTCTAAATCCGGCGCATGATAATTTAAGCTCGGATCGAGATCGTACCCCCGCGACGGCTGAATGCCGACAAACACATTTCCTAGCTGAATGCCAGGAATGGGAAAGTCGCTGCGCGACGGGGAAAGGGCCAAGGGGAAGGGGGAAAGGGGGGGGAATGCTTCCTGTTCCTTTGCAGCGGTGTTTTGTGCATCTGTACATGGTCCCCAGCGATTAATAATCGCCTGCTGTACTGCTTCAGGGAGGGTAGTGAAATAGTGTTGATAGTCCTGGCAGGAGAGAGATTGATGAATCGAACGGTACTCTTGAGCTTCGGGGTCGTTGGTGATCCCCTTGGTTAACCGGGCGAGCAATTCATCTCCGGTAGCGGGAATATGTTTAACTGAGTAATCTGCTTGTTGCAGGGCCTTAAGAATTTCGAGGCAGCTAGCGATTGTATCTAAACCAACGCCGTTAGCGATTCTGCCGTCTCGATTAGGATAGTTGGCTAAAACGAGCGCAATTTTTCTCGATGCTGGCGGCGTTTGCCGCAGGCACACCCAGTTAGCGGCTAAGTCAGCCACAAAGTTAAGGCGATCGCTTTCGGGCTGATAAACAACCACATCGGTTTCTAGCTCGTCATTCCAGGTCTGTACTGACTTAAAAGAAACAGCGCGGGTAATAATTTTGCCGTCTACTTCGGGTAAAGCGACGTTCATCGCTACATCTCGCGGCGTTAGTCCGCCGCCAGCGCGCCACTGAGCGGCGGTGCTGCTGCTCAGCACCACCTGCAACACTGGCACATCCAGGTGATGCCACACCGACTGGTACTCGCCGGACGCATCCAGCTTGGCTACCGAGAAGCTAGTGGTGTTGAGTAATAGCTGTACAGAATCACCGGGAGACTGCCAGTAGGAGAATAATGCTGCTTGCAGCTCCTCGTCGCGGGGTGAAGCCACAAACACGGGCACCGGCTTTAAATTCCTGGCTGCTAATGCTTGACAAAGCGCATCAATCGGTAAGGTATTGCCAGCCAAATAATGAGACCGATAAAACAGAATCCCCACAGAAGCCCGAGGAGTCAGGAAGGTCGTCTCTTCTCCCCTTTCCCCTTTCCCCTTTTCCCCTTCCCCGTCGCGAAGCGACTGCTCTTTATCCCACTGATATAGTCCGACGCGAGGCACTGCCTGCGGTCCCGGTGGCTGATAGGCAGTGCCTAAGCACATATCGCTGATAAACTGAAGCGCATTACCAATATTGTCTCGGCCTCCTTCGGTAAAATAGCGCCACAGCTTGTCAACAGCCGCGAGAGGAACGGTAGAGTGACTCATGAGATCCGGGTCGGGAGCGGCATCACCGGGCAAAACAAAGAGAGCCGTGCCAGTTTGGGCACTCTCTTGGACCACTTCTAAGCCGTAGGACCAGTAGGAACGTCCTCCCAATAACCGGAGAACAATCACCTGAGCTTGCGAAAGGATGGTATCGGCATAGGTATCGATGCTAAGCTGCTGTTGAAGCTGGAGAAGATGAGCCACTCGAATCTGGGGGAATTTCTGGGGCAGGAAAGCAACAGCAGCAGCGAGGGTTTGAATATCTGTGTCTGCTGCCGTCAAAACGATGAGAGGAGCCGGAGTTTGCTCAACAATAATGACTCCTTCTGAACCAGGATGCCACCCTCCAGGAGTGGCAGCGATGCGATGCATTAAGCTTGTTTACCTTTAGTGGAGAAAGGGTGTGAAGATTCCATGAGTGACCAATTATCCGTTGTTGGTTGAGTTGATTACTGGCTCACGGGTCACTGTTAAAAATACTTTACCGACCTTTAGAAATAATTAGAGACTGCGGCAGTCAATTAATAACGCGCCATGCTGTAGGTAGCACTAAGACGCTACTAAGAATTGTAGCAACGAGATGTCTAGTTACCAAGAGTCCATTTTACGTCGGGCTATATCAAAAGAGCAGTTTGAGCAACTGTGCTGTCTGTGGCAGCAGACGGCACAATCGACTCAAGCTTTGTTAGTGACAGAGACAGAGCTATTGACTCGCGGTAAAAATCAACGGCAAGAGCGCTTCCGGCTCCTCCTCGGCCAGCAGTTTAGCGCTCTTCTCTTCGGCAATCAAATTACAGAGGATGACGTTTACGTATCCGCTACTTTCGACCCACAAGCGATCGCCAATTTCTCGCCTCTGCTAGAGCAGCAGCTCGGGTCTTCTGCGGGCAAACGCCTTGAGCGCCTTCACCAGGCTCGGCTAGCGAAGCCAACAGAAATTATCAGTCATTTTGCTCTGCAATTGCTGGAGATTTTGGCTCCGAATACTGAGCGTCCATCTACTTCAGTTGCTCAGGTGGTGCGCCAACCGCTTGAACAAGAACCGATTCTCGATGCTTTTCAGAACATTAACGGGTCGATCGCAAAAACGGTGAAGCAGGTTCGCAGCTTGCTTCAGGTCGATAGAGTAGTGATTTATCAGACCGATGTTGAGCTGAGTGAGGAAGCGGACGAGCGACGCTTGGTTGATGCGGTTACCTATGAAGCTTTGGCTTCTGAGCGCATTCCCTCGATTCTGCACTTTCAAGAGGAAGTCTGTTTGAGCGAGTCTCCCGACTGTCGAGATAAATATCGTCAAGGGTTTACCTTAGCCGTTGATGACGTTCATACAGATTCTCGGCTTGGTTTGTGTGTGCAAATGCTCATGCAAGAGCTCCGGGTAAGGGCAAAGCTCGTCACGCCAATTGTCGTTCAGGAAAAGCTCTGGGGGTTACTGATTGCTCATCAATGCACGGCTCGTCAGTGGCAGCCAGCCGAAATCCAGTTTCTCAAGAACGTCGCCGACTATTTGGCGATCGCTATTTACCAAACCCAGTCTTACCAGCAACTCCACCAGCAACAGCAAGGGTTAGAACGGCAAGTCGTGCAGCAGGCTCAAGAACTGAAAGAGGCCCGCATCGTCGCTCAAGCTGCTAACCAGTCTAAAAACGAGTTTTTAAGCAATATTAGCCACGAGTTTCGCACTCCTCTGACCCACGTCATCGGTTTGTCCGGGACGCTGATGCATTGGTCTAAACAAGGAGTTTCTTTCCCGGTTCACAAACAGCGGCAGTATTTAGACAAGATTCACGATAGCGGCAAGCAGCTTCTCGCTCTCATCAACAACCTTCTCGACCTCTCTCAAGTTAAAGCTGGACAATCCTTGCTGCACATCAGCGAGTTTTCTCTTCAGCAGCTTGCTCGGCAGGTGTTCCAGTCTGTGCAGCCAGAAGCCGCTGCTCAAAATATCACTCTCCAGCTAGATTTACAAGTTGAGCCTTACCAGGACCGGTTTTGGGCAGATCCAGAGCGAGTGCAGCAAATCCTAGGGCATCTGCTCGATAACGCGATTAAGTTTACTCCGGCTGGAAACAGGGTGACACTGAGAGTCCATCGCGAAGATGAGTATGCTATTTTCCAAGTAGAAGATAACGGCATTGGGGTTGCTCAGGAACAGGTTCCGCTGCTATTTGAAGCGTTTCAGCAGCTAGAGCATTCGCGCCAGCGGACTCATGGCGGCGCTGGCTTGGGTTTGTCTTTAACAAAAGAATTAGTCGATCTTCATCGAGGCACCGTTGAAGTAGAATCAACCGTTGGCCAAGGCTCTTTGTTTACTGTCCGGCTCCCGCCTCAAAGTTCCGCCGAAGCACTTCCTGACAAATTGAAAGAAGACAGTACCGCTGTTAAAGGAGCGACGGGTTCCTCCCAGGCGAATCCATCGCCAAACGCAGGTTTCCGAGCCCAGCCCCAAGAATTATGCCCCGACTGCTCTCCGCAAAACACGCTAGCCGCACTCAGTTCCGGCACTGAAGGCAGGGCGAGTCGTAGCCAGGGCGTAGTTGTTCTCGTGGAAAACGACGAGGAAGAAGCGTCCTGGATCGGCAAAATGCTGTCCGCTAACGGCTATCAGATGGTCTGGTTAACCAATGGCTCAACGGCGGCGGCTCAAATTCAGTGGCTGCGGCCAATCTGCGTGATTCTCAGTTGGCAATTGCCTAACGTGCGCCATACTATTCACACTCTCAAGCAACTGCTAACGACCAGCAACACCAAGGTACTTCTCCTCACTTCTTCAGGCGCTCCCGGGCAGCAAGAATTGTTCGAGGAGCTGGCAGACGACTTTATTCAAAAGCCAATACAGCCAGAGCAGTTTTTAGCAAAGCTTAGCAATTAAATCGATAGCCGAGCGCTACATCAAACGGTTGCTACTTTCAGGTACTATGGAAAAACAAACTTTAAAATGCTTTGCGTAATTTAAAAGTGAGTTTTTCTGTTAATCTTTAAGCAACGACTGACTCCTCTGAGGCTCTTCTCAAGCAATTAGCTACTTATTATGCAGTACTTACTGATTTTAGCCTTATTTATTGCTATTTTATCTGTCGTTTTTGCCCTGCAAAACGCCATTCCTATTCCAGTTAATCTTCTCATTTGGGAAGTGAGAGGATCGTTGGCGTTAGTTTTGCTGGTTACGTTGGGAGTCGGAATTATCGTCGGTATTCTAGCAATGGCTCCTAGCTTAGTTAAAAAAAGTTTGAAGATATCGCATCAAAACAAAAGGATTAAGCAACTTCAAGAAACCATTACTGAGAAAGATACGGTAGCAGCACCATCCTCAAACCTTGATTCATCAAGTTCAATGCCAAGCGATTCAACAGCAAAACTAGACCAAGAAACAGTCAACAACGATTAGCGATCGCTCGTCATAGCGTTTCTCAAAAAGTGTGAGGTACACCAGAAACGATGGCGGGAACAATCAACAATCAAGCAGCGCCCCCAGCCATCAACAAAAACTGGGATTTAGAGCTTGACCTCATTAAAGTGAGAATTGTTATCTGAAATAGCGATTAGTTGATTGGTAACTGGTCACTGCTAAACTGAGCAAGCACAACAAAATGTTGGCCATAACTAAAATCAAGTCTGGATTAATTGTTTCCTGCCAAGCGCCCGCTGATTCGCCGCTGCATCATCCGCTAGCGATCGCCCTGATGGCCAAAGCGGCAGTAGCGAGGGGAGCCGTTGGCGTGAGAATTGATACGCCGGAACACGTGCGAGCCGTCCGAGAACAGTTGCCCACGGCTCCCATTATTGGGTTATGGAAGCGACACACCGAGTCTGCCGTTTATATTACTCCTCGCTTTACAGACGCGGCGGCCATTGCGCAAGCCGGAGCAGATGTGGTGGCGATTGATGCGACCGCTAGACCGCGCCCCCAGGGAGAAACGATGGCGGAGATAATTGCTCGTATTCATCAGGAACTGGGAAAACCAGTGATGGCCGATGTCGATACCCTAAACAATGCGATCGCTGCGGCTGAAGCGGGAGCAGACCTGGTGGGAACCACGCTCTACGGCTACACAGAGCAAACTCGCCATTGTTCTCCCCCTGGCTATACGTTGCTAAAGAGTATCGCTGAGCTGAATATTCCGGCCATTTGCGAAGGAGGCGTTGCGTCCCCGCAAATGGCTCAAGAGGCTTTAGAGTTAGGAGCCTATGCTGTCGTTGTCGGCACAGCGATTACAGGCATTGATGCCCACGTAGAAGCTTTTCAAACCGTTTTCAATTAAAGCGCCACCGGCGCGGGGTAAGCAGCGGAGCTGCGGGAAAAGGGGAAAGGGAGAATAAAACAGTTTGTTCCTCAATTTTGGGTTTTTATTCCCGTTTTATAGGGCCTGATCCCTTTCCCCGTCCCGGAGCGACTCTATGATTGAACAGATTGTCGTGCTGGCACAATTCCTTTGCGGTTAAGGCAGCTTTCAAACTCTTTTTCGGCATCGCTTATGGCCGGACTGTTGGTGAAATTGAAGGCGCGCTCTACCTGATCGTTGGTCATTTCACCTAAAGCGCGGGAGATGCGATCGCCAACGTCCTTATTGTTAAGAGTCAGTTCCTTTGGCAAACAAGAAGTAAAGGCTTCAATGCGTTCGCTGGTGGCCGATGGGGTGCTGACCTGTGCAGCCTGAGCGGGTTGTCCCCAGTTTAGCCACAGGAAACCAACGAGCAAGCCTGTAAATACGGTTGTATAGAGTTTAATGCTTTTGATGAGTTTAATCATGGTTTTGTCCACGTTTAATTTCGTCACTTACGCTAAATTGAGAGAGGAGCAGATTTCATCTTTCCTAGGACAGGGAAGACGCAGAATTCTTCATAAAAGCGGTATTCTCAACGGCTATTTTCTTAATGTTGTGTCTTCCCGTATCAAGGCTTAAGAAAGTTTTGGAAGAACTCCCTTCGTTCGTAAACAGCTTTCAAACTGCTTTTCTGCATCACTAAGCTGAGGATTGTCAGTAATATCAAACGCTTGTGCCAGATTACTGCTCGATTTTTGGATGGCCTGTTCGACCCGTTCTCCAATGTCGGCTGCTGCTAGTCCTGGCGGTAAGCATTCCTTAATCGCTTCTGAAACTCTCGCATCTGCGGGTTTTGGTTTAATGGTATCTCTATCGGTGCGGGCTTGAGCGATATAAACGGTGTCAGTACTCGTTGCTGCTTCAGCAAACCCCCAACCAGAAAGCCAGAGGAAACTACAGGCCAGCACCGCAAAACAGAAGCGGATTATTGATTGTCGACGTTGCTTAATTTTGCTCATAGTCAATTCGGATTTGAACTTCTATAAATTAGGCAAAACCGACTCCTCCTTCATCTCTCCTAGGACAGGAAATCGGTTAAGCATAAGTAATTCTATAGCGCGACTGCTATTGGAGCAGAATCAGCCTATTTACGGCCTGCGATTGAGAATCACCATCTCGGAGCCAACTACCGGAGAACGCGCTAGCAGAGCATTTTGCGAGTCAGTAATTTCTAGCTTGCGAAAATCTAGCTCTTGGGAGCGGCGCAGCATCTCGTTGGCAAGCTGGTCTTGGCGAGTATCCTCAAGGGCATACCAGTCATCGCCAACTTTAACAATAAGACGACTGTCGGCAAAATTGGCTTCGAGGGTTTGAATCAAGCCCTGAGCATATTGAGAAGTAATCTGAGCGACCTGAGCTTGAATCGCCGCGATCAAACTCTGCTCGGGCGTTAACTTTAATTCCGGCTCTGGAGAAGCAATTGTTTCTAACGGTTGCTCAGCGGTTGGGGCTTCTAAAGCGGGGGGAGTTTTTATATCTATCGCTGGAGGCTTGTCGCCGGTCGTCTCTGGCCCACCCTTGGGAAACAACAGCACAGAGCTTAACAAAACGGCAATAACAGCCCCGGCTAAAATCGCCGTTAGCCTCCAATAGGAAAGCTTTTGGGTGAAAGAAGTCGGTAAAAGAGCGCGAATTTTGTTCAGAAGTTCATCCCATCTGTCTAGGCGCTCTCCTTCTGGCAGCGCCGGATTGACAAACGGTGGCGACACCGGTTGGGAAGCCTCAGCCACCGTTGCGTCGGTCGCTGACTCGGCTGAGTTGCTGTCAGCCGCAGTCGGCCCGACCGCCGCCTCTTCTGGCTCGGGTGCTTCAGCAGCAGTCGCTGAAGATGCTGGTTCTGCTTGCTCTTCGGTGGCGGAAGCGAGGTTAGGCTCAACGACCGCTGCTTCCGGCTTGAGAACCGCCGCTAAAGTCTCAGTACTATCGACGAGAGAGGTAATCGACGGCGGCAACTCTGATTCTGGTTTGGCGCTGAGGGTATCAGCGATTTCCTCAAGCCGCTGAATCGTTTCCCGCAGCCGCTGAAGAGTTTCTGCTTTCGATAAACGCTCGGAATGCTCGCCTGGTGTTGGCTGCTGATGTTCTACCATAATGATTTCGTACAGCCTTGATAATGCACGCTTTTATCACTATAGTCAGCTCTGTTGCTGATTTGATCGTCAAATAACAATTTGCTACCGAACCGGGTTGTCTGTTGAGAGCATGAATTGTTTGTTAGTGGCTTGCTTAATTTTGCTCAGTGCCTGTAGCGCTGCGGCTCCCCCCCTTGAATTTGCGCCGCCGGGGAAAATTGTGCAGCAGGCGATCGCCCTTCAGCTCGACCTCACCCAACAGCAGTTGAGCCAACGTCTCAAAGCCGTTCCTCCTCAGCTAGAGCTTGGTCCAATTACCGTCCAGCACATCGAACCGCTGTTTGTCGCTCGACTGCCTACCTACCATCTGACAGGGGCTTACCAGCTCACCATTAAGCTTCCCCATCAGCAGGTCACCCAAAAAAACAATCGCTTCGATATTTATCTTCAGCGTCAAGCAGAAGGAAAAACGTGGCGCCTACTGAGGCGGGAAGCCCAGCGTTCGGAATGGTCTAGCTATTTGATTAGAGATTAATTTTTGTTGATGGCTTCCTCTCTGAGGGCTTTACGTTGCCAAAGTTAGCTGAGATCCCTGATTGGTTTTGTAGACCTCGATGCGGTTCTGAAACGCTTCTTTGAACTGAGGCATGTGGGTCACGGTGAGAATGCAGGAAAAGTCAGCCGCGATCGCATTAATGGCGGCAATCAGGCGATCGCAGCCTTCAGCATCCTGAGTCCCAAATCCCTCATCGACGATCAGCATCTGGAGCGACGTTCCGGCTCGCTGAGCCAACAGCCGCGCCAGCGCTAACCGGATCGAAAAGTTAATCCGAAACGCTTCGCCGCCCGAGTAGGTTTCGTAGGCCCGGGTTCCTCTGGCATCAGCAATGAGGATTTCTAGGGTGTCGATTAGCTTAGCAGACTGCTTGCGGCTGCGTCCGGCCTTTTGCGTCAGGAACTGAACGTGCAGTTGATTTTCGGTGAGGCGAGAGAGAATCTGATTGGTTTCTGCCTCGAGCTGGGGCAGCACATTTTCGATCATCAGCGCCTGAATGCCGTTTTTCCCGAACGCTTGGGCTAGCTCCTGATAAACTCGACCCTGCTTGCGGACCTCTTTAAGCCTTGAACGAGTCTCTTGATATTGGGCCTGGAGCTGTTCTAGCTGGGTGAGCGTTTGCTCGAGTCGTCCCTGTTCGGCCAAGAGCTGGTCGAGGCGCTGTCGCCGCTGGTGAATCTGCTGCTCTAAGGCGCTAATTTCCGTGCCGTTATCTTGCCTCTGCTCAACTTGAGCCGTGAGACTGTCTAGATGAGCCTTCATCGCCTCTTGATTTTGCCGTCGTTCCTGCAAAGCCTGCTGAAGCTGTCGCAGATTTTCCTGAAGCTGAGGGGCTTGCCGCTGAGCCTCTTGCAGTTGTTGGTAGCGCAACTGCCAGGATTGCGCCTGCCGGAGCGTACTGACTAAATCGGTGTGATGCGATCGCTCGTATCCTAGCTGCGCTAGAGTCTGTTGCTCCTGCTCAATCTGTTGCTGCACCCTAGACGTCAGGCGTAACTGCTCCAATTGCTGCTGCACCGAAGTTAGCCGTTCGAGCAGTTTGGGCTTTTGAGACTCCAAAGTTTGTTGCCGACGCGCCGCTTCTTCAATTTTTGCCTGTTTAATTTCTGCCCAGCGCCAGCGTTCGACTTCTCCCCGCACCAGAGCGTGGGTTTGTTCGTCGTAGTTGAGCCGCTGAAGTTCCTGCTCTAGCCGCTGTATTTCCTGGTAAATTTCTTGAGCATAGCTACCGCTGGTGAGGGCGCTTTCGAGCTGTTCGCGTTCCTGCTGAAGCTGCTTGAGGCGCAGATGCTTTTCTCCGGTGGCTTCTAGCTGAGCTTCTAGCTGGCCGAACTTTTGAAGCAGAGAGTCATAGGGCGCTAATTCACCGGTAATTTGAGCATACTCTGCCCGCAGCACCTGTAGCTCCCGTTCGCACACCGCCATCTGCTCTCGAATCATCCAAAGCTGTTCCTGAATTTCCTGCTGCTGAGTTTCGGTTTTATGGATAACGCGGTGACGAATCTGCTCGTTGAGATCTTGTTCGCACAGAGGACAGCTCGCTTCGGGCTTCTCTAACAGGTGTAGCTTTTGCCGCAGTTCCTCCCATTGCTTCTCGCACCCGCGCTGATTCTCCTGGAGTCGCTGTTGAAAACTCCTGCGTTCCTGTCCCTTTTCATTGACCCGCTGTTGATAGGTTCGCTTCTTCTCTAGTTCGCCGATTTCGGCATCGACGGCAATGACTGCCTGCCGAATTTGCGGTACCTGCGCCATCTCTGTTCGTAGTTGGGTAGTTGAGGAGCAAACCTGCTCTAATTTTGCCGTTAGTCGCGCTCGGGAATGTTCTAGCTTAGTTTGCAGCGAGGTCCGCTGCTGCAATAGAGGAGAGACGTGATGCTGAAGGCGATCTAATTTCTGGAGGCGATCGCGGCAGGCGTGAAGCTGCTGGAGGGCCTGCTGCACTTCCTCGGCCCGATTCAAAATGACCTGGTTTTCTTGTTCCTGCTGTTCGAGCGTTTCGAGTCGAGTTTGAGTTTGCTGAATTTGCAGGTTCAGTTCATTGGTATGCTTGAGCAACTGCTGCTCTAGCTGCTGGAGGCGCTGCTGAGCCTCCTGATGGGCCTGAAATTTAGCGGCGAGAGCTTCTTCTTCCTGCTGAAGCCGCAGCAGGTGCTGGTATCCGGCGGTAATTTCTGGAGCTTGCTCGACCCGTTGTTGCACATCTGCTAACCTGTGGGCGAGGGCCGTTTGCTCTTTGAGGAGGCGATCGCAGTCGTGGCTGACGTTTTGGTATTGGGTTTGCTGCCAAATGAGCTGGTCTTCCCAGGTTTTTCGCTGATGCTGAACGGCCTGGAGCGCCTGCAATCGAGTCCGCGCTTCTCCCTGGATGCGCTGAAGCTGCTGTAATTCTTGCTTGACCCTGGCCTGTTCTTGAGCGATGGCTCCTCGCTGCTCTAGCTGCTCTTTCTGAGGCTGCAAGGCACTTTCTAACTGCTCGGCCTGCCCTTTTAACTGCTTGGAGTAATCTTTGGCCTGAGCGGCTAATTCTTCGTAGCGCTCCAGCTTCAAAAGATCGGCTAGAATTTGTTTCCGCTCGCTAGGGCGGCGCAGCATAAATTCATCGGCTCGTCCCTGGCGCAGGTAAGCCGAGTTAATAAAGGTGTCGTAGTCTAATTTCAGATTGTCAATAATCTGCTGCTGAGTGGCCCGCACTCCTTTAGCGGTGAGCGACAGAAACTGGTCTTCGTTCTTGAGCTGCAAATCTAGAGAACTGCCTCGTCCCCGCTGGCGGCTGCGAATGATGCGGTACGTTTGCCCATTACTCACGAACTGAAAATCGACCCGGACATCGTTTTCCCCCGCGTGGATCACGTCATCTTCAGTGGCGGTTCGGCTTTGCCCCCATACCGCCCAGGTAATCGCCTCTAAAAGAGAAGATTTCCCCGCGCCGTTGGCTCCACAGATGCAGGCCGTATGCAGACCGCGAAAGTCTAGAACCGCATCACGATAGCTCAGAAAATTGTGCAGCTTTAGTTGCAGAGGAATCATTCAGCGTCGCACCGTTATCAAGAGGGCAGTACATCTGCACTGTTGCCTAGTCTATCCACGCTATAGCAAGGATTATAGACTGCAACGAATAATTTTCACAATTGTTAACAAAATTATGGTCAGTGGTTAACGGTTGATGGCTGATAGCGCACTAGTCACTGTTTCGAGAAAACGGTAGCAATTTTAGCTAAATAGTCTGGTGGTTTCCTGCTAAAACGGTCAGTCATGTGGTGTATAGAGGAAAACAATGCCTAAAGTGAAGCGTCAACTGGTGCTATTTCTCGCTGTTCTGCTCGTGCTGGGGAGTGGGGCGATCGCTCGCTCGCAGTTGTTGAGCCAATCATCTCCGGTGGTGCTCGAACGAGTGGGAGATTTTTGCCGAGATGACCCCAAGTGCTTTAACCGCCTGCACCCAGCCATTGAGCCAGCCGCGACCGCTGAACCCGGTCAGCAAATTGTCTTTGGGGCTCGCGATGCTTTTGATGGCGTGTTGACCATTGAATCGACGGCGGAGGATGTAGCAGCAGCAGACCTATCGGGAGTCCATCCCCTCACTGGTCCCGTGGCAATTGCCGGGGCGCAGCGGGGAGATGCGATCGCCGTGACCATTGTCGATATCGAGCCAGACGAATACGGCTACACTGCCATCGTTCCTGGCTTTGGGTTTCTCCGCGACCTGTTTCCCGATCCCTATCTGGCCAACTGGAATTTAACGCCGACAGCAGCAACGTCCGAACAAATTCCCCAGGTGACCATTCCCTTTGCTGGCTTTACCGGGTCCATTGGCGTACTGCCGGGAGAACCAGAGTTAGAACGGTTTCTGGAACGAGAAGCGGCACTGGAGGAAGTCGGCGGGATTGTGCTGACTCCTCTGCCCACCGGTGCCCTACCGGAAGCTTTATGCGGCCCGAACGGAACTGAATCAGAGCGCTGCTTGAGAACCGTTCCTCCCCGCGAGAACGGTGGCAACATGGATATCAAGCAGATGCAGATTGGGACAACGGTCATTTTGCCCTGCTTCGTTGATGGCTGCGGGCTGTACGTCGGAGATGTTCACTTTGCCCAAGGAGACGGGGAAGTGTCCGGAACAGCCATTGAGATTGGAGCCAACGTGACGGTGACAGCCGAAGTCCGACCCGGGTTAGGGGAATCGATGACCATGCCTCAGTTTGAGGGCGGCGATCAGCTCAAAGCCATTGAACCCGATGCTTTTCATGCCACAACGGGTATTCCAATTAAACCAGCCGGAGAAATTCCACCTTACCTCACTTACCTTGATAGCGAAGAGATCGCGCCTCTCGAAAATCTCTCAGAAGATTTGACTCTGGCTGCCCGCAATGCCTTGATTGAGATGGTAGATTACATCGTAGCCGAGTACGAGCTAACCCGCGAACAGGCATATGTGGTGTGCTCTGTGGCGGCAGATTTGCGCATTGGTCAACTGGTAGATGTTCCTAACTACATTGTCTCCGCCATTCTCCCGCTCAATATTTTCAATCAAACCGGACAGCTAGAAACGAGTGCTGTTGTAGCCAAGCCATGAAGCGACGTCATTTTTTAAGATGCACGGCCATCCTGCCGCTGATAGCCCATACTCCCTATCCGCAGTGGAAAGTCTATCGTCAGCGGCATTTATTTATTGTGACGAATAAAGCCGATCCGCGCTCCTACGAGCTGGGGCAGGCCATCGTCGAAACCTTGCTCGCCCATCTGCCCGCTTCTCGGGCTATGGTAACTCGCGCCACCGATGCAGCCCATACGGCTCGCCTGATTACGACTAAACAGCTTGACGTGGCTATTCTGAAGCGTTCAGAAGTGGCGGACTGGCTGGCTGCTGCTGTCGAACCCGTCGCGCTGCGATCGCTGGCTGCTTTTGACGAGCATTTATTAATCTGTCGAGAAGATTTTCCGGCACGACATGCGTATCTAATTGCCGAAACTCTTCAGCAGCATCAGCGACTATCGATGGCTGCTCTTACATTAGAGAACGAGTCACTGATGCCTGTGCATGCTGGGGTATTAGAGTATTACAAACTTCACTAATTAAGTATCTTCAAGAAAGCTATTCTTGCCGAGCGATCGCTATCAGTGACGCTAACGTTAGTGGAAAAGTTAGCCGATTATTATCAGTTAGATGTTGTCGTTAGTTTTTGCTTTCTCTGATCTTAAGCTTTCTTCAAGTAAAAATTTTACCTCCTTCAAATCTTCATAGGATAAATTTGTAGGGATGAGTAAAGAGTAAAAAACAGTAGCAACGCCAATTGAAAACGGAGTTAGATCTTCAAAAGTGCCAGAAAGAACAGCAGATGAAGCTAGTATTGCTAAGACGGGTTTTTGAATATCAGCAAATGATGGAAAATTTTTTCCTCTACTAGTATATTGTTCACAATCATGTTCAATCCTTCTTATCCAGGCTTCTCGTTCGCTTTTAATGGGAATTCCACTATTAATCGTCGCTGCAAAAATTTCTCTCGGTAGTAAAATTGATGCTGTCTGGTTGTCGCCTCAGCAATTTGCTCTTCCAGTTCTATCCCCTCTCGACCAAACAGTGTTTCCAAATCGATGATGGAATCAGTCAACTAGTGTACTGGCATGGGTAAAAAAGCCGCTAAACCGCCCGGAAGAAAGCGGACACCAAGAACGTGAATGTTCCCCGCTGCTGAATGGAAACTGAATAAGTTCTCTGAGCGTCGAGATTGGATTTAGCAATCTCTGAACGGCGGGGAGCAAGAAAATTACCTCTGTAGTAGGGTTGGTTCATATTAATGATCAAGTCAGCTTGTCCATCAAGCCAGATATTTTCCTGGAGACAGTGACTAGTGGTGTGCAAACTCCAGTAGCAGCTAATGTAAGGATGCAAGGCGGCAGCAGGACGCTTAATCTGATACATGAAGATTTTGTAGCGTTTAAAGCGTTCCTCAGATATTTCCAGCGATGGGTAAGGCTTGCAGTGCGATCGCCTCTAATTCTACTTGAAATCAGCAGACAACGGCAGAAGAGCGAGGACGGACACACTTTGGGCTAGACCGTCAGAGGCTAGGGAGGTCGCAGTCGTCGCTTTTTAGCTTACTACTTTCTGCACAAGCGATCGCCCCTGGTGGCAGTTAGGAAATAAATGAAGTAGAGTTTTGGTTAAACTCGCTCATTTCAACAAGAGTCTATCTACTGCTCATCTATTCATTATGTCTCCTGATTTAGATTCTGTAGAACTTTCTGTTGTCGTTCCTCTCTACAACGAGGAGGCAAATATTGACTACCTATTTGAGCAATTACTGTTGGTGTTGAAGGAAAGCCACACGACCTATGAAATTGTGTGCGTTAACGATGGTTCTAGAGATCGGACGCTAGCGCGCTTGGTAGAATATCATCAGCGCTGTCCGGAGATTAAAGTTGTCAACTTATCCCGCAACTTTGGCAAAGAAATTGCCCTGACTGCTGGCCTAGACTACGCCACGGGGGCTGCGATTATTCCTATTGATGCCGACCTGCAAGATCCGCCCGAACTCATCAAAGAACTCGTGGAAAAGTGGCGTGAAGGGTACGATGTGGTTTACGCTACTCGGCGATCGCGCCAGGGGGAAAGCTGGCTAAAGCGCATGACCGCGAATGCTTTCTATGAAACGATCGACAAAATGAGTCGAGTGCCGATTCCGGCCAACACCGGAGATTTTCGCTTACTCGACCGGCGCGTTGTCGATTCCTTGCGGCAGATGCCCGAACGAACTCGCTTTATGAAGGGGCTATTTGCCTGGGTTGGATTTAAGCAAACGGCTGTCTTCTTTGACCGTAAGCCGCGATATCAGGGGAAAACAACCTGGAACTACTGGAAGCTGTGGAATTTTGCGATCGACGGCATTACCTCTTTTAGCTTTCTTCCCCTAAAAATTTGGGGCTACGTGGGGTTGTTTATTTCTTTCGTATCACTCCTTTACGCCGTCCTGTTGGTGCTGCGAACTCTCATTTTTGGAATCGATGTTCCTGGTTACGCTTCTTTGATGGTGGCTGTTCTCTTTTTAGGGGGAATTCAGCTTCTCACTCTTGGAATTATTGGGGAGTACCTAGCGCGGGTTTATGAGGAAGTGAAGGAACGCCCGCTCTACCTAGTGCGAGACTGCTACGGTTTTCATCAGGGGAAGGAGCCTTATTCGCCCTAGGATGGAGATGACAAACGCAATGTTAACAGAAGCATTAGGATTGAGCGCAAGCGGGAGGCTAGGCAGAAATTGAAACCGAAGCAAGGCATTGTCTTTCTTACCCTTGTCTGCATTATTGCCACCGGGATCGGGGTGTATCTGATTGGAGAAGTCGATCGGGCACAGATTCAGGCTTGGCTCATTGAAGCAGGCATCTGGGCTCCGGTTGTTTACGTGCTCTTTTACACTATTGGGACGCTCCTGATCTTACCTTCAACGCCCCTTAACCTTTCTGGAGGGGCCATCTTTGGGATTTGGTGGGGAACCCTTTGGACAACCGTGGCGGCAGTGATAGCGGCGATTGTTGCTTTTGCCTTTGCGCGTACAGTGGGGCGCGAGTGGATGACGCGCAGGCTAGCAGGACGCTGGGAAGTGATGGATGCAGAAATTCGTCAGGGCGGCCTATTCTATCTATTTGCGATTCGGTTACTGCCGATTATTCCCTATGGAATTGTCAATTTTGCGGCAGGCTTAACCTCAATTCGCTTCCGGGACTACTGTTTAGGAACTATCCTAGGCACGGTTCCCGGAATTTTGCCGTTTGTGATGATGGGAGCTGGCTTACAGGCCTTGACCGGCGGGAACGTTGTCCCGTTTATGGGAGCATTGGCGTTAATTGGGGTGCTCGTTGGTGGCGCTACCTGGTATCGTCGCCGTCGGCGAGATCCGCGTCAGGCATTGCAAAAAATCGAACAGAATTCCTCGCTGCCGCCTCACGAGCGGAAATAGAGAGCAGGAATCGGGAGGATGATTGTTGGCTCTATCCTCGCTATTGACCGCTATTCCCACAGAACTATCGCGAGAGATGAGCGGCCAAAAAGATGTGCTAAAGTAAAACCCGGAATGGGGTTCAATTAAGATGCAGCGCTATCTAACAGCTTTACTCTTGGGAACGCTAACGGCGGCTTCCGGTCTGGCCTCTGCTTCCGCCAGCATACGCAACGCAGCAGCGGAAAGCATCGACGAGAGGCGAACACCGCAGGCAGTGCTGCACTCTATGCAGCCTGCAACCGTGACGGCTAATCTCAGTCAGGAGAACAGCATCGACCCTCGCCCGCTATACCTGCTGACGGAAAATCTAGCCTCTAGTGAACGTCAAGCGTTTCCCCTGATCACTGGAGTCACCTATACTGCCGATCCAGCCTACCAAAATCCCCCCGATACAACAAATCGTCGGCTGATCGATGGCGATCCGAAGAATAACTGGAATCATCGCGTGGGAGTCAACCATGCCGATCAAACGGTAACGTTTGATTTTCAGCAGCCCTTTGATATTGAAATTGTTGAGATTAAGTTTTTCCAAGGGAACAAAAACCACCCCCGCCAGATTCAGGCGGCCCTCGCTGAGACGACGGATGGACCTTGGCAGCACGAACAGAGCGTGGAGTTTGCCAACTGCAACAGCCAAACCTGCACCCTCACCTGGTCAGCAGATACTGTGGGTCGCTTCCTCAAGCTCGACTTCGAGCTGCTTCAGTGGGGATGGTATGTTCAAGAGGTGCGAGTATACGGGCGGCTTCCGGCGGCTGAGGTGCAGGCAGCGAAGACAGACTCTGGCGAACTACTGCTGGTTGATGAAGCCGGACCGCGCGCCACGATTGTCGTGGGCGATCACCCCACTGAGGAAACCCGAGAAGCAGCCTCCTACCTTCAGTATTATCTCTATAGCATGACGGGTGCCACGCTGCCCATTGTGGCAGAAGCAGCGTTTGACGGGGAGAGCGCTGCGCTGCTCGTCGGTCCTTCAGCACTGGCCCAAGAAAAGGGAGTGAGTGTTTCCCAAGACATCCTAGACGACGATCGTTTTGTGCTCAAAAGTGGCTCAGACTGGGTAGCGATGGTGGGCAACGATGCTGACGAACTCTCGGGTACCGCCTATGCTGTCTTTGAGTTTTTGCAGCGCATGGGCGCTGGCTGGTTTGCCCCCAAGCTAGCTTATCATGCGGTACCTGAGCTGTCGCTGCCGCTGCGAATCAGCCCTCTCGATTTCGACGAACGGCCTGTCTTCAAACACCGCAAGATCTGGACCAATTACCAAACCCGCGGACTCGAGAAACTCTATGCTCAACCCTATCTTTATGCCGTTAAGGCGGGTGGTCGAGAAGTCGCTCACGGCAACCATACTCTCGATAACCTCGTGCCGCCCCAGGAAGTGCGCGCTTCTCATCCCGAGTGGTATCCCAAAGGAGCCGGACAGCCAGACATCTGCAATCCGGAAGTGATTGAGTACGTGGCTCAGAAACTGAGGCAGAGAATTGAGGAGGCTCCCCAGCATCGACCCCTAGAAATAGATATTGGTCAAAACGATACCGATAAATGGGTCAGAACTTCCCACACAGAGCGCTGCGGTCGCAATCCGGCGGCTCACATGATGTATTTTGCCAACGAGCTTGCTAAAGAACTGCGCTCCTCTCATCCGGAGCGGTTTCGCCTGACTCATTTGGCCTACGGGACGGCCCATAATCTTCCCAATCCCCCGCTCGAAGCAGAGCCAGAGGTTAAAATCTTCTATGTTCACCAGGGCAATCAAGCTAGACCGATTTCCTTTCCGGTCTACCCCAATCGCTGCGGAGATCCCCGCTGTGAGTACAATCTAATCCGAAGGTGGACCCAAACCAAGGCTCTGCAAGGAATTTGGCAATGGTGGATTCCCTACTGGAACCACAAGGAATGGGTGAACGGTCTCTGGTACGGCGGAGAAACGGCGATCGCCAATCAGCGTTTGTGGGAAGAGCTGGGCGTCGAGTATCTCTGGTACGAGAGCCACTATCCCCAGCAAAGATGGCCCCTGAATTTCTGGGCACAGTTTTATGTTGGGCAAACAGGAGCCTGGAACCCTTCTCAGGAGGCAGACGCCATTTTACGGGAGGCGATGGAAAAACTATTTGTCGAAGCGGCAGAACCGATGTTTCAATACTACAAAACTCTAGAAACCGGTCTGCCAGCCATGAACAAAGGCAGAAAGCCAATTATTAACTGGAACCTCCCTGCGCTCGCTTATTCTTACCGAGACGATTTGGCACAGTTAAACGATCGTCTTCAGCGGGCTGAACAGCTTGCTCAATCCTCTGCGGTTAAAGCTCGCCTCGTCGAGGAACGCCGCCTTTTTGAAACGATGCAGGAGACAATAGCCGAACATTCTTTGAGATGATGTTTAAGTAGCTGTAATTCCATCGAAACCTAGATTTATAAATCCTAGCCAAATAACACATTTTTACCTTGCCCAAGCTGTTCTAATACCATTCATCAAAAGTAGTCAGATAGTTCCCTAAACTAACCAAGACTTGGAGCAAGGGGAAAGGTAAGCACAGCAGATCTTTCCCCTTTCCCCAACTCATCAAGTCTCCTATTACTTTTTCTAATTGGTATAAATTTAGGTTTTCCCCGTTTTTCTAACAGATTAGCGTCAGGAACCGCTCTGCAAAAATGTTTGGAGAGCTAAATAGGTTGCTTCCGGGGCTTCTTCTGGGAGAAAATGTCCACAGTTGATGGCCTCTCCCCAAACATCAAGCGCTCGTTCTCGCCAAATTTCTAAAACATTATATTTCCGCCCGACAATGCCCTTTACGCCCCATAAAGCCAGCACTGGACACTGAATTTTGTGGGTTCTGTCTGAGCGATCGTGCTCTAAATCAACAGAAGCCGAGGCGCGGTAATCTTCGCAGGTTCCGTGAATCGTTTCAGGCTTGCTGAAGCAGCGCAAATACTCAGCCACAGCCTTAGGCGTAAAAGCAGAAAAATTCTTGCCCCAGGATTGAAGACACGTTCGCAGAAAATATTCTGGATTAGCGCCAATCAGCGTCTCTGGGAAAGGGTGGGGCTGGATCAGAAAGAACCAGTGATAGTAGGCCGAGGCAAATTCTCGATCTGTCGTCGTATACATATCATAGGTGGGGGCAATATCCAAAACGGCCAGCTTCTTAACTCGTTCGGGACGATCGAGGGTGAGGCGATGAGCCACCCGCGCCCCGCGGTCGTGACCGACTAAATAAAAATCACTGTAGCCTAGCTGAGTCATAACCTCAATCTGGTCTTGAGCCATTGCTCGTTTGGAATAGTTGCTATGATCGGCTTGAGCTGACGGCTTGTCACTATCGCCATATCCCCTTAAATCCGTGGCGACGACCGTAAATTCTGCGGCTAAGCGAGGCGCTATTTTGTGCCACATCACGTAGGTTTGAGGATAGCCGTGCAGCAGCAACACCGGCGGTCCCGATCCGCCTTTAACCACGTTGATTTTGACTGCGCCCGTGTCGATGACTTGGTGTTCAAAATCGGCAAACATTATTCAAACGATCTCGCAATTAACTGTTCAATGAGCAAGGAAGACTTTTCTGCGTAATCATCCATGCCGATTTCGGTAATA
The DNA here is from genome assembly GCA_050331735.1 of Cyanophyceae cyanobacterium. Taxonomy (GTDB): domain Bacteria; phylum Cyanobacteriota; class Cyanobacteriia; order Cyanobacteriales; family JBHJGN01; genus JBHJGN01. The sequence goes on from JBHJGN010000016.1 coordinate 23,124, forward strand.
CTTAGCCCAGTATAAGCGTAGAGCGATCGCTTTTTATCCAGTAGCTTTGTCAACGGATTTGTGGGGCAGAATTTTGTGACGAGATCGCCCATTTTTCGGGTGGCAATCGCTATAAACTGAAAGGCGGATAGATTGAGAGTCACCCTATGTCTAACCCTTCATTCGCGACCACTAGCGCCAATCCCTGGCCAAGCATTTCTCTAAAAGACTGGCAGGACACCTGTACAACCCTGCATCTTTGGACTCAAATTGTCGGTAAAATCCGGCTAGTGCAAATGCCCTGGACGAATCACTCCTGGCACGTTCCTCTCTACGTTACCGCTCGCGGTTTAACCACTGCCTCGATGCCGGACAAAAACCGCTCTTTCCAAATTGATTTTGATTTTATTGACCAACAGCTTTTGATTCAGAGCAGCGACGGGCTCGTTAAAACCCTCCCTCTCAAACCGCAATCAGTCGCTGATTTCTATAATCAGGTCATGGGACTGCTGCAAGAGCTAGATATGGAAGTTGCCATCAACACAAAACCGAACGAAGTTGCTGACCCCATTCCTTTTGAGCAGGATCGAGAACACGCTTCCTATGATGGCGAAGCCGCTCAACGCTTCTGGCAGGCACTGGTCCAGATGGATCGGGTATTTAAGCGTTTTCGGGCTCGTTATGTTGGCAAGTGCAGCCCTGTACACTTTTTCTGGGGCAGTTTCGATCTAGCCGTGACTCGCTTTTCTGGTCGTCCGGCTCCAGAACATCCCGGCGGCGTTCCTAATCTGCCTGACTGGGCAGCCAAAGAAGCGTATTCCCAGGAAGTAAGCAGCGCTGGATTCTGGCCCGGTAACGGGATTGGCTACCCGGCCTTCTATTCCTACGCCTATCCGACGCCGGAAGGCTTCAGCGAGGCGACCGTGCGTCCAGCAGCCGCTTTTTACAGTAGCGACCTAGGAGAGTTTGTGCTTCCCTACGAAGCCGTACAGCACTCAGAATCACCCGATGACACGCTGCTAGATTTCCTCCAAAGTACCTACGAGGCTGCTGCTAACCTGGGCAACTGGAATCGGGAGGCGCTAGAAGCCCAAGGATTTCCGTTTGAGAACTATTGACCAGGGAGATTAAAGCTGAAGCAAAGTTTTTACCAGAGCGGTCGAGGAACGGTTGAAACTGTCGTCTATATCTGCGCTCCCTGCTGACGCAAAACTTCTTTAGCCCGCACGACTTCTTGTTCTGTTCCCCTAACTACCACTAAATATCTGGTGCTAAGGCTCTCGCTATCGGCTACCGTTGCTTTGGGGGCAGTGCCGCCAGACAGTGCACCGATGATGCTGAAAGCCAGCGCCCCAATCAGGCCTCCTGCTGTAGCAACGAGCATTGTAAAGGTTCCCGGATGAGAGGAAACGTCGGGACCGATACCCGAGGAACTAGTGGCACCAACACTAATGAATAAACCAGCACCACTCCCGAGAACGGCCCCGGCGATGGCCGCGCCAAAGGAGCTTTTCCGGGCTCGAGAATCTTTTTGACTCGGTTTGGGGTCAATAGCTTGCGTTTCGATAGATATTTGCGATCGCGCAAATCCCGCTGCTTCGAGGGCACTTTGAGCTTCCTGCGCTTCCGGCTCAGTCGAGAACTTGGCAATCGCCTGCTTTGATTGAGATTGCTGACTAGTCATATAGGAATAGGAAAATGGGGATGCTTATCAATCCCGGATTGCTAGAGTGAATTACTGTTGAGGTTCCTCGTCGCGTCCTTTGACCTCTGCCGGGGGACTCGTGGCTTCAACGGCTGTAAACGGTTCTAAGATTTTGTAGGAATGAGCCGCTCCCTTCGGCACTACCCAAGAGTCACCAGGCTCTAGCAGCACCATCTGACCTTCGATGTGCAGCTCGCTCCGACCAGAAATCACGTAGCCAACCGTTTCATAATCTCGCTGTACTTTAGGATAAGGATCGGCGGGCTGTTCATTTTCCCAAAGGCGCATGGAGAGACTAGTGCCGGAAGCCAAGTATTTTTGACCCATTTCTCCTTGCGGGGAATAGGCAGAATTAATTTTTTTGACGGTAGTATCGCTCATATCCGTAGGTACAAATTGTGCATCAATGATCTTGGGGTCAATACCAGAAATATTCACGCTAGGCATTAGTAGCGCCTGTTCGCTCCTATTGTTTTAATTTTGCTTGTCAATTCAATGTATGAATCTTATCGCCGACAGAGCGTCCTTCTGTGGAGAGATTTGCAGCGAGAGGCTATAAAAATACCGCAATGCCTGCACCGGAATAGTTGGCTTTCAAAGCCGTGTGGCGTTAACTGAAGCAAAAGCGATCGCCTACTTTTGAAAAAACCTGTAGGCTGCCTCTGCCATCAGTGCAGAGATTTCTGGTTCTCCCCGTTTGTAAAACAAATCTGCCAAAGCATTAAAGATATCAAAGTTAGTCGCACCCTGCGCTTCTAGCTCTTCAAAGGCTCTGCGAGTGGCAATAAAGGCTTGCTTCGTTGATAGCTGAAATTGAGCTTGCTCATCGCAGCCGGGATTTAGCTCCGGGCTTTCTAGGTTAGAACTTTGTTGACGCTTCGCGTCGACCCCGGAGTGGGGAACCTCAGAGCGTAAATCTGTTTCGGAGTCAGACATTCGGGCAGAAGGTTGAGCGTCGCTGGCTTCTTTTGAGGGCTGATACTGTGACATGAAGAGTCCCGTTTGTATACTTGCTCTAAGTTACTCGCTACGCCTCAATATTTCCTCTGTCTGCTGGGCGACAAAGCGAGCCACAATAACAAGTAAGCCGCTTCACTGAGGCTGATACAGTCGCAGGACTTAACTCCGACGACGATAGAGTTGTAAAAGTCCTCTGTTCGGGGAGGTATAGATCAATTCATACCCTCGGTTTAGCTGAGCCAAAATTGCTTGCGTATTAGTATATTCATACTGTTGTTCTTGCAGTTGCCAGAGAAGTACATAGTCAACTTTTCCGGTTGTCTGCTGCTCGTAAGCCTGAATATCTACCCCCGGAACTGCCGGATTTGCTGCAACAATCTCTCGCGATTGTTTGATGTAAAGGTAATTAAAAGGATTAATTTCACTCTGAAAATTAATCGGAAAATATTCTAGGTTAGCTGCATAGTTATTGAGATAAACGCTGTGTCTTTGAGCTGCTAAATATCCTGCTGCATGAATAAAAGTACCAATCTGCCACGGTTGGCCGAAGAACAAAAACCGACCGTAGGGCTGCCAGAAAAGGGGCTTTCCTGCGGTTGTTTGGGCAAAATAGGAGAAGTTAATTGTTAGTAGAGTTGATTCGGTTTCGACTAACTGCGCACCCGAAAGATATTCTTTCAGATAGCCGTTAAGCTTAGCATATTGCCAGGTATGTACGCCGAGTAAAAATAAAGAAAGAGCAATGGCAATTAGCTGAATCCTTTTTGCCATAACGTAACGATAGCTTTTTGCTCCTAGCCACAGGATAAGCGCGAAATAGGGATAGAGCATCATGCGCTCTTTAATCGTGACGCTATCATGCACTTGAGCGGGCGCCACAAAATAAATGACAACATAACCAACAAAAACTGCAAGCCAGCCATCTTCGTAGTGAAGCTGACGCTGCTTAATCTTTTGAATCAGGAAGTAAACAGTAACAGACATCAATAGACAGACTAAACCAATCGAAAATAGCAGTTCGATTTGGTCATAAGAAGCTAAAGAATCTAACCTGAGTAAAGACCACAGCTTTGTCAGGTCAAAAGAGTAATTTCCTCTAGAGCTTCCCTTCGGTTTCTGCAAAATAAATTGCGCGACTAGCAACAAAGACGGAAAAAAAGCAATGACTAAAGGAGCAGCTTGTTGAAAGAAAAATAGCAAAAGCTGCTGACTGCTCAACTGGGGTCGAATAAAGATTTGCCAGAAGGTTTGCCAAATCAGCAAAATAGCGATCGCTACATAGGCAGTAATTAACGAAAAGATATGACAACCGTAGAGTAAAAGCGACAGTAACCCCAAAACTACTACGCGATAACAGCTTGGCTGTTGCTGATACCTTAACCAGTATCCAATCAAGAAGAAAAATAAAATCAGGCTATAGGAAAAGTTATAAAATCCGAGGTGTAGCGTAATATTAAAAATAAATGGAAAACTTAAGAAAACAAAATATTTTGCCTCCTTCGTAATCGCCCCAAGGGTATAAGCGACAGCTAGAGGCAGTAAAATTACATAGCTACTCAAGAAAAATTTTTCGGCAGTTATCGGCGAAACCACAGTCATTAATCCTGCCATTGCAATGTGGCTAAACCAGTTGGGAGCAAGATTAGGATTGAATGTATAGTATTGCTGAAAAAAAGAATCAGAGGCCAAGAAATATTCTTTTAAAACCTCAGCGTTGTGAACATGAGCTGGACCATCTTGAGAAGGAAAATAGCGGAATAACCAAATCGGTAGAAGATGAACCGTAATTAGCCCCCACAGCAGGAAGTTTTCTGTTGTTTTCCACCCAGTTTTCGTCTGATTCTGAAACCAAGGCATGGAGCATACTATGTTTTTCATTTTCCTTGCCAAAGTAGTGCGTTAATTCGTTTCTGTGCGCTGCTGAGGTATTCAAAGCGATCAATTAGCTTTTGTTAAAAAACGAGTTACTGAATAAAGAGTAAATCAAGGAGGAGGAAGTCGTTGTGTTTGCAATGCAAGCATGATTATGACTATGAAGCTTTTTAAGAGTATACCCATTAAACTTCTAAAGATTTCGCTTGAATTAAAATAGCTTGTCTGAGCGCAGCGATATTGATGAAGTTGAAGAAAGTCCCCATCGTTTTACTGGGGTCTCTCTGACAACAAAAGACTGATTAATTGATGAGGGTAACTAATATTATTTGTGACCTAAGTATCTGCTAGTCCGCTAGTAAAGCCCTGAGCGTTCTTGGACTGAGAGGCTAGCTGAGGTCATCGAAAAATTTACCTTTTAGATAGCAAGCCTAGTTTGTGAAGCCCGTTATCATCATCGGTGCTACCGCCTTAAGCACAGGTGCGAGAAGAAGTTAAAGAACTAATAACCGCTCATTAACCTTAGCTTATAGTTCTGTTAATAAACAAGCGGCAAACTTGTCTATGTCATAAATAAAGGAATTTTTGAAGCACTTGACTCCGAACGCAGCCATCGAAGTGTCTAAACTGACAAAGAGTTTTAAGGGAAACTTGGCTCTCAACAAAGTTAGTCTTGCGATCAACGAAGGTGAGATGGTCTCTTTGGTCGGAGCTTCGGGCTCTGGAAAATCTACCCTGCTGCGTAATATCAACGGCCTGCAGCGTTCAGACCAAGGAACAATTGAAATATTTAGGACAAAGCTTCAGACGGATGGGCGGCTTAGCTCTCGCATCAGAAGGTTACGCAGCCAAATCGGTTTTATCTTTCAGCAGTTTAATCTGGTGAACCGCCTGACCGTTTTAGAAAACGTTCTGGTCGGTAAATCAGCTCATCTTCCCTGGCATCGTTCGGTCCTGCGCCTCTTTACCGCAGACGAGAAAATCCAGGCGCTATCAGCTCTAGAGCGAGTCGGCATTCTCGAACAGGCCTACAAGCGGGCTTCTTTACTCTCTGGGGGACAGCAGCAGCGAGTGGCGATCGCCCGCTGTCTGGTGCAGGGAGCCAAAATCATCTTAGCAGATGAACCCATTGCCTCCCTAGATCCAGAATCGGCTCGCAAGGTGATGGAGCTACTCCAGGAACTCAACCAAGACGGTCTGACGATTGTGACTTCCCTTCACCAGGTCCAAATGGTGTATCGTTACTTTCCAAGAGCGATCGCCCTCAAAGCCGGAGAGGTCAAGTTTGATGGAGACACGGATGCGCTCGACGAAGAGAGACTCAACCGCATCTATGGTGCTGCTGCCGAGGAGCTCGTTGTCCGTGGTCATGGAGAAGTTCCCGTTTAATATCTAATGATTTGAGGATTCGATCACAATGGAAAGACGACTGTTTATTAAGCTAGCCTCTTTATTTATTGTTGCTCTAGCAGGAACCAAGGTGCTTTCGGGCTGTTCCCAACAGACCACCGAACCTTCAACAGACCAATCTCAAACCGAGAGTCCTGAAACCGCCAGCTCAGAAATTGATGAATTGGTCTTTGGGATCATTTCTACCGAGTCTCAAGCTAACCAAAAACCCATTTGGGAGCCTTTTATTGAGGCAATGTCTGAGGAATTAGGAGTAACCGTTAAACCCTTTTACGTAACGCAGTACGCTGGCGTTATTGAGGGAATGCGAGCGGGCAACGTCGATATCGCCTGGTTTGGAGGTAAATCCTATATTGAAGCCGCCGAAAGAGCCAATGCTGATGCTTTTGCCCAAACCGTCAACTCGGACGGCACTCAAGGTTACTACGCCTATCTAATCACGAATAGAGATAATCCGATCGCTCAAGAAGTAGAAGGACAAAACGGCGACCAGTACGTGATTGAAAATGCCTCAGATATTACCTTTGCTTTTAACGATCCCAACTCCACCTCTGGCTATTTAGTCCCGAGCTACTATATTTTTGCTCAAAACGGGGTTAACCCAGAAGCGGCTTTTGAAAGACTCACCTTTGCTGGCAGCCACGAAGCAACCGCTCTAGCCGTTGCCAACAATCAGGTGGACGTAGCCACCAACAACAGCGAATCACTAGATCGCCTCCAGGAAACCAATCCAGAAGCCCGCGACCAGATCGAGGTCATTTGGGAATCTGTGCAAATTCCCAGCGACCCCATTGCCTATCGAGAAGATTTACCGGAAGAGATCAAACAAGAAATCCGAGATTTCTTCTATGGCTACAGTGACCCTGCCGTTCTAGAACCTTTAGGCTGGTCTAATTTTGTTGAGGCGGGAGATGCGGACTGGAACCCGATTCGAGAGCTAGATATCGGCGAGCAGATTTTATCAGTGCAAAACAATCAAAGCCTCAGCGAGGAAGAAAAACAAACTCAGATTGAAGAACTGAACAAGCAGCTAGAAAAGATTAAGGGATCGTAAGTCCCTGCGGGACGGGGAAAGTACACAGGATTGAGAAACAAGCTAATCAAGCTACCCTTTACCCCTTCCCCCTTCCCCTTTTCCCCGTCTGCAAAGTTTGTGTAGTCTCTCAGCAACGAAAGAAATGATACAGGCTTCTCCTGACGTGAAGGCGATGCTGGAACGCGAGCAGAAGAAAATAACGCTGGCTCGCGTTCTCTATTTAGCAGCAGCGATCGCCATTCTGATTGTTTCCTACATCCGCAGCGAAATTGATTTTTGGGAGCTGCTTCAGGGCAGAAGCTCGATTATCAATCTGGTGAGAGAATTCTTTCCACCCGATTTCTCTTACTGGGAAGTTTACCTCGAAGAAACGCTAGCGACGATCGCGATGGGAATTTGGGGAACGCTGCTGGCGGCGATCGCTGCTGTGCCTCTGGCACTACTCGCATCTGAAAACGTCTGCCCGGTGTGGATTGTACAGCCAACGCGCCGGGTTTTGGATGCGATGCGAGCGATTAACGAACTGGTATTTGCCCTGATTTTTATTGTTGCGGTGGGTTTAGGGCCGTTCGCCGGGGTGTTAGCGCTGTTTGTGCATACGGCTGGCACGTTAGGCAAGCTCTTCTCCGAGGCCGTTGAATCCATCGAACCGGGTCCGGTGGAAGGCATTCGCGCCACCGGCGCTAGCAAAGTCCAGGAAATTGTCTTCGGCGTAATTCCCCAAGTCGTGCCTCTGTGGTCTTCTTTTACCCTGTATCGCTTTGAAGCCAACGTTCGTTCTGCTTCGGTCTTGGGAATTGTTGGGGCTGGCGGCATTGGCGTTTCCCTCTATCAAAGCTTTCAGTCTTTTGACTATGGCAAAGTCTGCGCCATTTTAATCATTTTAATCGCCGCCACCAGCTTGATTGACTTTGTTTCCTCCAAAATCCGCAACTGGCTCGTTTAATCCTGGTCAAACGAGCCACTCCTCCTGCCTGCTTCGCTAATTCGTAACCTCTTCGACTAACTTAGGAACAGCCGCTGTCAAAATTTCGTGTCCTGCTGCCGTGACTAACACATCATCTTCAATGCGAATGCCGATGCCTCGCCACCGTTCCGGAACCTCCGGCTGACCTTCTGCTGGCTTAATATTGGGAGCAATATACAGTCCGGGTTCAACCGTTAGCACGTGACCGGGCTGTAGAGTTGTCCAAGACTCTTCACTGTGTTTGTAGACCCCGGCATCGTGAACATCTAAGCCAAGCCAGTGACCGGTGCGGTGCATATAGAAGGGTTTGTATTTTTCTTCCTTAATCAGTTCCTCCAGATCTCCGACTAGCAATCCAAGATCGATCAGTCCCTGCACCAAAACACACACGGCGATATCGTGAAACTCATTGTAAGGATTGCCCGGTCTCACTTCCTCTATGGCCTTGAGCTGTGCCTCTAACACCAGTTCATAGAGCGTCTGCTGTTCAGCGGTAAACTGGCCGCTTACGGGAAACGTGCGGGTAATATCGCCGTTGTAGTAGCCGTAGGAACAGCCGGCATCAATCAGCAAAAGCTCGTTATCCTGAATCTGTCCTGTGTTCTCTGTGTAGTGCAGGACGCAGGCATTCGCACCCGAGGCAACGATCGAAGGATAGGCGGGGCCAATGCCGCCATGCAAACGAAAAGTATGTTCAATTTCTGCCTGCACTTCGTATTCAAACCGTCCGGGTTGAGCAAATTCCATCGCGCGGTGGTGGGCAGTGGCAGAAATTGTCGCTGCTTTCCGCATCATTTCTAGTTCAGCAGGACTTTTAACCAGGCGCATTGGATGCAGGATCAGATTGGTATCTTCGATCGCCACCGGACCGATGCCGCGTTTAGGATAAGTGGCAATCAGACGTTGCCAGTGCCGAAGGATGGTTTCATTAAAAGGGCGATCGCGCCCTAAATGGTAGTAAATGCGTTCCGCTTTTTCGAGATACTGCGGTAGCTTTTCATTCAGGTCTGTAATTGGGTAAGCTTCATCGGCGCCAAACCGTTCTTTAGCGGCTTCAACCCCAACGCGATATCCTGTCCAGGTTTCTTTCTCCAAGTCTTTAGGCTGTACAAACAGCACAAAGCGATGTTCTTCATGGTGAGGCGCTAATACGGCCACCGCTTCTGCTTCATTAAAGCCCGTCAGGTAAAAGAAGTCACTGTCTTGGCGAAACACATACTCGACATCATTATGCATCACAGCCATCGGAGCGCTGCGAAAAATCGCGGTTCCGCGACCAATCTTAGCCATGAGCTGTTCGCGGCGATCGCGGTATTCTTGGAGATCAACCATAGCGGAGGAGAATCATGAGAACGGTTACTTACTTATTATGTGCATAGGCATAGTTAGCAAATATTATATTTCCTAGAACACCGGATTTCTAATATCAAAGACTAAAATTATCCTGACAAGGGCAATCGCAAGTATTTAAATTTAATATAGCCAAAGCCCAAAATCTGGTTCTGGCCTATCAAGAAAGCAACTATTTATTACTCAGAAGATAGGAAACTGAATCAGATCCCGTTGAGTTAGTGGTTTTAGCTGCTTGTCAAACGGCTAAATTGTCCCTCGCTACTGAGATATATTTGTCGCTGAAAATAATTTAAGATATAAAGCCGAACAACGCCACAGGTGGAGGAGTCATGCCCAAAATTCGTTTAGCCCTAGCAGTCGGAGTGGCAAAAACAGTGACGGCGATGGTGCGTCGCTTAGGCTTAGGGGCAGCAAGCGTTCTCCCCGGAGAAGTTTCCCGTCGCCTGCATCCTCGCCTTCTCTCTCTGCTCTGCGAACAGGTTCAGGGCGTGATCTTGATCGTGGGCACGAATGGCAAAACCACAACCTCGCTACTGCTGCGCACGATTTTTGAAAATCAAGGCTGGAAAGTCACTCACAATGCGACGGGGGCAAACCTCCTCAACGGCTTAGTCACAGCGCTGTTGGCAGACACCAATTTAGTTGGCAAGCTGAACGCCGACTATGCCATCCTAGAAGTAGACGAAAATGTGCTTCCCCTGGTCTTAAAAGACTGTCACCCTCGATTTATTCTCGGTTTAAATCTCTTTCGAGATCAGCTCGATCGCTACGGAGAGGTAGACACTATCAGTCAGCGCTGGCAACAGGCCATTTCTGCTTTACCTCCCGACACGGTTGTTGTGCTCAACGCTGACGATCCGGCGCTTTCCTACCTGGGGCAGCAGCTTCCGCAGAAGGTATTATTTTTTGGCCTCAGCGAACCCGAACTCTATCTTGATGCTATCCCCCATGCGGTAGATTCTATCTATTGCCCTGCCTGCGGTCATCTGCTGGACTACCGGGGCGTGTATCTGTCCCACCTCGGAGATTTTGATTGTCCGAACTGCGACTTCGGCAAGAGTCAGCCAGCATTCGATAGTCGTAACTGGCCCCAAATCCTGATCGGAGTTTATAACAAGTACAATACCTTAGCTGCGGGTCTAGTCGCCAAAGAAATTGGCGTTGAGGTAGCTGATATTTTCAACACTGTCAAAAACTTTCGCGCGGCTTTTGGGCGGGCAGAAGAATTAACGATCGAGGGCAAACACGTCAGGATTTTGCTGTCTAAAAATCCTGTGGGCATGAATGAAACAATTCGCGCCGTGAACGATATCAAGCAGGCAGGCAAGGCATCCACCACCTTAGTAGTGCTTAATGATCGCATTCCCGACGGCACTGATGTCTCCTGGATTTGGGATGTAGATACCGAGAAATTAGTGAGTTTAGGGGGAACAATTGTGATCAGTGGCGATCGCCTCTACGATATGGCGCTCCGTTTAGAATACAGCCGCGATCAGCAGGGCAATACTGATGATCTAGCTCTCATTGTCGAAGAAGATTTGCAGCAGGCGATTACCACAGCCCTTAAACAGACTCCAGACGATGAAACTCTTCATATTCTGCCGACGTATTCAGCCATGCTGGAAGTCCGGCAAATCCTCACTGGACGCAAGATATTATAAAGGGGCCTCTTCTGCTGGTCGTAGTCCTAGGCTGAGTTCGCTTCTTCCCTGGCTTGATTGAGAATTTTCCGAACTCGCTTCTGGATTCGCTTCACTTTCCGAGACCAGTTGGCCCCGCTCGCATAGTTCTCCGCGAGCTTATCAATGTTTGCCACTTCCCCGTTTGTCAGCTTATCGACGGTTGTCGCAAAGATGTTGAAGCACTCAGAGGGATCGGGACAGGTTTCGTACTGAATCGTTCTACCGCGCTTCACCCTAGCCACACAATCGTCGCTGACACAGCGCAGTCCAAAGTGGTTATTTTGGCCAATAACATGCTTTCCCCAACCAGTTTCCAAGATGGCGATCGCCAACGTCATCTCAACGGGAATGCCTTGCTCTTGCTGAATTCTGGCGGCTTCAGGCAAGAGTTGATTGATGTAGGGTTTAGCGGTTTCCAACTGGGCAACAGAAAGATGAGGTTGAGAGGAATCGGCACGAGCGCTATTGGAGGAAGAACCGTCTTGGGAGCTGGATGATACTTGTGCATCAGAGGGGAAAGCCTCTGTTGGCTTAGAAAAGGTTGACTCAGAGCCTGAGCAGGAAGTTAAACCGATAACAATTGTTGCTACACTTACCCACAGAAAAAGCTCAGACCGAATCAATTTCATCGTTTTCTTGCTGTGACCACAAACTTCTTATACAACAGATTGGGAAAAAAAATAGAGCTGAATTTCCCAGAAAACACTGCTTGAGCCAATCGTCGTTAAATTTACTCTTCAAAAGTTGAGGCTTTTATTACTAAACTAAGATAGCAGTATTAGCCTGTAGCTTAGCTATCATTGCCTATCAATGTCTAAATTTGTAGTCAAGCCTCTCGGGGCAGTGCTACAGCAGGCTGGTTTAGTCTCAGCAGCACAACTAGAAACGGCTCTTCAAGAACAAGCTCACTCTCGTCTCCGGCTCGGAGAAATTCTCGCGGCTCATGGTTGGATAAAACTAGAAACAGCAGAGTTTTTTGTTTTGAAATGGTCTGTTGCCTTAAAAAGACCGAAGCAGCGGCTCGGAAAGTATTTTAAACAAGCTGCCCTCTTGAGTGAAGCGCAAATTCAGACGATCCTCTTTGAGCAAAAGCAGACTAAGCAAAAATTTGGAGAAATAGCGGTTGACAAAGGATGGCTCGCTCCAAACACCCTGGACTTTTTTGTGCAGTTCCAGGCTTCTTTACCTAAAAAAAGACTCACTCCAGAACGGCTGATCCATGATTGGCTCAGTTCTTCTGAAGATCGCGAACTAAGGAATATTCGCGCTCGCCTGCTTTATAGTCAGCAGTGCAATCCTTTTTGGGTGCTAGAGCTTTATCGACAGATTTTACAGCAGGGGGCCATTGACAGCGATGGTTCCCCAGAGCAGCAGGAGCTGTTGATATCTGGTTTGGTTATCAAACAGCAGGGCAAATTAACAGTGGCTAAACCCATTTACGCTTCAGTTTTTAATCAAAATTGGGTAGAAAAACAGCAAAAACAACTGCAACCCCATCGACAAATTAAACTGAGGCTTGAGCAAAAAGTTGAATCTCCCTATAAAATTCTCGAAGAAATCCTGCTCTGGACAAATCGCCAACCTTGGCTAGCCCAAAAGCTGTGTCAAATGGTCTGTCAATCTCAACACTTCATTGTGTCAGGAGAGGAGGCTCAACGGATTGAGCAGATCGTGCAGACTGCGATGGTGAGGGATTGGCAACATGGGGTAGCGGCTGAGCACTTATTTGCAGTGCGCGATCGCCTCCTCGACTCTTCTGCTTGTCCCCCCACTCATGTCCTGTTGCACTACCTCCAAATTTGGCAGCAAGGACAGGTTTCTGCCGATGGCAGTCTAGAACAGGCAGCGCTGCTCAATTCAGGACTTGTGGTTGAGCAGCAAAATGCTCTCAAAGTGGCTAATCCAATTTATCGTGCTGTTTTCGATCAAAGCTGGGTCATGCACGAGATGAAGAACCTGCTGCCGGGGAGTGAGCCGCTTAGCATAGCAGAGTCTTCCCCACAGCAGCCAGTCACAGCAGCACCAATGCCGAACCGGAGGTGGCTAGAAAGGGCCGTTTTCGTGTTTATTAGTGCCGCCTTAACCGGAATTTTAGCAGCAATGGTCTTCAATTTTCAGCAAACACAACGCTTCCTCGAGTCACCTTCTCATTCCACCGTAGAACCAGTTCAACCGCCACCAAAAGCGGTTTTTCCCCCGATTCAAGAGGCTTCTCCAGATACCGAATCTTCATTCTCACCAGCAGAGGTTTCTCCTCTTCCAGAACCCGAGGAAGAAGCAACTGCCAGTAACGTTCCCACGTTTACGATCGGAACGCCTGAGAAGGAAGTTTTGCAGGCTTTGGGAGAACCAGACTGGATCAGGAATGGATATTGGGCCAACAGTCGTGCTTGGCTTTACCAAGATATTGTTCCCGGTCAGGTTGATTTGGGCTATTTGTTTGATGTTGATACGCAAACGCTGCGCCAAACCGAAATTGCTTTTGCTCCAACAGCAGATTTAGAGACAATTCAGCAAACCCTACAGGCATTACTGCCTGATCGCATTTCAGACTCTGCCCAATCGGGACTTGTACAAGTGTATCAACGGCGAATCAAGCAATACTCGTTTCGAGCCGGGACTTTAGAAGGAATTATTCAGCGCAACGAAGAAGACCAAATCTATATTGGTATCTGGGATGCTGATTTTCATTGAGCAATCTGAATGCTCTAGAGACTTATCCTTCCCCCGACAACTGAATCGGGAGATATCTTCGTTATGTGATGCGTTTTCGATTGAAAGACTCAGACTAGCTAGGGGAATGTGCGATCACGCACGTCTGCTGCAAACTCCTGAGCGGCTTGAGTAATAATTTTCCGTAAGTTGACGTAAGCCTTAGCAAAAGGCGGTCTTTTCTGGGATAACCCAAGCAAATCGGCAGTGACTAACACTTGACCGTCACAATCGGGTCCAGCGCCGATGCCGATGGTGGGAATGGAGAGTTTAGCGGTAATGTGGGCGGCTAAATCAGCAGGGACGTGTTCTAGAATGATAGCGAAAGCTCCTGCCTCAGAAAGAGCGATCGCCTCGGCTAGAATCCGCTCAGCCTCCTCTGCTGTTTTGCCCTGCTGCGCGTACCCTAATCGATGTACCGCTTGGGGAGTCAAGCCCACATGCCCCATCACCGGAATACCGATACTTGTAAGGGTCGCGACTGTTTGGGCGATCGCCGGATACCCTCCTTCGACCTTCACGGCCTGGACTCCTGTTTCCTTCAGCGCCCTGCCTGCCGCTTGAATCGCTCGTTCGGTACTGCCTTGATAGCTAAGAAACGGTAAATCGCACACCACCAGCGCTCGATGAACCCCGCGACGCACCGCCGCCGCATGGTGCAGCATTTCCTCGAGCGTTACTGGTAGAGTTGTTGGATGTCCTAGCGCGACCATTGCCAGGGAGTCCCCCACCAAAATCACATCCACTCCCGCTTCATCTAAGACCTGGGCGATGCCGTAATCCCAAGCCGTCAGCGTGATAATCGGACGACTTTGCTGCTTCCATTTGCTGAGTTGCCCAGGAGTAACCGCCATAATGCTCGTTATGTGAGGTCAATCGCGAGTCGCTTCTAAAATCCGCGAGAAGTAAAAGCGTGTACTGGTCATGCCGTTACGTTGCAGGGAAAACCCGTTGCTTTTAAGCATATTAACGATATCGGCTTCCCGATGCTGATAGGCACGGGTGGTCTTACTCGGTCCCGGGAAAAACTCGCCTACTTTTTTTAGTATAGAAAGCCAGAATGTTTTTGGAGCAAAGCTGATAATCAAGCGCGACTCGGCGAGCGAGGCTAAATGAGCAATCATCTGGGCGGCATCTTTCTGGGGGTAGTGAATTAGCACATCCAAACAGACAACGGTGTGATATTGACCGCCCAAAGATTCTAAATCCTGAACGGCGAACGTCACGCCAGCTAAACCCCCGGCGCGGTGCTTCGCTTCCTCGACCATCTTTTCAGAAATATCGCTAGCAAAAACCTTAGCCCCAGCTTGAGCGAGGGGAATACTCAAGCTGCCTACGCCACACCCGGCATCACAAACAGAAATTGAATCTAAGTTCCCGTCTGCTTTGAGCCAGTCTAGAACGGTGTCAATGGTTTGCTGATGGCCAATCCGGATATCGTTCTGGACTTTACTGACCTCGACCTCTCCATAAATGCGTCGCCAGCGTTCAAAGCCAGTGGTGTTGAAATATTCCTTGACAACGGCTTTATCGTCTACGGTGTTCATGGACAGAGTGGGAATAAATTGGGGACGGATAATTACTTTACCAAGTATTCTTATTTCAATTGTTTTTATTGACGAAATAGATATATTTTTGGGCGGACGCAGCGTAGACTAACACAATAGGCTGGTGTTGATTGCTGATGGTTGCTCGTTTGCCCTCCACTAGATGTTTATTGATTCAAGGAGCGTGAGAGCGATGGACTGGTGATAGGAGGAGAGCCAATGACCACATGATGTTTACCTTAAGCACTGCACCGCTCAGCTAATTCTGTGTCCTGCTTGAGAGAG
This sequence comes from Cyanophyceae cyanobacterium, assembly GCA_050331735.1. GTDB lineage: Bacteria > Cyanobacteriota > Cyanobacteriia > Cyanobacteriales > JBHJGN01 > JBHJGN01. Next base: position 38,632 of record JBHJGN010000016.1, read on the forward strand.
GACTGCTATTGCTTGCTCCAAATACTCTTCTTTAACCAGGAGGTAGTCTGTGTTGTAAGTCGAGATCGCAAAAATGGGGATGTTGGCTTCCGCTAAAGGAGAGGCGAGGGCTGCTAAAATTCCGATGAGGGAGAAATCGAGAGGTCCGGCTACTTGCAGACAGCGCCAGCGATCACCCCGCATTAATTCCGGCACACAAGCAAGGGGACAAACAATCGACAGTTCATCACGGCATCGCGTTATTGACACAAAACTGCCCGTCGCCCAGTCAGGAATGGCACTGGTGGGTGCAAGTTGACAAATCGTGAATACGTCTGGCAAGACACCAAGGGTAAGTTGAAGCGCCATTACTGCTCGAGAATTGCTGCTGATATACTGCTGACATGGCTCACTTCAAATTTTGGCAGTCCAAGTTAGATGACGCAACGTCATTGTCAAAACACGAATCAAGATATCGATTTATTGAAGACACAAGATGAATGACGCGCTCGATTCCAAAATGACTCAGCTAAAGCAGTTATGCCAGCAATACAAAGTGATTCGCATGGAACTATTTGGGCTAGCTCGCTACAGCCATTCCCAAGCCGATGATGAGCGTTCCCACAGAATTGGGGGGCAGGGTGGTAACACTGAGGGACAATAGTAGCATTGGGCTGATGAAGCTGCGCTCTTCAACTTTTCGCCAGAATGTCATATTACTAAAAAAACTGGTATCAATATTTACAACGGTGGGCGAATTTCCTAAAATGACACTCGACCTAAAATTGCTCTGACTGCGATCGCGGTTGAGCACTGCTCACACTGTTTGCCTGTAGTTAAAGATGCCCACCCTAACCGTTAATATTCTCGCCGATCAAAACGACGGCAGTTCCGCTGGCGGTCTGTCGCTGCGCGATGCCATTCTCACCGCCAACGCTGACCCCAACACCGCCTACACCATCAATCTGCAAGCCGGACAAACCTATCTCCTCAGTGCCGGAGAAGCCGACGAAGACCTCGGCGTTGGCGGCGACCTTGATATTACCAACAGCAATATTACCGTGCGCTCAGCCGGGAGACAGCCAGCAACCATTGATGCCGGAGGTCTGCAATTTAGCGATCGCGTGTTCCACGTTCTCGAGGGCGGTAATCTCACCCTAGAAAACGTGGTGCTGACGCGCGGCAACACTGAATTTGGGGGTGGACTGCGCATTGAAGAAGCGGGCACAGCCACGCTTGTTAACAGCACCGTCAGCGGCAACACGGCTGAGGATGGCGGTGGCGGTATCTACACAGAAGGAACTACGACGCTCATTCAAAGTACCGTTAGCAATAACAGCACAACGACAAGCAACAGTGGCGGTGCTGGCATCAGGAGCAGCGGGACACTAACCTTAACTGACAGTACCGTGAGCGAGAACAGCTCTACCGCCAGCTTTAGCAGCGGTGCTGGCATTAGCAGCAGCGGGACCGCAACGCTGACTCAAAGTAGTGTGAGCAATAACAGCAGCTTCAGCGGCGGCGGCATCAGTAACGGTGGCTCTATGACCTTGACTAATACCACCGTCAGCGATAACACGGCTACAAATTCTAGTGGCGGCGGCATCCTCAGCAGTGGTTTCAACAATGCTGTCCTAAATTTAATCGACAGTACCGTGAGCGGGAACAGCTCCGATTTAGGTGGAGGAGGCATTAGTTCTAATGATACTTTAAACCTCCTCAATAGCACCATTAGCAACAATGCCTCAGCAAGAAGAGATGGGGGTGGAGTCGAGATCAGTGGCAATGCTACCATCACCAATACTACTATCAGCGGCAACTCCGCCATCAACGGTGGCGGGATTGCTGTTGGCAGCAGTTTTATTAATACAGCCGTTTTGACGAACAGCACCGTTAGCGGCAATAGCGCGACAGATAACGGCGGCGGTATTTATCTTCGCGGCGGGACAGCTACGCTCACCAACAGCACCATTGCTAACAACACGGTCAACACAGACAGGGATAGCCGAGGCAACGGCGGTGGCATTAGCAACCGTTCTACCCTAACTCTCAGAAACTCGATTGTGGCCGAAAATATCGATCTCCCTGATAATGCCGGGGCGGGAGAAATTCACCCCGACCTATCCGGGACGATCAACGGCAGTAACTTTAACCTCATCGGCACTGTCGAGGGAGCAACTGGCAACGTTGGTTCTGGCAGCGATATTGTTACCTCTAATCCCCTCCTTGGTCCTTTGGCCGAAAATGGTGGACCCACTCTCACCCACACCCCCCTCCAAGGCAGTCCCGCTATTAACCGAGGCAACAGCGCTCTCGTTGCTCCCGATACCCTTGATATTGATGCCGACAACAACTTTACCGAACCCGTTCCCTCCGACCAGCGCCTCCGACAGCGCATTGCCGGACCGTCCGTCGATATTGGCTCTGTCGAAGTGGGAGCCGCCCCTCTGCCCCCAAATTTCATTGCCCGGACTGGCCCTAGTAGCCTCCTCACCCCAATTGAAACGACTTCCAGCCCAGTCCCCGCCTTTGCCGACCTCGATGCCGACGGCGACCTCGATGCCACAGTGGGCGATATCAACGGTGGACTGCTCTATTTCCGCAATGACACTAACCGCTTTACCCGCGTAACGGGAGCGCCTAATCCCTTTGCTGGCATCGACGTGGGCTTTGTCAGCACCCCGGCCTTTGCCGACCTCGACGGCGACAGCGATCTGGATCTGTTTATCGGTGCTTTTGATGGCACTTTCACCTACTATCGCAACACCAACGGACGCTTCGTCGAGCAAACGGGTAGTGCAAACCCCTTCAACGGCATCGATGTGGGCAGCTATAGCAACATTGCCTTTGCCAACATCGATGGCGATAGCGATGTCGATGCGTTTCTGGGACTGGCGAACGGACGGGTGGCTTACTACCGAAACACCAACGGCAACTTTACTTTAATCCGAGGGACGGGAAATCCTCTCAATGGATTGGATGCCGGAGACTTCAGCTTCCCTAGCTTCGGCGACCTGGATGGGGATGGCGATGAAGATGCGGTGGTGGGAGAAGTGTTTGGCGAACTGCGCTACTACCGCAACGACGGCGGACGCTTGGTGAGCGCTACGGGCACGAACAATCCTTTGAACGGGGTTGATGTTGGGTTTTATGCGGCTCCTAGCTTTGCCGATATCGACGGCGACGGGGATGTAGATGGCATCATCGGTGGAGACGTGAGCTTGAGCGGCACGAGCCGAGGACGACTCTCCTTGATTGAAAATACCTTGCCCGTCGGATCAACCACGGTGCAGCGTGATGCCAACGCTGGGTCAGCCGTTAGGGCTGGGTTAGGAGCTGGTCAACCAGAGGAGTCCCTACTAGGCGGCACGTTGAGCCACATTACCGCCACGTCGGAGGGCTTTGAGGAGTTAACCTGGTCAGCCGAGAGTACTGAAAAAGGCTTCATTCAAGAGCAGGAATTCAAATCGGAGTTGAGCGTAGCCGCTTTAACGAGTTTCGACCATACTGTTATTTAGGGTAAAGTAGCGGCATCAAAAACGAGGCCGCTACTTTCTTCTGGAAAATCACACCTGGCCTTGAGCGTCAAATTTCAATATCCTTCGTCTACAAAAAACTATGCCGACGCTAACCGTTAACGTCCTTGCCGATCAAAACGACGGCAGTCCCGCTGGCGGTCTCTCGCTGCGCGATGCGATTCTCACAGCTAACGCTGACCCCAACACCGCCTACACCATCAATCTGCAAGCCGGACAAACCTATCTCCTCAGTAGAGGAGAGGCTGACGAAGACCTTGGCATTGGTGGTGACTTAGATATTAGCAGCCGCAACATCACGATTCGCTCAGTCGGTGAACCGGCAACAATTGATGCCGGGGGGCTACAGTTTAGCGATCGCGGATTTCACGTTCTCGATGGCGCCAATCTCACCCTAGAAAACGTGGTGCTCACCCGCGGCAATAGCGAATTAGGGGGCGGACTACGGGTTGAAGGCACAGCGACACTCGTCAACAGTACCGTCAGCGGCAACACCGCTGAGGAGGGCGGCGGCATCTACAACGAGGGCACGGTCACGCTCCATCAAAGCACCGTGAGCAATAATAGCGTCACCAGTAACGGTGGCGGCATTGCCAGCAGCGGCATGTTGACCTTAACCGAAAGCACCGTCAGCGGCAATCGTACGCCCGCAAACTTCAGTAGCGGTGGCGGCATCAGTAACGTTAACGGCACAGCAACCCTAACGAAAAGTACCGTTAGCAACAACAGCAGCAGCTACGGCGGGGGCATTAGCAGCAGTGGCGTTGTTACCTTAACCGAAAGTACCGTCAGCAGCAACTCAGCCAATACGGGAGGCGGAATTGGCAGCGGTGGAGTGAATACAGGAGTTCTCAATTTAACCAACAGCACCGTCAGCAGTAACACAGCCGCTGGCGCAGGCGGCGGCATTTTTGCCCGGAACCGGCTCAATTCCCTCGGCAGCACCATCAGCAATAATCGGGCTGAGAGCAACGATGGCGGCGGAGTCTATAGCCGAGGCAGCGCCACTTTTGTCAATACGACGATTAGCGGCAATTCCAGTCGTCGCGGCGGCGGCCTCTTCAGTAGCGGAAGTTCTTTAACCACCACGGCAATTTTGACAAACAGCACTGTTAGTGGCAACGAGGTGACGAGCTCTGGTGGTGGGGTTTACGTTGGTCTGGGAACAGCCACCATCACCAACAGCACCATTACCGACAACACGGCCAACACAGCTAGCAATACTGTGGGCAACGGCGGCGGGATTTTTAACGATGCCACTCTCACTCTCAGAAACTCAATCGTCGCCCAAAATACCGCTCTTCGCGATAATGCCGGGTCTGGAGAAATTCATCCCGACCTTTCCGGGACCGTCAACGGCAACAACTTTAACCTGATCGGCTCGATTGCAGGAGCAAGCGGTAATGTAGGCACCGGCAGCGATATTGTCAATGCTAATCCGCGCCTTGGTCCTCTCGCCGACAACGGTGGGCCGACTCTCACCCATGCGCTACTCCCCGATAGCCCCGCCATCGATCGGGGCAATAATGCTTTAGTGGCTCCCGATACCTTAGATATCGACACCGATAACAACGTGACTGAATCCGTCCCAACCGACCAGCGCGGAACAGGCTTTTCCCGTATTCAAAGACAGCAAGTTGATATTGGAGCCTTCGAGGTGGGTTCAGGTAACGCTGGTGAGCAAGATTTCAATGGTGACGGCAACCCAGACCTCCTGTGGCGCAACTCAGTAACGGGAAACAATACCGTCTGGTATATGAACACCACCACCCGCATCGGTAGCGTCTCGCTCGCTTCCTTAACCAATCTGGACTGGACCATCGGCGGCGCGGGCGACTTTAATAACGACAATCAGGATGACCTAGTGTGGCGCAACTCAGCCACCGGACAAAACGTAGTCTGGTATCTCAACAATACCACCCGCATCGGCAGCGCGACCTTAGACCCGGTGAGCGATCGCCACTGGACCATCAGCGGCGTCGGCGATTTTAATCAGGATGACCAAGACGACCTGGTATGGCGCAACTCAGCCACCGGACAAAACGTAGTCTGGTATCTCAACAATACTACTCGCGTCAGCACTGCATCCTTTCCGACCTTGGGTTCTGATTGGACTCTCATTGCCTGACAGGAAGCGCGAAACCAATCATTATACCATTTACCGAAAGTAGTCAGATAGTTCCTTAAACTAACTAAGCATTGGAGGTTCAAGGGCAAAGAGCTGCTGTGCTTCCCCTTCCCCTTTCCCCCTTCCCCTTTCCCCCGACTCATCAAGTCTCCTATTACTTTTTCCAATTGGTATTAGATACCAGCGTAATTGCCTAGCGCTCGCTTGTGTTCGTCCCACGTCGAGTTCGCTCAAAAATCACAGGGGTTATACAGTTGGAGAGCAGGGCTATTTCAGCCCATCCCTCTTCTATCAGATTCCGAGTGAAGGAATAGAATCAACCAAAGATAAAATCTCCACAAGGCAGAGAGCGCGATCAATGCAGAGTCACTTAACCTTTAAACTCCGCAGGCGGTTGAGGGCAGCGGCTAACTCATAGCGGCGAAACAGCGCCAAATCTCCTTGAGGATACTCTGTTAGCACATCTAATCCTTGGTCTGCAATGTCTGCCATGACTCGCTCTAATACCTCTGGAATCGGGCGCCGTCGATCGAGATACTTTTCCTTGGCATAAACAATCGCGGCGGCAACGGCTCGCAACTGTCCGGTATCGACAATCTGCTCAACGGCGGCTAAATCGATCGCTTCTTGCCCAAACGCCACCTCATCCACATCTCGAACCTTCAATTTTACGGCCCGGCGTCCGCGACTGGGATCGATACTTTCGGGCAGGGGAACGCGCGGGGTAATATCTCCAAAGTGCTGACCGCCCTCGGCAACCCGTTCAGTCGTGTACTGCTTGGCGATCGCCTGGGCTTTCTCGGTAAGATCGTAGGGCTGAAAATCCTCCATGCCGATGACGGTATCGGCAACGTCAAAATAATCGCCACTGCCCCCCATCACTAGAATAGTAGACACCCCGTAATCTCCGTATAGCTGGCGAATCTTATCGATGAACGGCGTGATCGGCTCTTTATCCTTAGCGATGAGCTGCTGCATGCGGCGATCGCGGATCATAAAGTTAGTCGCTGCTGTATCTTCATCGACTAGCAACACCTGAGCGCTAGCTTCTAGCGCCTCGATAATATTGGCCGCTTGGGAGGTACTGCCGCTGGCGTTGGCGGTTGAAAAGTTACGGGTAGAACGTCCTTGGGGAAGCTGATTAATAAACGGAGAAATATCAACTCCGGCAATCGAGCGCCCGTCCTCCGCGCGAATTTTCACCGCCGCCGGATTGGTGACGACCAGTTCTCGTCCGTCTCCGGGAATATGATTGTATACTCCGAGTTCAATCGCTTTTAGCAGTGTTGATTTACCGTGATAGCCACCGCCGACGATGAGGGTGATGCCAGCCGGAATGCCCATCCCTGTAACGACACCGCGATGAGGGCAGTGGAACTCTACTTCTAGAGAGGCAGGAGATTGAAAAGGAATGGCCTCTTTTACCAACGGGCGCTGATCCACTCCACTACGACGGGGCAAAATCGCTCCATTAGGAACGAACGCCACTAGTCCCTGAGCCGATAACTGCTGGCGCAGCCAGTCGGCATCTTCTACAGTATTGAGGTGCTGCTGAATCTGTTGAGGATCTAGAGAGGCATACTGAAGGGCTGTGACGACCTTGGGAATGTCATCACACAGCATTTCTGCTGCCTGACGACCTAAAATGCGTCGTCCTCGCGCTGGCAGTCCCACCAAAAACCGGACTTCCACCTGCTGGTCATCAATCAACACTGAAGTGCGCTCTAATACTTCCTGTCCGGTGCGGGCGATCGCCATCATGCCACTTTTGCCCGTGCCGCGTGAAGCGAAGCTATCCCGAAGGAAATTGCTGCTGATGCGGTCTGCTTCAAACTGGCGCGTCAGGTAATCTCTGAGGGCAACCTCCCGCGAGGGAGTTGCGTATAGTTGTCGGGGAAATTGAGCCACCGACTGAGGGACCAACACGCGAAATTTACTGGGTGAAGCGAAAGGGTCGGACTGAACGCGATCGATCGCGAGAGTAAAGTCTGGAAAGCGGTAGCTGCCCTTAATATCTTTGTAGGCTTTGTATCCGCACCCGTCGAGTCTTAGTAGAGTAGAGCGTAATTCTTGATCGGACATAGAGATAGCGCCATCAACGATACATATAAACTAGCGTTCTACCTGAAGGAATGATGTCTTCCAAAAGATGATTCTACCGGAGATGTGTAGCAAATGACACCTATTTTTTAATGCCTTCTTAATCTAGCCATTAGCAGAGCTTGAGGTAGCTTGCCTAGGATAATAGCCGTTCGTCTTTCAAAAAGCGATTTAACGTTGTTCAAATAGCTGAATAGTCCAGCTTTTTGACGGGGTTGTTGAGGAATTTGCCTGCGGCTCTTTTTTTTGAGCTTTAGCAAACTTGACGAACTCCAACTCTAGCTTGCTAAAACGCCAGTTTTGTGTTCTAGCTAACTGCAACGCGCAGTGCTTTCTTTAGCGGCAATGCCACAGTGTGTTGCCTCATTCTAAATCGGTCCAAACGACACTTCCCTAGGGAATATAGAGCGGACAAAGTTGCATCGACAGTATCTACATCTAAGGCATAGGAGAAACCTCAATCGTGGCGACTATTTTTACAGAAAGCTTTGAAACAGATGGCAACGGCAGCCGTTACACCACATCAATCCCGGAATTTACCGACGGTAGTAGCGATTTCTTGACTCGCACCGACGGTAGCAACATCAGCGGTGGCTATGATGTCACTGGTTCAGACGGCAGCTTTTACTTTGCCGCCCAGGATATTGACGGTGAAGGGGATGCCTCACAACAAACCCTGATATTCTCTGAGATTGACATCGCCAATTTTACCAACCTCAGCTTTAGTGCCCTGTTTGCTGAAGATGATTCTAGTGACGGCAATGAAGACTGGGATGCCCCCGATTTTGTAACCGTTGAGTATCAAGTTGACGGTGGCGGATTCCTCGACTTGCTAGCCTTTGAGAATGACGGCAGTACCTTCAACAGCGCTCCTCTTCAAGACACGGATTTTGATGGCACTGGTGACGGCACCGAGGTTACAGATACCTTTGCGACCTTCTCAAACACCATTGATGCAACAGGTTCCACACTAGACCTCCGCATTACCTTTGACCTTGACTCCGGTGACGAGGATATTGCCATCGACAACATCCAGCTCATGGGCGACGCTGCTACTTCAGAACTATTAATCAGCGAATTTCAGCCAAATCCCCCCGGCACCGATCCCTCTTCTCAAACATTTGAACTGAGCGGAACACCGGGTGAGTCTTTCAGTGGCGTGATTGTCGGTATTGAGAGCGATTCTGGAAGTGCCAACCCAGGAGATATCAATAACTTCGAGTCAGTTTCAGGAACCTTTGATGCCAATGGTTTGTTGACTGTCAGCATTGATGACTTAGAAAACCCCTCGTTTACCGTTGCTTTGCTCTCCGATTTCACCGGGGATACCTCCACGGATATCGACCCTGACGACGATGGAATGGCGGATGACCTCTCCACCTTCGGGACCGTTTTTGATGCGATCGGTGTACTGGACGCAATGAGCGATCAGTCATTATTGTACGGAGCACAGCTTGGCGGAACGGACTTTGACTTCACAGGGTCTGAACCCGAAATTATCTTTCGAGACGCGAGTGTAGGAGCCCTATTTGCGGTTAACGAGCTCGGTGTTAATGAAGTTTTTGATACCGCCGGGAACAGCGTAGACCCAAACTCTTTTGACATCAACCCTACTACCGGGACAACCTTTGGAGCAATTAACCCCAGTTCCGATAATGGTGGGACAACGCTATCGATTCAGGCTAGCGATGCGGTTCAAGCTGAAGGAGACAGCGGTACGACTAGTTTCACCTTTACGGTAACTCGCTCCGGCGATACTAGCGGAGCAACCGACGTTGATTTTGCCGTTTCCGGTGAAGCTGATGCGGCAGACTTTGGCGGCACACTTCCCTCCGGTACGATTAGCTTCGCGGCTGGCGACACCACTCAAACAATCACCCTTGCCGTATCGGGGGATACAGATACAGAAGCAGACGAAGACTTCACTGTTACCCTCTCCAACCCGACTAACGGAGCCACAATTGCGACTGCTACCGCTACAGGCACAATCCAGAACGACGATATTACCGTCACCCCGATCTTTGAAATTCAAGGAGCTGCTCAAAGCTCACCGCTCGCAGGACAATCTGTTTCCACAATAGGGATTGTGACAGCAGTGGATACCAACGGATTTTACCTGCAAGATCCGACTGGAGACGGTGACAGTGCTACCTCTGACGCTCTGTTTGTCTTTACTAGCTCTGCTCCTGGCGTAAGCGTCGGCGACGAACTTCAGGTGAGCGGTACGGTTAGCGAGTTTATTCCTGGCGGTGCGGGGACAGGCAACCTATCGATTACTCAAATCAGCGGCAGTCCCACGATTACCACCTTATCTACTGGTAATGCGCTACCGAACTCGGTGGTTTTAGGGGTCGATCGCACTCCTCCCACAGAAATTATTGATAACGATCAAGACACTCAGTACAACGTTCTGCAAGGCGGCGGCGACTACGAACCGACCGCAGACGGCATCGACTTCTACGAAAGCCTAGAAGCGATGAGAGTGACGGTTAACGAGCCAGTTGCCGTTGCTGGAACCTCTCAATTTGGTGAAATCTTTACGGTGGTGAATGATGGTGCTGGCGCCAGCAATTTGAGTCAGCGCGGCACAGCAAATATTGCTCCTGAAGACTACAACCCAGAGCGAGTTCAGATTGACAGTGACTCGTTTACTCCAGGCGGAATTCCGGATGTCGCGACCGGGGCTGAGCTTAACAACGTCACCGGCGTAATCAGCTACAGCTTTGGCAGCTTTGAGGTGCTGGCGACAGAAGCCATTACTGTTACTGAATCAAACCTAGAGCCAGAGATCAGCACCATTGCACCAACGGCTACGAACCTTACCATTGCCACCTACAACGTCCTCAACCTCGACCCGAACGATAACGATGGCGATATGGATGTGGCCAACGGACGCTTTGAGGCGATCGCTAACGACATTGTTACTAACCTGAATACGCCGGACGTCATTGGTTTACAGGAAGTTCAAGATAACGATGGTTCCGACAACACCGGCGTTACTTCTGCCAGCGAAACATTACAGCTATTGGTTGACGAAATTGCCGCTGCTGGTGGTCCCCAGTACGAATTTATCGACAATACCTTTATCGAAGATGGCGAGAGTGGCGGTCAGCCGGGCGGTAACATCCGCACTGCCTTTTTGTATAATCCGAATCGTGTCAATCTCGTTGATGGTTCGGTTCGTCCGATCGGCGATCAAGAGCCAGGTAGCCCCTTTAATGGGTCACGTTTACCTTTAGTGGCCGATTTTGAGTTCAACGGTCAAACAGTAACCGTTGTTGACAACCATTTTTCCTCCAAAGGTGGCAGCAGCCCGCTCTTTGGGGCGATTCAGCCTGCTAGCGATCTTCAAGAAGATCCAGACATTAACGGGAGCCTAGATGAACGTCGGGAGCAGGCGCAGGCGGTGAATGATTTCGTCGATGGAATTTTAGCTAACGATGCCGATGCCAACGTTGTCGTTGTCGGTGACCTCAACGAGTTTGAGTTTATTTCTCCTCTTGATATTTTGGCCGGGACGACAGTAAGCACCAACGGCGGTCAAGAGACTGCCCCGGGTGGAGAGGCTGTTCTGACCAACCTCGTCAATACCATTTCTGAAGAGGAGCGCTATAGCTTTATCTTCCAGGGCAACTCTCAACAGATCGATCACATTCTGGTCAGCGATAGCTTGCTAGAGGGAGCAGTTATTGATAATGTTCACGTCAATACTGAATTTGCAGCGACCGATGAACGCGCCAGCGATCACGATCCGGTGATTGCGAGCCTGAGTCTCGAAAGCGATCGCACTGTTAACGAGATTAACGGAACTCGCGGAGACGATACCATTACCGGGACGAACGAGGATGATTTGATTCGTGGCGATAACGGCAATGACATCGTTAATGCTCGCGGTGGTAACGATACCGTTATAGGCGGTCGCGGCGGAGATTCTCTGAGAGGAGGGGCTGGCGACGATGTGCTGGCCGCCGATCGCGTTGATCGCTTTGACGACTTCGACGGGACTACTAGCTTCCTCAGCGGCGACAGCGGTAACGATACTATCTTTGGCGGTCGTAAAGACGACACTATCGGTGGCGGTAACGACGACGATGTTCTATTTGGCAAGGGCGGCGACGATCTGATTCGCGGAGGAAGCGGTGACGATCTCCTCAACGGCGGTGTTGGGAATGACACCCTTCGCGGTCAAGGCGGTATCGATACGGCTGATTATTCCGACCTCACCTTTAATGGAGTCTTCGCCAGCGTCGCGGGTCTGGATGTGAACCTGTCTGACAACAGTGCTCGTCACTCCAGTACTAACAATGCCCTGACTTGGGAAGACACGTTGACCACCATTGAAAATATAATCGGGACCAGCCGCAACGATCGCTCGATCGGTAACGGCCAGAACAATGTCTTTGACGGCCAAGGGGAAGTCGGTCGCAGCGATCGCCAAACCCAATTTACCGCTCTTAATGGGGAAACCTACAGCGTCACGGCTGATGTGGTCGAATACAGCGGCTCCCAGAGCGACTTGACCTTCATGGGCAGTGCCGATAGCTTCACCGTCATGGGCAGCGGCATCGGCACAGATACTCTAATAGACATTGAGTTTGTGAGGTTTAATGCAGATAGTGCTGTCGTGGCAACGTCTGATCTAGCCTTCGCTTAAGCTCAGCCGGGAATTTTACGTCAAGGAGCAGGACAGCTACCTGTCCTGCTTGTTTGCGTGGAGAGAATCTCCCCATTTGTGAGAGCACAGATACTACAGTTTAGAAGGAAGCTTAATAACAAAGCGTCAACTTCCAACTAACAAGGAAGCAAAGGCTGTCAAAACGACAACAACTTCTATTAGCCTGTAAATATCCCTGTATTCGCTTATCCTCACTGAGCATCCATCCAGTTTTGCCCGACGCGCACATCCACAACCAAAGGTACGCTTAGCTCTACCGCATTCTCCATTGTAGAAACAATCTGAGGCTGCAACCCTTCCCACTCATCGGGGGGAACTTCAAACACCAGTTCATCGTGAACCTGAAGCAACAACTGGGCCTGATAGTTTTGTAAAATGGAGTGTAGCTTGACCATCGCAATTTTAATAATATCAGCGCTAGAGCCTTGGATTGGGGCGTTAGCGGCGGCTCTAAGCAACTGGGCATCGCCGTAGTTCATCTTGATTTGGCTCAGGTTGAGCGCATCCGGGTTGCAGCCGCGCAGCTTCATTAAATTTTTGCTGGCAAAGTTGAAGTAGCGCCGCCGTCCTAAAATGGTGGTAACGTATCCATGAGCGATCGCCTCTCGCTTCATCTTCTCTAAATACGCAAATACCTCAGCATAGCGGCTGCGGTACTTTTCAATAAACGCTTTACCTTCTTTCGCGCTCACTCCCGCTTCTCTAGCGAATCGCTGCGCTCCCATGCCGTAGATCACGCCGAAGTTAATAATCTTGCCAAGGCGGCGTTCTTGAGAAGTTACGGACTCTTTATCAAAAATTAGCTTCGCCGTCACGCCATGCACGTCACTTCCAGTACGATAGGCTTCTAGCAGCACTGGCTGCTGAGTGAGGTGAGCCAAAATTCTCAACTCAATTTGGGAATAATCCACCGCAACCAATTGCCATCCTGGCTTAGGAATAAATGCCTGACGGATTTTGCGCGAGAACTCAGTCCGAATCGGAATGTTTTGCAGATTGGGATCAGAAGAAGAAAGTCGTCCGGTGGTGGTAACGCTTTGATTAAAGTTGGTATGTACTCTCCCCGTATCTGAACGAACCAGCGCTGGTAAAGCATCAACGTAGGTAGACTTGAGCTTAGACAGCGTACGATGCTCCAGCACCGTGCTGACGATGGCGTGGTCATGCTGGAGCTTTTCTAAAGTCGCGTGATCGGTTGAATATCCTGTTTTTGTCTTTCGCGACTTACTGCGATCGAGTCCAAGTTTTTCAAACAAAATCTCGCCAAGCTGTTTCGGAGAACCGAGATTAAATTCCTCGCCTGCATACTGATAAGCCTGAGCTTCCAGCCTTTGCAAATCCTGTTCTAGCTGCTGAGACAGTCTGTGCAGATACTCTGTATCAATGCATACCCCGCGATCTTCCATCGCCGCTAAAACTGGTTCTAGTGGTTGCTCAACCTCCAACAGCAGCTTGCGGAGTTCCGGTTGTTTCAGTTCAGCGTTGAGGACTGAAACGAGGCAAAAAGTAACATACGCATCTAAGCCACAGTAGTCAGCTACTTTCTGAATTTCTAAATCGGCAATGGTTTTTCCTTTGGGAATTTTTAGCTCTTTATAACTCAGAGATCTGATTCCCGATAAATATTCCTCGGCTAAATCCTCTAGTTTATGACTCTGTTCGGGACGCAGCACGTAGCTAGCCAGCATTGTATCAAACACAACTCCGGCTAGCCTAATTCCCTGATGCCACAAAATCACCCGGTCGAATTTAGCATTTTGAAAGGCTTTTGGGTAGTTTTCATCTTCTAGTATCGGACGCAGCGCTGATAGAACCTGCTCCTTGGCAAGCTGGTGTCCTTGAGTATGTGCGGTGGGAATATACGCTACATCAGTTGCCCCCCAACAGCAGCCAATGCCAACTAATTCAGCATCTCGCGGATTTAACGACGTTGTTTCTGTATCCCAAGCAACGGGATGATTTTTGTCGGTATGAGTTTTAAGAAGCTCAACTAATTCTGTGAGTTGCTCTGAAGTGTCAATAATTTTTGGAGCAACGGACGATGAGTAAACGACGGTTTGTTCGGCTGACTCCGGCTGTTCAGAACTTGAATCAGATCCCGCTGCAAATAATGCCAACTGTCCATCTGGATTAGATGTCGCTGAAGGAAGTGGTTCTTTCCCTGAAATATTAGCACTATCTTCTACGGGGGCAGATGTACCGCCAAATTTTTCCTGTAGCCGGTCAATTCTCTTGAGGAATGTTTTGAGCTCTAGCTCTTCTAAAATAGGTTTTAATGCTTCACTGTCAAATCCTTGAAGCTTGCACTCTTCTAAAACAACATCTACGGGAGTATCTAAGTGAATCTGTGCTAGGTACTGGGAGTGCAAAGCGTCTGCTTTGCCCGTTTCTAGCTTTTTCTGAACGGCTCCGCCAATGTTATCTAAGTTTTGATAGATTGTTGCTAGATCGCCGTATTCTTGCAGGAGTTTGACGGCGGTTTTATCTCCGATGCCGCGAACCCCGGGAATATTATCAGATTTGTCTCCACACAAGGCTTTATAGTCTACAACCTGATGAGGCTTGATTCCAAGCTTTTCCTCAACAGCGATGGGATCCATTTCTATGTAGCCTTCGCTGGAGCGGTTTTTTAAAGCACTGTTGCTCAAGTAGAGAACTTTAATATTATTCTGGTCAACCAGTTGAAATAAATCGCGATCGCCTGTTAAAATCTTGACTCGATACCCAGCAAGGCTTGCCTTTTGGGCTAGTGTCCCTAAAACGTCATCGGCTTCGTATCCAGGAGCCGTAATCACTGGTAAGTTGAGAGCCGCCAGCAGCTCTTTGAGATTGTTTAAATCAGGAACAAAATCTTCTGGAGTTTCTTTTCTGTCAGCTTTATAGTTCGCATCCGCTTCATGGCGAAAGGTTGGTTCTCCACGGTCAAAGGCAACAGCGACGAACTGAGGCTGCTGGGACTCCACCACCTGAGTCAAAGAATTAAGAAACCCAAAGCAGATGCTGGTGGGAATCCCCGTCGAAGTTTTGAGCGGACCTTTCCTCGATGTCGCAAACGCATAATAGGCCCGAAAAGCTAGAGAATGACCGTCTATCAAAACCAATAGCGGTGCTGTCTCTGACTCGGAACCGCCGGAGAAGGAAGGAGAGGAAGGAGAAAATTCAGACATACATCTATTTTAGCGAGAGACTTTGGCCACCAAGGAACCCAGAAGGGTGCTGCGACCATAAACTTGTTTTGGTCGTAGGGAAATTCTGGGGCAGTAGTGAGAGCTAAGCACTATCTTGATTTTTGATATAGTCTTTAATTTTCTCTAAGGTAGCACCGCCGCAGGAGTTGACGGCATAACCCAGCGACCAAAGAACGGGCTTGCGATAAAACCCCGACAAATAATCGCTAAACTCCTTGCGAACCAGGCGAGAAGAAACCGTTTTAAGGTTGTTGACCAACTTGCTAGGAGCGACTTTTGGGTTAACGTCGAGCAGGACGTGCAGATGGTCAGCCTCCGTATTGAACTCCAAAACCGAGCAATCCCATTTAGAACAAGTATCGTGGAAGATTTGTTCTAGCCGTTCATGGATAGCTCGGTTAATCACTTTATAACGATATTTTGTCACTATAACTAAGTGTAGTTTCAAGCTGTAAACAGCTCCGCTCGTTGACTTGTGCATTATTGGACTAAGTGATACAATCTGTTCATGATACTCGCGCACGTCTACAAGCTCAAGCCCTCGCCCTCCCAATCGGCACTAATGCACGACTGGCTGAACATGCTGCGGGCGCACTACAACTTCTCCTTGCGAGACCGTATTGAAGCCTATGAACAGGCAAGAAGTCCTGTGCTAGGTAACTACTCTCGACTGGACAACCAGGGGAGGACGCGACACCGGAACTTGGTTCCGGTGCGCGAGTCGTCCGTGGTGTGCTGCCCATTGACTTGCTCAGTTAACAAAACAGCAACAGTGGGCTATCCTTGGACAAAAGTGGGGAAGAGGCGCTCTGCGGGGATGCAGCAGGACGCTTACCTACCGGAGATGAAGTCAGCTAGACCTTGGTATAAGCGAATTAACTCTGACGTTCTGCAAACGAACCTGCGGCGGCTCAACGATGCCTTTAACCGTTTCTTTGACGGACTAGAAAAGTATCCCCAGTTCAAGACTCGCAGTAAGTTTCGCTCTTTTAGCTACAAGCCCAAGCAGGTCAAGATGGAAGGGAATCGAGTTTATCTGCCAGGGTTGGGCTGGATGCGCTTTTACCTATCTCGTCCTCTGCCAGAGGGGTTTGAAATTAGAACGGTAACGGTAAGGCGCAAGAGTGACGGCTGGCATATGTCGGTGCGGCTAGAGAACGAGGATGTTCCTAGCCTGATGCCAAAAGAAACCAGCCAAATTGGTTCAGCCATAGCAGTAGACTTGGGCATTAGGAAGCTAGCGGCGTTGAGCAACGGGGAGTTGGTTGAAAATCCTAGATTTTCCAAGCGAGTCGAGCGCCGAAAACGGATTAGGCAAAAAGCCGCTGCCAGGAAGATCAAAGGGTCGAAGAATCGCGCCTCGGCGTATCGATATTTGGCGAAGCTAGACCAGAAAGTAGCTAGAGGGCGAGCCGACTATCACTGGAAGCTAGCTAACCAGTTAGCCCGTGCTGGAGATGCCATTATTTTTGAGGCACTCAACATCCGAGGCATGATGGCAAGGTGCAAGCCGAAGCAGTGTCCAGAAACTGGGAAGTATCTTAAGAACGGGCAGGCGGCTAAGCGCGGTCTCAATCGCGTTATTGCTGATGCTGGCTGGGGAGAGCTAAAGCTAAAGACGAAAGCCGTAGCTGCGAAGCTAGGCTTGATCGTCTGCGAAGTTGACCCCAAGTTCAGCTCTCAAGAGTGTAGTGAATGCGGCTATATCTCTCCGGTTAATCGAGACAAGGAGAAGTTTCTGTGCGAGGCTTGCGGGTACTTCTGCGACGCAGATACTCAGGCTTCGCATAATTTGCTCCAAAGAGGACTAAAATCTCTGGGAATTAGTCCAGCCCAGCTACGGGGAGTCCCCTCGAAAGTTACACCTAGGAGTTCTGCTCAGCCGTGAAATGCGGTCGCCCATCTGAATGCGGGACGCTGCATTCCGCAGTTCCCGCATGAGGAGCGACAGAAAACATCATCGGGGTTGCTCGATGAGCCTAGGAACCCTCGGCAGCTCAGTCTGTTCGAGTGGAGGAATGGTCAAGTAATTGGCTGTTCAGATTCTGCGACTGTAGCTTTAGCTCAATCGTAGAGTATGTCAAAAGGACAAATGAGACAACCGCCCCATCTGTTCAGAGACTTTGTTGAGCTTATTCGCCAACCTTTACTGTCTTTTAATAAGTGTAAAGTCCTGTAAATATCAGGAGCCATGTTTTAAAGAAGGCCTTATCTTAATAAATAAGCACAGAGGCAAGCAAAGCTTAAAGGAAACAGAGATTAGAACTTGTGCTTCCCGTTCTCAATCTCACCGGCAACTCCTAGAGCTAGCGTCAATTTTAGATAGTTCTGCTTCTAATCTGCTAAGAGATTAATGCTAACAGATTAGTCAAAGTAGCCGCTATAAGTATCGCCTGAATCGGTGTTGTGATGCTAGCGAATTAAGAAGCTCTGTTGGTACGTCCACTCTAGTAATAACATTCTTCCTGTTTAGTTAGGAGTCCAAATCGCTTTTACGTCTTGTACACCCGATCGCCCGCCCTCCCTTGAAGGCGGGCAAATTGTTTTAAAGACAAAAGCTCTGGATTTGCTGCCAAATCGTCGGCAATGTACTGGTTAACGTGTGATCGCTCTTCAGCTCAATTAATTCTACCCAAGGACGCTGACTAGCATAGTCTCGACTCGCCTGCACTGGAATTACTTCATCCGAGCGTCCGTGAAGAATTAGCGTTGGCACAGGGCGCTGTAGCTGAAGTTCTGGGTACTGCTGGATATCAGGAACGAACTGATAGTGAAGCGGGAGACAGCGCCCCTCGCCGTAGTGATAGATTGATAAATACCCAGTTTCCTGCCATTGCTGAAGCCGACCTCCGAGTTGAGGCAACCAGTATTCCAGAAAGCTAAAAGCCGGGGCAAGAAGGACCAGTCGCTGTACCTGCTGATGCTGCTGCCCCAACCACGCTGCCGTTAAGCCCCCAAAACTAGAGCCAATAAGGGTGATTGGGGTAGACGCTGGAAATGCTGCTGCCGCCTGCTGCAATTGCCGGGTTAGCGTCAGATGCGAAAAATCCTCCTGATTCAGGTCGAGAATCTGAAGGTCAATGTGGCGTTGCCAAAAGCGATCGCGCAAGTACTGAGCCTTTGTTGACCGGGGACCAGAAGCAAAGCCGTGGAGGTAGATGTAGGCAGGTTGAACCACAATTTTATCAACGCTCTTAGCTCTTAGTTTCTAAGTTTTATACTAATCAGTTAGCGAATAGCTAAGGGCTAATCGCTATTCACTAGCTTGAAAGCCAAAAAGTGCTTAACTAAACTAGGGGAATGTGAGGAACTGCTTATGCGCTGTGCTATTTCCAGTCGGGCTGGACAAATTCTTGCTAGAGGTCGGCTTGTTGTTCGTTCAGAAGAGGATGGATTAAGACTCTATTTTATGAGCGATCGCGGCACGACGATCGAGGGAGGACTGGCTGATGCTGATGGAGATTTAACTTCCGCAGGAGAAGTGCTGTTTGCAAAGCTGTTTGAAACCTGGGGGATGACAGATTTAACCCTGACGGCGATCGCCACAAGCGCCGAGGAAAAGCAAAAGCTACTGCGAGCTAAAGATGAAATTGAACTTCTCTAAGAAGAGCCTGTGGAGGTCAGAATTGTGACGACAACGGATCCGGTTCTAAATCTCAGCGAGATTCTCAACAGAACGAGGTCAAATCCTGTATAGTGCCTAGTTAGCAGCTTGTAGTATGTTCGAGCAGCGATCGCTCCTGATGGAAAATATTCCGCTTCGGGAGACATAATTGTTCAGTTTTGCATTTTGAACTTTGAATTGACATGGTTCCGTTCAGCTTGTGCATGATTGTCAAAAACGAAGAGGCAGCTCTACCACAGTGTTTAGAAAGCGTTCAGAATGTCGTTGACGAGATGGTGGTGCTGGATACTGGCTCTACCGATCAAACCATAGCAGTTGCCCAAAGCTTCGGGGCTAGGGTCCACACCTTTGAGTGGGACGGTAGTTTCGCTTCGGCACGGAATCAGGCACTTCAGCACGTGCAGGGAGACTGGGTGTTGGTGCTGGATGCCGATGAGGTTCTCAGACCAGAAGTGGTGCCGCTGATGCAGCAGGCAATGGCAGTGGAAAACAATTTAGTGATTAATCTATTACGACAGGAAATTGGAGCCGTACAGTCACCCTATTCTTCGGTGTCTCGCCTATTTCGCCGTCACCCGCAGATTTACTTTTCCCGCCCCTACCACGCCATGATAGATGACAGTGTGGCACAGCTTTGGCAGCAAGAACCTCACTGGCAAATCGTTGAGCTATCAACCGTAGCCATTTTGCACTACGGCTATCAGCCAGGAGTCATTACCGCTCAAGATAAGTACGCGAAAGCCAGACAAGCTATGGAAGGGTTTCTGGCGACTCACCCAGACGATCCCTATACCTGTAGTAAGCTGGGAGGACTTTACTTGCAAATGGGTCAAGTTGAGGAAGCGATCGCTCTCCTGACGCGAGGACTAACCGCCCAGGGAGATGCTCCTGTGCTGTTTGAGCTTCACTATCACCTTGGTAATGCCTATCGTACCCAAGATTCCAATCAAGCCGTTCAGCACTACCAGCGGGCGATCGCCCAGCCGATTCTGCCGAGATTAAAGCTCGGAGCCTACAATAATCTCGGTGCGTTGCTCCAGGCAGCCGGCGAAGGCCAAGCTGCCCAGAAAATTTATCAAATGGCGTTAGCAATTGACCCCAGTTTTGCCGTTGGATACTACAACTTGGGGATGACCCTTAAGGCCCAGGGACGTTATTCAGAAGCGATTACCGCTTATCGGCAAGCCATTCGCCTCGAACCTCACTACGGGTTTGCCTACCAAAATTTAGGAGTCGCTTTGTTTAAACTGGGTCAGCTTCCGGAAAGTCAGGAGGCCTTCACCACCGCTATCCGTCTTCACGAAGCGCAAAATCCCCCAGAGGCGCAGAGACTCCGCCAAGGATTGCAGGCGCTCGGCCTGAGTCCTGCTACTTGGTGACAGCAAGGACTAACAGCCCTCTTCCTTGCTTCTCTGTGTTCTAGAATAGGCTATCATTCCCTCTCTCGATCTCTTGTCAGGAACACTTCACAAGCTGGACACTTCCACCGATGCTCAAGCAACTTCTCCCCATCGATCGCCTTGCTCTCTCCTTAATGCTCGTCTTGAGTGTGATGATTGGAGTATTAGTGTGGGGAGGAGAAGCGTGCGGCACAAACTGCTTGTTCCGTTTTGGATCTCCCATTCAATTTAGCTGGCAAAATCAAGAGATTAGCGCAGAGGATCAGGCATTTATTTTAACCTTTGAGCGCCCAGTCGATCGAGAAAGCGTTGAGCAAAATTTAGCGCTTGAGCCAGTACTCCCCGGCAAGATTAGCTGGGCCGGGAAAAGACTAGCCTACACCTTAGAAACCCCGGCTCCTTACGGCGAATCCTACCGAGTCTTTTTGCAGGGAGTCAAGGTAGCCGCTAATGAGGAAACACTGCCGCCCTTTGAAGGACAGTTTAGTACCCGCGATCGCGCTTTTGCCTATATCGGGAGCGAAGCAGAAGAACAGGGACGATTAATCTTCTTTAACCTCACCAGAAAAGCGAAAACGATTTTAACGCCTGCCGATTTAGTGGTCAGCGATTTCCAGTTCTATTCCCAAGGAAACAAAATTCTGTTCTCTGCTGCTCCATCTGATGCTAGCAATACGCTCCAGTCTTTGCGACTGTATACCGTTTCAATGAATGAACAGCCCCAGATAGAGTTACTGCTAGACAATCAACACTATCAAAATCATCAGTTTGAGATTACCCCGGATGGTCAATCCGTTGTGGTTCAGCGGGTCAATCAACAAAATCCAGCAGATTTTGGGTTGTGGCTGATTACCCCCGACCGAGAGCCCCGTCCGCTTAACATCTCTGGGGGAGAATTTTTAATTGCGCCGGACGGTCAAACTCTGGCTGTCGCTCAAGGAGAAGGCATCGGCTTGTTCCCCCTAGAGCCAGGGGCAGAACCGCTCAATTTTCTACCGCAGTTTGGTAAAGTTCTTAACTTTTCTCCCGATGGTTCTGCTGCCGCCATGGTAAATTTCAACACCAACGATCCGCAGCGTCGCTATACGCGATCGCTCTACTACGTCACTAATCAAGGGGAACAGAAAGAGCTGCTCAATATTAAAGGTTCTATTGTCGATTGTCAGTTCGCACCGACCTCCACTGCTCTATACTGTCTGCTGACTGAGCTACTAGAGAAAGAGGAATACCAAGAGCAACCTTATTTTGCCAAAATCGATCTCCAAACCGCCACCATTCAGCCAGTGTTCACTCTCCCCGATTACCAAGACATCGAGGTTAGTTTAGCTCCCGATGGTTTAGGCTTGCTGTTCGATCAGATAGTGACCGCAGACATCCCCATGACTGATGCCCCCATTGCTGATTCTGGTGAAGCGATTGTGAGTAGTCGTCTGTGGATGCTGATTCTTCCTGCCGCGCATCTATCTGAGAATAGTCAACCCCAACTAGAGCCCCTACCGCTAGCAGGCATTCGTCCCCAGTGGATGCCCTGACGGATGCTGACCGATGTTTGAAAAAACTGAACGACCTCCAGCGAACAACTAGCATTAGCAACTCTTTCCTCCTGCAAAGCTGCACATCACGCCTTCTGCCTTGCACCGGAGGGTCAGGACAATCATCCTACAGCCGATGCGATCTCTTTGTTAATGAGAGTAATACCAATTAGAAAAAGTAATAGGAGACTTGATGAGTTGGGGGAAAGCGTTAAAGGAAGCACAGCAGCTCTTTGCCCTAGAACCTCCAATGCTTCGATAGTTAAAGGATCTATATCACTATTTTCCGTAAATGGTATAACGCTATGCCTGCATTTTCCGCTTGCTGAAACATTTTTCCTTTGTTATTCTCTCAACTCACAAAAAAGGAATAAAGACTCTGAGCGCGACAAGAAGAGAGCAGCTATCCTTTTGAGCAATAATACTGACAGTGAGCTCTTGCTTATTTTAATTTGCGTGGTATTACAATTGCTCTTTTCCTATCTTGGCTTTGTAATCTGCAATCTTTTAATGCTTTTGACGAATCAACAAACTCTGTACAAAAGCATTGTTTCTAAAACACTTTTTCTGGATGACAAGTGGCAAGGTTGCCATTCATTTGAATCTTGCAACTAATTAAGCTTTTAACTTTTTAGGTTTTCAACATTTCCTGATTAGTTTTGTCTTTCTGCTGGTGCAGCGAGCTAAGTAATCCGTGTACGCACTGACACATCAAGGTTAAAGCCTGAAAAATCAGTAGTATTACAATTTTTTCTTGCTGGCTCTGTTTTTACGATTGAAACCGAGAAGTGGATCTTTACCGAGTATCGGCTATCGAAATATTGAGTTTTCAATTCTTTTCTCATTCAATGGGTGTTCATCGCTGAACGCAGTTTGGGATTTTAATCATTACCAAAAAAAATATTAACAAGATTCGTTACTTAAACTATTTGCACCTATGTCTAACAACTCATCTTTTCAAGATTATTTTGAAACTATTGATTCACTTTTTAGCACTAACTTAAGTGAGGATTTGGCCAATAGTGGCATGAGCGGGGAATTAGACAACGCGAATATTCAGCTCGCCTCATTTCAAGATTCCTCAACTGCTCAGCTTCTTCGTGAAATGACTCCTGAAGCACCCAAGCCCAATCCTCTTCAGCAGTCAGAGAAGCGCCGCAATTTAGCATCGATCCAGCCCGAAGCGCTGCTCGACCGTTTCGCTGATATTCGCCAACGGGCTCAACAGAATGACTTTCAAGAGCAGCTTAGCGCTAACAATGCCACACAGCGTTCTACAAACATACTAGCCGAAAAGATAGGCTGGCTCGGCAATGGTGGCCAGTCAACTATGGAGCACTTGCTCATCTGTAGCTGTGCCTATTGCCACAATCCTGTCTTTGAGACTCCAGAAGTTGAGCGATCGCCTCAGCCAAGTGGTTCTGCTGTTGAGGTGAGTCAGGCGCTAGCAGCACTACCGCTATTGAGCAGCAATCCGAATGCAGACGCTAAAATCTATCTCGACTTTAATGGACACGTCACCTCTAATACTTATTGGAACTCCAAGTACAAGGACGGTCAAGATTTTACAACTCCCGCGTATGATACTGATTCGGATACCAGTACCTTCAGTAGCTCTGAACTCGGCAGAATTGAAAAAATCTGGCAGCGAGTAGCCGAAGATTATGCTCCATTTAACGTTGACATTACCACCATCGACCCGGGGGATTTTTCTGCCAAGTCAGGATTGCGGGTTGTCATTGGTGGTTCCTCAAAAAGTTGGTTCGGCAAAAGCGCCGGTGGCGTCGCCTTCATCAACTCGTGGCGGTGGAGTAGTGATACTCCTGTGTATGTTTTTGAAAATCAGTTGGGCAACGGCAACATTAAGTATACAGCCGAAGCTATTTCCCACGAAGTGGGCCACGCCCTGGGCTTGTATCATCAAAGTTCCTACAGTGCCAGCGGAGAGAAAACGTCTGAATATTATTCCGGTAGTGGTAAGGGAGAGACAGGTTGGGCTCCCATTATGGGAAACAGCTACTCCAAAAATCTTACCACCTGGCATAACGGGACTAATAGCAAAGGCTCGGAGTCCTACCAGGATGAGCTCGCCATCATCGCTTCAGATACGAACGGATTTGGCTATCGCGCTGACGACCACGGCAATACCAATGCCTCCGCAACACAACTAATCGGCAGTGAGACGGTTAGCGGTGCAGGCATTATCAGCACCAAAAACGATGTCGATGTATTTTCCTTCCAAACGGGGGCGGGAGACGTTAGTTTTGATATTGACGTGGCGACCGAAGGCGCCAACTTAGATATTGTTGCCGAGCTGTACCAAGGTAACAAGCGACTGCTGCGCAATAATCCAACGGACAAACTCGATGCGAGCTTGAGTACCTTTCTAGAGGCGGGGACATACTCCCTCCACATCAAAAGCAACGGCGATTACGGACGACTGGGCCAATACACGCTGCAAGGCAACATTAATCCTCTAAGCCAGCCTGACCCAATTCTCTCCGTCAGCGACGTCACCATCAGCGAAGGAAACAGTGACGAGGCTCAAGCACTAGTGACGGTAGAGTTGAATCAGCCATCCTCGAAACCAGTAGCTGTAAAGTACACCACGGTAGATGGGAGTGCGATCGCCGCTGAAGATTACGTGGCTCAAAACGGCACTCTCACCTTCAATCCCGGTCAGACTCGCCAAACAATTGCCGTTGACATCCTAGGCGATTTGCAAGCGGAGGACACCGAGACTTTCTCGCTTCAGTTTAGTCAAGCCACTAACGGACAGCTTTCCGATCCCGTCGCGACAGTTGCGATTCTCGATGATGATGTAGCAGACTCCGTTACCGCAACCATCGCTGAAATTGGCCGAGTAGAGGCGATTAACCACCAGCAGCAAACCATTGTGCTTGACCAACGCTATACCAATCCGGTCGTTTTTGCCCAACCTCTGTCTCGCAATGGCGGTCAAACTGCCACAGTTCGCATCGACAATATTCAAAGCGATCGCTTTACGGCCTCCATTCAAGAACCCGGTAATTTAGATAACTGGCATACCTCAGAAAGCTTTAGCTACCTGGTCGTCGAAGCCGGAACTTGGCAGCTAGCAGACGGCACTTTTTTAGAAGCTGGCACCTTAAACACCAATGCCACCACCACAGATGCTTGGGCAACGGTTAACTGGGAGACAGACTTCGACGGAACTCCAGTAGTCCTGAGTAACCTACAGACTGACAATGATGCTGACTTCATGAACCTACGCCAGAAAAACATTGGGGCTGACGGCTTCCAAGTGGCGCTAGAAAAAGAAGAGGCGCTCAAAGGCTCTTCCTCTGCAACAGAAACGGTTGGCTGGCTAGCCATTTCCTCCGGGCAAGGCCAATTCAACGATCTCACCTACGAAGCAGGCTACACCGGAGATACTCTCACCCATCGGTGGCATACTTTAAACTTTGAGCAAAGCTTTGCAGAGGAACCAAAACTCTTAGCTTCTATCAGCAGCTTCGACGGTGGCGATCCGGTCGGATTGCGCTACGAGAAACTGACCACGACAGGAGTCAAGCTCATGCTTGATGAAGATACTAGCCGAGACACAGAAACGGACCACACCAGCGAAAACGTGGGCTATTTAGCCATCGAAGGCAGCGGATTACTGACAGGCCAAGCGATTGAGCCTTTGACCGGAAAAGCGAGCACCGCTGAAGCGCTCGTTGGGGAAGCGGACATTCTCATGGGGTCCGCCAACTCAGATCGGTTTACTCTCCGTCCCAAGGAGCAAAGTGACGATCGTCCTTATCTCATTGTCGACTTCGATCCCAGTCAAGACATGATTCAACTATACGGCAGTGCAGACGCTTATACCCTACGGGCAGCTTCCGGTATGTCAGGCACCGCTATCTATCATACGCAGCAAGACGAACTTGTTGGGGTAGTGGCAGGAGAAACTCTTGGACTTGATTCCTTGAGCTTTATCTCATAGGTTCCTCCAGGACGGGGCAAGAATACAGGAGCAAGGAATAAGCTGAGTCCCCCTCCCTTGGCCCTTTTCCCTGCGCCGTGCCTCCTGCGGAAGAACTGCGTAAACGCGTTAGCGTCTCCGCAGGAGAAGGCGCTTCCCCTTTCCCCGTTGCGGAGCACCTGTTTGCCCCTTTTCCCGCGCTCACGGCGCTAACGTATTGCCCGATACAAAACCTCGTCAAGAGTCAGTTTTTCCTGTTCCTCTTTGGCAATCTTTGACTTTTAATTTTAATTATGTACCGGACAGTCATACACTTGACTTGGAAGGTATTGGCAGTCGAGAGGTTTATTTAGTGAAAAACGTATTAGGCATTATCCTGGGAGGAGGCGCAGGAACCCGTCTCTACCCACTAACCAAGCTACGGGCGAAACCTGCCGTTCCTCTGGCAGGTAAATATCGACTTATTGATATTCCCGTTAGTAACTGTATTAATTCGGAAATTACAAAGATTTATGTACTAACTCAATATAATTCAGCTTCTTTAAACCGTCACTTGACTCGGACTTACAGCTTTCCTGGTTTTACTGAAGGGTTTGTTGAGGTGTTAGCCGCTCAGCAGACGGCTGAGAATGACGGCTGGTTTCAGGGAACGGCTGATGCTGTCCGCCAGTATCTGTGGCTGATGCGGGAATGGAAGGTCGATGAACATCTCATTCTGTCAGGCGACCATCTTTACCGAATGGACTATCGCCACTTTATCGAGCATCATCGCGCCACCGACGCTGATATTACCCTATCTGTTCTTCCAATCGATGAAAAGCGCGCCTCTAGCTTTGGCTTGATGAAGATCGACGATAACGGCAGAATCATCGACTTTAGCGAGAAACCGAAAGGGGACGCTCTCAAGCAAATGCAGGTTGATACGACTACGTTAGGATTATCATCAGAGCTAGCGAAAGAAAGTCCCTACATTGCTTCGATGGGAATTTACGTCTTCAAAAAAGATGTCTTGATTAAGCTACTCGAAGAAAATCCAGAGCAAACCGATTTCGGGAAAGAAATTCTGCCTAGTTCTGCTACAGACTACAACGTTCAAGCTTACCTATATAAAGATTACTGGGAAGATATTGGAACCATTGAAGCTTTCTATGAGGCGAACTTGGCTCTGACACAACAGCCTCAGCCACCCTTCAGTTTCTACGACGAAACGGCCCCCATTTATACTCGCGCTCGTTATTTACCGCCGACCAAAATCCTTAACAGCGAAATCACTGAGTCGATGGTTAGTGAAGGCTGTATTGTGAAAAATTGCCGCATTCATCACTGCGTACTGGGTATTCGCAGTCGCGTAGAAGCCGACTGCACAATTGAAGACAGCTTGCTCATGGGGGCAGACTTCTACGAACCCTTTGCTGAGCGCGAATCCGGAATGCAGAGTGGTCGAGTTCCTGTTGGCATTGGTTCTGGATCGACAATCCGTAAAGCCATTGTTGATAAAAACGCTCGCATTGGTCGAAACACGGTTATTACCAATAAAGATAGAGTAGAAGAATCTAACCGCGAAGACGAAGGATTCTATATTCGCAGTGGTGTCACCGTCATCTTAAAGAACGCGACTATTCCCGATGGTACTGTCATTTAAGGGGATGCTGTAAATTGAGTCAGCGTTGGGGTAGAGTGGCCGCTCTGCCCTTTTCTGCTCTTTACCAATGAATGCAGTGGAGTAACTCCTTTAGCAAGTTGCATCGAGCCAGTCCCACAAAAGCTCTAGCTGATTTAAGGTGATTAGCCCATACTGCCAAAGTACGATCGAGAGCTGATGAGGGGTTTCTCCGCCCTGCCTTTGTGCTAGCGTCAGTGAATCTGCTGAAATAGCTAATTCTTCACGGAGGAACTTCCAGAACTGAGGTGTCATTGTCTTCTAAAATTGTAGGCCTTGCCATCTAGTTAGCTTCCAAGCCATTCAATTTGATGATGCTGAAGAGGACAAGTACTCGGCTGCCACAGCATCATGAGGTGCGCTGAACTAGTTGAGCATGTTCATTAAAGCATTCAATCACGACTACCGAAAAGCCAAGTTAGCGAAGTTTTAGTAAAGATTAACCAGAGCAAGACAAAGTTTTTGCAAAGGAATCCGAGGCTAGTCTACTAGGCTCTTCATCCTACCAATCTAACAAGTAGCACTCCCGAACCTGTTGCGGACTGGCGGCACTGGCTTTTAGGGCAAAACTGTCAAGAATCACGCCACTACAAGCTACCGAGCACAGTTAGCGAAAAGATATCAAACCCGGTTTTGTTGAAGGCTGCACTATTGAGCCACTGTGCCGGAATACACATCCCCACTGGCTTTGTTGTTAGTATCTATTTAACTGTCCAGTAAATTGAAGTATTAACGCGACTGGAATAGCGAGCAAGTTTATGACGATTCAAGTAATTGGTGGCGGACTGGCCGGAACCGAAGCCGCGTGGCAAATTGCTCAGGCAGGAGTGCCAGTGGTGCTCCACGAAATGCGCCCACTCAAAAAGAGTCCGGCGCATCACAGTGCCGAATTAGCTGAATTAGTGTGCAGTAACTCCTTTGGAGCCATGTCGAGCGATCGCGCTGCCGGACTCCTCCACGAAGAACTACGTCGCCTCGGCTCGATTGTTATTAGTACCGCCAACAAACACGCTGTTCCAGCCGGAGGCGCTTTAGCCGTCGATCGCGCCGTGTTTAGCCGCGAACTCACCGCCACTCTCGCTAACCATCCCCTTATTGAGCTCCGCCGCTCAGAGGTAACGCACATTCCCACTGAAGGAATTGTCGTTCTTACGACCGGTCCGCTCACCAGTCCCTCCCTGGCCGCCAATTTGCAGCGTTTAACGGGAATGGAATACTTGAGCTTTTTCGATGCCGCTAGCCCCATTATTGTCGGAGAATCGATCGCTCGAAATGTTGCTTTTCTTGCTTCGCGCTACGACAAAGGGGAAGCCGCCTACCTCAACTGCCCCATGAACCGCGAGCAGTACCTCCACTTCAGGCAAGAACTCTGCGCCGCACAGCAGGCAGAACTAAAAGATTTTGAACGAGACTCCGCCCAGTTTTTTGAAGGCTGTTTGCCCATTGAAGAACTAGCGCAGCGAGGAGAAGATACCATGCGCTACGGTCCCCTGAAGCCCGTAGGACTGTTTGATGCTCGCCTCGGAGATTTCCGCGACCCGGAAAACCGCTCCAACCGACCTTATGCCGTAGTGCAGCTTCGCCAGGAAGACAAGGCTGGACAGCTCTGGAATCTGGTCGGGTTTCAAACCAACCTGCGCTGGGGCGAACAGAAGCGCGTCTTTCGGCTCATTCCTGGACTCGAAGCAGCGGAATTTGTGCGCATGGGTGTTATGCACCGCAACACCTTTATTAATTCTCCTCAGCTTTTGCACCCATCGCTCCAGCTTAAGCAGAGAGCAACCCTGTTTGCCGCTGGCCAACTGGTGGGCACCGAAGGATACACTGCCGCCGCCGCTGGCGGATGGCTAGCGGGGACAAACGCTGCACGACAAGCGCGAGGATTAGAGCCGCTCGTGCTGCCGGGAACAACCATGATGGGGGCGCTGTTTGAGTTTATTAGTACAGCTTCTCCAAAGCACTTTCAGCCGATGCCGCCCAACTTCGGCATTCTCCCCTCGCTACCACAGCGGATTCGCAACAAACGAGAGCGTTACGGAGTCTACCGTGATCGCGCTCTAGCCGATTTGGCCATCTGGCAGTCTCGGTTTGCAGCTCCCGTGACTCCGGCAGCTAGAAGCGAGGGAGAAAGCCTATCCCCTATAGGATTAGGAGGATAAGTCGCCCCGTTGCTTTGTTACTAGTCATTGGTCGATTGTCCGAATGACTAATAACGCAAAAGCCCGATGCCGTGTTTGCTCGGGATGAGCTGACTAGTATTCCTGGGGAAATAGCTCTCTCTGGCGACGTGAAGTAAACGATGGCGGAACTGCCTTGACTGTTTAAAGCGAGCGAATACCTATCGGCAAAGCTTTTGACCGAAGACGCAATATTACTTTACAAAACTTGTTATAAACTTAATTAGCGAGATAAATCTAAAGAAACTCTTACGAAAGACCGATGCAGAGAAAAAAGCTGCCATTATATTCTGTAGTTACATAAACAACGGGGTCAGCCAAAATAAAGACCCTGACTATATTAAAACTTTTAAGATAAGGGCGCTAGCTTTGCTAAAACCAGCGAGTTAGCGCTTTTAGCATTTGAATGAGTGAGGGTGACGTTTGCTGTCATACAGGCAGAAAAGCTAATCGATGTTGTCGCGAGGATTTTTAGCGGCCAAAGATGCTCCTTCTAGCAGAAAATAGGAGACAGTTTCATTGAGACTCCTTTCTGCTGTTTTAAATTGACTAATTAATGCCTATTCAAACTTTGGAGTTACCGAGCGATCGCTACATTTGGGATTGCTGGTTCGCTCAGCACAACTCGGAATATCATCTTTTTTACCTCCACGCTCCCAAAACCATCGCCAACCCCGAACTGCGCCACTGGAACGTCGCCATCGGTCATGCTTGTTCTACAGACCTGCAAAAGTGGGAACTGCTGCCGGATGCCCTACACCCCGGTCCTGAGTTTGAAAAGTATACCTGGACGGGAAGCACCCTGTATCACCGTAACCAGTGGTATTTATTCTTCTCCTACTCCCGCAGTCAAGAGCGCGGTTTAATTCAGCGCGTTGGGGTAGCAACATCGACGGATGCCGTTACCTGGCACGAGCATCCAGAACCCATTATCGAGGCAGATCCGCGCTACTACGAACAGCTCGACCTCGACCTCTGGCACGACCAGTCGTGGCGCGACCCGTGGGTGTTTCAGCATCCCTCGGGAGACTTCTACGCCCTGATTACGGCCCGGGCGAATCACGGTCATCCCCAGACGCGAGGCGTGATTGCTCTAGCACGGGCGCTGACACCCGAGCTGTTGACGTGGGAGGTACTGCCTCCCATAGCGCAGCCGCAGCAGTATGGAGCGATGGAGTGTCCGCAACTGGTGTTCATTGATGGACGCTACTATCTCATCTTTTCCAGTCTTCCCTTTCATACTTCAGGAGAAATGGGAACTTACTACATGGTCGGAGACGCTCCTCTTGGACCCTTCTCAGAGCCTAGAAAACTGTGTGTCGATCCGATTGGTCGTTTCTATGCTGGTAAGCTCTTGCAGAGTACTGACGGAGAATGGTACTTTGTCGCCTGGCGCAATTTGGCTAGAGACTGCACCTTCTTAGGCGATTTGATTGCTCCCGTCCCGGTACGGATTGATCGAGCCGGGTATTTATCATTGCCAGAACTCCAAAACAGGCTGAGCGAACTGCAATCATTCTCTTGCCCAGTGACAACATAACACGACTTCTTGTGCTGAAGTGTTACACAAATTTAGAGCCTGGGTAAAGGGAAAGGGGGATGGCGCCTCTTCTGTAGTCAGAGGACAATTAACAATTAACAAGAAACAAATTTTGGCCTCTATTTATTGAGCAGTTGCGCCACCACATCGATCAGCTTGTCAATCTCAACAGGTTTAGACAGATGCCGGTCGAATCCGGCTGCGAGCGATCGCTTCTCGTCGGTTTCGGAAGCAAAGGCCGTCAGCGAAAGTGCTGGCAGCTCTTTGGCAGAGGCCAAAGCCCGGACTTTTTTGATGAGTTCGTAGCCATCCATGCCTACCATAGCAACATCGCTAATCAACAGCTCTGGCTGAAACGGCTTAAGGGTCTCTAAAGCTTCTGCGCCCGATGTCACCCCCTTGACGATCGCTCCCTCCTGCCCTAGAGCAAAAACGAGCAGCTCGCAGGCATCTGGCTCATCATCGACAACCAAGATTCTCCTGCCCCGAAAATTGGTCGTCTTCTCTGACGCGGTCTGTTGATTCTGAGGCGGTTTGGCAGCGGCAATTGGCAGCATCACGGTAAAGGTGGCTCCCTGTCCTAGCCCCGGACTGTTTGCACTAACCCTTCCTCCATGCAGCTCCACCAAATGGCGCACAATTGCCAGTCCCAGTCCCAGTCCACCAGAATCTCTCGTTGAGCTGCTGTCTGCTTGACGGAAATAGTCAAAGACATGGGGTAAAAACTCAGGAGCAATGCCTTTTCCGGTATCGCTAACCTGAATTCGGACCTGGGAACCAACCGTTGAGAGGCTAATGTCTACCTGACCACCATCGGGGGTAAACTTAACGGCATTGGAGAGTAAATTCCAGATCACCTGCTGGAGCCGCATCGGATCGCCATTCACTAAACCGACATTGGCATCGATATTGGTATTGAGATGAATCGATTTGGCTTTCGCCGCTAAATAGGTTGTTTCTAACGCCCCCGCAATGACGGTTGGTAAATCGACGATTTCCTCGGCCAGAGTCAGCTTACCTCGCACAATGCGAGAAATATCTAGCAAATCTTCGATGAGCTGCACCTGGAGGGTCGCGTTGCGCTCGATGGTTTCTAGCGCCGTCTCTGCTTGCGCCCGATCGAACTCACGTCGCCGCAGCAGTTGCGTCCAGCCCAGGATGAGGTTGAGCGGGGTGCGAAGTTCGTGGGAGAGGATGGCGAGAAACTCGTCTTTAGCGCGGTTGGCGGTTTGAGCCTGTTCGAGAAGCTGACTCCGTTCGTGTTCAGCCCGCTTGAGGTCGGTAATGTCCCTCAGCGAAACCAGATAGGCAGGATTTCCTTGCCACTGAATGTTGGCAACGCGCATTTGCGCGACGCGGTATTCTCCGGTTCTCGAGAGCAAATCGACTTCTAAAAAGTCGCTGCCAACGACCGGAAACCCAAACGGCTGTCCGAGGAGTTCGTCGGCGTGGCGAGACAGTAGCTCCAGGGCTGCTGCATTGATAAACTGGACCTGGCGCTGAGCATCGACGACGATGATCCCGTCAGCATTTTCTGTAATAATGGTTTGGAGCTGGGCTTCACTGCTGCCAGTTGCGGGTCGAGCTAGCTGCTGGGTTTGGGCTGCCAAAGCTTTGTGAACGGCTAGCGGAAGCGACTGCTCAGCAATTAAATAATCAGTCGCTCCGGCCTGCATGTATTCAACCGCCGCCGGAACGCTGGGACTGCCGTTAACAATAATGAAAGGAATGTCGATACCCTGCGCTTGCTTGAGCAGCAGCGCGGCTTTGACCGTTAACTGAGCCAGGGCAAAGTCGGCAATAATCAGATCAAAACCTTCACCAAGATGCACCCTGTAGTCGGCTTCCGTCGCTACGCAGCGCCAGCGAACCGTGTACCTCGCTTCCTCGAGCGTTGAGGCGATCGCCTCTGCCTGCTGACGGCAGTTATGCAAAATCAATACCTGAAGCTGAGGCTCAATTGGAGAGGCGGAGACAGCAGTAAGCCGAGGATTCTGAGTCATGTCTTCAACTATTCATTCTCTTCTAATAAGCTGCTTAAACGATCGATCTCGTTTTGACTGGTCGACGTCGGGTTTCCCGACAGAATACCGGAGACATTGCGGAACGGCTGCCCTAAGTGCATCCCTTGGTCGTCTATTGTATACTCGCGGATGCCTTTGTCATGAGCGGAACCGCGCATTTTTAAAACGGTGAGCCCCCGACGGATTTCTCCGTAAATTTCGATATACCGCAGCAGAATAATCAAGTCAGTGCTGGTCGAAATCTTATTTTGAGTAATCGACGCTCCCCCGGTTAAAGTAGCCGTGTTGCAGGTCAAAAACCCAGTAATGCCTCGCTCTTTGAGCAGCGCACTGAGGGTCAACAGAAATTCTCGAAATCCCTGGATAGTCGAAGCATTTTCTAACGCCGAAATACTGTCAAGCGCCACTCGCTGCGGCTTAAATTCCTCAATCTCTTCTCTCATCCGCACAAAATGCGATTCTAAGCCCATCTCTTCTGGACTTCGACAAATGACTTTGAGGAGTCCTTCTTGCTCCATCTGCTCAAAGTTGACTCCCCAGTTGGCCGCATTTCTAATCAACTGCTGGCGGTTCTCTTCAAACGCCAGCAGCAAACTCCGCTCGTTGCTGGTGATGCCCCCAACTAAAAACTCCGTGGCCATCAAGGTTTTTCCAGTTCCGGTGGCTCCTGATACCAGGACGACCGTTTCGCGGAAAAAGCCACCGCCGCATAGTTGGTCGAGTTCAGCATTACCGGACGTGATCCGATTCACTGAGGAAGTTTGGATCAATCCCTTCGCTGAAAACGGAATGACGACGATGCCTCGGTCGGGAAGAATGGTAAACGGAAATTCGCCTCCTTGGTGTTCTGTGCCTCGGTACTTGAGGATTTCTACCGTGCGACGGCGCCTCTCCTGAGCCAGTACGTGCCGCAGAATAATCACGTTGTCGGCGACAAACTCTTCCACACCATAGCTGCTGATTTGACCGTACTCGTCCGTACGTTCTGCTGTCAGCACGGCGGTAATGTCAAGCTCCCGCAGCGCCGCCGAAATTCTGAAGAGATCGCGGCGGACGCGACCCCGATCCGGAACGTAGCTGAGAATAGAGCTGATGGAGTCTAGAGAGATACGCTGAGCATCAACTTGGTTAATGGCGTATTGAATCCGAGCCAGTAAAGCACCCAAATCATAATCGCCGCTGATCAGCAGGTCGCTAAAGTCTTCAGCCGTGGCATCCACAATGGCCCACTTGCCTTCCTCTTCCCACTGTTCGATATTCCAGCCGAAGCCGCGGACGTTTTTGCGAACCATCGCTGGCGGTTCTTCAAACGTAACAAATACCCCGTTTTGACCCCGCTTAATGCCCTCTACTAAAAACTGACAGGCGAAAATCGTTTTCCCTGTCCCCGCCGTTCCGGTCACTAGACTGGTACGACCTTTTGGTAATCCTCCAAGAGAAATTAAATCGAAACCAGGAATTCCCGTTTGGACCTTTTTCAGCAGCTCTAATTCGTTGGGTGTGCTCATCAAGATTAATTGCTTGGTATTTCTGCCCGTAGCCCTAGCTACCCTGGGCTTGCGACTTCGAGGGAATATTTAAGGCAAATAGGATAACTTCTGTATCCGACAAATCGCCAATAATGCGTTCGCAAGGGAGGGGCTGCTCTTTAACGAGAGTCGGTGTAATCAAGATTTTTTCCTCCTCCGCTACTTTAGGAGTTTTCAGGACATCGATAATGGTAATAGTGTGCTGTCCCGGTAGCTCTTGCTCGCAGAAACGATTCAGGTTAGCGATCGCCCGTTGCGATCGCAGCGTGTTTCCTGTAACGTACAGCTTAAGGAGATATTGTTCGGACATTAAAAATTTACGGCGCAGAGTCCTGCGTCATGGTTCCCAATCAGGATCAAGACAAGTCATTATAGCTTTTCGCCAGATTAATTTTACTCAAACCAACGTAGTATCTTCGATAATAAGCTGTCAACTTGCCCATCAGCTCCAACAGCAAAAACCGCCCTTCTTCCGTGTAGGCTTGAGCTTTTTGGGGCTTAGCCGTCTGCGCCTTTTGTTTTAAAACCTGCGTATGCAGCTCAATAATATCTCGGGGCGTTGCCTTGAGGTATCCCAACTGTTCGGCAAGAGCATCGAGCTGAGGAGAAATTTGGTACTCGACCTTATAAATTTGCCGCTCCAGCGCCCGCTCTAGCAGTTCCTCATACCGCTGCCGTAATTCTTCAAACACGTCTGGCATTCGGCTATACAGTGGCTCTAACCCGAGCAGTTTACTATCTAAGCTTGCCGAGCCGGTCATAATCTGCTCGAGCAGCTCTAATTCCTGCTCCTGCCGCTGCCGCTGGGGTTGCTCGCGCGCGGCGAGTTGCCGACTTCGTTCGATTGCGGTGCGAATTGCATATACTAGTAAGTTAGCATCTAGCTTAGCTTTCGGCAGGTAGCCACAGGCTCCTAAATCAAGAGCTTTCACCGCTACCGTTTCATCTTCGAGGACCGATTGCACAATAATTGGCATTCCTGCCGCTACCTGCTGCACTTCTACTAATGTCCCCATTCCCCGGCTATCTGGCAGCATAAGATCGAGGAGAACCACATCAAAGTTTCGCTGTTGCAGTTGTGCTCGCCCTGCTTCTAAAGTGTCAGCTATATCTAAACTAAACCCCTCTTTAAAAAGAGTCGAGCGAGTGTTGCTCAGAAACTGTTGAATTCTTTGGCTTTCTTCAACATCGTCTTCAATCAGGAGAACCTGGCAGCGATGATTTAACATTGATCCCTAAGTACGTTCTTGCAGTTGTGAATAGTGCAGATCAGCATTAAGGACGTATAAGCAAATTTAGGTAAGCGTCGGGAGTTAAGCTGAGCTGCTGCCTCCTCTTAGAATTCTTAAAGATATTTTAAGCTCTGTCAAGAATCGCTAGGAATAAATCAAGAATTAACAAATTACTTTATCTATTGATGGTGGTCCTCGGACTGTTTGAGCGGGAGGCTGAAGATGATGGTGGTTCCTTGTCCAGGAGCGCTCTGAGCAAGAATGTCTCCGCGATGACGAGCAATAATTTTGCGACAGATTGCTAGACCTAAACCAGTGCCTTCGTACTGACTACTAGAATGCAGGCGATGGAAAGGCAAAAACACTTTTTGGTGGTATTGAGGATTAAAGCCAATGCCGTTGTCTTCAATCGCAATGTGGCAGCGATCAGGGCTATGGAATTTACTGTTAGGGGAAGCGGGAAGCTGATAAATTTTGATCCGTGGAGCAACATGCGGCTGATGAAATTTCAAAGCATTGTTGAGCAGATTCTGAAACAGTTGACGCATTTGCAGCGCATCCGCTTCGAGGGTTGGTAGCTCATCGACTGCTACCTGTCCATCTGTCTTGGCGATTTCCGCTCCCAAATCGGAAACCACTTCTCGAACAATGGTGTTCAGATTCACGGTCGCAAAAGGCTGTACCTGAGTGGCAACGCGAGAAAAAGTCAGCAAATCTTTGATGAGAATCTGCATCCGATGAGTCAGCCTCCCCATGCGTTCAACATAGTCGCGCCCGTCGAAATCTAGCACTTCGCCATATTCCTCGATGAAGATGTCGCTTAACATTTGATGCTTATATAGAGGAGCCAGCAAATCGTGAGACACAACGCTAGCAAATTCTTCTAAATCGCTGTTGCTGCGCTCCAGTTCGGCAACGAGATTCTCTGATTGAGATTCTACTCGCTTGCGCTGGCTAATATCCTGAATTTGAGAGACAAAATAGAGCGGTTGCGCCTCCGTATTTTGAACCAGGGAAACGTTTAGTAACACCCACACGAGATGCCCTTGTTTGTGGATGTAGCGTTTCTCCATCTGATAGGTGCGAATGTCTCCCGCAAGCATCTGCTGCACGTAGGCAAGATCGATATCGAGATCGTCAGGATGAGTGAGGTCTTGAAACGTTTTTGCCAGCAGCTCTTTCGTGTCATAGCCCAATAGTTCGCATAACGAGCGATTCACTCGCAAGAAGCGTCCGTCGGGAGCCACCAGTGCTTCTCCGGTGGCGGCATCGTC
The DNA here is from genome assembly GCA_050331735.1 of Cyanophyceae cyanobacterium. Taxonomy (GTDB): domain Bacteria; phylum Cyanobacteriota; class Cyanobacteriia; order Cyanobacteriales; family JBHJGN01; genus JBHJGN01. The sequence continues at coordinate 76,180 of JBHJGN010000016.1, forward strand.
GAAGGCGCGACGAAAGCGTTCTTCGCTCTGGCGCAGTTGCTCTTCGACCTGCTTCATTTTAGTAATCTCTCGTCCTTCGGCAATGAGCCAGTTAACGTCGGTCTCTCCCACCGGACGCAGAGAAAAATCAATAGTAATAATCTGCTGATCGGCTCCCTGAACGTCCACTTCGTAGCGCACAAAGTTTCCTTGAGCAGCAGCGGCGATCGCCTCTTGCAGTCGCTCCTGAGCCTGACGTGATATCCGCCACCAGTGAGCCTCCCAAAAGGGTTTACCCACCACATCTGAGCGCTGCATTCCCCCAAAGTCGAGAGCCGTTTGATTGACTTCTAACAGCAGTCCCTGCGGAGTCAGCAGCCCGATAAACTGAAACGTTTGATTAAATATAGCGCGAAAGCGGCGTTCGCTCGCTGACAGGGCACGGGTCATCTGCTGCTGCTGGCGGTCCAGCTCATTGAGTTTTCTAGCAACCCACCAGACAACCCACCCTAACAGCAATACCTCCACAATACTTCTGAGGGCAATGCCAAAATCTGCTCCATAGAAATTGTGGCGCAATCCCAACAGCACTAGCCAGCCGACAATCACTGGCATCCCTAAAACAATGGGGAGAAAGGTCCGGGCCATAATGCCTCCGGCTGCGTCGGTGGTGATCACTCTCATCCATCCTCGCTCCGGGTAGGTTCCTAACAGCGCCAGAGCGAGCAACACAAAATTGATTCCAGTAGGAATGGCCATCCCGGTGTAGGAATCGATACCGTAGAGGATCGTGAGGTCGTAAGCATGACCGACGAGACCCAAGAACGCAATCAGAAAAACGAGGTAAGCTAAACTCTGAGCAGCCCAGTAGCGCTGTCGGGTCAGCAACACGACTGCTGCACTCCACAAGAGAAAGTTGCTCGCCGTATTCGGAGCCATCTGACCCCGTGCTGTCTTGGCGATCGCCTCAGAAGAGCGAAAGAGAACTTCCTCGATGCCTAGATTGATATTTAAGGTGTACTGAATCAGGGTCAGCAGGCTCAAGAACACCACGCCAGCAGGAAGTGCGTAAACGAGCGGAAATAAATGGCGGTGTCTGCTGCTCTGGTGACGGACTTGGTGCTGATACCTCCCCAAAAACAAGCTGCTGCTGATAAAACTGAAGGCGGTACTGACGGCCATCGTTACCCGTTCCGGCAGAAAGCTTGTTAAAACGGCCACATCAAAGAGCCAGCCCAACAGCACCAAGCAGCTTATCCCCAATACCACAAAACAGGCCGCGTGAGCCGCAAACATCAGCTTGCTGTTCAAGGAATCGACGGTTGACGGGGTTTGCTTAGACATCAGTGCCAGTGAAGGCTGCTTTCTCTATTGTCCAACATCCTTTTCCAGATTGGCTTCTCAAAAAGCGCTCGCCCCTTTTGCCTGGATATAAATAGTTCAACAGCTTTCGATCTATCCTAAGACATATTAATATTCTCTAACTCTAGAGAGAGCAGCGGCTCACTTTTGCAATGGAAGACTTCAGCCAAGCCCTCATTAGCAAATGTGTAGATTCGTTTCGCCTTCAGCAAATTGTCTCAAATTTAGTCGGTAACGCGATCCGTTACACCGACTCAGGAGCAGTAACCGTTGAGCGTCTAGTCCGCCCGCGAGCTTAGTCGTTCAGTTCTACTGAAAGTAGGATGAAGCAACGATGATTTATTCCCACAATAAAGGCGATACGATCGCTTTTATTGCTATGGACCCCCAAACTCAGAAAGAAGATATCAACGCTAGACCTGTTCTCACTCCAGACAAAACGCCCTCTTGGAAGTTTGGCATTACTTTAACAGTGGTCGTCGCGCTGCCTCTCCTCATCATCGCTGGATTTTACTTTGGTCTTTTTAACCTGTGATCCGGCTGAAGGAGTGAAGCGCGGCTAGGGGCATGAGACACAAGTTAGCAAACGCAGACAAACAGCGATAACTGCGGTCAGAACCTATACAATATTTGGGACTGAAATATCATTCCCGGTGATAGTCTATGCCCCGCCGCGACGATCTGCACAAAATTTTGCTTCTCGGTTCTGGTCCCATCGTGATCGGCCAAGCCTGCGAATTTGACTACTCTGGAACCCAAGCCTGTAAAGCCCTGCGAGAAGAAGGATATGAGGTGGTGCTGGTTAATTCTAACCCGGCCTCAATTATGACTGACCCGGAAATGGCGGATCGAACCTACATCGAACCGCTGACTCCGGATATCGTTGAAAAAATCATCGCCAAAGAACGACCCGATGCTCTGCTGCCGACGATGGGCGGACAGACAGCGCTGAACGTTGCTGTCACTCTCGCCAAACAAGGTGTACTGGACCGCTACAAAGTCGATCTGATTGGAGCCAAGCTTGGGGCCATCGAAATGGCCGAGGATCGTCAGCTCTTTAAAGAAGCGATGGCGCGGATTAGCATACCAGTGTGCCCTTCAGGAATCGCGAGTAGTTGGGACGAAGCCAAGGCGATCGCCCAAGTCATCGGCTCCTACCCCTTAATTATTCGGCCCGCCTTTACCCTCGGCGGCAGCGGCGGCGGCATTGCCTACAACCAGGAGGAGTTCGAGGAAATTGCTCAGCTTGGGCTAGATGCCTCTCCGGTTTCCCAGATTTTAGTGGAAAAGTCTCTGCTGGGGTGGAAAGAGTACGAACTAGAGGTGATGAGGGATCTGGCCGATAACGTGGTGATTATCTGCTCGATCGAAAACGTCGATCCGATGGGCGTACATACCGGAGACTCGATTACCGTGGCCCCGGCTCAAACCCTAACCGATAAAGAGTATCAGCGACTGCGGGATGCGTCTCAGAAAATCATCCGCGAGATTGGAGTCGAAACGGGTGGCTCGAACATTCAGTTTGCCGTGAACCCCGTTAACGGCGAAATCGTGGTGATTGAAATGAACCCACGGGTGTCTCGCTCCTCGGCCCTCGCCTCGAAAGCAACGGGATTTCCCATTGCTAAGTTTGCCGCTAAGTTGGCTGTAGGCTACACCCTCAGCGAAATCAACAACGACATTACTAAAAAAACGCCCGCTTCGTTTGAGCCAACCATCGATTATGTCGTCACGAAAGTGCCCCGCTTTGCCTTCGAGAAATTCCCCGGCACCAAAGCCATCTTGACCACGCAGATGAAGTCCGTCGGAGAAGCGATGGCGATTGGACGCACCTTCCAGGAATCCTTTCAAAAAGCCCTCCGCTCCCTCGAAACGGGTCGCTACGGCTTCGGGTGCGATCGCGCCCAAACCCTGCCGTCTCTGGGGCAAATCCGCTCTCAGTTGCGCACCCCAAATCCAGAACGCATCTTTACGATTCACCAGGCGCTCCGGTTGGGAATGTCGGTAGAGGAAATCCACGAACTGACCGCCATCGATCTTTGGTTTTTAGACAAACTGGCGGAATTACTGGAAACGGAAAAATTCCTCAAGCGCACTTCCCTCAAGCAGATTACCGGAGAGCAGATGCGCTCTATTAAACAGCAGGGATTTTCCGATCATCAGATTGCCTTTGCCACTAAAACCGGCGAAGACGAAGTCCGCTCGACCCGTAAACAATTGGGAGTCGTGCCAGTTTACAAAGTAGTCGATACCTGCGCTGCCGAATTTGAAGCCTTTACACCCTACTACTACTCCACCTACGAACCGGAAGAATCAGAAGTCACGCCCTCGGATAAACGAAAAGTGATGATCCTCGGCGGTGGTCCCAACCGCATCGGTCAAGGCATCGAGTTCGACTACTGCTGCTGCCATGCCGCCTTTGCCCTCAGCGATGCCGGATTTGAAACCATTATGGTCAACTCTAACCCCGAAACGGTTTCGACCGACTACGATACGAGCGATCGCCTCTACTTTGAACCCCTCACGAGGGAGGACGTGCTTAACATTATTGAAGTCGAAAATCCGGAAGGCATTATTATTCAGTTTGGGGGGCAAACGCCCCTCAAGCTAGCCGTGCCGCTAGAAAACTATCTCAACGCACCCGAGGGCCAGGTCCATACCAAAATTTGGGGAACCGCTCCCGACTCCATTGATGCCGCAGAAGATCGCGAACGCTTCGAGAAAATCCTCCGAGAACTCGACATCAAGCAGCCGCCCAACGGCATTGCCCGCAGCTACGAGGAAGCGTTGGCAATATCGGGGCGCATCGGCTATCCGATCGTCGTGCGTCCCTCCTACGTCCTCGGCGGCAGGGCGATGGAAATTGTCTACTCCGACGAAGAGCTACAGCGCTACATCACCTACGCCGTTGAAGTCGAGCCAGAACATCCCATTCTCATCGATAAGTTTCTGGAAAACGCCATTGAGGTCGATGTCGATGCCCTCGCTGACCAAACTGGGCAAGTCGTCATCGGCGGCATTATGGAACACATCGAGCAAGCAGGGGTTCATTCTGGAGATTCGGCCTGCTCCATTCCCTACACCTCTCTGTCTGCCTCCATTGATACAATTCGTCGGTGGACTGAACAGCTCGCCCGAGCGTTAAAAGTGGTGGGATTAATGAATATTCAGTACGCGGTGCAGGGCGAACAGGTGTATATTCTAGAAGCGAACCCCCGCGCCTCTCGCACTGTTCCCTACGTTTCCAAAGCGACCGGAGTGCCGCTGGCCAAGCTAGCCTCTCAAATCATGTCTGGTAAAACGCTGAAGTCGCTAGGAGTGACTCATGAGCCCGTGCTTGAGCATATCGCGGTCAAAGAGGCCGTACTCCCGTTCAGTAAATTTCCCGGTTCCGATACGCTGCTGGGTCCAGAAATGCGCTCAACCGGGGAAGTAATGGGCATTGATACCGAGTTTGGGCGGGCCTTTGCCAAGGCTGAAATTGCGGCAGGGGTAGATTTAGCGCTGGAGGGCACGGTGTTTGTATCGATGAGCGATCGCGATAAAGCAGCAGCGGTGCCCGTTGTTAAAGACCTCATTGACCTTGGATTCACAATCGTCGCCACCTCCGGTACGCGACAGGTTCTCCAGGAAAACGGCATCGCTGACATTGAACTAGTTCTGAAGCTCCACGAAGGTCGTCCCCACGTGATCGACTGGATCAAAAACGAGCAGATTCAGCTCATCATCAATACGCCTTCCGGGGAAGAATCTCAAACCGATGGCCGGAAAATTCGCCGTACTGCCCTCGACTACAAGCTCCCCATCGTCACCACCATTGCCGGAGCCAAAGCAACGGTAGCCGCCATCCGCTCATTGCAGTCTCAGCCGTTAGAGGTAAAAGCGTTGCAGGATTATATTATGCCGTAGGCGCGGGAAAAGGGGAAAGGAAAACGAATCCAGTTGTTGGAAAAGTTGAATTGGCTTGACTATCCCAGAGGAAACGTCGCGATCGCCGCTGACTGCTAACAGCAGCCGCTCTCGCGGAGAGAGCACCCGAAGGGCCGGTCAATGTTGATCTGGTGTTCTCTTCCGTCCTGGAAAGATTTCCCTTTTCCCTACGCCTACGGCGCTACTCCTCAATAATTCTATGATGAGCTGAGTGATGGTCTTGATGGCGCTCGAGGGAGTCTGGAGCATTGGCGTTGATAGCGGCTTCAATCACGGATAGGCGCTGCTCGATCTCTGTTAGTCTTTCTTGATAGGAAGAGAGTCCGAGGTAACTCTTCAACGCTTCGATGACTATCTCTGACTTTGACTGCCCGGTTTCGTGTACGCGAGCGGTCATCGCCTCGTTCAGTTCGGTCGGGATTCTGACGCCGATAAATGGGTTTGGCATATCATCAGTCCCACTACTGCCTAACATTTACTCTTTGAAGATCGTATCAGCCATTGACGATCGGCAGAATGCTTCTAAATATGAATTTAAATTAAATTCATTTACATAAAAGCAAGAACTCAAAAATCTGTATACGAAACTTAATATAATTCTGGATAGCCGCTTTTCTGGGAACGAAAGACTGTTGAGTGCTCAGACGAGTGGGTATCCGCAGGGTTCAATGAATATTTTTGTTATCATATTGATAATAATTCCACATTTTCTAGCTGAGGATCAAAACTAATCTAAGGAACAAGACGTGGAACACCTGGAAAAAATCCTGGTGGTGGACGATGAGTCTGCCGTCTGTCGAATTTTAAAAACTCGCCTGTCTATGGTTGGCTATGAGGTTGTTACGGCTGGTGACGGTCAACAGGCACTGCAAGCTTTTTCTGAAGAAAACCCCGATTTAATTGTGTTAGACGTAATGATGCCTCACGGAGACGGTTATTACGTCTGTCAGGAGATTAGAAAACACTCTGACGTTCCCATTATTATGCTAACTGCCCTGGCCGATGTTGCCGATCGCATTACGGGGCTTCAGTTTGGAGCGGATGATTATCTGATTAAGCCGTTTTCTCCCAAAGAGCTGGAGGCTCGCATCAATTCGATCCTGCGTCGGGTGCGCAAGCGTCCGGCTGAGCTGTACGAATCTGGAGTCGTTCAGGTTGGTAACTTGCAGCTCGACAACAATCGGCGACGAGCTACCCTCGGCGATCGCCAACTACAGTTAACCGACCTAGAGTTTAATCTCCTTCAGCTTCTGGTCAGTCATTCCGGAGCCGCCATTAGCCGCGCCGATATCTTAACCGCGATTTGGGGCTACGTGCCCAAGCGACATCGAGATCTGAGGATTGTAGACGTTTATATTTCTAGGCTACGGGCCAAAATTGAAGCCGACCCCAAGCAGCCAGAGTTTATTATTACCGAGCGCGGCACTGGCTACTTATTTCGACGGATAGCCGAAGCACCGGAGTTGGTCTAGGTTGATGGTTAATGGTGGACTGGCTCAGTCTCGTACAGTGTCATGACTTCTGTAATGGGGAGTCGAGATTGAACGCCCAGCGAGAGTGAGGAAGTATGACCGCGATTGAGATGGTCAGCCGCCGCACAGCCAATCATAGCGGCGTTGTCTGTACACAGAGAAAGAGGCGGGAAATGAACGCTGAGATGATGAGCAGCAGCAGCGGACTGGAGATGGTGTCTTAAACCGCTGTTGGCGGCTACGCCACCGCCGACGGCAATTGCCTTTACACCATAGTCGAGGGCGCAGGCAATGGTTTTGTTGGTGAGCGATCGCGCGACCGTCTCCTGAAAACTAGCAGCGAGATCGCTCACCGGTACGTTGTTCTCTGGGAGAGCCTGCACCAGCCGCAGCACCGCTGTTTTTAAGCCACTAAAGCTAGAATCGTAGGGATGATAGCCACCGCCGGGAAGAGAAATTTTGCCTTCTGGCAGGGCAAAGGCTTGAGGGTTGCCCGACTGAGCGAGGCGATCGATCGCGGGTCCGCCAGGATATCCCAAATCCAGCAGCCGCGCTACTTTGTCAAATGCTTCCCCGGCAGCATCATCGCGAGTTGCTCCAAGCTGACTATACACCCCACAGTCCTTGACGTAAATTAGGCTAGTATGTCCGCCGGAGACTAACAAACACAAGAAAGGCGGCTCTAGCTGGGGCTGACTAAGATAGGAGGCATAGATGTGTCCTTCTAGGTGGTGAATGCCGACAAAGGGTTTGTCGTGAACAATCGCTAAGGTTTTAGCGGCACTCGCTCCCGCCATTAAGGCTCCTACCAAACCAGGAGCGACCGTGGCCGCAATGCCGTCGATTTCTGACCAGTCACAATTAGCTTCTACAAGGGCTTGAGCAAGGCAGTGATTAATGGTTTCTACATGCTGGCGCGAGGCGATCTCAGGAACTACCCCTCCGTACTGGCGGTGAACGTTAATCTGCGAGGCCACAATACTGCACCGAACTGCCCTGTCTTGAACAATGGCGACGGCTGTTTCATCGCAACTGGTTTCTATGGCTAGGATGGTTGCCATTTTATTTTCTAGTTTGCTACAAAATACAACTTTATAGTTACTTAATCTTTACTGAGATCCCGCCTCAGAGTAAGATTGCTTCGTGTACAGATGAAGATTTCGTTTTTGTACAAAAAACTTTTTCTTTTGTAATAAAAGGAAACAAATTTATGCGACGATTGTTGGCTTTAGTAACAGTATTCATGCTGTGGTTTGGTTTAGTCTCTAGTGCTTATGCCGAACCAGTTAATGATGTTGGTTTGCAGCGGCTCGTTCCCTGTAGCGAATCTCCAGCTTACCAGGAACGGGCAAAGAACTTCCGCAACACCATTGGCGATCCCCAGTCTGGTCAGAAAAGAGCAGAGCGATACGCCAAGCAGCTTTGCGGTCCAGAGGGTTTGCCCTATCTGGTTGTCGATGGCCGTCCCGGTAGTGCCGGAGACTTCATCGTTCCTAGTTTAATCTTTCTCTACATCGCTGGCTGGATCGGTTGGGTTGGCCGGTCTTACATTATCGATGTCCGAGATGATAAGAACCCCGAAATGAAAGAAATTCAGATCGATGTTCCGTTAGCGTTGACGAAGATGTTTAGTGGCTTCCTCTGGCCCGTAGCCGCCGTTCAGGAACTTTTGTCTGGAGAATTAACGGCCAAAGAAACCGAAATTCCGGTTTCCCCCCGCTAGGCTTAGCTCTAGCTCAGCATTGCAAATATATTGGAGAATAATTGATGGAGAATTTTACCAAGTTTCTTTCTAACGCCCCGGTGCTGCTGTTTGCCTTCCTCTCTGTGCAGGCAGTGTTGTTAATTTTTATTAACTGGTTCTTGCCCGATCGCCTATTTTTTACCCTGAACTAACTTGCTGATTTCCCAGTCTGGGACTGATCGGCTCAAAAAAGCTCGCGTTTTGGCGCGGGTTTTTTATTTCCGAAAATTTCACAATGGCTGAATATACTCTACCTTTACGAAACAGTTTTTCAAAAATGAGCTATCAAAAAGGCGATCGCGTCAGAATTACGACGGGTATTTTGAGAGGTCAGGTCGGAGAAATCGCTGATTGCCGGTTCAATCTTTACTTTGTCAGAGCAGAATACACCAGAGAAGCTGATCTGATTCACTCCTACGGTCCGTTCCTCAATGAGGATATTGAACTTTTACAGAAAGCTTAGATTTGTTGACCAAGTTAAGCTTTTAATGGCAATCAGCTTGGCTCGTGCTGGAAACACTAATTTTCTGAGCGAATACCGCCAATTGGGGCATTGCTCCTCTAAAATGACAGGGAGGATTCGTTGCGACCGGGCGTACAGCGATTTCAAGCTGTGGAATTTTTGGCGATCGATCAATACGTTGGCGAACTGGCGGCGTTGAGTGCCGCCTTTCTGTGGGCCGCTTCTTCAGCGGTTTATGGGCTTCTTGGTCAAAGAATTGGCCCTCTCCAGCTCAATTTGTATAAAGGGCTGGTGGCGCTAGTGCTAATCGCAATTACCTTAGCGCTAAGAGCGGAATTACCCCAACTAGAGGCAGTACCCGCCGGAATCTTGCTGTTGAGCGGTGCAGCCGGGATTGGCTTCGGAGATACGGCCTATTTCGCGGCACTCAACCGCCTCGGACCTCGGAAAACCTTGCTAATGGAGACTTTGGCTCCTCCATTCACGGCTGTACTCGCTTTAGTCTTCTTGGGAGAACAACTCAGCGCGATCGCCTGGTGCGGCATTCTTGTCACCGTTCTAGGTGTTGCCTGGGTGATTGCTGAACGTACGCCGTCTACCACCGCTGACAGTAACGTTCGCGGAATCATCTGGGGCGTTTTCTCGGAGATAGCTCAAGCCGTTGGCGCGGTGCTCTCTCGGTTTGCCCTCGTGGAGTCGGCCATTACTCCCTTGGGGAGTACGCTGCTGCGGTTGACCGCCGGGACAGTGGTGGTGCTACTGCTTCTGTGGGTGCGTCCTCGCCGCGATCGCCCCACTGCCGTCGCTTGGTCGGTGCGTCTCGTCAGCATCATTGCGATCGCCTCCTTTGGCAGTACCTATCTGGGCATTTGGCTTCAGCAAGCCTCTCTCAAGTTCGCCCCAGCCGGGATTGCCCAAACTCTGCTCGCTACCAGTCCTCTGTTTGTGCTGCCGATTGCAGCAGCGATGGGAGATAAAATTAGTCCAAGAGCGTTGTTAGGGGTTATCGTGGCGATCGCTGGGATTGCTCTTTTGTTTAACTCTAGTCAATGAGTCCGAGACGGGGAAGGGGAAAATTGTCCCCGGCGGGACGGGGAAAGGGGAAGGGGGAAAGGGAAATTAGCTGATATTTCCACGAGACTCCCCTAAAGAAAGATGAAGGGATGGAGTGGTCAGCTACACGATCTCACTATATTACTCTTATGACACCTTCTCAGTATCTATCAATGAACAGCCGAGATACAGTGCGGCAGATTCTTACTCTGGCTGCTATTCTGGCCGCTATTATTGTCAACACCGTCACTAATTTGGCTCCGCCTAGCGGACAGAACGTTGGGGAAATTGCCAATACCATTCTGCAACCCGTTTTGATCATTCCAGCGAACTATGCCTTTGCGATTTGGGGAGTGATCTACTTAGGCTTAATTTGCTTGGCAGTTTATCAAGCACTCCCTGCTCAAAAGCGTAAACCCAATCTGCGCAAGCTGGACCATCTATTGGTCATTGCTAGCCTAGCCCAGATTGTTTGGATCTTCCTCTTTTCCTATCAATTATTTGCCCTGTCGATTGTGGCAATGCTGTTGATTCTCATTCCTCTGATTGTGCTCTATCTACGCCTCGGCATTGGTGTCGAACGAGTTCATCGCCAGGAGAAGTGGTTTGTAAATATTCCGGTGAGTATTTATCTAGCCTGGATCAGCGTCGCCACGATTGTTAATGTGGCGAGTGCTCTTTACATCAGCAACTGGAACGGATGGGGATTAAGCGATGAGGTTTGGACCGTGGTGATGCTGGTGGTGGCGGCGCTGATTGGAGCAACGGTGGCCGTTCAGCGGCGTGACCTGGCGTTTGTGCTCGTTTTTGCCTGGGCTTTCGTCGCGATCGCTGTGGCCAATCTCAGTATCGTCACCATTGCCGCCACGGGAATCGGACTAGCCGTTGTCCTGATTCTCCTCGGGTTATTTCGGCAAGGTCGCCGTCGGTCAATGCAGCCTCAGTAACCACCATGCAGGACAAGGAACAGTTTTTCGACCGCTGGGCTCCTCACTACGATGCATTGCTGACGACGGTCGTGTACCAGGCAATCCACAAGCGGCTGCTCGCAGAGGTGGAACTCCCCCAACAGCCCTGTGTGCTCGATCTCGGCTGCGGCACAGGTCGCCTGTTAAAGCGTCTGGTTGCTCAGTTTCCCACTCTCCGGGGAACCGGACTTGATCTCTCCGCCGCCATGCTGCGGCAAGCGCGACGCGATCGCCATCCTCATCTCATTTTTATTCAAGGTAATGCTGAATCACTGCCGTTTGCAGAGGGTCAGTTCGATGCCGTCTTTAACACCATGAGCTTTCTGCACTATCCTCATCCTGAGCAGGTGTTGGCAGAGGTAAGCCGCGTACTGCGTCCGGGAGGATGCTTCTATTTAGCAGATGCCACCTTTAAAATTCCGATAGCCTATATTCCCTTTTCTCCTGGCGGATTGCGCCTGCATACTCCTCAGCAGCGCGAGCAATTGGGGAAAACAGTCGGTTTAGAATTGGTGAAACATGCTGATCTTCTTGGACCCGTTATGCTGACTATTTTTACTCGCAGTCGTGAATAATACATGGATACTCAAGAATGCCTGCTCATTTTTACTCGCTACCCAGAACCCGGAAAAACCAAAACCCGACTGATTCCAGCACTCGGGGAAGCAGGCGCAGCCAATCTACAGCAGCAAATGACTCAGCATACTCTGAAGCAGGCCAAGGAACTGCGATCGCAGCGTCCTTTATCCATCCAGGTATATTACGCTGGCGGGAGTTCAACGGTAATGCAGGCATGGTTAGGCCCTGACTTGACCTATTGCCAGCAGGGAGTAGGAGATTTAGGACAGCGGATGAAACAGGCGTTTCAGTCTGCCTTGGCTGCGGGGATGGAGCGAGTGGTGGCCATTGGCACTGATTGCCCCGACATCGATGCAGCAATACTTGCTAAAGCCTTGACCGCGCTCAAGCAGCATGACTTAGTGCTAGGTCCGGCAGAGGACGGAGGCTATTACCTCATCGGGCTAAAACGCTTAGTGCCAGAACTGTTTACCGGAATCGACTGGGGAACCGAAACGGTTCTTCGGTCAACTCAACACATTGCTCAAACACTTGGACTTACTGTATATTCCTTACGCCTACTTAATGATGTCGATCGCCCAGAGGATTTATCAATTTGGGAACCATATCAACAGTGACCAGTGTCCGACAAGGTTCGCAAGCGGGATAGTCAGAAAACCATCAACAATCAACAACCCAATTAAAGTAAATACGAAACCCACTCTTGTGTTGCTTCAGGAGAACCATACCACATCCCCGGAGACTTCGGCGAGTGCCACACTCCTTCAAGGGTAAGATTGGTGGCTCCTGCTAAATGGGCGGCAGCAATGGGGGTAATGCCGTCTCCCCAAGAATTTCCCTCGCCAATTGTGAGCTGATAGCTGTTGTAAGCCAGCCAGCTTTGGAAGCGTTTGCCATAAACAGCCTTGCCAGCAACACAGACGTAGCGAATGTGAGGATAGAAAGCGCCCGGGTAATTGTCCTTGACAAAATCCAAATTCCGTTTGGTCCAGCGTTCTTGACTGACGTGCGGAGTTCCCAGAGTAACTAGCGTAGCGACATGGGCGTGAGCATTCCAGACCCCTTGGGTTTGAGCGACATCGTTATGAATGGTGTAGGGAATGTCGCCTAAATAGATCCGAGCAATCCAGCCACCAGCAGAATGTCCAATCACATTGATCGGAGACTGATACTGTTCCCGCATCGCCTGCACCGTATCCTCGATTCGGCGCAGAATGGGTATCATGGAGCGGCCACCGACGGTAGGCAACCAGTCTCGTAATTTGAGCGGTACGGTCGTAGTCGGAAACCCGCGGGCAGTGAGTAGCTGTTGCAGAGCACAGTATTCGTTTGAGCGAGCAAAATAACCCGGTACAATAACGGTCGGTAGTGACATTCTAAAAGCAAGCGGTGGGAATAGGGACTCTCTACGGAATTAGCGTTGGGACAGGAGATCCGGAACTGATTACGGTCAAGGGATTACGCCTGTTACAGAGCGTTCCGGCGATCGCCTTTCCGGCTGGCGTTGGTAACAAACTAGGGATTGCCCAGCAAATTATCTCATCGTGGCTTACTCCCGCTCAGCACAGCCTGCCGTTGCGCTTTCCCTACGTCCAGGACGAGCAGATTCTCGCTCAGGCATGGCAGACCGCAGCCGCTACTGTCTGGCACTACCTTCAAGAAGGCGATGTGGCTTTTGCCTGTGAGGGAGACATCAGTTTTTACAGCACCTTTACTTATTTAGCACAAACGCTACACCAACGGTACCCAGAGGTTGCAATTCAAACAGTACCAGGAGTGTGTTCGCCAATGGCAGCAGCGGCAGCGTTAGGCATTCCGTTGACAGTCCGCAGCCAAAATCTAGCGGTGTTGCCGACTCTCTACAGCGTTGAGGCATTAGAATCGGTGCTACAGTGGGCCGATGTCGTGGTGCTGATGAAGGTCAGTTCGGTATACAGGCAAGTATGGTCACTGCTCAACCAGCATCACTTGCTGAAGCAGTGTTATGTCGTAGAACGAGCCACTCAGCCCCAGCAAGTAATTTACCGCGACTTGCGCGATCGCCCAAATCTAGAGCTGCCCTACTTTTCCTTACTGATCGTACAGGTTCGTCAATGAGGAAAGTTGCCGATAATATAAAGAAATTCAAAAGTTTTAATCTTTGTTTAAGTTCTCTGCCAGATATATGTAGAAATATTTAGACTTGGAAAGGAAAGCGCCTGATGTCTTCTGGTGGCGTGATAACGTCTATACTGAGTAATCTGAATACCAAGGAGAAAGAAGTTTTGATGCAATCTGCTCCCTCACCAAATTTGTTTCGTGAAGATATCAGCGAGTACGTCGCCCAGCTCCAGCTTCACATGACGCTACAGGCACGCAATCTAGTGCCAACGCTAACCAGGGCCAACGATAGCCGAGAGCAGCTTTTGCAGGAAACTCAAGCCAATATCGAAAAACTGGTTTCTCGACAGGAAGCTGAGTAATAACCGGAATTGAGACGGGCAGAATCAGTTCTGTCTTTGTCTAGTCGCAATTCTTAAACTCGCACTTCTCCAGCCGGTTTTTTTGAACTGAAACAGTTAGAGCAGTAGGTAAGCGCCCTACTGCTTTTTTTACTCAACTCTCAGCGAGTAGTGTTATAAATATTGAGTCAACGACAAACGATACAGCCGTGAAGATTCTAGATTCTAAAGGGCGCTTATTCGGCAAAGTTTCAGTTTTAGATCTTGGCGCTGCCTGCGTCATTGCGTTAGCCATCGTTGGGATTGTTTTTTTTCCCGGCACTTCTGGGTCAATCGCTCAGCAGGTGAGCGGCAATCGACCAGTAGAAGTTGATGTGCTGGTCCGCGGGCTCAGTGTACGAGAACCCCAGGCCTTACTTAACCAGTTGCAAGAAGAAAAAACGGCGAGCATTGTTATTCGTAATCAACCGGCTGGTCAAATAGAAGTGGTGGCGGCTGAAGTCCTGCCGCGAACCGTGAGCGTACCTCAACCGGATGGTTCAGTCAAAGCGCTTCCCGATCCCAGACCAGAAGTAGCTTTTGTCACTGATATGATCGTCAAAATCGTGGGAGATGGCCAGATCACCAGTAATGGTGCTGTTCTCGGCAATCAAAAGGTCAAGATTGGCAGCGTCATCGAAATTGACGGTTCTGACTACAATTTCAGAGGAAGCGTCATGGATGTTAGTTCTGGGAGCTAATGGCGTGAAGGAGCAAGGAGGCGAGGACGACTAAAATGTGCTATTTACTCCTTCCTTCTCCCCAAGAATTCCTAAGTATTTTTGAATTAAGCCAATCGTGACTTCCGGCAGTTCGAGCTGAGGAGTTAAGCCAACATCCTCAATTTCTTGAAACAGGACTTTTGTATTCAGAGCCGCCAGCCTTTTACCAATTTCAGGTCCGGTGAACTGAGATTTCTCTCCCCAAATTATGGCTGTTGGCGTGGTCAACTGCGCTATATATTTGGATAAATCGAAGCAGAGGTCGCCACGGACAAAGGAAAGGGCGGCATATTCAGCGTTGGGTTGTTGAGCCGACTCTAGATAAGCACGCACGATTTCTGGATAAACCCGTTCAGGACGAGCAAACTGCCGCGATCGCAAAAAATTGAGAATGCCGTTTTCAGTGGCCACGCCAGCACTGTAGAAAAACTTATCTAGAATAGGGGTACTGACTAACTGAGCAAAGAAGCTCCGGGTGTAGTCTTCGCCAAAATCCGATAATCCGGCTGGCGCACTGAGAATGAGCCTCTGAAAAAGCTCCGGACGCAGAACCGCAGCTCGAATGGTGAGGGCCCCCGTCAGGGAGGAGGCGACAACGGCGGCGGGTCCGTCGCTTGCTTGTTCTAGGAATTCAATAATGGTGTTGATATAGTCGTCCGGCTGATAGTTGCGTTCTGGGTGTTCGGAGCGTCCCCAGCCGATTAAGTCGGGGGCAAGCACACGATAGTTAGAAGCAAACGCCGGATATACTTTAGACCACTCATAGGCCGAAGAACCGCCACCAAAGCCGTGTAAAAAAATCAGTATAGGGCGGCTTTGAATGCTCTCGTTCTGCCAAGGCGGTTGAGTCGGCGTATAGTAGCTCATCTTCCCCAAGGAAGTCAGCAGAGACTTTTGTTCAACACCAGGCGGGTTAATCATGGCTTTTAGGATTTCATCGCGCAATCTATGTGTTTTAGTCTATCTGCTGTGAATGTTAGGACACGTCGATACAGAGAGATACTTTTGGCCCTAGAGGAGAACTTCCATGAGCGTCAAACGCCAGACTTGAATCAGTCAGCACTATGCAACAATAGTAAGGTTGCCTAGTGAGAGTCTAGGCATTTGTGCTAATTAGCAGGGAGAACAAATGTATGAAAATTGGCGATCGCGTCCGAGTCGTTAAATCTGTCGTCGTCTACCATCATCCTGAACACAAAAAAGAACCGCACGATATCAAAGGTTTAGAAGGAGAAGTGATTGACATTGTTACCCAATGGCAGGGAAGGCCAGTCAGCGCTAATCTGCCAATTTTGGTTCAGTTTAGTAAAAAATTTAAAGCTCATCTGCGCGAGGACGAGCTCGAGGTCGTTTGATGGTTGCTAGCTGCTCAACCTGAATACAGGTCTCATCGCCGCCATCGCTGTTTACAATAAAAAAAGCATTTAAATTTTGTGTAGTCTCTCTAGACAAAAGCATAATCTATGGCTCCTGCCGTTTTAATTGAAAATCTCCAAAAGCGCTACGGCTCCGTAGAAGCCGTTAAAGACATCTCCTTTAAAGTCCAGTCTGGAGAAGTGTTTGGCTTGCTGGGTCCGAATGGTGCTGGCAAGACCACCACGATTCGCTGCCTCTGCACCTTAGCCAAGCCTGATGCCGGAAAGCTTACAGTAGGCGGTGTATCGGTACTGGACAATCCCAGAGCAGCACGACGACGGCTCGGCTACGTGGCGCAAGAAGTGGCGCTGGATAAAGTCCTAACGGGGCGAGAGTTGCTGGCTTTGCAGGCGGCGCTGTACCACTTACCCAAAGCAGCAGCTCAAGAACGCATCGAGCAGCTACTAGAGTTATTAGGGCTAAGCGAATACGCCGACCAAAAAACCGGAACCTACTCTGGGGGGCTGCGCAAGCGCCTCGATTTAGCGGCTGGTCTGCTGCATCAACCAGAAGTGCTCGTCTTAGATGAACCGACGGTCGGACTCGATATTGAAAGTCGCCGCGTCGTTTGGGATTTTCTGCGTCGGCTGCGGGAAGCGGGAACAACGGTGCTGATTACCAGCCACTACCTCGAAGAAATCGATGCCCTAGCCGATCGCTTGGCCATTATCGATCGGGGAGTGGTGATCGATGAAGGTACGCCAACCCAGCTCAAAGATCAGCTTGGGGGCGATCGCGTAACGCTGCGGATTCGGGAATTTTCTCCGACCGCAGAAGCTGAACTCGCTAAAGACCTCTTACAGTCTCTGCCCTTTGTTGAAGAAGTCATTGTTAATACCGCCCAAGGAAATTCCCTGAACTTGGTGGTCGCTCGTCAAAGTAATCCGCTCAGTAAGATTGAGCAGTCTTTAGAAACGGCTGGACTGCCGATTTTTAGCATGGCTCAGTCCCGTCCCAGTCTCGATGATGTATATCTAAAAGCAACCGGACGCACCATTATGGACGCAGAGGTGGCGGCAGCAGGAACCCGCGACCTCAAGGCAGAAAAGAAACAGCAGATGAAATAAATTCGGAATTCACTTTGAGCTAAATGAATTAAGTTTAGAGGAAATAGTATGAGTCAAACGATTACACCCGATCAAGTCAGTTTGTCGCCGGGGGCAGTTGGACCGACCATTGAGCCGAACCGTCCGGTGAGCGATTTTGTGCAGGAAACCGGAGCGTTAACTAAGCGCCTGTTTATTCAGCTTCAGCGCCGTCCTTCAACGTTAATCGCTGGCGTGATTCAGCCTTTCATGTGGCTGGTCCTGTTTGGCGCTCTGTTTGACAACGCCCCCCAAGGGCTGTTTGGCAACGAGCTGGGATACGCCAAATTTTTAGCGCCTGGAGTGATTGTCTTTACGGCCTTTTCTGGGGCGTTAAATGCCGGACTCCCCGTGATGTTCGATCGGGAATTTGGGTTTTTAAATCGTCTGCTGGTGGCTCCTTTGGCCTCTCGCTTCTCGGTTGTGGCGGCTTCAACGATTTATATTATTAGCCTCAGCTTCATTCAAACTGCCGTCATTGTAGCCGCTAGTGCCTGTTTAGGGGCAGGGTTGCCCAGCTTATCGGGGCTAGGAGCGATCGCCGTTATTGTCTTCCTCATTGTTCTGGGAGTGACGGCGCTAAGTCTGGGCTTGGCGTTTGCGCTTCCTGGACACATCGAGCTGATTGCCGTTATCTTTGTGACGAATCTGCCGTTGCTGTTTGCCAGTACGGCGCTAGCGCCGCTCTCGTTTATGGCAGGTTGGCTACAGGTTGTCGCCTCGTTTAATCCGTTGACCTACGCTATTGAGCCGATT
Organism: Cyanophyceae cyanobacterium; assembly: GCA_050331735.1. GTDB lineage: Bacteria > Cyanobacteriota > Cyanobacteriia > Cyanobacteriales > JBHJGN01 > JBHJGN01. Next base: position 94,189 of record JBHJGN010000016.1, read on the forward strand.
CGCTACCTGTATCTGCATGGCGACTGGGCCTTGAGCAGCACCGTGATGCAGGCTCCTTGGGGTTCAGTGAGCTTTGGGGGAGTGCTGCTAGTCTTGCTGGCTTTCGATGCGTTGGTGTTGCTGCTCATCCAGCCACTGCTACGTCGTCGATTTGCTTAAATTGTCGGCAGTAGCTCCGAGAATCTAGAATTGTCGTTAAGGTAAAGGTTTCTTGATATTGTTTACAGGGTTGGAGTGATGAATAGATTTTACTTAACTGCCTTAAGGGGCATTGGAATGATTAGTTTCGTCGGCCTGGCGATCGCGTTGGGTTTAGAACCAGTACTGGCTCAAACCTTTCCCAATTCGGACAGTACGGAAGTCCAAAGAAATGAGTATGACCCGAACAGCAATAGCTCCCTCGGTACGTTAAACCCAACGGATCTAATCCACCGGGCTAACTTAAGCAGAAGCCGCAATCTGCAAGAGTTCAGTGAAGACTCTCAGATAAATCTTGGCAATGCAGCCGAGGAGTATAAGCGTCTCCAGCAAGAACGCCTCCAGCAGACGACAACGCCAGACAACTAAATCTTGACTGAGGCAAAGGGAATTTTGTTGTCCTTTGCCTCGGGGGAAAGAAACTAACCGAGCTTGGCTAGAATGTCTTGAGCGTGGGTGCTGGTGTTGACCTGAGCATCCACCGAACTAATTTTCCCGTCGGTATCGATCACGTAGGTAACGCGCTTAGAGTAACCCGGTCCCTCGACATCGTAGGCTTTGGTAATCGCGCCGTCGCTATCGACTAAGAGGGGAAACGGTAAACCGTACTTCTCTTTAAACTGCTGGTGAGAAGCTTGGTCATCCATGCTGACCCCGAGAACAATAACGTCTTTATCCTCATACATTTTGTAGTTGTCTCGAAAGCCCTGAGCCTCTTTGGTACAGCCCGGGGTGTCGTCTTTTGGATAGAAGTAGAGCACGACAACCTTGCCCTTGAAGTCAGAGAGGGAGACAGTTTTGCCTGTGTCATCTACAGTTGTAAAATCAGGAGCCATTGTCCCTGTTGCCAAAGCCATAGCGAGTTCATCTTGATTGTCAGTACACATTTAAAGATACCTGTTAAAGCCGTTATTTGCTTTTCCATTCGTCAAATTTAGTTGTAGTTCAGCGTTCATGTCTTCAGCGAAGCAGTCTATCAGCTATTCTCCCGCCACGCTCTCCAGAGCCAAGCGAGCCCTTGGCTGTGCTCCATTCCGCCTGGGTCTGTTTGTCGCTATGCGCAACGAGAGTGTTCCCCTTCAAGAGATCGCAGCGGAATCACGGATGGGTCAGTATACGCGATTGACTCTTTCAGAAGGACAAATTGAGCGAGAATTAGGGTGGCTGATCAAAGTAGGGGTGCTTCGGCGTGAAGTAGATGGGCAGGGAATTACCGATAGCTTCCGGCTCACCCCTCTAGGCAGAAAATTAGTGGAAACTTGGGAACCTCAAGGAGAAATTCCCCCTCCTTCACGACAGGAGCGCTTCAGGAATCTCTGGAATCGCTGGTTGAGAGGGCTACCCTAGAGCGCTGCTAAGGGCTATAACAGAGAAAGGTTCAAGCCGGGATTGATTTATGAAAGCAATTATGGTAGTTGGGACCACTTCCCATGCAGGCAAATCTTTTCTGACCACTGCCCTCTGCCGAATGCTCACGCGACGAGGCTGGCGCGTCGCTCCATTTAAAGGTCAAAACATGGCTCTGAATGCCTACGTAACGGTGACAGGAGGAGAGATTGGTCATGCCCAGGCAGTGCAGGCGTGGGCTGCCAAAACAACTCCTCGGGTAGAAATGAATCCGATTCTGCTCAAGCCCCAGGGAAATATGACATCTCAAGTCATTCTCATGGGGCAAGCGGTCGGCACCACGAAAGCGTCCGACTATTACGAGAAGTATTTTCAGCGCGGTTGGCAGGCGATTAAGGAATCCTTAGAGAAACTGTCGATCGACCACGATTTAGTCGTGTGTGAAGGCGCCGGCAGCCCAGCGGAGATTAACCTGAAGCACCGCGACCTTGCTAACATGCGGATTGCTAAATATCTCGGGGCGCCTACCGTTTTAATTGTCGATATCGATCGCGGCGGTGCTTTTGCTCATATCGTCGGGACGTTAGCGCTCCTGGAGCCCGAGGAGCGATCGCTGATCAAAGGCATTGTGATCAATAAGTTTCGCGGTCAGCGATCGCTCCTCGATCCCGGCATTACCTGGCTCGAAAAACACCTCAATATTCCGGTCATCGGAGTCATTCCCTGGACACAGCAGCTCTTTCCGGCAGAAGACTCCCTCGATTTGCTCGATCGGCGGGCTAATCGAAAATCTGACGGAGCCCTGAAGATGAGCATTATTCGCCTCCCGCGCATTTCCAACTTTACTGATTTTGAACCCCTAGAAGCGGAGACCACCGTTTCAGTTCAATACGTTGAGCTCGAAGAATCTCTCGGACATCCTGATGCCGTTATCATTCCTGGCTCTAAAACGACTCTGGCCGATCTAGTGGCTCTACACAAAAGCGGGATGGCCGCACAGTTGAAAGAATATGCGGCGGCGGGTGGAACGGTTTTAGGGATCTGTGGTGGCTTTCAGATGCTCGGCCAGCAGTTAAACGATCCCCAGCGATACGAGAGCGAAACCGAAGCTGTTTCCGGACTCAATTTGTTGCCTCTAGCGACAATCCTTACCGACCACAAAATTGCTCGCCAAAGGCAGGTGGTTTCCAACTATCCTCAGTCTGGTTTACCGATTGACGGCTACGAAATTCACCAGGGACGCACTAAGATGCTGGACTTAAATGGGGGATCTGCTTTTCTACCCATTTTTGACGATCCGAGGCTGGGAATGGTGAATCAGACTCAGACAGTTTGGGGGTGCTACCTGCATGGTTTATTCGATAACGGTCCTTGGCGACGGGCGTGGCTCAATCGCCTGCGTCACCAACGCGGACTGTTCTCTCTGCCGACGGGGATTTCCAACTACCGCGAACAGAGAGAATCGATGTTAAACTCGCTTGCTGATTTTGTCGAAGACCATCTAGATTTAACTCCCGTGTTACCCAAGTAAGCCCATGAAACTCCATCAAGACGTTCAGATTCGGTTTTTGCCCGACGATATCGTTGTGACAGCCAAGCCGGGAGACTCCCTATTAGAGGTAGCCCAAAAAGCCGGAGTATTTATTCCGACGGGCTGTTTAATGGGTTCGTGTCACGCCTGTGAAGTGGAGTTGAACGATGGTACTCCCATCTGTACCTGCATTACTGCTGTCCCCACAGATGTGAAGGAGTTAACCGTTAATCTTTATGCCGACCCGGTGTGGTAAACTGCCAGTTGCCTGCGGCGAGTTGCGTTTGCGACTAATGAGAGGGCGATGGGGGACTCGACTGCGCCTGAAGATTGAGAGTATAGTCTCTAAACCGCTCCAGGTCTGCCTGAATGGTCGATTCAACCACCTGTCCGAGGAACAAGTTGTCCATAAGCCTGCCGAGAAAGCCGGGGATAGCGTAAGCCACCGTCAATTTGACAACGCTGCTGGTGTGGCGGTCGTAGAAGCGGATAGCTCCCCGATTTGGTAGGCCATCAACGGATTCCCACTGAATAATTTGATGAGGAGTCACCTGGAGTATGCGGGAGAGCCAGCTAAACTTCAGTCCGCCCGTGGCCAGTTTCCAGCGGGAAAGCTCTGGATTGTCATCTAAGACCTCGACAGAGTCGATCCACTTCATCCAGCGAGGCATTTGCTCAAGGTCTGACCACAGATTCCACACCAAATCGATGGGAGCATCAACCTCGACCTGTACGCTATGTTCTAACCAGTTTGCCATTGAAATTACCGATGTAACGCGGTGACGTTTTCCTATGTTAGCTGACAGCCGGGAGCAGCTCTCAGCCATTAGCTATCAGCTCTTAGCTTTTTTGGACTAAATTGCTAATAGCCGAGAGACAATAACCTGCTACATCGTCAGCGACGGAGCCTGCAACCGATTGTCCTTGCTCAATCTCTCTGACTCAAGAATGGCTCTAGCAGCCTGACGGCCTGATAAAGTAGCACCTTCCATGCTATCAATGTAGTCTTGCTGAGTGTAGCTACCGGCCAAGAAAAAGTTAGCAATGGGAGTTTGCTGAGGCGGACGGTAGGGGTCCATTCCGGGAGCTTCACGATAGAGAGACTGAGCTAGCTTGACTACGCTATACCAAGTCATGTTCAGCTCTCGCGAAGAGGGAAACAGCTCATGGACCTGCTCTAAGACGCGGTGAGCGATCGCCTCATTTTTCTCCCGAATAAACGGATCGCCCGGAGTTAGCACCACCTGAAGCAGCGATCCCTGCCCTTCCCGATAGTAGTTCGCTGGACTCGTCAGCGCCAGGTCGGCAAAGCAGGAAAAGTCGGCATCTGGAGTATAGAGCAGATTATCAATGCCCTCGGCCCGCTCAAGCTGCTGGCGCTTGTGGGCATCCTGTAGCTCGGTTACCCAGCCGTCGAAACGTAGCTGCACTGTGGCCACGGGCACCGTTTCCAGCCTATAGATATTGTCAAATTCTGGCCATTTACGCCACTCGGGCGGCAGTAGCTTCTGTATCCCCGGAACGTCGCAGGCACAGACATAGGCATCAGCCGTAATGGTGGTTTCCATGTCGCCCTGAGCCACGACTAGCCCCGTAACTCGCTCTTGAGCATGCAGAATTTGCCGCACCCGCCGACGAGTGTAAATGGTTGCGCCGCGCTCTTTGAGGTAGTTGACAATCGGCTGATGGAGATACTCGTCCGGCGAACCTTCCAGCATGCGCAGCACCGACGCTTCGGTTTTCGCAGCAAATAGCTGAAAGATCGTGAGCATGCAGCGAGCCGAAATTTGTTCCGTGTCGATAAAGCCCAGCGCATAGGCAATTGGATTCCACATCCGCTTCAGGCTCCCATCGTTGCCCCCCTGACGGCGAAACCAGTCCGCAAAGCTAATCGAGTCAAGGTTGCGAATTGTTTTCATCGCTCCCTCAAAATCTACTAACCCTCGTACAAGCGGGCTAGTTCCTAACGCCAACGAGTTCGCCAGCTTATCGACCGTCGATAGTTGGGAGGTGGTAAAAAACGCCTTTAAGCCGTTGAACGGAGCACCGGTCAGAAAGCGGAAGTCGAGTTCCCCGACTCGTCCCTGTTTGTTGATAAAGGTATGGGTGTGTTCCTTGAGGCGCAGGTGATCGATTGCGCCCACCTTCTTCATGAGGTCGAACAGTTGAGTATAGCAACCAAAGAAAACATGAAGTCCCATTTCGACATGATTGCCGTCAGCATCAACCCAACTACCCACTTTTCCCCCAATAAAGGGACGGGATTCAAAAATTTCGACAGAATGACCAGCGTCAGCCAAATCGACGGCAGCCGACATTCCCGCTAGTCCTGCTCCTACAATCGCAACACGCATGCAGTTTCCTCTCAGGTTCTTTACATATTGTAACGGAGAGCGCCCTTAAGTAACACAGTCGGCAAACCTAGACTAGGGTACTATGGGCTGCTAGCAACCGCTTTCAGCTTCCAGTAAAACTCGGACACTTCCAATGACGGTGTAAATTGTTCAATAGATGAGTGTGCCACACCGAGACTTTCTAAGACTTGATCAGGTTGTGGAGCTGGTTTGCGCTCTTTTAAAGAGAGAGTCGGTGAAGAAACAGCAGCGGCTGAGCGGTTGACCAAGGGACAAGGAGGCGCTGCTGAGTCGTATCGTAAGGTGTACTGGCTTTTGCGTTTATGGCTTTGGCGATGCCATACCGTGGTCGTTTTTTTAAAATGCTGATTGGCTAGATTACGAGGCAGATTGTGGCAGATTACACATTCAAAATCACGATTAAAGTGAACAACCGGGGTTCCGCGTCGTCGCCAACCGCTAAGAATTTGCTCTACCGAAACAGCTTTGTAGCGTCCCAGATAAAGAGCCTCAACAACTGCTAACCGGATCCAGAACACTGAGTACTGATTCGACCACCGAGAGACCATTTCTTGAACAGTATTCCTGGATGTTTCAAAGCTATAATGGGTCATTAAAGCGATGGCTTGGGCAATAGCTGAGTCGCGGGTAGTGTCTGTCATGGGTTTTGATGGACAGTGAAGAGAAGATTAGCTATTCAACGTGCAGAAATCGTTAATTTTTGAGTGCTTTATAATCTTCTGACCTTTAACCTTACTTTTCATCCCTTAATTTGTGACTATTTTGCCATTAATTCGGTATTTCACACTACATTTTTAGAGAAGCTCGAGTCTATTGAGATTAGAAATATTTATGCTAAGGGCAGGCGATGGCTTGAGACCTGAAATTTTTAGTTGACCGACACTGCTTCCAATGACAAATTTCACCAACAGGCAGCCCACTCTAGTAGAAGAAGCTGTTAGCATTGCCTTTGGCAATGCTAACAGCTTCTTCTCTAGGAAGAAAAAGAAACGTCAGCCCAAATTGAAATTGCTAAACGTTCACCCGAAATTTTTTCTGGGTGAACGCTTAGGCGCCTACGGAAACTTCTGACCGTTTCTCTGACAGAGATTTTTGAAGAACGTCTACCTTATCTAGCTTTTCCCACGGTAGCTCTAGGTCCGCTCGCCCGAAATGACCGTAGGCGGCGACATCTTGATAAAAGCGGCCCTCTCGCTGACTCGGAAGGCGACGGAGAGCGAATGACTGGATAATTCCGGCAGGACGAAGTTCAAAATGCTGTCTGGTCAATTCCAGGATTTTTTCTTCGGCTATTTTGTGAGTGCCAAAGGTCTCAACCATAATGCTGACGGGTCTGGCAACGCCGATGGCGTAACTCACCTGGACTTCACACTTGTCGGCCAAACCAGCCGCCACAATATTTTTAGCAACGTAGCGACAGGCATAGGAAGCACTGCGGTCTACTTTAGTGGGATCTTTACCGGAAAAGGCACCGCCGCCATGACGCGAGTACCCCCCGTAGGTGTCAATAATGATCTTTCGGCCAGTCAGACCACAATCCCCTTGAGGGCCGCCAATCACAAATTTCCCGGTGGGATTGACCAAAAAGCGAGTTTGCGGGTCGGGCTTCACCTCAATATCGACAAAAACTGGTTCTACGACCTGCTTCCACAGATCTGCCTTGATTTTTTCCTGAACAGCCTCCCCCTCTAGGTCGTCGATAGTCTCGGTATGCTGGGTAGAGATGAGAATAGTATTAATCCCGACTGGTCGATCGTCTTCGTATTGAACGGTGACTTGAGTTTTGCCATCCGGGCGCAAATAGGGGAGTTCGCCAGTTTTGCGAACGGCTGCCAAGCGACGAGATAAACGGTGAGCTAAGCTAATTGGCAGCGGCATCAATTCTGGAGTTTCGTTACAGGCAAAGCCAAACATCAATCCTTGGTCGCCAGCCCCAACCTGGTCTAGCTCGTCATCGCTGAGTCTTTCCCGCTGTTCTTGAGCCTTGGTGACTCCTTGGGCGATGTCTGGAGACTGTTCGTCAATGGCCACCAAAACTGAGCAGCTATCAGCGGAGAAGCCATTATTAGCATCTGTATAGCCAATTTCGGCAATTTTTTGTCTAGCCAGGTTGGCATAGTTGACAGAAGCCTGCGTAGAAATTTCCCCGGTGATCAAGACGAGGCCCGTATTGACGACCACTTCGGCAGCAACGCGGCTTTGGCGATCCTGGGAAAGTAAGGCATCCAAAATAGTATCTGAGATTTGATCGCAAATCTTGTCGGGATGTCCTTCGGTGACCGATTCAGAGGTAAATAAGTAGCGACGAGACAATGGTATTGCTCCTCCTTAACGTTAAATAGGCGATCGCCCACTGTAGATTGATTGATTTAAAATCAATTCTTACACAGATGACTCATGGCGCGGAAGCTAATCTTACCGCAATCAAAGCACGCTGACAAATCAATCCTCAGCACGTGCGCTTATCGAGCTAAAACTTGGTTCGGTGCGACTCCCAGCAGTGTCCTGCTAAGTTGGAAATACCTGAATTTCATCGAGAGAGGCGACCGTTACATCCGCGGCCCTGAGATGAGGAACCTGCGGCTGCCCCCAGCAAATGCCAATAGCTCCAGCCGCCCCCGCCTGCTTGGCCATCTCCACATCTCCCTGAGAATCGCCCACCATCAGGGTTTTCTGCGGTGAAACCCCCAAGGTTGTACAAGCCTGGATAAACAAAGCTGGATCGGGTTTCGTGAGTGGCTCAACTCCCACCGCTAACTCAAGATACGAAGAAAGCTGATGTCGGTCGATAAAGGCCTGTACACCAGCCGTTGAATCGGCGGAGAGAATGCCGAGCTTTAATCCGGCTCGGTGAAGCTGCTGAAGCACAACGAGAGAGCCAGCAAACAGCGGTGCTGGCTGACTGAGGTGTTGAGCCTGGGCAAAGGCGCTGCGAGCGATTGCTTTCGCCTCAAACCAGCTTCGACCTGTTTCAGCGATGTAGGCAGCGGCAGCAATTTCATTCTCAAAGCGGCTTCCGACCGCCATGAGTCCGGTAGGATCTAGCGCGTTGTTTTCCACTCCAAACGCCATCAGGAGCGGTTCGCCGATCCCCGGAACCTGAGCATCGATAAGACGCGCTCGCTTTTGCGCTAGCTCCCGCAGGGAGTCCTGGGAGTCCTCTAGCGTTCCGTCCTTATCAAAGAGAACCGCCTCGACGTCCGAAAACCAAACGGTTTGGCAGCGAATTCTAGTCAAGCTATCCTCCTCAACTGCATCCCAAAAAAAGAGGGAGCCGCCCTCTTTTTCAGTTTTGCTCCCCATCATCTTGATTATTCTGTGGCCGATACCAGTTCTGACTGAGATTCCGAATCTAGCTCACCGAGTTCTCCAGCCGCTTCGGCTCTCATCTTCTCGCGATACCGCTCCGCCATTTCTTCGGCTTTCTCAAATACCAACTCTCGGTTTTTGAGCATATCTCCTGGTTCTGGCTCAAGCTGCTTAGTAGACAGAGAAATGCGGCCACGCTCGGCATCTAGGTCAATAATCATTACTTTCAGTTCATCATTAACGTTGAAGACGCTATGAGGAGTATCGATGTGATCGTGGGAAATTTCTGAGATGTGTAGCAGGCCACTCACGCCCCCAATGTCGATAAAGGCTCCATAAGGCTTGATGCCGCGTACCGAACCCACCACAACTTCGCCCACTTCTAATCCGTTCATCTTGCGCTCTACCAAGGCGCGACGATGGCTGAGGACGAGGCGGTTGCGTTCTTCATCGACCTCCAAGAACTTTAGGGGGAGATCCTGTCCGACTAAATCTTCTTTGGCCTGACGAGTACTAATATGAGAACCAGGAATGAAGCCCCGCAGTCCTTCGATCCGCACTAACGCCCCACCGCGGTTGGTGGCAAAAACGCCAGAGCGAACGGTTGCGTCTTCTGCCTGGAGCTGGCGCACCCGTTCCCACGCTCTCATGTACTCAATGCGCCGGATCGAGAGAGTGAGCTGACCGTCTTCGTTCTCATCGGTCAAAATAAAGAACTCTCGCGTCTCGTCGGGCTGCAATACCTCAACCGGATCGTCAACCCGGTTGATCGACATTTCCTGAATGGGAATGTAGGCGGCTGTTTTGGCACCAATGTCAATCAGAGCGCCCCTTGGTTCCATGCTGAATACCGTTCCGGCCACAATATCACCAGGGCTGAAGTGGTAGTCGTATTTATCGAGAAGGGCGGCAAAATCTTCGTGCGTAAAACCAATATTCTTCGTATCTGTTTGCTGACTGACCATGTGTGTTTCGTATTGTTTCCTTTTTTCTATCTCCGTAGTTACTGTGCCTCCTGCCGATGGTGCTTGAGCACGCTCGCGGGTTGACTACACCACCATATTTAGCCTCGGTCTTCTAGTCCGAGCAAGACTTAAGCATGAGTTGACCTAGTAATCAAAACAGCCCAAAGCGATAGTGTCTTTAAACGACTGTCGTCTATTTTGACTTATCCAATCTAGTATATCAAATGTGTTGCACTAAAATGCTGCCGCGATAAACTTTGGAAGAGGGGTTTTCAGGGCCTCTCCGCTCGGGCAGACGTTCCCCATACCAGAGCGATGCTAACCAACACAAATCGGCGACCTGGTGGTGTCAGGAGCACCGGCTCAAGATGAAGTCATCAATGAAGATTCCGAATCCGCTTCTGGCAATGAATCTTCCCAAGGTGATTTCTGCATCTGCAGATGATTCAGAGCCTCAATAAAGTCTTTAATTCCTTTAAATCTTCCGTAAACAGAAGCAAAGCGAACGTAGGCGACTTCATTCTCTTGCTGGAGGTATTGAAGCACCAATTCGCCAATTTCGTGACTGGCAACTTCTCGCTCTGGTCGCTGCTGAAGTTGAGCTTCAATTTCTTCGACAATCGTTTCCAATCGCTGTCGCGAAAGAGCCGTTTTTTCACAGGCTCTCATCATGCCCCGCAGCAGCTTGTGGCGATCAAAAGATTCTCGTTTACCATCTTGCTTAATGACGGTAATCGGAACAAACTCGATTCTTTCGTAAGTTGTAAACCGGTGCCGACACTCAAGACACTCCCGGCGGCGGCGGATACTCTGTCCGGCCTCAGTAGACCGAGATTCTAGCACTCGGCTATTTGTGTGTTGGCAATAGGGACACTGCATGGCCTAAAATCACCGATAGCGATGCGGACTGGAAACGTTGCCAAAATCAATTTTGCGTAGAGAGACTCAAAAATAGTTAGGACAAAACTGAGCCGTTCGAGTCCGTGTAGTCAACTACAAAGCTCGAGGTCGGCTCAGATCCTCCATCGGGTCTCCACCGTCGCAAAGAGCTACGGCTCGTTATTTGTTGATTCTAGGGGGTTCTCGAAAGGCGATCGCAAAAAAGAGAACGGCTAAAGCCATTGTTAAAACCAGTATGTAAGCTACACTTTCCATTTGAAAAATTCCCACTCAATTTATTAACAGTCTATCAAAAACCTTAAAATCTCAAAAAACAATTTTTGTCAGTAGTTCGCCGTGACCAATAATCAGTTTTTTTTACAAGAGCTGTCTGCCTTGAAAAAAAAGCAAGGCTGCTCGCAGCCTTGCTTCTATGAGTTAATCGTTTAGCTCCTCAATCTAGGCAGTTTCTTTGGGACGAATACGGGTTGTCTTATCACCCACTTTCTGGAATAGTCCCCACTCGACCTGCTCTTCCAAGTCGGCCTCAACACCCGCAAACACGTCGCGGAATAGAGTCCGAGAGCCGTGCCAGATGTGTCCAAAGAAGAACAGCAACGCAAAGACCGCATGGCCAAAGGTAAACCAACCTCTAGGACTCGTGCGGAATACCCCGTCTGACTCTAACGTTTCTCGGTCGAACAGGAACGGTTCGCCAAGCTGAGCCTTACGAGCAAATTTCTTCACGCTAGGGGCATCGTCATAGGTTTTGCCGTTGAGTTCACCGCCAGAGAAACTAACGGTCACGCCAGTTTGCTCAATGCTGTAGCGCGACTCCGCCCGTCGGAACGGAATATCGGCGCGGACAATTCCTTCTGAATCCGTTAGAACGACGGGGAAGGTCTCAAAGAAGTTCGGCATCCGGCGCACGGTTAACACGCGACCGTCGGCATCTCTAAACTCTGGATGACCGAGCCATGTTAGAGCAATGCCGTCCCCTTTATTCATCGGGCCGGTACGGAACAAACCGCCCTTAGCCGGACTGTTGCCGATATAGTCGTAAAAAGCCAGTTTCTCAGGAATTTTAGACCAGGCTTCTGTTGGAGTATCTCCAGCAGCCAAATTAGCCTGAACTCTACGCTCGATTTCCTGTCTGTAGTAGCCCTGATCCCACTGATAGCGGGTCGGACCAAACAGCTCTACGGGAGTGGTCGCATTGCCGTACCACATGGTGCCAGCAACAACAAAGGCAGCAAAAAAAACAGCCGCAATCGAGCTAGACAGGACCGTTTCAATATTCCCCATCCTGAGAGCTTTATAGAGTCTCTCCGGCGGGCGAACCGAAAGATGAAACAGACCGGCAATAACACCAACGACTCCAGCAGCGATGTGGTGGGCAACGACCCCGCCGGGATTAAAGGGGTTAAAGCCGGCTGGTCCCCATTCGGGAGCCACCCCCTGCACGTGTCCGGTTAAGCCGTAAGCATCGGATACCCACATTCCAGGACCGAATAGCCCCGTAAGGTGAAAAGCCCCAAATCCGAAGCAGAGCAGTCCGGATAAGAACAGGTGAATGCCAAACATTTTTGGCAGATCTAGCGCTGGTTCTCCAGTGCGGGGATCGACGAATAATTCTAGATCCCAGTAAACCCAGTGCCATACGGCAGCGAGAAATAGCAGGCCAGATAGAACAATGTGAGCGGCAGCAACACCCTCAAAAGACCAAAAACCGGGATTAACTCCCGATTCTCCAGTAATGCTCCAGCCTCCCCAAGACCCCGTTACTCCTAAACGAGCCATGAAGGGCAGCACAAACATGCCCTGTCGCCACATTGGGTTAAGAACCGGATCGCTCGGATCGAAAATAGCTAGCTCATAGAGAGCCATAGAACCAGCCCATCCTGCTACTAAAGCAGTATGCATCAGGTGGACAGAAATTAGTCGTCCTGGGTCGTTCAGAACAACGGTATGAACGCGATACCAAGGTAGTCCCATCGACTACGCTCCTCCTGTTGAAATTGATAAGGTTACTTCAACGCTTTTTCTAACACTTATATATTGAAGTTTATTTAAGAAGTTTAACGATTGTGAGAGCCGAATGCAAGTTTCCGTGAGCTTCTAGAACCAGATTAAGCTCTTCGCTACTGAGCAATCTCGGCGTTTGTTAACCGATCGATCACCTGCTCAGCACTCATTAAACGTTTGAGCACGACTTGACCAATAGTCGGCACATCTGCCGTTTCTTGAAGAGGGCGAACCTCAACCATAATGACGGCATCTTCAACCTGATAGAGCCATAAAATCTCGTTTTGCTCAAGAATGCCAATTTTTATCCGTTCAATTCGAGGTTGACGCCGCCACGCACTTTCGTTCCATAGCCCGCCAAACTCCCAAACCCTGGCGTATGTCCAGCCGTCAGACAGAAAAAAGTATTTCACTGCTTTTACGTAGGGGGTTACTAACCCTGCAATTGGGACAAGAGGTTGGTTGGGATTGTACTACCACTTTGAAACAACGCAAAGCAGCCCTTAACAAGCTGATGCCTCAAATCGAGATTTTATAAATTGACAGAGCTCTATCCAACAGGATTTTAAACAAATATCCATTGTGGGTTGTGAGCACAGTTCGGCAGGAAGCAACGGCGAAAAACGAGCTAAGATCGCTCTATAACCAGTAGCCTAAAGATATTTAATTGTTTAGATTGGTGGCTAACTCTGCACGAGTCACTCAAATCGTTGAACCCGGTCTCGATCTGAATTGTTATGAAGTCTCTCTCCAAAAAGTCTCGCGCTCAGCCTAGACAACGCCATCATCCGCTACTGTTCCTCTTGGCAGTTGCCTTAGTAGGAGTTGGCTATCAGCAAATTCAGGATTTCTTCGTGCAGCCAGAAGCCATTGTCGTTTTGGGAGGACACGAAGACAGAGAACGTTTTGCAGCTCAGCTAGCTCAGCAGCATCCTCAGTTACCAATTTGGGTATCTTCTGGTAGCCCTCAAGCGTATGTGCAGCAGATTTTTGCTCAGGCAGGAATTAGCCCAGAACGCCTGTACCTAGACTACCGCGCCCTGGATACAGTAACGAACTTTACCACCTTAGTTGACAAACTCAAAGCGCAGGGAATCACAAGCGTTTATCTAATAACATCTGACAATCATATGCGTCGCGCTCGCCTGGTAGGAAAAATTATCTTCGGCAGTCAAGGAATTGCGCTCAAGCCTGTTTCTGTGCCTTCGCAAGCTTCTCCGGAATCTGTTCAAAAATGTCTGCGGGACGGGGCGAGAGCGATTTTGTGGATAGCAACGGGGCATACGGGAGTCTCACTGCGGGCTTGGACTGCTCGATAGAATATGGCGCGAACGCGACGGGGAAGGGGGAAAGGGAAAATTGTCCCGGCGGGACGGGGAAAGGGTAAGTCGCTCCGCGACTGGAGAAAGGACACAGGATTAACGAATAATCTAGTTTATTTTCCCCTTTCCCGTTGCACAGCAACTTTTTCCCCTTTTCCCGCAGCGACAGATGCTTTCCCGCGCCTGCGGCGCTTTAGTACCTTTTAAGTAACTATCCAACTTCTAAGTCAGTACTTTACAGGGTTTATCTGTCGCCGATAGGATGGCCACTGTAGTGGAGTGCAAAAACACTTTGAGCGAATGTAGCCACAAAGGAGATCGTACATGGCTGATCAAGAACAAATCATGGGCTTGGTAGAGACAATTAAAGAACGCCGCGCCGCTAGAGCCTTTAAAAGCGAACCAATCCCTGACGAGACGCTGACAGCAATTCTGCAATTAAGTTTTCGGGCTCCCTCTGGCTTTAATCTACAGCCCTGGCGCTTTGTTGTGGTTAAAGAACAGGAAAACAAGGATAAGCTCAAAGCCTGTGCTTTCGACCAGCCGCAGGTCGGGCAAGCCCCAGTCGTTTTGATCTGCTGCGGCTATCAGGATGTATCAGAGTCAGATTATATTGAGTCTGTCATTCAAGTTGGTACGGATGTGGGCGGGATTAACGATCGGTACGCGACCTATCTGCGCGATTCGATTCCTAGCTTTTTTGAAAATCAGCCTTCCTTTGGTTCTAAAGAAGCCTGGACCAATCGGCATGCAATGCTAGCCGTAGCGCATCTGATGATTGTGGCTAAAAGCTATGGGGTTGATTCCTGCCCAATGGAAGGTTTTGTCGCTTCTCAGGTCAAAGAAGCATTTAACATTCCTGGTAATGTAGACGTTTGCTGTTTGCTGCCGATGGGGTATGCGACTGAACCATTTAAGCAGTACGGCGGGCGCTTTCCGATTGAAAAAGTTTGCTTTGGGGAAAGTTACGGTGAGGCGTTTCATTGAGGCCGTAGCGCTGGCGACTAAAGTCGCAGCTACCAAAACGAAGTCCGCCTGTGCGGACTGAAACTAGGAAAGCCTGAGACTTGTATAGTCTACGCAAGTAGTTTGTGCTTCAGTAGCAACAATTTCTCCCCGCTACTATATTTATTTAATGGGAAAGGGACGCTTTTTTATTACATCCCTTTTCCCCTCCCGCACCGGACTATCTCGCCTTGAGAGTCATCAAGTTTTGCTTAACTGCTTCAATGCCTGCTGAGTTTTCGTGCTGAGCATAAATTTCTCCGGCACGGGCGAGATTGCTAGCCGCTTCGTTATCTTGGCGCAGGTTGGCAAACGCTAAACCTCGATTGTGGTACGCTTGGGCTAATGTTGGAGCTGACTGAATGACTCGACTAAATTCTTCGGCGGCTGCCTGAAAATCTCCACTGGTATAGGCGCTGGAGGCTCGCTCAAACGTATTTTTTAATTCAACAGGGAGTAGAGACGGAGGAACCGCTACAGGTTGAGGAAACAGAATGGCTGTACTCCCAGAACCTTTATAGGCCCAAATCATCGTTCCCAAGCCAAACCCGCCGACAAGCGTAACACAGGTTAACCAGGCTAGAAAGTTAGTTGTTTCCATAGACTGCATACAGTCAATTACTGCGATAAAGCTTGCTGTGTTATAAAACTTATCTTAAAAAGAACTTATTAACTTCACAAGAAATTTGCATTGAATTAAGAGCTGTGTTGGCAGGTTTTAATTCGATAATTAGAGAAGTAACTCAGCAGATCTGAATTGAGGTAGCAATGAGTCTCCATAACTTTTTACTCTTGACTCTATTTAATACTGCATTTTGTCTTCTTCTACCAAGAATGATTACTTTGAACTGGGGACAGCTACTCAAAAGCGCGATGACTAACCTACTAAGAATGGAGTCAACAAAGCCAAAGGCTATAGTCAGCTAGCTTGAAAGATAGTCAAACGGATGGGGAGCGATCGCCCACCAACTAAACCAGCAGCAACGGTAACTTTTTAGTTTGTCTGCTGCCTTACGTGTTTTGCTAGTCAGCGCCAAACGAGCCTAGGAGGAAGAGCGATCACCTCACCATGAATAACTTAGGAGATCGCTCTTCCAAGGAAATTCTCCCGCTACATCACCTTTATCTTCATTGGAACAATAGGCAAAGAAATAGGACTCATTTGATCGGCTGGCAGCGGATAGGAACCTATCCCACTAAAGAGCGATACAATAGCAGAAACTGACAATCAGGAACAATGAATGGCGGGAAGATTTGAAGGATTGAACGATCTAGAGTGGAAACTGTTTGAAGATATATTGCCAACTGAGCCAGAAAAGCGAGGTCGAGGCATGCCTCATGTCCCATTCCGATACGTGGTCAATACTTTG
>JBHJGN010000017.1:0-11135 GCA_050331735.1 Cyanophyceae cyanobacterium
ACTCTATGCTGAGAAGTTACCACACTAATCGGCGAGAGCAATGACTCCAACTTCCCACCTTTATAATGCGCTGCAGAACTATCTGAGTCAACGTGACAATCAGTGGCGTGACAAGCGACATTTGCAAACTCTGTGCTGGATATTGATCAGCTACTCGCCACTTGCACTCAGGCAGCGAGGACCGCTGGCGGTGATCGCTTTACGAACGGGCAGCACAGGAGTGCTCAGGCTGCGGTGGAGGAGACGGCAGCAGAAACGGTTCACAACGTCCGTGAATGGTTTAGAGAGATGTTCGAGGCGGGTTGGCAGTCTTGAGAATCTCTGCTCAGCAGCCAGCCAGAGATGGCTCTTGCCTATAGTTTTCGCCACGATTCGTCGGGCAGACTCTCTGTTGAAGGCGTGAAACTGATCGATTTGGGAGTACAGCTTGGCCATCAATCAGTAGTACTGCTGGTGGGGTTGACTCCAGAAGCCGACCAGAGAGTGAGCGTTCGCGTCCAGCTTCATCCAGCAGGCGGGCAGGCAACCTTACCACCAGACATTAAGCTGGCTTTGCTGTCTCCCTCTAGCAAAGTGCTTCAGGAATTGAGAGCGCGAAGCCAGGATAACTTGGTACAGCTTAAACGGTTTACCTGTCCGGTGGGCCAACGGTTTAGCATCCAAGTTGCTTTGGGCGATTTTAGCCTCACGGAAGAATTCGTGGTTGAGCTGCCGGAAGGAAATGTCTAATCAGGGAAAAGGATGCATTTCCCTCTGACTAATCATCTGTAGCTTCACTTTTCAGTTTTTGTGTATTTCTAGCTACAAATATCGGTGGGAATTGGCTCTTAGTATGGGTGAATCTCTCTAGGAACTGTCCTGATGCTGCTATCCGACTTTGCCCGCGATCGCGGGATTCGCTACTTTCTCATTTCCTTCACCGATTTTTTTGGGGTCCAGCGGGCTAAACTGGTTCCTGCTCAGGTAATTGATTCAGTGGCAGAAAGTGGAGCGGGATTTGCGGGCTTCTCGACTTGGCTAGATCTCTCTCCTGCCGATCCCGATCTGATGGCAATCCCTGACCCCAATAGCCTGTTTCAACTGTCTTGGCAGCCAGAGGTAGCCTGGATGCCTGCCGACCTCTATCAGAGTAACGGACAGCCGCTTGAACAAACGCCTCGTTTAGTGTTAAAGCGCGTCCTCAAGCAAGCTCAAGAGCAAGGATACCGTCTCAAAACCGGGGTGGAATGCGAGTATCTGCTGCTGTCTGCGGATGGAGAGATTTCTGATGAGCGCGATCGCGCGGCCAAACCCTGCTACGATCAGCAGGCGCTCATGCGTCGCTTTGATGTGGTGGGGGAAATTTGCGATGCCATGATCGCTCTAGGATGGCAACCCTATCAAAACGACCACGAAGATGCTAACGGCCAGTTTGAAATGAACTGGGCCTACGACGACGCCCTAGTAACGGCAGACCGTCAGGCGTTTTTTAAGTATATGACGAAGGCGATCGCCGAAAAGCACGGGTTTCGCGCTACCTTCATGCCCAAGCCGTTTACTCAGCTAACGGGCAACGGCTGCCATATGCACATTTCTGCTTGGAATACTGAGGGCACAACTAATTTGTTTAGCGATCCCGAAGGAGAACTGGGGCTGTCTGACTTGGCGTATCAGTTTATTGGGGGAGTGCTGCATTCGGCAACCGCTCTCTGTGCCTTCACCAATCCCACTATCAATTCCTATCGGCGGATTAACGCTCCGGTAACCACATCAGGAGCAACCTGGTCGCCCAATACGATTAGCTACAGCGGGAATAATCGCACCCATACTATCCGCATTCCTGATGCTGGTCGCTTTGAATTACGTCTCGCCGATGGTGCCACCAATCCCTACCTGTTTCCAGCTTCGGTGATTGCAGCCGGACTTGACGGCATTGCTCAAAAAAGAGCTCCGGGGAAGCGATCTGACAACAACAGCTACAGCGACCCGGATAGTTCCGCCAAGCGTCTTCCCACTAGCTTAGTCGATGCGCTGCGCCATTTAGAGGCGAATACCGTGCTTGCAGAAGCGCTTGGCAAGCAGGTCGTAGCATCGTACCTGAAGCTCAAATACCAACACTGGCAAGAGTACAGCACCCAAATTACGGCTTGGGAACTAGACAATACTCTTGATTGTTAAAGCTATCCGCTTGCGTTCGTTTTCTTTCTCACTTGGTTTGTTGACTGGCTCGGAGCAGATGCCTATGTTTACTATAGTTCACAGTTAATTATTCATGACTAGCTGCTTGTCTATTTTTGTTTTGTCAGCACCAGCGATTACTAACCAATCACTAATGACACCCCTCTTTGTCTATTTTTGGCAACTGCATTACATAGCAGTATCCAGACTGAGGCGACTTTTGCACGATAATCTTACCGCCGTGAAGTTCTACCAAACGACAGCTCAGTAACAACCCCAGCAAATTGCTGTCAGCCTCCGCAAGAGGGGATTGTTCTGTCTGACTTTGAGCAAGGAGAAGCGATGATGTCAGCGTCGCGCTATTAGCCGGGGAATCGCTATCAGCGAGAGATTCTGAAGCTAAGACACGAGTCATGAGTTGAGCAAGCTGAGCTGGATGGGAGCGATCTCCTAACCAAGAGTGAGATCCCCAAACCGCAAGCCCTACAGTGTCACTGGTCAGGGAAACATGAACATTAATTTGAGAATCTGCCTCAGCAGAGTTGATGATGCAGGCTATCAAATAATAAAGAGCTTGATGAACTTTCTCTTTATCTAGGAACCAGACACGATTTCCTGGCTCTACCGTAAGACAGATTTCCTGCTGTTGCTGCTTAGCATCCGGCAATAGACGGTTAACTGCTTGCTGGCACAGCATGCCTACGTCTACAGCGCCAATTTCTAGGGGAGCAGTCCCGTCACTGAGATGTCCGAGACGAACGATTTCCTCCATCAAAGCGAGCATCTGCTGTCCGCTCCCGTGAATAATCTCCAGATATTCCTTTTGCTTAATCGTCAAAGCTCCGTAAACTTCCTGACGCAAAATGCTGGCCATGCCGATGACTGAAGTCAGGGGAGTCCGCAGTTTTTCAGTGAGCTGCTCTAGTAACGTTACTTTGAGTGCACCGATAGCGTACCAGAAATGTTTGTGTTGGTACGGTGTTGCGCCTGCGAGAAAGGTAGCTTCTGGAGGCTCATCTTGGGAACTCTCGGCAGAAGACGGTTCTGGTCGAGCAATCGTCTGTTGGTCAGCAGGGAGTTTAAGCAAACTGTCTCGCTCAAACTCCCCTAGGCACCAGCGAGCCGTCAGCGCTAAAAATTCAGCATCCCTCTCTGTAAATGAATGAGGCTCTAGTCCCATAACCGCTAGAGTGCCAATACTCTGCCCCGATGAAGTGACAAGAGGAGTGCCAAGATAAGCCCGAATTCCGTAATGCTGAACTAAGACACTCTGAGCAAAAATGGAGTTGTTTAGAGTATCTTCTATCGCTAAATTTTGCCCACTGTCTAGAACATAGGTACAAAAAGCATCTTGCCGGAGAATTTTACGCTGTGCCGCTAGGGGATTCATCAAGCCAAGCCGAGATAAACCGACGGCTGACTTCAGCCACAGCTCGTCGTGGACCATCAAGCCGAAAATACAGATAGGCACGTCAATAAAACGAGCCGCTGTTTGGGTTGCTTCATCAAAAACCGGAACCGTTGCTGTGTTTAGTAGTCCTAAATTATTGAGAGCTTCAATGCGCCGTTGCTCCCGGTCTGCTGCTGTAAGACCGTCAATCCGGCAAAATAGTTGATTGGCATGAACCATGCTGGTTGTGACGCTGACTGCTGTAATAACTCGCTTTAATTAAAGTAAATTTAAATAGGCAGTTTGTGAAGGTTGCTGACTACCAAGCAAAATAACGGCAGGCTCAAGTCCCTACTGTTTGTGTTGAACATTGTCAGCAAAAATCTAAAAGCCTGTGTACCTGAATTTAGAGGAACTGCCCAAACCTCAAGCGAGGGAAGCCT
Source organism: Cyanophyceae cyanobacterium (assembly GCA_050331735.1). GTDB lineage: Bacteria > Cyanobacteriota > Cyanobacteriia > Cyanobacteriales > JBHJGN01 > JBHJGN01. The sequence continues at coordinate 3,991 of JBHJGN010000017.1, forward strand.
TGTAGCAGTTCCTCTGTTTTATGGTTCGCTTGACCATGCCGGATGAGAGAAGACCGAGGCAATGACTCGCACTCCCCGAAGCTGATTGGAGAGGGGAAGATGTCCTCTAGGAGCGCTGAGATTCCAGGTAAATTCGTTTGGATACTGTGTCCAGCGGTTACCCGTTCTCCAGCCAATTTTGGGCCAGAGCTTGGAAAAGTCTTGGCCCACAGCTAGCCAGAGTTGCCGCTGGACAGAAAAGCCAAATTTGCCTTCGGAATAGGTCCACCAGAGACGGTCGATGGTGCGTAAGTCTGCAATTGGAAATTGCTCAACTTCGGTAAAGTAAAGCCACTTCCTCTTTTTCGCTGCCTCGCCTGCTAATTCACAAAGCTGCTGCCGCGTGAGGCTATCAGCCGCTTGAAAATCTTGCTGAATCAGGAGATGCTGGAGGAGCTGATAGTTAATATTGCGCTCGGAGTTGAGAGCGACAACGCCGTTAAGGGAATCGAGAGCTGGAAGTTGAGAAGAATTAAGCTGATACAGAACGGTAGAGATTTTGCCGAGCACTAGCTCAGCCGAAGATAGGGGTTGAGCCGAAGCGCCTCTTTGAGGAGATTGGGAGCGTAAATAATTTTGTAGAACGGCCAAGCCGGGTTCTCCCGCGTTCACGAGTTCGGGAACAAGCTGTAGCTGTTTTTTTGGTGAGGCAGATTCAAATTGGCGGCTTAGCTCCAGGAGGCGATCGCGCTCGTTATCGACGAAGGCAGATGGTTGGTCAGGCATAATCGGGTGTTGACCGGGGCGATAGTTACTAAAAAGCATTCATTAATCATTTGACCAAAACCCTCGGCAATTCGCAATGCTCAGTTCACGGGAAGCTATATCTTGATACAATAGCGGATTTTACTGATGACTGGGATAAACAATTTATCCAGTCGATGTCTGTTACTCTACCAATCACCCTTAATCTAGTTCATCTATGTACGAAAAATTAACTCCTCCCGATACTGGCTCCAAACTGACGTTCGACAACGGTCAGCCAATTGTACCGGATAATCCCATCGTTCCCTATATTCGCGGGGACGGCACCGGAGTCGATATTTGGCCTGCGACCCAATCTGTCATTGATAGCGCTGTACAAAAAGCGTACGGCGCTCGCCGCCAAATCACCTGGTTTAAAATTTACGCTGGAGATGAAGCTTGCGATGTCTACGGCACCTATCAGTATTTACCAGAAGATACCCTCACAGCGATTCGAGAATACGGGATCGCCATCAAAGGACCGCTTACTACCCCTGTCGGCGGTGGGATTCGCTCGCTCAACGTCGCGCTGAGGCAAATTAACGACCTCTACGCCTGCGTACGTCCCTGTCGCTACTATGCCGGAACTCCTTCACCCCACAAGTACCCGGAAAAGCTAGATATTATTGTTTATCGGGAAAACACTGAAGATATTTATCTAGGCATCGAATGGCGACAGGGCAGCGAAATTGGCGACAAGCTGAATCATCTACTCAACACAGACCTGATTCCCGCTACGCCAGAACACGGCAGCAAACAGATTCCCGCCGATTCCGGCATTGGGATTAAACCGATTAGTAAAATGGGTTCTCAGCGGTTGGTTCGTCGGGCGATTCAAAATGCGCTTAGCCTGCCAAAGCCCAAGCAAATGGTGACGCTGGTGCATAAAGGCAACATTATGAAATACACCGAAGGAGCGTTTCGAGATTGGGGCTATGAGCTAGCGACGACTGAGTTTCGCGCTCAGTGCGTCACTGAACGGGAATCCTGGATTTTGAGCAACCAAGACCAGGTGGACTCGATTGAAGCCAACGCCCGTCGGGTAGAGCCCGGTTACGACTCTCTGACCACCGCTAAACGGGAAGAGGTCTGCACAGAGGTCAAAGCCGTTCTGGAGTCGATTGGAGACAGTCACGGCAACGGACAGTGGAAAAACAAGGTGATGGTGAACGATCGCATTGCCGACAGCATTTTTCAACAAATCCAAACTCGTCCCGATGAATACTCTATCCTGGCAACGATGAACCTTAACGGCGACTACCTCTCCGACGCAGCCGCAGCGATTGTCGGCGGCTTAGGTATGGGACCGGGAGCCAATATTGGCGACACCTGCGCTATCTTTGAAGCCACCCACGGCACCGCCCCGAAGCACGCTGGACTGGATCGGATTAATCCTGGCTCGTTGATTCTTTCAGGGGCAATGATGCTCGAATACATGGGCTGGCAAGAAGCAGCGGACCTGATTCGCACCGGCATTGGAGAAGCGATCGCCAACCGTCAGGTAACCTACGATCTCGCCCGGATGATGACTCCCCCAGTCAAACCACCGCTCAAATGTTCTGAATTTGCAAGAGCGATCATCGAGCGTTTTCAATAAAGCGCTTCTAGGCGTGGGGGAAATAGTCCCTGCGGAACGGGGAAAGGGAAAACTGTCGCTCCGCGACGGGTAAGGGGGAAAGGAAAATCCCTGCGGGACGGGAAAGAACACAGAGCTAAGGAATAAGCTTGATAGTCCCCCCCCTTTCCCTGTTCCGCCAGGAACTATTTCCCCGTCGCGGAGCGACAAATTCCCCTTTCCCCGCGCCGACGGCGCTTCATTTAGCAACGACAAAGTTAACGAGCTTGCCGGGAACGACAATTACCTTTTTCACTTCCTTTCCTTCGAGGTAGCGCTGGGCTACCTCAGACTCACGGGCGTAGATTTCTAGCTGGTGGCGATCACAGTTTGCCGGGACTTGAATTGTGCCACGCACCTTGCCCATCACCTGAATCACCAGCGTAATTTCGTCAACGACTAAAGCCGCAGGGTCCACTTGAGGCCAAGCTTGGGTGTGAATCGAATCATGATGACCAAGCTGATGCCATAGTTCTTCGGCAATATGGGGCGCAAACGGCGCGAGCAGCAGTAAGAGAGTGTTAATGGCCTCGGCATAAATCGGTGAATTAAGCTCCTTGGCATCGGAAATAGCATTACTGAGCTTCATCAACTCCGATACTGCCGTATTGAACTGATAGTCTCCCTCCAAATCCTCAGAAATTTCCTTAATTGCCGTATGAGTTGCTCGTCGTAAATCCTTTTCCGCCTTCGATTTGGGCTGCAAATCGTTTTTATCTATAGCGGATGGTTTCTCGGCAAACTCCATTATTAAGCGCCAAACCCGATTGAGGAAGCGGAACTGTCCTTCAACATCTGCCTCTTCCCACTCCAGGTCTTTTTCTGGCGGCGCTTTGAATAGGATAAACATGCGGGCGGTATCGACACCGTATTTAGCGATTACCTCTTCCGGTGCGACCCCATTTCCCTTTGATTTGGACATGGTAGCAAAGCACTCTTCTAAAACTTCTCCAGTATCGGGATCGCGAGGGTCGCTAGGATCGACCAAAGACGAAGGAATCCACTGCTCTTTACCGAATTTACGAGGGTTCCTGTAGGTTTTTCCCTGCACCATTCCCTGAGTGAGTAAACGCCTAAAGGGTTCGTCAAAATTGAGTAAGCCGCGATCACGCAGCACCTTCGTAAAGAAGCGAGAGTACAGCAGGTGCAAAATCGCGTGTTCAATTCCTCCCACGTACTGGTCCACCGCCATCCAGTCATTCACTTTCTCAGGAGCAAATACCTCCTGGTCGTTATTGGCATCGGTGTAGCGCAGGAAGTACCACGATGAATCAATGAAAGTGTCCATCGTGTCGGTTTCCCGCCGCGCTGGTTCTCCGCAGCTTGGACAGGTCACATTCACCCATTCCTCTAATTTAGCTAACGGAGAAGGACCGCGTCCGCTAAAATCAACATTTTCCGGCAATCTTACCGGCAGGTCTGATTCAGGAACGGGAACCGTACCGCAGCTTGGACAGTGAATCACCGGAATCGGTGCGCCCCAATACCGTTGGCGAGAAATGAGCCAGTCGCGGAGACGATACTGAATGCGCTTCTGGCCGTATCCTTGTCTTTCGGCGTAGTCAGTGATGGCCGCTTTTGCCTCTGTAGAGACCATGCCGTTAAACTGCTCCGAGTTGACGATAATTCCGGGATCGGTGTACGCTTCCTGAAGAACTTGAGCAAGCTGCTTGGCATTGTCGGCATCATCCGGCACGACCACCACCCGCATCGGCAACTCTTTGGCTTTCGCAAACTGGAAGTCTCTCGTATCGTGAGCCGGAACACCCATCACTGCTCCGGTCCCGTATTCGTAGAGCACGTAGTCTGCAATTAGAATGGGAATTTCTTCGCCGTTAAACGGATTAACGGCTTTTCCTCCAGTCAGGATGCCGCGCTTTGGTTGATCTTCTGCGGTGCGTTCAATTTCGCTTTCGTTTGCGACTTCTTGTATAAAAGCTTCAACCGCTTCTTGCTGGTCAGCCGTCGTGACGCGCAAGGTTAAGGGGTGTTCCGGGGCGAGCACCACATAGGTAACGCCGTACACAGTATCGGGACGGGTGGTAAACACGCCGATCTTCTCATCTAGGCCCACAACTGGAAATTCTAAATAAGCCCCAACCGATTTACCGATCCAGTTGGCCTGCATTAGCTTGACTCGTTCGGGCCAGCCGTCGAGCTGATCGAGGTCATTGAGTAACTGTTCGGCGTAGTCCGTAATTTTAAAGAACCACTGACGCAGGAGCTTGCGCTCTACGATGGCCCCAGAACGCCAGGAACGCCCTTCGCTATCGACCTGTTCGTTAGCCAGAACGGTTTGATCGATAGGATCCCAGTTGACGGCGGCTTCTTTTTGGTATGCCAGTCCGGCATCCAGAAACTGCAAGAAAATCCACTGCGTCCAGCGGTAGTAGTCGGGGGAACAGGTGGTCACTTCCCGACTCCAGTCTAGGCTGAGTCCTAGCTGCTGAAGCTGCTGCCTCATTTGGGCGATATTGTCGTAGGTCCACCGTGCTGGCGGAATGCCCCGATCGATGGCGGCATTTTCAGCCGGAAGTCCAAACGCATCCCACCCCATCGGATGCAGTACGCGATCGCCCTGCATGCGCTTCCAGCGAGCAATAATATCGGTAATTACATAGTTCCTCACGTGCCCCATATGTAGCTTCCCGGATGGATAGGGGAACATCGATAGCGCATAAAATTTGGGCTTCTCCGTATCTTCTGGAGTAGTATCTACCCCCTTTTCTGCCCAGTGCTGTTGCCATTTTTGTTCAATTTCTGCTGCGTTGTATTGGGACTGCACGGAACGTTTCTCCACCGAAGCTACACTTGTCTCCTATTTTGACAGATTCTCTGCTGAGTCATTGCTCAGCAGTTTCTCTGAGCGAATGTAGTTAAGTAATCCTCCGCAGGCATCTAGCAGTAAATCGATCACTCGATCGAATCCTTCTGGACCACCATAATAAGGATCTGGAACTTCTTGTTCTGGGTGATGAGAGGCAAAATCACCCATGAGTTTTACCTTATGCCAATCACTACGGCTGGGAGCGAGCCCCAAAATATTGTGATAGTTTTCCCGATCCATTGCCAAAATAAGATCAAATTCGGCAAAATCTGCCGCCTGAATCTGACGCGCTTCGCCTCGAAGCTGAATCCCCCGCTGAGCGGCAGCATACTGCATCCGGCGATCGGGTGGAGAACCAATATGATAGTCAGAGGTTCCGGCAGAGTCACAAATAATCTGGTCCTGCAAGTCAGCTTGCTCAATTAAGTAATTCATGATGTTCTCAGCAGAAGGAGAACGACAAATATTTCCTAAACACACAAACAACAGCTTATAGGGCATAGTTCAGACCAACTTTAGTGAGTGGGGAAAACTGTCCCTCCGGGACGGGGAAGGGGAAAATAGTTTCTACGAAACGGAGAAGGGGGAAAAGGAAATTTAGTCGCTCCGAGACGAGAAAAGAACATGGGGTTAAGAAACAGGCCGATTTATCCTCCCTTTCCCCTTTCCCCCTTCCCCTTTTCCCGTTGCGGAGCAACTTCTTTCCCTGCGCCGGCGGCGCTTCCCCAGTCTACATGATGTTGTTGCTGCCATTGAGTAACGGCTGACTGTAGCTGAGATGGCAACCAGTCGTAGTATTGCGGATACACGGGAAGACGAGGGACAAGCTGACATCCGGCTTTCTCTAAAACGGTGGCTAAAGAGCGATATTGATGATGAGGGTAATCTGGATTGACCTCATCCTTGGGGCCAATTCCGCCGAGATCTCCTGCACCTGCTGCTATGCAGTCAAGCAGAACGGCATCGGTAACTAGATTGGGAGGAATTTGAATGGTGATTGATGCTGGTAAAGTTCGGCGAGCTTGAGCCACTAATTCTGGCAGCAGGTCGAGGTTAAAAGCCTCAACCCGATCAGTTTGTTGATGACCGGGACTATGAGGTTGTAAGATCACTTCCTGAATGTGTCCCCAGCGTTGATGCATTGTGGCGATCGCTTCTAGGGTATCTCGGCGCTCTTGCTGTGTTTCTCCGATTCCAAGCAGTAAACCGGTCGTAAACGGAATTTTAAGTTCTCCTGCCCACTCTAACTGCTGTAGCCGTAGGGCCGGTACTTTACTTGGAGCATGACGATGAACTGTTTTCAACAGTTGTGGTGTGGTTTGCTCTACCATTAACCCCATCGACACATTTACCTGCTTGAGCTGAGACATCTCTGCAAAGCTCAGCGGACCAACATTAGTATGAGGCAAAAATCCGAGATCAAGCGCTAGCTGGCAAAGCTGATAGATCCGCTTAAACCATAATCGGCGACGGGGAGAATGAGGATGAACTTCCCCGCTGAGAATTAACACTTCACAAACTAGCGGTGGCAGCCTGTCGAGACGTTGCTGGGCTTCAGCTAGCGTCATCCAGGGTTGCTCTGGATCGCTCCGAAAGTTGCAGTAAGTGCAGCGGTTAAAGCATTCGTAGGTAGGAACCAGAGTATAGGCGGAACTATAAGTAACGAATCTAGACACTGCTATCTGTGTGAACGGCGTTGTTTGTGCACCTAAGTAGTCAAGCTGAGAGAAAAGCTTTACTTTTCATCCTAATTCTTGAGTGACTTTGCTGACATTCCGCAAATCCAAAAAAAAGCTTAACTTTCTTTACAAAAGTAAATAAATCCGCTAAGGTAAGTAACAACAGGTAAAACGCCTGTTACAAATTGTTCAAATAACTAGAAATAATTCATCAATGACAACTACCATACAACAGCGCTCG
>JBHJGN010000018.1:0-73020 GCA_050331735.1 Cyanophyceae cyanobacterium
TGGTTGTACTCGTCCTGCTTCACTACAGCTATAGGCTTTCTGAGTGGCAATCAAGAAGTTGATGTACTCGATGGCAGTGTATTTAGGTGAATTCATGCCTCCCTTCTATCGCATTTTTTCCTCAACTGCGTAACTCCTGACAGATAAAGCTTTCTGCATTGTACAGCAGCAAGCCCCCGGAGAATCTTTAGCTCAGTTGGTGGAAACTGGCTGGCGTACCAGTGAAACAGAAGTTAAAAATATTGCCCAACAGATATTGTCTATTCTTGTCTATTTGCACTCCCAAGAACCTCCGGTCATTCATCGAGACATTAAACCGAACAACTTAATTCGCAGCGATAATGGAGGAATATATCTGGTAGATTTTGGGGCGGTACAAAATACTTATTACAACACTTTGATGCAGGGTAGCACAGTAGTTGGTACTTATGGCTACATGGCCCCGGAACAATTTCGCGGACAGGCATTACCAGCAACGGATTTGTATAGTTTAGGCGCTACATTACTATACCTGATAACTCATCGCTCTCCTGCTGAACTCCCCCAAGACACGCTTAAACTTAATTTCCGCCACTCGGTTAATATTTCCGAAAGTTTTGCTGACTGGTTAGAGCGGATGGTAGAACCAGATTTAGATGAGCGCTTTGCTTCTGCTGAGATAGCTTTAGCTCAATTGTTTGCTATCAAGAAAGTCAAGCAAAAAAAACTCCTGACTCGAATTGGTGTTGGGGTTTTAGTAGTCGGTGTGATCGCCGGGATCAATTCTTACAAATGGTGGTTCTTGAGTCGTATAGGGTTTTATCCTAGCGGTATGTGTAACCTCAGAATATCGCAAAACTATATAGAACAAGGAGGCAAGCTAGATATTATTGCTACGGAGGAAAAATTTTCAACCTTGTTTTGCATGCTCGAAGAAAACGAAGAGAAGGCAAAAATTTTCGAAAAAATAATATTGAGTATAGAAAATATTTCTAAACTGATTAATTATTCAAACAATGAAAACAAAAGTTTATTACAGAAGGCTGTGCAATACAGCGACTATAATAATTACAAAAGCATTGAGCTTTTAATTAGACTTGATGCTGATGTTAACGCCAAAAGCAAGAATAATGAAGTCATTCTAATTGATGCAATATTACGATATAATTTGTATCCTTGTGCCGAGTTTTCTAATGCAAATCACAAAAAAATAGTTAAGCTTTTAATTAAGCAGGGCGCTGATGTTAATGCCAAAAATAGCTATGGTTTAACTGCCCTATTTTATGTTTCTAATCGAGACATAGCTCAACTTTTAATTGAACATGGTGCTGATGTCAACATTAGAAATAACGATGGGCAAACTCCTCTATTTAGAGCTGACATTAATATCGCTAAACTTTTGATAGAGCATGGAGCTGATGTTAATGTCAAAGATAACTATGGCTCTACTCCTTTATCTTCCGCCCAAAAAGATAAAGCTTCACTTTTGATAGAGCATGGCGCTAATGGAGGCGTTAGAAATCTGAACTAATTTTACTACTATTCGTTTAGGCTTAAATCGTGTAATTAAAACTATGGAGCTAATTGGCGATCGCTATTCCATTATAAGTAAGCTTGGTCAAGGTGGAAGCAGCATAACCTATGCGGCAGTTGACCTCAAAAGCAATGAAAAAGTAGCGATCAAAGCTTTATCTTTAACCAGATTAGAAAATTGGAAAAAAATTGAGCTATTTGAACGAGAAGCCAAAATATTACAGCAGCTCAATCATCCTGCTATTCCTAAGTATTTAGACTACTTTGAAGTAGAAACAGAAACCAATCTTTATTTTTATATTGTCCAACAGCTTGCGTATGGTCAATCTCTAGCTGATTCGATCGATCAGGGATGGCGACCAAACGAAGCAACAGTTAAAAATATTGCTGAACAAGTATTAAAAATTTTAGTTTATCTGCAACAACTAACGCCACCAGTCATTCATCGAGACATAAAACCACAAAACATTATTTATCAACCAGATACAAACAAATTATTTCTAGTAGACTTTGGTTCAGTACAAGATACTTATCACCATACAGTAATGGGCAGTACTGTAGTAGGAACTTACGGTTATATGGCTCCCGAACAATATCGCGGTGGTGCAGTGCTATCTACAGATCTGTATAGTTTAGGTTGTACTATACTGTTTTTGTTGACTGGAGAATCCCCAGCAGATTTACCTCAGAAAAAGCTAAAGCTTGATTTTAGAAAAGCAGTGAAAATTGAGCAGAGTTTTGCTGACTGGATTGATAAATCAATTGAACCTGATGTGGATAGCCGCTTTCCAGATGCAGAATTTGCTTTATTAGCACTCCAGGAAAAACAAACTATACAAGGTGACAACAGCGGAAAAGTCAAGCCTCAGCATAGTTCAATAAGCATAAGCCAGGACAAACAACAATGTATTATTGATATTCCTCCAGCCTTTCAAAGAAAACGCCTCAGCTCATCGTCTTGTTGGCTAGCATGGGTAATTACATCAACGTTAAATAAAATAGCAGCTTTTTTATCCGTTAGTTTAATATTTAAAGTTTATATAATTCTTGGTTTTTATGCCATGTTTCTTAAACCAGATAAGGCTGATTCTAAATGGGAGTATTTTTTTCTACTTTTAGTTGTCTGGGATATTGCTCCACAATTTAGTTTTTCTATTCCACTTATTTCTATTTTTCTACTTTTGGCCGATGCGTTGATTAAATACTCAGTAAAAGACAATTTTGTGAGAAAATTGTTTTTTAGAACTACTATTCTAATAGAAGATAAAGATTATATCTACAGTTGTAGATTCCGACTTACGAGAAAAGATTCTAGAGGCAAGTGTATAGAAATGGTGAATAGCAACTATCTATCCTTACTTCAGGCAATTAATTTATCAAAAACTTTTATAACTGCTCAAGAACAAGACTGGGTTGAAGAAAGAATGCGTCAATTTGTTAATCAATCAAAGTTCTAGAGATTAATACTGCTCGTATAGGATTTATTCATAAGTACCTCAGCATCAAAATAGTGAAGCTTGAGTAAGCTGGAGAATCAGAAAATGACTTTAGAGCAGCTACAGGCATGGGCACAGGCACAGATTAGTAATGGTGCTACACCAGAGGTTAGACTGGATATTAGCGTATCTGTTTTATAGTTAATCGATGAACTAGAGTATCTGCAAAACAAAGTTGAGGAACTAGAAACACAGAAGCCTGCTCAAGCCAGCAATACTACATTTGGGTAAAAAGTAGCGAGTACTGAAACCTTTTCCCTAACTATGCATCCGTTTGAAAAGCCCTAGAACTGATTGGCTATTGCTACTGGGGCAGGAAATTTGGGTCTATTACTTGCTCACGGGTGAACGGCGACGCTGGTGGAAATACATTTAGAGGCATACCTGTTTCAATGGCTGCCCCTCGACGAGCGCGGTCATAAGCTTTTTCAAATCCTTCCTCGTACACCTTCTTAAGACTCGGACTGTCAACAATGGCATCTTCAATTCGTTCTCGATGTTCAGCGATGGTGTAAAGCCAGCTATTGGACCGTTTAGCGGGCTGATATTTCCACTTGAGCAGATGAAGGATGACAATTTTGGTGTTAGAGGCGATCGCTCTTTTTTGACTTTTGACCATGCCATCAATCTCTTCAGCCAGATTCTCCCAATCTAGGGCGGCATCGTCATGATGGTAAAGGTCTAGAGCCGCCTGGGACAACCAAGCGTGAAAGTCCTGTTCGTAGAGCGATTGAGTAGAAAACTTGCTCATCGATTTGCGATATTTGTCTTTAACCTAGCAAAGAACGACGGAAGTTGAAGAACTTTCTCAAGATATTCTGTAGCGTTTGATTCTTCGCATATTTCGCTTTAGAAAGCCCGAGGGCAGATTTACTATTAATCTCCGACAGCGTGGGATAGATATGGATACCGGAAAGGGCAGAAGCCTTGAGCTTATTGGACATTGCCAATACCACTTCGTGAATGATTTCCCCTGCGGATGCCCCAACAATATGTGCGCCGAGAATTTCTCCGCTGCTGCGGGTAATCAGCTTAGCAAAGCCGTCGGTTGCCGCTTCGGCTTGAGCACGATCCACATCGGCATAATCGGTCTTCAGAACATAAACATCGTCACCATAGCGCCGTCTGGCCTGCTCTTCGCTCAACCCTACTCGGGCTAATTCTGGATCGGTAAAGGTGGCCCAAGGTATCACGCGGTAATCTACTTTACTTAAGGGAAAGAACAGAGCATTTTTGATCACCACCGTCGCTTCATGGGCAGCTACGTGGGTAAACTGATAGCCGCCGATTACGTCTCCGCAGCCGTAGATGCGGGAATTGGTTGTTTGTAGTTTCTCGTTGACCTTAATGCCTTTTTTGTCGTACTCAACTCCCGCCACTTCTAGATTCAGCGTATTCAGGTTAGGAGTCCGCCCCACAGACACCAAAATTTCATCAACTGCCACTTTTTCATCGCCGGCATAAAGATACTTTTTGCCGTTAACAACTTCCACTTTGTCGGCTCTTGCCCCTCTAAGGATGCGAATGCCCTCCGACTCTAGCTGTTGACCCACCACTGCTGCCGCCTCTGGGTCTTCTTTGGGTAAAATTTGCTCAGAGCTCGAAACAATAGTCACTTCAGAGCCTAAGCGGTGAAACGTTTGTCCGAGTTCACAGCCAATCGGCCCAGCACCAATGACGGCGAGGGAGTCAGGGCGTTCTTTGAGGTCAAAGACCTGTTCGTTAGTGAGAAAACCCGCTTCTTTGAGTCCGGGAACGGGGGGAATAGTAGGACGCGACCCGGTGGAAATCACGAAGTTGCGAGCCTTGAGCTGTCGACCAGCCACTTCAAAAGTATGCTGGTCGATAAACTTCCCGGAACCAAAGATGACCTCAACCCCTAAGCCGCGAAATCGTTCTGGAGAATCGTGAGGCTCAATGGCGGCGATCGCCTGCTGCACGTGACCGTTGGCCTCTGCAAAATTGATTTTAGGCGCATCCGTATAAATGCCGAAGCGAGAGCCGTGTTTTACTTCATAAGCGACGCGGGAAGCATGAATGAGTGATTTACTGGGAACGCAGCCATACCAAAGACAGTCACCCCCAAGACGGTCTTTTTCGACTAAAGCGACTTTGGCGTTGAGTTGAGCCGCTGCACTGGCAACCACCAGTCCTCCAGATCCTCCACCGATAATCACCACATCGTAATCAACCATGCTTCCTCCTAGAGATAGTCACTTGTTTACTGAGAGGTGCGCTTATTCTCACTCTGATTTAACTGGGGCAAGATGAGTTTAAGATGAGAAGATGTTTAAATAATGTTGACTCATACAAAATTTCTGAGATTTTAATTTTAGTTTTTTCCTGATTCCTTGAGACTAAGCTGCTAGGTGCAACGAAGAAGACGATGTTAAGGGTTGTGTTTCGAGAGTCGGGCAAAAGTTTGAGCGTTTTTTCTGCCTGTTCCTTTAACTTTTATAAAACAACCACTTGTCCCTACGATGTCTTTCCTCATCATCGAAAATGCTCTCTTTTTTATGACCGCCACGGCTCTATTAATTATTTCGGGCTGGGCATGGAGAAATACTAAGCCCTATAGCCTTCCTCAGCCGCTTCCTAAATGGTTCAAAATTTGGTTTGGGACGGTACAGGTAGGCGGAGGATTATTGCCCATTGTGGCGCTTCTCTGGGGCTGGTGGCGAGGCTACGGAAGCGTGTTAACTGCGCTGATTCCCTACTTGATCATGTTAGGGCTACAGATTCTCTCTGAAGTGATCGCGCTACGTCAATTTCACTCGGTCGTCTGGGTGATGGTTCCCTATCTTTATCTGCCTTACCGTTGGTGGCAACTATATGAAGGGTTGTCGCTCATGGAACCTGCTGATCAGCTAATTTGGGTTCGGTATTTACTGCTGTTTAATCTGGTTTTGTGGATTGGCAATTATTGCTTAGATGTGTCGCAGCTACCCCGGCTGTTTCATTGGGAGAACAAAGCTCCGTCAATGGATTAGAAAAGGCGATCGCCTTTTATGGGGGCTACATCCTCGCTTGTTGTTGATTGTTCTGTGATGTCCCTGATCTTAGCAGGGTTAGTTGTTATCAATGACAGTTGCCCGCGCTTCGACTCATTCGAGGGCTCCCTCTCAAATCTTCTTCTGCACGGTAAACACAACAAAAGTATAGGAAAGCGCTTGCCAAGTAATGGCTTTTTCTTGACAGTTAAGTTCCAGGGGACTGGTTAATTCAAAGTCGAATTGAGCGGCGGTGCTCAAGATATCCTGCATATCTGAGCGAGAAAAGATGCGTAGCGGTACGCCAAAGGCGATTTTATTCTCGGTGTCAATCGGCTCGTCGTAATAGTCGGTAGAAGTGACCAAAACTCCTCCGGGCTTGAGCAGACGAGACATTTCTCGGAAATAGTGATGAATATCAACCCCATGTTCAATCACGCTCAGACAGGCGATCGCATCAAAGCTGTTTGACTCATACTTAGTTTGGGTCAAATCCCCATACTCATACAGAATTGGTTCTTTATACACCGGTTCTGCAAACGCTAAATTAATGCCAATCAACTGCCTATAGTCATGAAGCGCTAGCCAAGGGAGGATGACAGAGTAGGTTTCCGCTCCAGCATCAAGAACTCGGGCAGAGGCAGTTGTTCTCTGTAGAATAGCGTTAAGGGCAATGAGGCTATCCCAGTTCTTGGGCAGATCTTGATGCAGCGGCAGACCTAAGCGAGAAGCTTGTTCAACCGCATCCTGCCAACAGCGACGAGTTTGAAGAACAGTATTTTCAGTCATTGGTTACCCATTAACGCAGTTGAACTGTTGATTGTTGATTGTTGATTGCTAGTATGTGAGTATGATACAATATCACGACTTCTGCTTACTGTTAGTAGCCCGGTCAAACCAACGCTCACAATAGCAATCCTCTCTTCTTATTCAACTTAGTTCATGGAGACTAAAGCTTTTAGCGAGCTTTTTCCGTTATTTTCCTCGGCTAACCCAGAAATCTTAGACTGGCTGCTCTCGATTGCAGAAGAACAGGACTATTCACCAGATGAAAAGGTTCTTGAAGCAGAGACGTGGGGAAGAGCCGTTTACTTTATTGTTTCTGGCTGGATCAAGATTCAGCGAACCTACAAAGAACAGGCGATCGCCGTAGAAATTCTGGGACGAGGCCACTCGTTTGGGGAAATGGCGATTTTAGATGAACCACTGCGCTCAACAGAGGCGATCGCCCTAACAGAGGTGACGCTGCTGAGCATCTCTGCTCAGCGCTATCTCCAATTGCTGTTTAAAGAACCTCAGCTTCAGCACCGCAGTCATCAGTTGACGATGCGGCAACTGCGTTCCTGGCAAAACCGCTATCTCCTCAAATACCAGACGAGCGGAGAAAGGCTGGCTAAAACCCTCGTTCTGCTCGCTGAAAACTACGGGCAGGTGACGGAGAAAGGAACAGAAATCTTTAACCTTTCTCGACAGGATTTAGCTCAAGTCGCTGAACTAGAGGAGGAGGAGGTGCAGAGAATTATGGAAAAACTCCGGAGTAAAGGCTGGGTCGAAATTAACGCTTCAGACCAGATCCTACGCCTGACCAATCCGAAGCAGCTTACTCATCTAGCCGGACACATCTAGCACCATGCAATCTACCGCGATTCAACCCGCTCAAGTGGCTAAAACCTCAATCTCCTATGAGGTAGCCATGCCTCAGCCAACGTCCCATCTCTTTGAGGTGACGCTCCAGATTCAAGGGTGGCAAGCTGCTGTTCTCGATTTGAAAATGCCCGTATGGACTCCTGGATCGTATTTGGTCAGAGAGTACGCCAAACAGATCCAGGATTTTGCAGCGGCAAACAGCCGCGAGCAGCGGTTATCTAGTTGGAAACTGAGTAAAAATCACTGGCAAATCGACACCCAAAATACTGCCGAAATTACGGTTCGCTATCGCGTCTTTGCCAACGAACTCTCGGTGCGAACGAATCACCTTGATGCGACTCACGGCTACTTTAACGGTGCAGCCCTGTTCTGCTTTATTCCTGAATTCGAGCAGCAGCCCATCTCGGTTAAGATTGTCCCGCCGAAACCTGACTGGCGAGTGACCACCCCGTTGCCTGCTGTGGGCAGCAATACTTTTAGAGCCGATGACTTTGATACCCTTGTCGATAGTCCCTTTGAAATTGGTACGCAGCAGCTCTACAATTTTGAAGCTGGAGGAAAACCGCATCAGTGGGCGGTGTGGGGTCAAGGCAATGCCAATATGCCCCAAATTATTGCCGATACTCGAAGCATTATTGAGGTCGAAGCCGAGCTGTTTGGAGATCTTCCTTACGAACGGTATCTGTTTCTGCTGCATCTATCCGGGAGCGGTTTTGGAGGATTAGAGCACAAGGATTCCTGTTCGCTTAACTATCCGCGCTTTGGCTTTCGGGCCAAAGATAAATATCGACGCTTTATGCAGCTTGTCGCGCACGAATTTTTCCATCTGTGGAACGTCAAGCGCATTCGTCCCAAACCGCTCGAAAAGTTTGATTACGAGCGAGAAAGCTATATCTCCTCTCTCTGGTTTTGCGAAGGCACAACGAGCTACTACGACACCATCATTCCCCTCCGGGCTGGAATTTACGATCGCCAAACGTGCTTAGAAAACCTCAGTAAGGATATTACTCGCCTGCAAACGACTCCCGGCAGAAAGATCCAGCCCGTGAGCGAGTCGGGGTTTGATGCCTGGATTAAGCTCTACCGCCGCGATGCCAATAGCGATAATTCGCAAATTTCCTACTACTTGAAAGGAGAACTGGTTTCGCTGCTGCTCGATTTACTCATTCGAGCCCGACACCGCAATCACAGATCGCTAGATGACGTGATGCGGCAGATGTGGCAGCGCTTCGGGCGCGCAGAAATTGGCTTTACGGCAGCAGAATTGCAGGCAACCATTGAATCGGTGGCTGAAACAGCGCTGAGTGATTTCTTTAGCCGCTATATCGACGGCACAGAAGAGCTACCCTTTAACCAGTATCTCGAACCGTTTGGGCTGAGGCTCAAGAGCGTCTGTGAAGATGAACCCGTTCCTTATCTGGGGATCAAAGTGGTTTCAGATGGCGGGAAGGAAACCATTAAGGCGGTGGTCGCCGAGTCTCCGGCGGCGGTGGCTGGACTCGATGCCGGGGACGAACTGCTAGCAGTAGACGGCCTGCGGGTTACTGCTGAACAGTTGAACGAGCGACTCAAAGATTACCAAGCCGGTGATCGCCTTCAGGTAACGGTGTTTCACCAAGATCAGTTGCTCACATTAGCTGTAGAATTGGCAGAGCCACAGCCGAGTCGCTATGAGATTGTGCCGATAGATAACCCGACGGATACTCAAAAGCAAAATCTGTCTGGGTGGCTTGGGAGCGAGTCATAGCAACGGCAAAGAATGAAAATTCATCTTGGTCGGAAGCAGGGTGACAGTGAGGAGAAGAAACTGAAGCTTGATAGATTGATTAGTAAGATTTATTTGAACTAAGTGATGGAAGGATTTTTACCAACGGCCTATTTTAGAAATCAGTTTATTCCGTTTGCTGATGCCCAGATTTCGATTGCGACTCATGCTCTGCACTACGGCACAGGAGCCTTTGGCGGATTGAGAGGCAACCCCGATCCGCAGAACCCTCAGCAGATGATTCTCTTTCGCTTAGACAGGCATTGCCAGCGATTGAGCCATAGCGCCAAATACTTAAACTACGATCTGCCAGCCGATAAAATTCAGCAGATCATTGTCGATTTTGTTAAGAAGAATCAGCCCTCGAAGTCTTTTTATATTCGCCCCTTTGTTTATACCTCTGGTTTAGGCATTGCCCCTAGGCTACACAAAGTGGAAAAGGACTTTTTCGTTTACGGCATCGAAATGGGAGACTATCTGTCACCTGATGGAGTTAGCTGCCGCATTAGTTCCTGGTATCGCCAAGAAGACCGCAGTTTTCCGCTGCGAGGAAAAATCAGCGGAGCCTACATCACATCTTCTTTAGCCAAGACCGAAGCGGTGGAATCAGGCTTTGATGAAGCTATTTTGATGAACGCTCAGGGGAAAGTATGCGAAGCCACTGGCATGAATCTCTTTTTGGTCAGAAACGGTCAGCTCATTACCCCGAGCCTCGACCAGGATATTTTAGAAGGCATCACCAGAGACAGTATTCTTACCATCGCCCAAGATATGGGCCTTCCCACAGTCCAGAGAGCTGTCGATAAGTCAGAACTTTACATTGCCGATGAAGTGTTTCTCTGCGGTACAGCCGCAAAAATTGCCCCAGTGAAAAGAATCGAAACCTATACCATGCCGTCGTCTAGACCGATCACCGAAAAACTGAAAGAGAAACTGAATGCGATCGCCGAAAACCGCGATTCAGATTACCAAGATTGGGTTTACGCTGTTCCCATTTCCTAAATCGCTGCGCGACGGGGAAAGGGAAAATTGTCGCGTCTACAAAGAACACAGAGTTCAGAAGCTAATCAAACCCCCTTTCCCCTGTTCCCTGTTCCCGTTGCGGAGCAACTTTTTTCCCGTTGCGGAGCAACTTCCCCCTTTCCCCTGTTCTCCGCGCCTGCGGCGCTCGATACCAGCGCGCTAGGGTGGCTGGGGGAATTCCCAAGAAGTAGCCAGCGATCGTCACTTGGTTAATGAGAGTGGTGCGGATGATGCCTAATTTCTGCCAGCGGCGAGCGGACGTTAAGACAGCAGCGGGAACAATATGAATGCGTCCGCGTTGTTGTAGCCGCCGAACCAGCTCAAAATCTTCCATGATGGGGAGACTAGCAAAGCCTCCTACGTCTTTAAATACGTCTGCTCTCAAAAAGAGCGCCTGATCGCCATAGGGAAGCGAGAGCAGGCGCGATCGCCAGTTGACCATTCTCTCCACAAAGCGGAGTAAGCGCCCTGGAGCGTCAATTTTTAATTCAAACGCCCCGGCAGCCGTTGTGGGAGTAGCTAGCGCCGCCTCAACGAGGGTTGGATAATTGCTGGGTAGACGAGTATCAGCGTGAAGAAACAGCAGCACATTTTTGGTGGCCACCGCTGCTCCTCGATTCATCTGATTAGCCCGTCCCGGCGGCGAACCGATCACTCTAGCCCCTAGAGAACGGGCAATTTCGCCAGTGTGATCGCTGCTGCCGCCGTCAACCACAATGATCTCTAGCTCATTATTCCGGCTGAGATCAGTACTTTGGGGAGCGGTCAACGAACGGAGTGTTGCCTGAATTTGGGCAGCTTCATTGAGAACCGGAACAATAATGCTAATCGCCATACTACAGTAGAAATGAGTCGGGGCGTTCCGTGTAGTGTAGCGCCTCTTCCCTAGACCTGTGATGAGAACCAGATGAGATTTTGGAGTGTGCCCCTGATCGTCTTGATTCTGCTGTGGACGATGTGGACAATGCCGAGGGCGATCGCCCTTTCGAGTACCAGCCTCGATGAATTTTCCCGTTCTAGCGCGATTCAGCCTGCGACCGGAGATTTAGAGTATCCAGACTGGATGGCGGGGACGTGGGAGGTAACGAGTACGCTCGTCGCAGCCAGCGCCCCCCTAGCCCCAGAAATTGTGTCGCCGGGGTTCGAGAGCAACCGCCGCACCCTGAATCAGCCCTTCAAATTTCAGGTTCGGTTTAGGACAAAGTATGCCGCGCCGCGCACTATCCCCGTACCATCATTAACCAAATTACCCGTCGTGGCCGACCGCGCCTTTAATGGGTTAAAAATCGCGGAGGCTTACCTAGGAGAGGATGCGGTGTTATCGGTCAAAGGCGATCCTGACACCCCGAATCGGCAAATTACCCGGCTAGCGAGCGGTCAGCTTATTTCAACCATCACTCGACGAGGCAGCCAATCTCCTTCTGCTGACGAGTTTACCGCGACAGAAATCTGTCAGCAAATTTTTCGCAGCCGCTCCCAAATTTATCTAAATGAGGTAGCAACCACCACCACCTATCGGCATACTGGCGACAGAATTGCAGCCGATCAAACTACCGCTATTTATCTCTCACCGCAAGATCCTAACTACTTTCGCGCCGCTGGTCGACCGGTGGCCCACTACCGCTATCGGCTAGAGCTAGTGCCAGTCGACCAGTTACGAATGACCAATCACTAGTGACCAAGAACACGGTAGCGCCGCTCTTCCGTCGAGGGCCATCTCCCGACTAAAACCAGGGGGATGAGTTGATGATTTAGCTCGGCAGGCTCGTCCACGCTTGCGTCACAATGTTACTAAGCCAGCACCGCTGCCCCCGATCGAGAATACAATCTTCTTTGAGAACCTCGGCGGTCAGTTCGTCTAGAGATTGACCCTCTCGACGAGCCATTTCCACAACGCCGGCGATCGCAGCGGCGACAATTTCTTCATCGACCGATTCTTGGCGAAGTGCCATAATTTCTTCTGTGTTTGTCGGAATTAAATCACGCATGGTTAAGCTGTCTCTCAAATAAGTAACGAATAAAGTTTTGTTAAGAAAATTAATTTTGATAATTAAAAGTTTAGCTTACCTTGACCCCCATTAACTCTGTCCTTGTTAGTAGTTGCCCGATTAAGTGAATCTGTATTGAATCTGTGATGAAAGAACTGCTTTATTTAGAAATTCCCACTGCCGATACTGCAACGGTTCGTACCTGGCTTCAGCAGGAGTGGCAGCCTCAGCGCGGACACAAACGGGTGACTCCTGACGGCGTGTGTTTACAGTGTTCAACACCGGCCCTAATCCCCGCAGAACTTGCTATTTTCGTCTGGTCGCTCCAGCGGACAACCTATCTCAAAGTGTTTCAGTGGGATCCCTTTGCTGGCAGTAGCAAAATCTGTCGGCAGTTAGAGACGGCGCTGAGAGCACGTTTTCCGCAGCAGTACCCAAAACCGCCGAATATTGACTCCCAGCAGTCGATCTTTGACGCCCTAGCTCCCTACTACCCCCAAACGGTCCACTTTTTCCAGAAAATGCCGCAGGGGGAGTACGATCTTAGGCGCGTCTACTGGTGGGAAAAGCGCTGGCGGGAAAGTGTACGTCAGCCCAAACAGCCCAAGCCGGTAATTTTTCAAGACCCATCTCGGGCAACAACTCCTCTGAACTACGACATTATCTATATTGGCGGTGCTTTAGGCGCCATCCATGCAGCGGTCATGGCCCAGCGAGGCTACCGTGTTTTGCTCGTGGAGCGGCTTCCTTTTGGGCGGATGAATCGGGAGTGGAATATTTCCCGTTCGGAATTTCAAAGCCTAATTGATTTAGGATTGTTTACCGAGGCTGAATTTGAAAGCATCATTGCTAGGGAGTATATCGACGGATACAACAAGTTCTTTGATGGCACAATTCCGGAAAACCTCAGAGCCGATGTGCTGCATACGCCAACGGTACTCAATATTGCTCTAAATTCCCAAAAATTCTTAGAGCTGTGTGGCACTAAGCTCAGGCAGGCTGGGGGTGAAATCTGGGACGAAACTGAGTTTATTCGCGCTCATGTTGCTCCCGAGCAAGTCAGTGTTGAACTGGTCCACCTCCCGACACAAACAACCAAACGGGTGAGCGGACGATTACTGCTCGATGCGATGGGAACGGCATCACCAATTGCCTGGCAGCTTAATGGCGGTCGAGCTTTTGATAGCGTTTGTCCAACGGTGGGAGCGGTAATTCAGAGTGGCTTTGAGCCCGGAGTTTGGGACTCTAACTATGGCGATGTCCTCAATTCTCACGGCGATATTTCCAGAGGAAGACAGTTGATTTGGGAGCTGTTTCCGGGGGAAGGAGAAGAACTCACTATCTATCTGTTCCACTACCATCAGGTGCATCCCGATAACCCCGGCTCTTTATTAGAAATGTATGAAGATTTCTTTACAATTCTACCGGAGTACCGCCGCTGCGATGTGGAACAGCTCGTCTGGAAGAAACCCACCTTTGGGTACATTCCCGGGCACTTTAGCACGAGTCAAAGCGATCGCACGGTAGCTTTCGATCGTCTACTCGCGATTGGAGATGCGGCGTCTCTTCAGTCGCCGCTCGTCTTTACCGGATTTGGTTCCTTGGTGCGAAACCTCAATCGCCTAACGAATCTACTAGATACGGCGCTACAGCACGATCTCCTGGAGGCGAAACACCTCAACCAAATCCGCGCCTACCAAAGCAATGTCTCGGTCACCTGGCTCTTTTCTAAGGGCATGATGGTGCCTACGGGGAAAACTTTAGCGCCGCAGAAAATTAATGCGATGCTGAACACCTTTTTCGGACTGCTGGCCGATGAACCGCTAGAAGTTGCCGATACCTTTATTAAAGATCGTGCTAACTGGATGATGTTCACGCATCTGGCCCTTAAAGCTGCTCGTAAAAATCCGGCTATCTTGCTGTGGATTGTCGAAATGGCGGGTGTAAAAGATCTAGTGCGCTGGACAGGTTCGTATCTAGTATTCACCGTGGATGCGTTTACTAACTGGCTGTTGAAACGCTGGTTTCCCCAGTGGCTGCGGCAGTCTCAAACGTGGCTAGAGAAATATCCGGCTTTATGGCTGAAGCTGTTGAGTGTTCGGTATGGACTCACGATTAATTTACCTCGAATTTCGAGTAAAAAGGTGACGGGGTGACAGTTATCAATAATTACAAACGCAGTTGGGGCTTAATCATCAGCAGATCGCTTTTTTAAAAGATTGCGTTAGCCTAAACAAAATTATCGGAAAAATATCGCTTTTTAAGCCATGAAAGTTATTCGTCTTCTGCTGAAGAACTCTAGCAAAATCTTTTTATTAGCAGCAGTAACGAGTTTTATCAGTGGTGCGAGTGGTGCTGGGGCGATCGCCGTTATTAATTATGCGATCGCCTCTTTGCCCAATTTACCTCATTGGTTACTGTGGGTGTTTCTTGGTCTTTGCCTAATTTTGTGGATTTTTCGGTTTATTAGCTGGGTATTAATTACTCGTCTATCTCAAGAAGTAATCTACAGTTTACGCTTAGAGATGACGCAGCAGATCTTAGGTTGTCCTTTACAGCATTTGGAAACCGTTGGCGCATCAAAGCTATTAGCAACGCTAACAGGAGATATCAACGCCATTGCCACAGCTTCAGTTCAGCTATCGATTGCGATCGTTAATTTTGCTGTACTGGCGAGCATCTTTGCTTATTTATGCTGGCTTTCGCCGCTATTATTTTTGATTGTATTGGGTAGTACTGTCGCTGGATATACTTTGTTTAATTTTCTCCAAAGACAAGGAAACGAGGACTTTAAAAAATTTCGTGTTACTCAAGATGTTTTATTCGGTCATTTTCGCTCAATTACTGAAGGAACAAAAGAATTAAAATTACATCGTCCCAGAAGAATAGCGTTAATTAATGAAGAATTAAAAGTCAGTGCAGCTCAAGCAAAACACTATTGGGTTAAAGCAGTAACAGCTTTCGCTTTTGGTGGGTCTACAGGAACAGTACTATTTTTTGTTCCCATTGGGTTAATTTTGTTTGTTTTTCCTAGCTTAGGAACAGTTTCTCCAGCAATCCTATCTAGTTATACCCTAGCTGTTCTATATATGATTAGCCCGATTACTGAAATCACCTCTGCTTTACCTCAAATAGCTCAAGCAAATGTGGCATTAAACAACATTGATTCTCTCGGCTTGTCTCTTGCCAATCCAGTGACGGAACCCGCTTTTCCGACCGAGACTGATTTTGGCGCTAACTGGTCGAGCTTGGAATTAGCAGAGCTTCATCACGTTTATGGGGAAGCAGAAGAACATCAATTTAGTTTAGACTATATTAATCTTAAGTTTCAGCCTGGAGAAATTGTTTTTATTGTTGGTGGTAACGGTAGCGGTAAATCTACGCTGGTCAAACTGATTACGGGGTTATATACTCCCGATCGCGGTCAAATCTTATTTGATCATATTCCCGTTACTGATAATAATCGAGAATGGTATCGACAGCAGTTTTCAGTCGTATTCTATGATTTTTACTTATTTGAGCGTCTGTTGGGATTACAGACAAACCACCACGAAAAAATACTAAGCTATTTAAAGTTACTAGAAATAGATCATAAAGTAACAGTCAAAGACGGAATTTTATCCACGACAAACTTATCTCAGGGACAGCGCAAACGATTAGCATTACTAACGGCTTATTTAGAAGACCGCCCAATCTATGTGTTTGATGAATGGGCATCCGATCAAGATCCGGTATTTAAAGACGTGTTTTACATGAAATTAATTCCCGAATTGAAAAGCCGAGGCAAAACTATCATTGCAGTGAGTCACGATGACCGCTATTTTGATCGGTGCGATCGCTTAGTTAAGCTAGAGTATGGTCGCGTTGTTGAAAATCGTCGGCTTTCTCATCCGTAAGCTATTGGTGCGATGACAATGGCTTGCATTACCCCTAAGCACTGAAGAAGCTTGCTCTTTAATTTGCGGTCTTGCCTGATTTATTTTGATGCGATATTTGTCGCCGATCGAGCCAGCGTCGAAAGAAACGATAACTAGCGCGCACTCCATCTAAAATAGAGTGGGGTAATGTCAAGCGATGCCAAGAAAAGAACGGTAAATAGATCCAGTAGTAAGCTTTTTTCAAATCTTCCCAGGCTAAACAAGGTTCTTCCCGCAAAAAATCTGACACATCGACAACTAACCCTCTCCCGTTAGACATCATGACATTACGACCATGCACGTCATGAGGATGCAAATGGCGGCTGCGAGCATATTCCAAAGCATAATCGATATCTTTAATTACCTGTTGAGGAATTTTGATTCCCTGATGCATGCAGTCGTATAAGGTGGTTCCGTGCAGTCTCTTGAGAACTAGATAATTATTTTCAGCATACAAACATTCTGAGAAAGCAGGATGAGAACCCAAACGACAGTACACTTCCAACTCTTCTTCCCACCCCTGCCTTCCGGGAGCGTACACCTTGACAACTAGCTCGCTATGGTCTGGATGGTAGAATACGCCTGCGTAGTTTCCTGTCCCTAAAACTTGCCAAGGTTCTGGAATATGTTGAACGACAACAGGATTATAGGGGCGGATACTCTCAATTCTGAGCTGAGGAAGTAGTTCTTGATGAATCTTGACAATTAACTGCGCTAAGTCTGTTTGATTTTGATAAGAGTTGCTAGCAGCAGCAAAATCAGTTGGAATAAAAAACGACATCTGCGGTTAAGCTTGTTAAAACTATAGTTAATTTAACTGTTTACAGTTTAGCGGCAGGAAGTAATACCAATTAGAAGAAGTAATAGGAGACTTGATGAGTTGGGGGAAAGGGGAAGGGGTAAAGGGGAAAGGGAAGCACAGCCGCTTTTTGCCCTTGAACCTCCAATGCTTGGTTAGTTTAAGGAACTATCTAACTACTTTCGGTAAATGGTATAAGTTTTAAATTGGTTATTATCAAAATTAAGTTAACTGTTTTAACAGTCTACCATTTTCCCCTTGAGAATTACCGAGAAAACAATTTGGACGCGGCAGATATATTACTGTAGTGGATCTTACCAACAGCAAAACATTAACAAATAGTCAATGGACGATCAAACCCCAAAATTAGTCAAAAAAATTGAGATTGTTTTTGAAGCAATTATTTGGAACTTTCGTTTTTTTATCCTAGCCCCAGTGGTCTTCAGTTTGCTAAGTGCTTTGCGCTTGATTATTATTGGAACTTTTGATATTTGGGCAGGACTGGTGTTGAGTTTTGATCCTCAAGATCCAGAAGGTGAAGAAACCATCAAAATTGTTGCCTATATCATCGGCGGCATTGATTATTACTTGATCGGAATCGTTTTATTAATTTTTGCTTTTGGTATCTATGAGCTGTTTATCTCAGAAATAGATATCAAACATAGAGACGATTCTAGTATTTTACAGAGTGAAACACTAGAGGAGCTTAAAGGTAAATTAGTCAACGTTATTGTAGTCGCCCTGATTGTTAGTTTCTTTAAACGAATGCTTAACTTAGAAATACGGCAGGTAAGCGATGTAGTTTACATAGCATCAGCAATTTTACTCATTTCTATTAGCCAGTATCTCTTAAATTTAAATCATCTCAATTCTTTAAAGCACAGCAAACCTTCTACAAAGGCTGACTCAGATGCTTCAAGCTAATCAACGTCAGTTCGGGATCAGAATAGCGGTGGGACCGAAACCGCTGCGTTGAGACAAAACCGACCATTTCTGTAGCCCGTGAAGTCGGACTTAGTTTGTGTCGCTGCGACTTGATCTTGCTCAAGGCAGACTAGGCAAGTGCTCTCCGGCGAAACTTTGAGTCGCTATGCGCTTATCCCAAACTCAGGTTGTACTACTATGGCTAATTGAGCCTTGGTTGACTGTTTTCCCTATTTTCCTAGTTGCAGATGTTGGAATCTAATACCAAGAGTATTTGTTCTGCAAGCTTGTTTTACCTAGGCGGTTCTGGCTTGCGTACGGAACGAAAACGTCCGCTAAGGCTGAAAGCAATGCATGGTCTAGACTAGTTTGCTGCTCTAGTCATCCTTCTAGCAAAAACAGAGAATCCCGTAATGACAATACCAGGAAAACCCGTAAACTGGCCGGAAGTAAAGTTGAATGCAGAAGGTGGAGTTGGACATCAAAATCTCGGCGATACGGTAAGCGGTTTAGTTCCATTGAGAGAGGGACAATTTCCCCTGTTTCCCACAGCTTCGCTGCTTTCCCCGCGCCTGCGGCGCTTCCCGCTATCCTCATAAATACTGCTCAATAAAACTTTGAAGCTGTTTCACCTGAAATTCTTCAGCGAGCCGAGTCAGCTTTTCCACAAACGGGATGAGCTGCTCCTCCCCTTTTAACGCTTCTGCTTCTTGAATGACAGTATCTAGGTCTCCTTTTTTAGAAAGCGCGTACAGCCGGGTGAGACAGTTAACACCAGGAGGCACTACCTCTGCTCCTTCTGAAGGGATTGCTCGCTCATCCTCCTCTCGGTAAATCCACTCTAGTTCGAGGTGGACGCGCAACAGCTCTAGCAGACGGTCGAACTGAATTGGCTTTGGCAAAAACTCATCAGCCCCCGCTTCAAAACAGATGTACTGGTCGTTTTCATAAATACTGGCAGACGTGGCAATAATTTTAACGGCTGCGAGGTGAGGAGAGTGGCGCAGATAGTCGATTAGCTCCGCTCCTTCTATCCCTCCTGACATCACTAAATCAGTGACAATGAGATCCGGATAAAAAGTCAGCGCCTTGATAATCCCCGCTTGTCCGTCGCTCGCTTGAATGACATTAAAGCCGATGGGCTTCAGCAAACTGTCCAGCACGGCCAGATTTTCTGGAGAATCATCGATCGCTAAAATGCTGCGCTGCTTGCCTTGGTAGCCCACAATCGTGCCTTGATGGGTTACCGCTGCTGTGGCTGACCATTGAGGGGCTTCGGCGACCTTGATTTCAAACTTGAAAATGCTTCCCTGACCGGGCTGGCTCGTTACCTGAAGGCGACTTTCCATCAGAGCCAGAATTTTTTGACTAATGGCTAATCCGAGTCCAGTTCCCTGAGAGGACTGTTTGCTGTCTCCAGCCTGTTCAAAGGGCAGAAAAATTTGGTCAAGTTTTCCTGGAGAAATGCCAATGCCTGTATCCTCAACCGAGAAGCGGAGCGTTATTCCGGTGGAACGATCGCGAGAGAGGTCCACCACTTCAGCTTTAAAAGTGACGCTGCCGCTGTCGGTAAACTTAATCGCGTTACTCAAAAGATTTAGCAAAACCTGACGTAAACGCCTTTCATCGGCTCTAATTCCGGGTGGCAGTTGAGGGTCAGATCGATAAAGCAGAGCCAGACCTTTCTGCTGAGCGCGGAGGCGACACATTTCGACGACGTTCTGGAGTAGGGAAGGCAAGTGGAACTCCACCAGGTGCAGCTCCATTTTCTGGGCCTCAATTTTCGAGAGATCCAAAATATCGTTGATCAACGTCAGGAGATAATTGCTGCACTGATAAATGATGCCAACGCCTTTTTTTTCATCGCTGGTTAAATGAGGAGAACGCTGCAAAATTTGAGCATAGCCGATAATCCCGTTGAGAGGGGTACGTAACTCATGGCTCATACTCGCAAGGAATTCGCTCTTAGCTTGGTTGGCAACGACCGCCGCTTCTTTAGCTTTGTGAAGCTGAAGGGTTCTTTCCTCAACGCGGTTCTCTAGTTCCTGGGTTAACTCCTCAAGGGCAGCCTGAGCAGTCGTCCGTTCCTTGATTTCCTGTCGTAGCCTCAACTGAGAGCAAATTCGCGCCAACACCTCTTCCTGTTGAAAGGGCTTGGTGACGTAATCTACCGCTCCGAGGCGAAACCCCTTGACTTTGTTCTCTGTATCCGCTAGTGCCGTCATAAAAATAACGGGAACATCCTGCGTAGCCGGATTTTCCTTGAGCCGACGACAGGTTTCAAAGCCATCGATCCCCGGCATCATCACGTCCAGCAGAATCAGATCGGGAAGGCTATACTGAATTTGCTCAATGGCGCTGGCGCCATCAATAGCGACTAACACTTCAAACCCAGCGCTATCTAAAAAATCTGACAAGACGCTCAGGTTAGCCGGATTATCATCAACCGCCAGAATGCTGCCCGTTTGCTTCGAGTTCACGCGCTCCCCCCATGATGATTAATAAATTCTTTGAGTTCGTTGACCTTGAACCCCTGCACCATCTGCTGAAGAGTCTCGGCAAAGGGGGCAAAGCGAGGATCTGCTTTGAGCTGGTCGGCGGCGGCGCTAATGCCTTTGAGGTTGCCCTTCATGGCTAACTCCTGAAGCTTGGCTAACTCTGCTTCAGACGGCACGACCAGGGGGCGATCGCCTGGGGAGTCTGCCTCGACCGAAGCCGGATCACATTCACAAATCCACTCAAGCTGGAGGTGCTGAAGCAGCATGTCAAATAACTCTTCGGCCCGCACTGGTTTGGTGAGAAAGTCGTTACCTCCCGCTGCTTGGCTTTTTTGGCGGTCGATTTCATAGACGCTCGCAGAGGAAACGAGCACAGGAATCTGCTCTAGCTCCGGGTGCGCACGAAGCTGTTTAATAAAGGTAAAACCATCCATGACGGGCATCACTAAATCAGTAATAACGAGATCGGGTTGATGCTCAACGGCGATCACGAGCGCTTCCTGGCCATTCTCGGCGGCAAGCATTTCAAACCCAATGGGCTCTAGCAAATTGACAATGACTGAGCGATTTTCGAGGCGCTCGTCTACTACCAAAATTTTGGGAGTGCGATCGCGAATCCCGATAATTTTCTCGTGGCTTTGGGACTGAGTAATTTGTTTTTCGGCGGGCAGAGCCAGCTCCAAATCAACGGTGAAAATGCTGCCTTCCCCCGGTTTACTCCATACTTGAATCTGACTGCCCATCAGCTCAACGATTTTTTGACTAATCGACAATCCTAAACCAGTGCCTTCGGCCTGTTTTTGCTTGTCTCCAGTTTGTTCAAAGGCTTGAAAAATCTTTCCAATCTGCTCTGGCTTGATGCCCACTCCCGTATCTTCTACCTGAAAACGCACCCAGGAGGAGGTCTCCAGGGGAGACTCGGCGCACTGAATTGGGCGAGTTCTAGCTTCCAAAGTGCCTTCCTGGTGATAGGCGACCCAAGCCCCCGAATCGGATTCGGGGGTCGCGCCTTCACTGAGAACGGTTACCTCAAAAGTCACTCCTCCTGTATGGGTAAACTTAATCGCATTACTCAGTAGGTTGAGCAAGACTTGGCGGAGGCGGCTCGCGTCGGTATAAACAGACTGGGGCAGCTCTGGAGACGATTGAAAGGTAAAGGAAATCCCTTTTTGTTGCGCCTTAATGCGACAAATTTCTACAACCCCTACCAAAAATTCACCAAAGTCGAAAGCCTGCGGACAGAGATCGAGTTTTCTGGCTTCAATTTTGGCTAAATCTAAAATATCGTTGATTAAGGTCAATAAGTGTGAACCGCACTGATAGATAATGTCGGCTCCGTGTTTTTGCTTGGCGGTGAGTTCTCGGTCTCGCTGCAAAATTTGCGCGTAGCCCAAAACGCCATTGAGGGGAGTGCGCAGTTCGTGGCTCATACTGGCCAGAAACTCGCTTTTAGCGGTACTGGCCACCTCGGCAGCCTCTTTGGCTACCTGTAGTTGCGTTGCGTACTGCTCTTGTTCGCTCAACAGCTTTCTAACGCGCTCGATCAGCTCGTTAAAAGAGCGCGCTAGGAGTCCTACTTCATCGTCTGTCGTCACCGATGCCTGAAGCATGAAGTTGCTCTCTTGAGTTGACTGCGCTACGCGGGTTAAATCTTTAATTGGGTTGGCGATCGCTCGACTGGTACACCAGGCAAGGAGAACAGCAATGGCAATGGATGCTAGAGCGCTAGCCAGAGTAATTTGGTGTCGCAGCCTTTGCGCTCGCTGCAATTCTGCGTCTACTTCCGCAAATTCTTTAGAAATGATTTCGATTAATTTCTCGTTTCTCTCTGTAAATTCTAATAAACTGGCGTTGAGCGGTTCCCGACTGAAGGATAGCAGCTCAGATTTTACTTCTGCCCTTCGCTCAGGAGGAACGTTAGGTAACCCTAAGCTATAGAAATTGAATTGAGTTTGCCGAAGATAGTTGATGAGGAGATCGTCGTACTCCAGTAGCCCTGCTAAAGCCTCTAGTTCTTCAGCGGTTTCTTCTACCTCCGGCTCTTCGTAAGACTCCTTTAATTCTTTCCAGGCTTGATTGGCAAGATACATATGTCTGAGGAACAAATTGTCTGCTTCCTGGAGCCGTTCCGGGTCGGATAGTAAAGCAGCAAATCTATACTGGTAGACCTGAGCTAGCAGCAAGTTATGCTGGATTTCCTTCGGCAAATCGACTTCCTCTTGGGTGTCTTTTCTCTGTTTTTCTGCTTCCTGTTCGAGGTAATTGCCGATTAAAGCTCCGGTTCCTGTTCCAACAATGGCAATGGAGAGGGCAATGAAATACCCTAAGCTAATTTTTTGACCCACCCTGAGATGACTAAGACGATTCCTCAGCCAGATAACAATGAAACTCTCATTAGGGTCCGTTTTCAGCCAGGGAGGTGCTATCGGTTTCCAAGTCTTCCCGCTCATGCGTCACTGTTTGCTTCTCAAGGGATGTTAGAGGTTCAGCTTGTTTAAGAGTTCCCAAAAAGACCGGGGAAAGTATCATTTTGGGGAAGCCGCTGGCGCGGCAGGGGAAAGGGGAAATTGTCCGGTGCGGGACGGGGAAGAGGGAAAGGGGAAAGGAAAATTAGTCGCTCCGCGACGAATAAAGAATAGCGGGCCGAGATTGAATACTATTCAATTCCTCCCTTTCCCCTTTCCCCTGCGCCTACGGCGCTTTCCCTTTCCCCGTTGCGCAGCAACTATTTTCCCGGCGCCAGCGGCGCTTTCCCTTTCCCCGTGCCTTTGGCGCTTTCCCGTCGCGGAGCGACATCACGGTAAACTGATTGAAGGTAACTCAACTGATTTCCCTTGTATGCCTACATTTCTCCTCGAAGTTGGTACAGAAGAACTCCCGGCAGCATTCGTCGAGAGCGCGATCGCTCAATGGCAACACCGGATTCCACAATCGCTAGCGGAGCAGTTTTTGCAGGCGGAGACGGTGGCAGTGTACGGAACGCCTCGCCGTCTCACTGTAGTGGTCACAGGTCTCCCGGCGCAGCAGAGCGATCGCACCGAGGAAATTAAGGGGCCTCCGGCGCAGGTGGCGTTTAAGGAGGGTCAGCCGACTAAAGCCGCCGCAGGATTTGCCCGGAAGCAGGCGGTGGCGCTAGAAGCCCTAGAAATTCGGGAAACGGACAAGGGAGAGTTTGTGTTCGTGCAGAAAACCATTGCCGGACGCGCAACGGCTGAAATCTTGTCAGAACTGAGTGTTGAGTGGATTACTGGATTAGAAGGCAAGCGGTTTATGCGGTGGGGAGACGGAGACCTGCGGTTTGCTCGCCCGATCCGCTGGCTGGTGGCGCTGCTGGATGAAGAAATTCTAGATGTTCAGCTCGTTAATGGCTCGGAAACAATTAAAAGCGATCGCACCTCTGCGGGTCATCGCGTCCTTCATCCGCAGCCTGTGGCAATTCCTCACGCTTCGGATTATGTCCAGTGTTTGCGCAATGCCTCCGTAGAAGTCGTGCCGACCGAGCGACAACGGCGGATCGAGCAGCAGATAGCAGCGGCAGCCGAGCAGTTGGGCGGCACTGCCGATATTCCTGCGGATTTGCTGGGGGAGGTGATTCATCTAGTGGAGTGGCCAACCGCCGTTACCGGTAATTTTGAGTCGGAATTTTTAAGCTTACCGCCAGAGGTGATTGCGACGGTAATGGTGACTCACCAGCGCTATTTTCCGGTCCAGGATGCCCAGAAGCCGGAAGCGCTGCTGTCCCATTTCATTGCCGTGTCTAATGGCGATCCGGCTCAGGCGAAGACGATTGCCGCCGGGAATGAGCGCGTGATTCGCGCCCGCCTCGCCGATGCTCAATTCTTTTACCAAGCAGACTGCTCCAAGCCCTTAGAAAGCTTCTTGCCTCAGCTAGAGAGCGTCACGTTCCAGGAAGATTTGGGGTCGATGCGGGACAAGGTGGATCGGATTGTTAAAATTGCGGGACAAATCTCAGAACAGCTTGAACTAACGGGTTCTGACCATGCTGAAGTTGAGCTGTGTGCGCTGCTGTGTAAGGCAGACCTGGTATCGCAGATGGTGTATGAGTTTCCCGAACTTCAGGGGGTGATGGGAGAACAGTATGCGCGAGTGAGCCATCAGTCTGACGCGGTTGCCAAAGGCATTTTTGAACATTATCTGCCGCGAGGAGCCGACGATATCCTGCCGCAAACGCTCGCCGGACAGGTGGTGGGCATCGCCGATCGCATCGATACGTTGGTCGGTATTTTTGGCTTAGGAATGATTCCGAGCGGCTCTTCTGACCCGTTTGCCCTCCGTCGCGCCGCCAATGCCGTTGTCAGCGTGACCTGGGAAGCTCAGCTACCGCTCGATGTGGCCCGGTTGATTGAGCAAAATGCCGCTGACTTTGGGGCGACGCACCCGAATCGGGAATCCCCTGCATCTGCCCTAGAAGAGTTTTTTATTGGTCGCGTTCGTACGCTGTTACAGGAAGAAGGCATCGACTACGATTTGGTCAATGCTGTCCTCGGAGAAGATCCAGAATATACCGCGCGATCGCTTCAGGATTTACTCGACGTGCGCGATCGTGCTCGCTTTCTCCAAACCATTCGCACCAACGGCACTCTCGACACCATCTATGAAACGGTCAACCGTTCGGCGCGGCTGGCGACGAAGGGTAGCTTAGATACTCAGCAGCTCGATCCCGCCGCTATTGTCCGTCCTGACCTGTTTGAGAAAGCATCGGAGCAGTCTTTCTACGAAGCATTAGTAGAGCTTGTGCCGAAGACGCAAGCGGCTCAAGCTGAACGCAACTATCAGCAGCTCATCGATGCCTTGGCGCAGGTTGCGCCCACCGTCAGTAACTTTTTCGATGGACCCGATAGCGTTCTGGTGATGGACGACAACCCCGATATTCAGCAAAATCGCCTCAATCTCCTCGGCTTGCTGCGCAACCATGCGCGAGTGCTGGCCGACTTTGGGTTGATCGTTAAAACCTAAGAGGAGATCGTCTTTGGCAGGACAGAAACTGTCGATTGATGTCAAGCAGACTACTCGGCTAGTTTTCTGGCGATCTCATATCAACTCTGTTTAATTAGTTGCAAAATCTATTTCATCGCCATTCTTTTGTTTCCTCCTGCCCCTCTCGGTGCGTAATTCGCCGTGCAACGGCGACGGGGCTTGCAGGGTCTCGAACTCAATTCGAGACACAGCCCCTCAATTACGCACCGTCTGTCCCCTGCCTCCTGCCTTACTCTACATAAATTATGGTTGTTTAACAGGATTTGATATCACTTCTAAAATCCCCCGGTACATATTCATTCCGCAGGCGAACTGGTATCGTCCTGGTTCTTTAGGTGTCAGCTCAACGGTCGTTACCTGGTCGAGGGCTAGATCTTGAGCGATGCCAAAATCAGCGAGGACAACTTTTTCGAGGCAACTGCTGCGATCGCGCCGGAGGAAATTGAGCTGTACAGGCTGTCCGGCTTCAACAACAATGTGACTCGGCTCATAGCCACCATCGACGGTGATTTCTACCTCCTGTACCCCCTGACTCGCTTGGGCGGTGGCGGCTTTATTCTTACTGAGCAAAAACCACCATAGCTCTAGCCCAATCAATCCCAATCCGCCTAGGGTGACAGCAATTTTCGTGCCGAGCGGCTGCTCAAGGCGCTGGAATTGTTCGGTCTGTTCAGACTCGGAAGCAGGCATCTCTATATCTAGTTCTTCTTGAGCGAGAACCGCTCCGGAAGAGAGGAGCAGTCCCACTCCCATGAGGTTTCCAATGAGTTTTATAGTCAACATTTTGGCGATTTAAGGTAAATTCAAGGCCAGAACAGGATTAGGCGTGGAAATTGCGCAGACGCAGGGCATTCGTTACTACCGACACCGAACTAAACGCCATTGCGCCGCCCGCAATAATCGGGTTGAGTAACCAGCCAAACACCGGGAACAGAATTCCTGCTGCAATGGGAATGCCCAAGACGTTGTAGATAAAGGCAAAGAAAAGATTTTGGCGAATATTGCGAATGGTCGCTTTACTGAGTTCAATAGCGGTCACGATGCCTTGAATATCGCCAGAAATGAGGGTAATATCCGAAGCGGCGATCGCCACATCGGTTCCCGTGCCGATAGCCATGCCCACATCCGCCTGGGCAAGGGCGGGGGCATCGTTAATGCCGTCTCCCACCATCGCTACTGTTTTCCCCTCCTGTTGCAGGGCCAATACCTGAGCGGCTTTTTGGTCGGGGCGCACTTCGGCAAACACGCGCTCAATACCTACTTCAGCGGCGATCGCTTCAGCGGTGGGGCGGTTATCTCCAGTGAGCATCACGACTTCTAAGCCCATCTGCTTGAGGGAGCGGATGGCTTCAGTAGAAGAAGGCTTGAGGGTGTCGGCAATGCCCATAATGCCTTCAATCGCTCCATCAACGGCAATCCAAACGACCGTTTTTCCCTGGGCTTCCCAAGCGTCTTGCTGCTGAAATGTCGTATCAATGTTTAATTCCTGCATCCACCGCTGCGTCCCAATTTGCACCCAGCGGTCAGCAACCATGCCCTGCACCCCGCTTCCGGCAACGGCTTCAAACTCTCTTGCTTCTCCCAACTTCACCTGTTGAGACTCGGCGTATCTCACGACCGCTTCCGCTAAGGGATGTTCCGAGCTGCGTTCGACGGCGGCGGCAAGGGCAATCAGCTTTAATTCCTGTTGAGCGCCCCGATGAATGCTGACGAAATCGGTCACGGTAGGCTTGCCTTCGGTTACGGTTCCGGTTTTGTCGAGCACAATGGTGTGAATCTTGTGCGCCAGCTCTAAACTTTCTGCCCCCTTAATTAGAATGCCGTTTTCGGCTCCTTTCCCAGTGCCCACCATCACGGAGGTGGGAGTAGCTAACCCCAAGGCACAGGGGCAGGCGATAATCAACACGCCCACGGTGGTAATCAGAGCCAGGGACAGATTGCCCATTACGTCGAACCAAATTACAAAGGTAAGAATGGCAATGGCAATCACCACCGGTACAAACCACCCCGTCACTCGATCGGCCAAGCGCTGAATCGGCGCTTTAGAGCCTTGGGCTTGCTGGACTAATTTGACAATCTGGGCAAGCACCGTATCTTTACCAACTCGCGTGGCCCGAAACTTAAAGCTGCCAGTTTTGTTGATCGTTGCGCCAATCACTTCATCTCCCGGCTGCTTCTTCACCGGCAAACTTTCTCCCGTCACCATCGCCTCATCAATGGTAGAAGTGCCTTCCACTACTTCCCCATCTACCGGAATTTTTTCTCCTGGACGCACTAGGATCACATCGTCTACCTGGACTTCTTGAATCGGGATGTCTATCTCTTGACCATTGCGGATTACCCGCGCATCTCTAGCCTGTAAGCCAATCAACTGACGAATGGCTTCTGAGGTTTGTCCTTTAGCCCGATTCTCAAACAGTCGTCCCAAAAGGATTAAGGTAATGACGACGGCGGCGGTCTCGTAATACACTTCCGGCATCAAGCCCTGGTTGATGAAGAAATCGGGAAATAGAGTAGCAAATAGAGAGTAGAAAAATGCTGCACTGGTTCCCAGGGCAATGAGAGTGTCCATAGTGGCCGTATGGCGCTTGAATGCTTTCCACGCTCCGGTGTAGAAGCTATAGCCGCACCAGAACTGCACAGGAGCGGTCAGCGCTAACTGAAACCAGGCGTTGTGAAGCCAAGCAGGGATCAACGGGAACTCAATGCCTGTCATCATCGGTAAGGAACCAATGATGAGGATAGCGCTGATGATACCGCCGACGATTACTTTCCGCCACAGGTCGCGGGATTCTGCTTTACGGGCGGCTTTCTCTTCGTCATCTTCTCCCGTGACCATTTCTTGGTCCTGGAGAGGAGTGGCGCTATACCCAGCCGCATCCACCGCCTTCTGAATTTCCTCCAGACTCGCTTTTTGGGGATTGTACTGGACTGTCGCTTGTTCAGCACCGAAGTTGACGCTACATTCGCTCACGCCAGGAACAGAGCGAATCGCTTGTTCAATGTTGTTGGCGCAGGAGGCACAGCTCATGCCTCGCAGTTTCAGAGTATCGGTATCCATGATTTGGGACTTGGTTCTACAGTGTCGCCTAGGCAGCGGGGTAGCCAGCAGCGGAGAGCGCTTCTTTGAACTTGGCTTCGGATTACTGAGTGTCAATCCTGACCAGCTTCGTTATTTTCAGAACAAACAAGTCTAGGAACTTTCAGCGATAGGGTCATGGCTAATAACAATAGTGAAGAGTCGCTTTTTAGCTTGCTCGCTTGAACCTATTGTTAGCTTAAACTCTCTAGTTAACTGGAGAGTCAAGGGTAAGCTGTGATTTTTCAGTGTACGTGTTTGATGAGGCGTGAATCTGATTTGTACACTCAAATGTGTAATCAAGCCAGATAGCAAGACAGTAAGGGTTAAGAGCGAAGCTGACGGACAGAGCGCAGAAGACGTTTGATAAAGCGACCGAGAGTTGGTGCTAGGGTCGTTGTTGACTCGGGATGGGGAGGAATTCTCGCCATGAGCTCGTAGTACTCATCGAGCAAATCGTGCTCAATGTCAGAAACACGGTCGTCAGCGATGAGCATACTGGCAATCTCGCTGAGGAGCCGCTGGCGTTCGGTATCGGTACTGTCTTTAAGATACTCCACTAGCCAAAGCTCAGTTTGTTTGAGCGGGACTGGTTGCTCTAGAAGCGTCTGAAGTTCGGGATTGAGGTGGAGATGGAATCGCTGGAGCAATTGCTGGAAATGTTCAATTTCTGTCGGTTCGAGACGGCGATCGCTCCAGGCTGCGCCAATCACAATCTTGAGCAGCAGATGTTGTTTGATATCCAACTTTAGTATTCCAACGCAGCTATAGCCAGATCTTAACTTGTCTCGGTTCCAGATTGGCGAGTGTTTTGGCTAGCTTGCCTATATCGCATCACATAGCTTCTGTGCTGCCTGATTGCCATAGTTGACAGGACCGGGAAACGCACTGCGAGCTTCACGGTGGCAAAACGGCAACGAACTTTCTTTGGCTCCCTAATCCTAAAAGGCTTCCGGTCTACTGACAATCCTCTCAGAATCGCTATAGAAAACTGATTTGAGATACCCTGGACCAAGCCGAGCGGGATTAGCAAACTTCCCGCAAGCAGCAATAATTCCCGGCTGTTCCAGAGGTGTTGGTCTGATGGCCCAAAGCATTTGCCCATCTTCTAAGTCAATTTTATTCGTAATGGTTGTTTGCTCCGGTAGCTGAGACAGTGCTTCGATCATTTGAGTTGTGTCAGAACGTCCTCCGTGTTTCTGTTCGTACCGATTGAGCATGTTTCTAAAGTCACCGATCCGAACATGCGGTGCATTCGTTTGATCAATAGCGTCATCGGCTACAAGATAAACAGAGGAGCCGCTAGTATTACGAAAGTAAACGTCTTCCATTCCTGCTGGACAACTAATCTTCGCAAAACTGGGTGGATAACTAACGAACTTAGTGACGATTGTTCCGGCAAACGTCAACAAGATCAGCGCACTTCCCAACAGCCAAAGCAGTAAAGATGACTCTCTAACAGCAGGAATTTGCTGTAATTGTTGCCAGTTCATCTGACGGACAATCGCAGCGACTCCGAAAGCCGGAATGAGAGCAATAAAGGAAACAGTTGCCATATAGGGACGCATGCCAGCATCCCAAGGGGGAACAAAAGGCACAGATAGTAAGATACCAAGGGTGGACGCTAAAATGAGAGAGCCGATGGGAGAGTAACGTTGACGATAGGCACTCACTAAACCGTAAACACTCAAAATTTGCAGTCCAACGTTAAGTTTTGGATTGTTGTAGTCTGCTGTCGCCACGAAATCGAAGACAAAATCCTCCCAAAGAAAGACTCTCCAAGCTCTGATACACCCTCTTAGCAAACTCAACGGATCGTCGCGCAGAATCCCAAAAATAATTTGATAAATCCTCTCGGTCGCTTCTTTGTTCGACAACTCCATTATTTCAGGATGATCTTTAAAAATAGTTTGCCAATTACCATCAACTAATAGACCGTAAAACGAATAGGAAAAATTAGAAAATGAGGTCGCTTCAGGCGAGGACACTAGCTTAAAAATCAAAGAATTTAGCAGAAATGCTAATAAAACAAGACTAAATCCTCCTAAAACAAAGCGGCTAGAAAAGCGATTTGAGCCTTTGAACAGTATTGCACCCCACAAAATTAGTGCAGGTAAGATGAAAAATGTGCCAGCCCGGGTATTTAAGGCCAAGGTTAATAAGAAAATACCGAATAAACAGGAATTGCTTTGAGATTTTGTCGCGCCTCGCCAAATAAATGCCAGTCCCAATACTCCTAGTGCTAGTCCTAAACTTTCGGTTGAAACAGTACCTAGATAAACTCGATAATACATAAACGTGACGATAAGCACGAAAACGGCAGGTATTGTTCCATGACTGCGCTGGACTTCGCGAGCGAGGAAAAAACAGGCGATCGCCGTTATCAGCACGAGTAGAGCGATCGTAATTTGTAAATTCTGCCGAGTGAGTCCGAGTAGAGTCGCTAAAACTCCATGAGCTAGCGGTCGCCAAGCAGAAATATCAAAAAACGTTCCCCCCTCCAAAAAATTAAGCGCACTGCTGTAGTAACCAGCAGTATCGGTCATCGTTAACAGTCCAGACAGGACAAAGGCACTTAAATTGAGTCCGCTTCTCCAGATGCCCGATAGTTGAATCCCGAACAGAGCGAGCGTACCAGCAAAACTAGTGAGTGTTCCTAGCCAACCGGAAGGAAGATAAGCAAAGTAGAGAAAAATCAGACTTGCAATAAACAAAAAAAGTGTGTCTTCTGATAGCAATAACTGGCTAATTCTACCAGGGACACCGACAATCAAAATCGTTGCGTAGAGTAACAGGCTAATGCCTACAATTGCTAGCGGATAGAGCAACTGTTGAAGAGATTTTAATGAAAGCTGTCTTAATTTCATTTTATACTTTCAATTTAATCATTAATTAAGAAGCGGCTCTCGGCTAAACAATAGGTCAATATACCCTCGTTGCTTAACCAATTTATTCACAAGTTGCTCGCGAGCAAGTTCCAAGTTTCCCTGCTTTCCGAGAACGTACATAAAATATTCTCGCTCTTGAAAAAAACCGATGATTTTTTCTGGATCAAATCCTAATTCTTCTACACTAGCTGGCATATATTCTAAGGCAATAACTGCATCGGGATTAGCTACTAAAGTTTCTTTCATTCCCAAGCAGACTGGAAACTCATATCCTTGAACATCGATTTTAATAAATTTGACCCTAGCACGATCTAATTTTGAGAAGACAAAACTATCTACAGACCACAAATCAACAGTAGAAACTTTTTTTAAATCTCGCCCCAAGTCTTTAAACTCTTTTGTCGCAATCCGATGGTCAGCATGATGGTTTTGATTGTGCCATAATTGAATAGTGCCTTGCGTTTCTCCCACAGCAGCTTGAATAGGAATAATTCTTTCTTTTTGTTGATTTAGTTTAATAATTTGTCGCAGGCTGACAGAATTTTGATAGTCAGGTTCAAAAGCATAAACCCGAAAGCCTGAAGTAATTGCTTTTGAAAAAACAACTGAAGTATAACCGATATTCGCGCCAATATCAAGAATATTACCTCCCTGAAAAAGAGCTGGATACCGCTGAGTTAGTCCATAAAAAGGATCTTCAAAATGGCGTTTGTATAAGAAATAAGCAGTCCAAAATATTTTTTTAAACCAAGCTTTTTCCAGCAAGCCTAACTTCTGAAATCTACGATAAATCCACAGCAAAATTTTCTGAAAAACATGCATACTATTTTCTTTATTATTAATTTAATTGGACAGAAATAATTTCAGGCATATTTACGCAAATTATCGGTTATCGTACTTGAACTTTAGCAAAAAAATAATGCCACTTTCTTGAGTACAGATTCTTAAATCACAAGCCAAATATTAAATTTGCTAGTCGATAGCCAGCCGTTTTTAATTCATAGTCTTTTCCTTTCGACAAAATAAAGTACGCTACTGTAATAACCTGCGGTATCTATCGGCCATCAGTAACCAGAAATAAATCAACTATGGTTAATGTTTTTTCGATATAAGCTGAGTCAGCTCCATTTCTAACTTTCAATCTTAATATCGCGCTGTAGTTACTTGAAAATTGGCTCTTAATCATAATGAATTCGCTCTATCCTCGTTATACGATCAATTTAGCAAAACTTGATCTGAACTACACTAAGGCACGTCTTTGAAAGAGCTGATTTTTCCTTAACATGCTGAGCACTAGAAATTTCATGACCTTTGAAGCTATGTCGTCAGGAGTATTTTAGTCTTTCTAAATTAGTCATTCAAATTGAATCAAAATTCTCAAGAGCACATCTCGAAAAACAGTAATTTTATGTATACAAATGATATTTGTCTATAGATCTAAGTAGATAAGGAACGAAAAATAATAACAAAAGACTAAAAATGCTTAAAACAATTCCGATCTTAAAGGCTGGAGTCCATTGATGAAGAAGTTCTACACTATAAATTCCTTCTTCCAGATTTAGTTCTATGGTTCCATCTTCAGACATATTAATCGGAGAAGGTTGATTGTTAACATATAAATGCCAAGCTGGATAATAATAAGTGCGTATTCTAATAGTTGATGATTCTTGTACCGTTACGTCAAATCTTCTTTGATAACTTTCCCATTGGTTAAGCCTGATTTTTGCTTGACCGTCGGTCACAGAAATTTTCGGTTGTCCGATTACAGGTGTAGGAGGCAATGCTCGACCATCATTTAATAAAGGACGATATTCTTCAACATCTCTTAAATTATTTTGATAAGGAGCATAAAGTATTTCTTTAAAATATGCTAAATGTTCTATATTACCTCTACCTGGATTACCAATGGTAACGAATTGACGAGATAATTTGTACCAATATCTAAAATTAGCTAAAAGAATAGCAATAACGAAACAATATAAAACTAATTTAAAGTTAAATCTTATTTCTAATATTCCTTTAACTGCAACTGCAAACAAAGCGGCACCTGTGAAAGAAAATATTTGCAAGAATCTCCAAGGAAACTGAACCATCTGTAGGGTGTTACTAGCCTCCCAGATAGGCATGGATAAAGAAGTCATCATAAATAAAACAGCAACAGACATCAATCCCCAACGCCAAGCTTCTTGTCTGACTTCAGCTTGACTTCGACACCAAATTAAGATAATGCCAGCTACAATTAAGATGGCTAGTGTTTGGTGCGTAACAATATAAGGTATGCTAACTAACTCATTAATGTTAGTAGGAAAGAAAGATAAGCCGGCACCGAGCATAGCAGCTTTAAATCCACCAAGAACTCCTTTCATTATTTCGGTATTAACAAAAGATTGTTCTACAATGGCTGGCAATAGGTATAAAGACGCTATTCCTAAACCAATCCCAGCAAAAACGATTGCTGCAACGACATTTTTCCAAGCGTAATTAAGTAGAAAAAATAGCGTATAAGGTAGCCACACGATGGCACACAGCAATAGGCTAGTAGTGTGAGTTAAAGCGAGAATTGTCCACGATAGGGCTAAAGCAGTGCGCCATTGAGTTTTTTTTAAAGATTGCTCTGTCACCCACCAAATTAAAGGAATCCATGCTTGAACAAAAATAGAAGCTAAACCTCCTCTCCAGTAGACATCAAGAGCTAAATAAGGAGCTGTCATGTAAGCCAATGCTCCTAAAAGAGAAGGAATAATTCCACAGCGGGCGCGCCCAAATAAATAAAAATTAAACCCCGATAGAAATAGTGCTAGAGAAAAAAGAATAACAACTGTATTTTCTGTACTTAAACCACTAAGTTTAAAGAGTGAACCAAGATAGTAAACTAATGGCGGATAGAAAACAAAAGTAGGACTGCCATAGCCATAGTTAGTTCCTGCTAGCCAGCGAGGATACCAAATTCCTTCAGCAAATTGTTTAGAGAAATGTTGTAGCCAAGTAACATGAGTTGGCATATCAGCTTGACCGTTTAATCCATCACGCATCATGACCAAATTAAGCACTATGGTCGCACATATCAAGAGACCGATACACACAATATCCATGGAACGAGAAGTTAAACTTTTTTGCATGGTCATGGTTTTATATGCGTAATGAGTTTTATAAAAAACAGTATTAAATTTTAGAGTAATCTAGTTTCTAAGAGATCTACTGCTGAAAGACAACTGAGTTGACTGCTAATTTACACCACTTATTGATTTCCCTACTTTAGCTGGGCTTGAATTAGTGACAAAGCCTTCATCGCTAAAACAAAATCACTGTTAGGGTTAACGGAACTTAATCTTTTTCGCTGCGTAAAGGCACATTTTTAAGAGAACTAGTCCCTCCTTGAAATGCTGAATATTAGAGCTTCCATAACTTCGCGGGTCATATCTAACGGGAATATCTTGAATTTTTAATCCTAATTTAGCTGCGCCAAAGAGTAAGTCAAAATCTCCAAAAGGATCGAATTCTCCAAAGTAGGAACGATTAGCTGCAACTTTTAGATAGTTTTCCCTTGAGATCACTTTAGTGCCACACAAAGAATCTTTGATTTTAGTATTAATTAAATAGGAAAGTAGCCAAGCAAAAAAACGATTAGCTAGTCGATTTAACCCAGGCATTGCTGCTGAACTAACAGGATAAATCAGGCGACATCCATTAGCAAATTCACATTGTCTAGAGGCGATCGCTTGAAAAAAGTAAATTAAATCTTCCGGTCTAACAGTTAAATCTGAGTCTAATATGATTAGGACATCACCCGTTGCTGTAGCAAATCCCTGACGCACGGCATCCCCTTTGCCTTTAGCGGTTTGTTTGCTAATTTTAATGTCCCATTCTGCGCCATATTGTTGTTGTACTCGTTGGATTTCTTCCCAAGTATTATCCTTTGAATGACCTTCAACAAAGATAATCTCTGTATGCTTACCTAGTTTAGGCATTCGAGTCACGCAATTTTCAATGTTCCCGGCCTCATTCCTTGCTGGAATAATTACAGAACAAGTCATATTATTCTGATTAGTCGTATTTTTGGGTCTGGGTTTAGCAATAATGTATTCTGTTAAACACAAGTCGTTGATTAGAGGCAACGGAGCCAAAAATTTATTGAATACAGAAAACAAATGAAAAAAGCGGCGAGGGAACAACATCCGCTTCTCATGATAAATAACTTCAAAATCTTCGAGGTTTAGTAAGTTTTTGATATCTTCAAAACTTAACCAATTAAGATTATCGACAGGCATTCTCTGTTTCAAAATAGTTGCTACTTTTAGAACAGATTCCCAAGCTGGATTGTGAAAAGTTAAAACAACTTTTGTTGAAGGCTTACATAATTTCTGAATATTATTGAAAGCCTTTTGAATGTTTTGGAGATAGCTAACGGTATGGGTTAAAAGAATATAGTCGAACTGTTTATCAATTTCAAAACTCTCTGGTTCTCCGACATAAAACTGGAAATGGGGAAACCTTTGCTGGGCCATTTTAATGGCTTCTGGATTAATATCAATTCCATAGCCTGACCTTGGTTTAACCGCTTGTAATAAATCTCCTGTCCCCGTCCCGATAGCTAAAACATCTAAATCGGGAGGAATAAAAAACTGGTACGTTTTTTCAATATCTTGATAATAAGCTAGATTCTTTTTTCTCCATCCCTCTAGATCCGCCATAACAAATTAACCCCAAACTGTTAATAATGAATAATAATTGTGGATAAAATCAAATTATCGCCAAGAGATTAAAATCACCCCACAGGTGATAAAGCCCAAACCAATTAAGCGATTGGGA
Organism: Cyanophyceae cyanobacterium; assembly: GCA_050331735.1. Lineage (GTDB taxonomy): Bacteria > Cyanobacteriota > Cyanobacteriia > Cyanobacteriales > JBHJGN01 > JBHJGN01. The sequence continues at coordinate 36,334 of JBHJGN010000018.1, forward strand.
GAAACAGCTTCTTGAAAAGCGAAATAGCCAAAAAGAACTGAAAATACGTAGATTAAAGAGGCTGATGGCGCAGCAATGCTAAGTTTGACGCGCGTCAGCACCATAATATAAGCAATTGCTCCCAATCCGTAACAAGCTAGCCCGAATAACAATTCAGGAGTTGTTACGATTCTCAAAATGTGGCTAACAACATTGCTAGAAGTAACTTTTCCCAGCTTTAATGCCCCTAGCTTTAGGAAGAATTGCCCAAATGCACTAGACAGAATCGACATTAGCAGCAGACTAAACTCTTGTGGGGTCATAATCAAAATTTAAAGTCGTTTTGAAGATTTCCTGAAAAATTGAGTGTTTTAGATCTTTTTATCTAAGCACTTGTATCGAAAACAACCAAATTTCTGGAAACCAAAGCTCAAAGGTTTCTTTTTAGCTCGGTAATCTCAAATCAATCATGACAATAGATGAATTCAACTTTTGATTAGTTTGTTGCCAATTGACTAGTAGTTTGTCCAGTTTACTGCTTACTTACCAAAACCTCCAATAATTGTGTACTTTCTTTGCGAACTAGCTCTGAGCAGCAGTAGTTGTGCTACATAGAACCTGCGAAAAACTGTCCTGTTCCGCTGGGAGGTAGTTGCGTGAACTTAACTTTCCCGCCGTTCCACGGCAACAACAAATAATACCAATTAGAAAAAGTAATCGGAGACTTGATGAGTTGGGGGAAAGGGGAAGGGGTAAAGGGAAGCACAGCAGCTCTTTGCCCTTGAACCTCCAATGCTTAGTTAGTTTAAGGAACTATCTGACTACTTTCGGTCAATGGTATAAAAAACGCTGCAACCGAGCCAATTAAGGTATTTTCTAGTAAAGCTAAAAAGCTCAGATTGTCTGAGCCTGTGCCGATAAACAGGGTTTGGAAAAGTGACGGCGGGACAAAAGCAGCAATAATGCCAGCGACGGTAAAACCGAAGGTGACATCTTTCCACACTATTTTCCATTAGAAAATACTTGCGAGCTACCTGTCGCCGTCTCTGGAGGCTGGTAATTTTATCTTTCCAGTCGGGCGCATTTTGCTGTCCGTTGTCTTGCCCTTGGCGCTCATTAAGTCTCTGTCGTGTTTTTTCGATCAGCTTTTTCGGGCGCGTAAACCGCACAATCAGCCATATAAACCGAATTAGCAAGATCCTGCCAACATACTCGTCCACTACAAACTGCCAACTGAGGAAGACGGCGATCGTAAAGCCCAGTTCGATGACCAGATTAGTAGAAGCTAACAGAAAAGTCAGGGAAGGAACAAAACCGGCTCCTTTTTTAAACAGAGATTTAGTCGTCGCTAACGCCGCAAAGCTACAGGAACTAGAGATAAAGCAAAAGAAATTCCCCAAAGCAACGCTTGCTTTTTTGTCCTATTCTATTTCTCGGAAACTGACAGAAGAGGGATAAACAGAGAGAGAAACTAACCACTAGAATGTATCTTCTAATAGTCTGTTTCTCTCTATCTAGACGACAGCTTTCAGTTGACAAAACCGCCTTTTAATTCAGGATGCTAATCAAAAGCTTGCGTAAATTTTACGCTTTGGTTACTGCGACTGAAGCTGAGAAACCAGTTGTTCTCGCAGGTCGCTAGGCATTAATACTCGATTAATCGCGTGAATAACGCCATTATCGGCCTGAATGTCGGCGTTGATAACGCTGGCATTGTTAACGATGACTCCAGCGGAATTCACCAGAACAGCCACCCCACCACCGAGAGTATCTACAGTTCCCGTTGAGATTTCACTGGAGGTCACTTCGCTAGGAACAACATGATAGGTCAGCACCTGCTTGAGCAGTTCCTGATTCTCTGGCTGAAGCAGATACTCGAGCGCCCCATCAGGAAGCTCAGCAAAAGCTTCGTCAGTCGGAGCAAAGACAGTGTAAGGACCACCTGAAGCGAGCGTGTCCTTCAATCCAGCAGCTTCAACAGCCTGGACTAAGGTATTAAAACCTTGACTGTTAGCGGCGACAGTAACAACGCTATTGCCCATATCGCTCTGGGACTCCTGCTCCATCATTTGCGCTGATGAATCCTCGTTCATGGATTCTGAAGTATGGTTATCTGCTAAGGCAGGAGCGACGGCTAAAACGCTCATTCCCACAGCACTCGCAAATAGAGCAACTTTTTGTGTCAGGTATTTCATGATTTTTGTAAAGTTTGCTTGACTTTGAATACATTATACAGTACCAAAATTTTACAAAGCTTTACATCCTACCAGAGGGAGAAAGCTTCCTTCTCGGATAAGGGTGTTATCGCTTATTAATTCCGTGCAGACTCTTGGTCATGAAGCCTCGCCCCCAACCGTAACATTCCGAATCCGCAAACTCGGTCCGCCACAGCCGACGGGCAATCCGCTTTGTCCTCCCTTGCCACAGCCGCCCGATTCGTCCCAGTAGAAGTCGTTACCAATAGCCTCAATGCGATCTAAGGTTTTGAAGACGTTGCCAGAAAGAGTGATATCTCGCACGGGTTCAGCAATGCGCCCGTTACGAATCATCCAGGCTTCTCCCGCACTGAAGGTAAACATCTCTCCGTTGGTCATGCCTCCACGCCAGTTACGAGCGTAAACGCCTTCTTTGATCCCTGCCAGCAAATCGCTCACCGCCGTTGTGCCTCGCCCAATCCAGGTATTGGTCATTCTCACAATTGGCGGATAGTGGTAGCTGAGGCAACGGGCGTTGCCGGTAGGCTGTTCTCCCAATTTACCAGCGGTTTCGCGGGAGTGTAGTCTCCCAACGAGAATACCGTCTTGAATCAGTTGAGTTGTGGTGGCAGGAGTGCCTTCATCGTCGTATCGATAACTGCCTCGGTGTCCTGGCGGAGCAGCGCCATCAAAAATCTGGAGCTCCTGGGGTCCAAACCGTTTTCCCATGCTCATCACTTCCAGAAGCTCCGGGTTCTCGTAAAGCATATCCGCTTCACTAAGATGCCCGAAGGCTTCGTGGACAAATAAGCCCGTTAAAATTGGGTCAATAACAACGGTGTAGGTGTTGCCCTTAACGATAGGCAAACGGAGAGAATCGACGGCTCGCTGTGCTGCTCCTCTCACTGACTTCTCTAAACCGATTAGGTCTTCATAGGCTCTGCGGGAGCCTGTGGTTTCTCGCCCGGTTTGAACGGTTTCTCCATCTCGTGCCGTCGCGGAAAAGCGCATTTCCATATCGACCCAAGCTTGCTCAATCAGCGCGCCGTCTGAAGTGGCCAGCAGCGTTCGCTGGGTGCTGTCGTCGTAGCGGACTGAGGTAGTGGTCACCGCATCGCTGTAGCGGCGCAGCAGGTCATTGTAGCGATCGCACAGCGCTTTTTTGTCGGCGAGGGAAACCTGGCGCGGGTCGGTTCCGGTAAGCGGCAGTACGCAGGATACCTGCACCGGGTCCACCGGGGCCAGGATCGTTTCATCGTCCCCGACAATCCTTGCAGCGGCGATCGCTTCTTCAACCCGTTCGGCTAGAGTGGAGAGGTCGTTAAAGGTCGCAAAGCCCCAACCGCCTCGGTAGCAAGCTCTCACCTGTCCACCTACCGAAATACTTTCGCTCAAGGTTTCCACGCGATCGCCCCGCAGCCCGATGCTGGTTCCCTCCGATTCTTCTAAGCGAATGGCGAGATGGTCTACGCGATGACGATAGCGACTGATTAAGTCAGTCAATCTATTGCGATGCTCGGCAATGAGGTTTGGCATAGTAAACAGAGTGCCACATATTTTTAGCACTCTCAGTTTAAGTGGGCACTGACATGAGCAGGCTGTCGCTCACCGTGTCTTTCCACCCAGAATGGCTGTTGTCGGCGTTGAGAGGACGGCTGAGGACAGGTCATGTTGTTAAAGTCGCACTGAAAGATATAGGGCTTTTGCCAGCTCAAGGGAATTTCCAGAAGGTCTCTAGCCCCAGTGAACCCTTGCCCGAGAAAGAGCAGCAGAGCCACGCAGTTCAGAACAATATGAGCCGTGCGCCAGCGGTTCTGCCGATCCTGATAAATATCTTCGACAATTGCCACCGAGAAGAGCATCAGCAGAGCCGCAGCAATGCCAAAATAGTAATGGGACACCCACCATTCATTGGTGCGCCGAAACACGCCATCCTGGCAGCCTAAGACTATCAGGCCCATGCCGGTTAGGGTGGCAAAGATTCCCTTCCACAGCTTCTGCTGCGCTCGCAGCAAAAATACTAAAGAGGCCACCGTCAGCGCCCAGATGAGGCCGATAAATATCACCTGCACAGGACGGCTCTGCCAAACCTGCTCAGTGATAATGTGGTAGCTAATTGGATAGGTTAGTCCTAGGAGAGCCACGCCGACAACGGCTGCCGTCAGCCAGTGTCCAATTTGAACGTGTTCCCGTCCGACCACTGGAGGGATTTTGCTTTTCTCTTTACTAGCAACTTTGAGGCGGCGCTGGCGCGTCTGCCAGGCATAGTGGGTGACAATGCCAATCAGGGGAAAGGCAAACACCACGGCCAGGGTGGGGTGAATCAGAGCAGCAAGATCTGAAGCAGTCATATCAGTTATCAGGTATTAGTTAAGTTTGAGAGACCGAAATGGCGTTGGTTTTTGGATGACGGTCAAAAATAACTCTGGGTTTAAATAACACCTTGAGCAGCAGCCATAGAGACTGAAGTTCTCCAGGAATTTTCCGTCGCTGCCACTGTCCGGGACGACAGAATAGAAGCCGGATTAGCTGCCGCTGCTGGGGCAGTGTCAGGGGCTCAAACGCGACGCGGACGGTGGGAAACTGGCCCCGGAAGGCTGAGTCAACAATTTGTCCGTCGAGAGTGAGCTGTTCTTCTAGCAGCGTGATTTTTACCGGTAAGGTTTCTCCTGAACTCAGAGGCGGTAGACCAGCCTGAGTGAGCTCGATCTCTGCTCCCACTTCCGAAATTTGGGTCGTTACTCCCCAAAACTCTCTTGGGGATTCAGCTCTAAGGCGAATCTGTACGAGCCGCCGCAGAGCAAACCATTCATGGAGATCGGGTTTGGGTACGTCGATTAAGATGAGCAGGGCGGCGCCAAGAATGAGCAGATTATAGGTACTCCAGATCCAGCCAATGCTGATGCCCCTCATCTGAGCGGCGGGCATACCGTGCATTTCGGCAACGGCGCCGGCACACAGATTCATCCACAGGCTCACTGCCGTAAAGATGAACAGCATCAGCAGGGGCCAAGCCAAGCCCCAGTTGAAGAAATAGCGATCGCTTTTGGTGCCTTTCGGCGTGACTTTAAATCCTTTCGAAAAAGGACGCAGCATCGCTTGGCTGACCGTGAGCGCTAAGGGAAACGTCAGCACTAAGCCGTAAACTCCTGATAGAATAGCCGAGCGAGAGCGCTCGTTGAGCCAGGAAAAGACGAGCAGTTGCGTAAGGTAATAGGGCAGGAAAAAGTACAGCACTTCCGGCACCGTTGCCCGCAACGGGATAATGGCTAGAAAGGCATAGGCTAACGGCATCAACAGAAAAGCGACGTTGGCAATGCTGGTAAACCAGTGCAGTAATCCTTCTAAATGAGCGAGTCGCTGAAGGAAGTTCAGCCCCGGAATCGTGAGGGGATTAGACTGAATAAAGAAGGCCTGGAGCGTTCCTCTCGACCAGCGCAGACGCTGAGTGGCATGGGCTGCAATGTTCTCTGCGGCTAATCCGGCACTGAGCTTTTCATCTAAATAAACGAGGCGAAATCCTTGGGCCGACAGGCGAATTCCGGTAAAATAGTCTTCGCTCAAAGAATCGGTGACAAAGCCGCCAATGGTTTCTAGGGCACACCGTCTGACCACAAAGGACGTTCCTGAACAGACGACGCTTCCCGCTCCATCTTTGATGGGTTCTAGCTGTCGATAGAATACTTCTTCTTCGGGAGTGAGAACATCTTCTAAGCCGAGGTTACGAGCGATGGGGTCTGTATTGTAGAAGCTCTGCGGTGTTTGCACCAGAGCCACGTTCCGGTCTTGAAAAAAGCCCAAGGTGCGTTGGAGAAAGTTTTGCGTTGGCACAAAATCGGCATCGAAGACAGTAATAAACTCGCCCTGGGTGAGAGGAATGGCATGGTTTAAGTTGCCAGCTTTGGCATGGCGGTTATCGGGGCGCGTCAGATACTCACAGCCTAACTCTGCGGCTAGCTGAGCGATTTCCGGTCGTCGAGTATCGTCGAGTAAGTAAACCGTTTTTGGCTCGTATTCAATGGCCTGGGCTCCAATGACGGTGCGCCGCAGAATAAACGCCGGCTCATCGTAGGTGGGAATGAGAATATCCACTGTCGGATTGAAGCTGCCGTCGGCTACCTGTACCGCCACCTGCTCCGTCTCTCGACGGCGATCCTTAACGTTCAGCATCAAAAACAACTGCAATCCACTACTAAACAGCACCAATAGCTCTAGAGCAAATAGGCCTAAGCTAAAAATGCCGTTGAGCGGATCGCTTAAATTGAGAGTCGATAAGGAGCGCCACAGCAGGTAGCGAATCAGTAAAATCAGCAGAATGACCACAATTAACGTCCGCGACCACAGACGAGGCTGTGGCGAAACCCTCATCACCCAGAGGGACAGCAGAAACAGCACCACGGTCGGAGCAAGCAGAAATTCTGTCATTGCCGTGGGGACTTCTATCCACATGGGCGGATTCTCTTGAAGCCGATTAAGATAGGCAAACACTGTCTCTATTTCCCCGACCCCAGCAACCCAAAGCCCCACTATGAGTGCACAGCTAACGACAATCCCGAGTAAAACCAGGGTTGCCAGTCGAGGCTGAAAGGTTAGAGAGCGCGGGGATGAAGTTTTTGAGCTCAGATTAGTCGTTTCCATAAATAGACTTTTCTACCTCAATCGATTTTTGCAGTGTAAAGGGAAAGAATTCCCCATTCCTGCTTGGGGTGATTTAGTGATACTGAAGCTCAACTGGAGAAGCAACGCTGTCGCTCTTGTGAAGGACAAGCTATTTTCAAGCCCATCATAGATGATAAAGGGACGCTAGTAGCCGAAGTAGTTGCTTGCAATACCAAAAACACGCACGAGCTACAGTGCAGAAGCGGCTGAAGTAACCGCCCTGTCAAGAGTGGCAAAGCTTTTATCGTTGCCGCTAACGCTATGCCTAGTGATAGCAAAGCAAACGGGCTCTTAAATGAGAATAAGATTAGAAGATGGGCAGAGTCAGTGGCAATCGGGCCCGACTCTTTGAAAGCTTGATAGAGAGACAACTTTTTCTAGCATTGTTGCCATGCCACGCTTTGCTCGCGTTAGCAACTCGCGCGGTCACTAAGAGCTAATTTAAGATATTGTTAAAAGGCGATCGCCTCAGTTTCCTGCGCTTGAAACCGGACGATCACCAGCACGAGGCCTTTCTACACTGGCTTTCCCGCCGCCACCCAAGCGTCAGGAGTATAGGTTTTCAACGCAAGAGCATGAATAGTCTCGCTGGCTAACGCCTGTTGTAAAGCCCCATAAACAAGCTGATGCTGCTGGACTCTCGTTTTGCCCTCAAACTCAGCAGAGACGACGATGGCTTCAAGATGATCGCCTCCTTTAAGATCTCTAACGACGACTTGAGCATCGGGTAGCTGCTCGCTAATCATTGATTCAACCTGTTTCAGGCTGAGCATGGTTCCCCCTCAGTTACTAACGGTTCCTTATCTATTGTGACCCATCCCAGCCAGCAGCGCTGTCTAACTCCCTGATGTAGAGTAGGGAGAGTCAACAAACCCTAGTTCGTAGAGCTGTTGGTAAGATTTTTTACCCAGTTCACTCGTGGGGTTTTGGGAGCGAATGACCTGAATCAGTAACGGAACGGCTAATTCTGGCTGCTCTTGCGCTCGGTGCACTAAAGCGAGCTTGTAGGTTGCCTCATCGCGCATCTGGCCCGTTTGGGCAGCAGATTGCCTTTGCGCTTCATAAATTCGGTTTTCGATGCCCGAAAAACTGTTGGCAAGCTGGAGATGAAAATTGGTTAGCTGATTAAAAACTTGGCGAGCTTTCTGAAGTTTACTGGCTGCTAGCTGATACTCTTGGGAATTAATCGCGACTTCGGCTTCTGTCATGAGCCGTTCCCCGCCCTGTAAACTGAGTAGGCTGTCTGTCTGAGACGGGGCACGAAGATTATTCGGATCGCTGAGATCTTCTGTTGGCAGCTCCTCTGAAGGGGAAACTTCTGGAGGCTCTTCAAGGGACGGGACTTCTTGCGCCTGAAGCGACGGCATGACGGCCAAAGCCAACAGCGGCGGCAATAAAAAACGAAATGTTACGGGCAGCATAACATGACTCTTATTTAAATAAGCAGGACAATCGAATTTGACTTCAGGTATCCTAGCACTTGTTCCCTCTTTTTTCGTGGTGAATCCGCCACTTTTTCCGCTCCTGCGCTGATAGAGTCGGTTGGGCTACACTCGAGGCAGCACCCGGAACTGATTCCAGGTGCTGCCTCGAGCAAGCAGAAGATGAACTCGTTCCTGCCAAATTTAGCAGTTGCAAGAGCCGTTAAAACTGGCTTCTTCTCAGTTCAGCAGCGCTCTGAGCCTTCCGCAGGCGCTTTAGCATTTTGCGCTGTTGTCTGTTCTGTTGCCGGGTCTGCTGTTCGAGTTTTTCTTGAACGTCTTTGTCAGCGCTGGTCAACTCAAAGTACTTGTCCAAGCCACTAGCTAAACTTTGGCTGGGAAGGGACGGAAGCTCGACGGTGATGGCTAAAGTCCCGAAGCTACCGATCATCGGTGTGATATCAGAAATCGTGTCAGAGTAGTTTCTCGTGGCAATTAACAGTTCATTTCGGGGATTTTCAGGCAGATTAGAGGCAAGCCGGGGATTCCCGAAGTCGCTGAGCTGAGTTGAAGAAAAGATATCTCTGCCTGTGCTTCTAGAGAGCCGAGAAGCTTGCGGTCTTCTCGCTTCAAATTCAGGCCTTCTGATGGTGATATAGTTTCTTCTGCGAGGACCGCTGGTGGGCTGAAAGTCATAAACGCCTCTGAAAATTTGCGAATATTCCACCTGCGGCAGGATAGGAACGTAAGCTTCGCCAGCAGAAACTGAACCGCTGATTTGTAGCTGACTGAGGGAATCAAGCAACCCATCGAAATAGGAAGTTGTTCCACTATCCTCCTGAAGCATTGCTAGACTCAACTGCTGGAGCTGATCGACCTCTGTTACAGGATCTACAATGTTTGAAATGATCGCTGCAAGTTCTGGATCGAGCTCGAGCAAAGCCGCGGGTTCCAGTGCCTCGTAGTCTTCCGGGTAAATTGAAAACTGCTCAGTTGACCAGAAATCTGCTTCGCCTTTCATCGCAGCTCCATAGGCCAGTGGGCTGAAGAGACAAGGCAGTAGTGCAATCGTGATTCTTAAAGCGGATTTGATCTGGTTAAGCATTACGAGTCTGAGCGGGTTCGGGTTGACGGTGGCGCTGAACGAGCAACATCTGTGCTGCTATTCTAGCCTCTGATACTCATCTCGTTAGCAAATTGCTCTGAAAAATCGGCAAACTTTGTCAAAACTTTAAAAACCTTATGATCGGGAAAGGGAAAAAGAGAATTCACGATTCCGTCTTGGCCCATTCCGTCGGGGTTGGCTTTCCTCTGTCAACTGTCCCTCAACGGCCACAATCAGCCGCAGGAAGAGGTAAGAAAGCTCACCTGATTCATCTTGTCGTCGTGGTGTTCTGGCTCAGGGCTGCTTGAGGAAGCTGGTCGCTGACGGCTCGAGCAATGCGACGAGCGGCTCCCGGTTGACCTCTGGTAGCGAGGAGGCGATCGCGCATAGCTTGGAGCTGATGGGGATTCTCCAAGAGCTCTAGAACCTGTCGGGCGATGTCCTGGGGCCGAAGCTCCCCCACCAGTTCCGGGACAATTTCGGAGTTGGCCCAAATATTCGGCCAGGCGAACAAGCGTCCTTGCTTCAGCACCATTCGATTAATCAGTTTTGCCCACGCAGACCCCAAACCTGGTAGACTCGCGAGCATCCCGGGGAGCCCGTCCCAAGAACGCATCGCGTCTAGCTGATACGTGGGCAGCAAAACCAGCATCGGGATGCCTAACGCTCCCAGTTCAGCCGTATTCGCGCCGACGGTCGTGATGCAAAGACAGCACTGCATCAACAGTCTAGTGGCGGGAAATTGAGTGGCGAGCTGGATGGAGACTCCATTCGCTAGCTGGAAATAGGCTGGTTGGTCAGGCTCCGTCGGCACGACCAGAGTAGCTTTGCTGCTTCCGATACGGGATACCACCGGGTTGTGCTGGGGGTCAGCAAATCGAGCCAGGGTGGGAAGATCGATAGTGGGGGCGACAGGAATGAAAAATTGAGCTTGAGGGCGACGAGCCTGAATCTGCTCGGCGATCGCCAAGCTGAGAGGAACTCCCTGAGCTAGTTTGGCGGCTTTCGAGCCCGGTAAAAGCCCAATCCGTTCTGCTGGCGGGGAGGAAGGTTGCTCAAAGCGGCCTGTTGATTCGGCGTTGGCCATCAGATCGCCAACGACCACCATTTTCTGGCGATACCGAGGAGGAACTTTGGCAATGACCTGCGGAACGGTGACGCAAAATTGGTCGATCCACCTCACCCAACGAGCCTCCCATTCTGCATAGACAACGGTCGCATAGCCCAAGCGGTGACCGATGACGAGGGTATAGAACTGGTCACCGCCGAGAAACACGACCCCCCCTTGCGGTCGCCAGTCCCACCCAGGAAGATCGATCTGCCCTGTCAACAGAAAGCGGAAAAAATGCCGGCTCTCCAGCACCCGGTCAACTTCTCGATAGTGGCGGGCGATCGCTGCCTCTTTCCCGGTGGCGTGGGGACAGGGAGAGAAAATGACGGAGATTCTTGTTTGGGAGCGGTCCTGGCCCAATTGCTCCCTGAGAGCCTGTACTACCGGACGCACCCACGTAGTCACTTCCCCCGGACCATTAGAAAGGATTAAGATATCGACGGGCGGAACGTTATTTACCATTTTTGGGTTCCATCTCAATCTGTAGCGCCACAGGCGCGGGAAAAGGGAAAGCGCCTGTGGCGCAGGGGAAAGGGGAAAATGATTAAACTTGTTCCTTAGCCCGGTATTATTTCCCGTCCCGAGAGGGACAAGTTTCCCTTTCCCCCTTCCCCATCGCGAAGGCGATTAAAACGGCAGCGACACTCCAACGCCTATGGCGGTATCGTTTTGATCTCGAACTCTTAAGTTATGCCAGGTCGAAAAGCCGACTCGATTTGTCAGGTAGAGCTCAACCAGAGCGCTGTTGGTCATGGTTTCTGGATCAGCACCGAAAAATCGGCTAGGGTTCCAGCGGACGGCCACGGTCCAGGGGATGGCGTTATCTCGGCGATCGCCGATGAAGGCATTGCCCTCATCGGCAAAGTTGATGCCGACTTCTCCAACGAAAGCGAACTGCTCGAAGACCGGAACAGAACCGCCGACGTTGAATCCAGCAATTTCAGCGCCGTTTTGCTGGAGATAGCCAATGGTCGGAGTAAACCAAAAGGCGAGTCCACTGTTCAACTGATAATTCAACGGCAACGATAGGGTAACGACGTAGAGCCGAGATTCGTCTGTTTCATCTCCCTGAAGGAGGAACGGCACCTCATTATCGAGATCGCGGCGGTCGAACTCATCGCGGTCATTGTTGGCAAAGTTAACGATCGGTTGATTGACGATTCCGAGAGTAGCGGCTAGGCTAACCGTCAGCGGATCTCCTTCGGCCTGATTGAGTAACCGCACCTTGCCGCTTAATCCTTGCTCAGATTCATCAACATCGCTGCTGATGTAGTCTAGGTAGATGCCGGCCTCGAGATCTTTGACAACCCCGTAGCGCAGCGAGGTCAGCACACCTTGGCTGCCTCCCTGGAGGGTGAGCAGGAATCTCCCGCTGGGGATCGTGCCTCCGTCAAGATAGGCTAGGCCGTCGGTGGTGATGGGGGCGGTGTCTTCCTGGTTTTGGAGTTCAAAATCACTGCCGTAGCGACGATTAGCGCCAATAAAGTCGGGCATGAAAACGACGTTGGCTCCAATGGCCGTAAACTCTTGGTCGGCGGTGAGAGCTAGGGGGCCTTTGCTGCCGAGGGCGTTGGACGCGAAGACATCAAGGGCAACGCGAGGATTGACGCGGTAACGGAAGCCGGCATTGTAGGCGATCGCGCGTTCGACCTCGCCAGAATCGCGGTCGATGCTGTTGTTTCCAGTTATGGGAATAAACGCATCGCCCCACAGCGCTAACCGCTGATTCAACTGATAGGAAACGGCTCCCGTTACGCCAAACGTCGTCCCAAACTCCCCATCGTCACCGGGAAGACGAGCGAGGAACAGAGCATTTTCCTCGGAGAAAAAGGCAATAGATGGTGCTACCGTAAGCTGAAGGCGCTCATTAATGGTCGCTGTATACGGAATCTGAATCCCCGGCACTAGCCCGGTATCTCTGACTTCATCTACTTCGCCATTACGGGAAAACGTCACTTCTCTCGTTCCGAAGGAAAGGGCAAAGACACCGCTCAAGGCCTGGTTTTCTGAAATCTGCCAGAGTTTATATTTCGCTTCTAAGGTGCCGTCGTTGTCGGCGGTACGAATGGCATTAAAATCTCCCTGACGACCAGGAGAACCGCTGTCTACGTGCTGGAACTCTAAAGACAGATCGAGGTTGTCGGTCACCCCCCAGGTAAAGCCAGTTCCAAAGTTAATGGCCGTTTCCTCATCTTCTCCTCCTTCAGGAAACAACCGACTATAGCCATTGATGACCACTTCTCCCTGACGAAGGGTTTGGGCGGTTGGCTGCTGAAACTGCCCGGTTGCCAGAGGACTTTCTGGAACCTCTTCGGCGTCAGCGGGAGCCGCTTCAGGAGACGTTAGCGGGGCAGGCACGTCATCAGCTTGGGCCTCAACCGGAGGAGCCAGAGTGGGGATGGGTTCGCTGGCGGGGACGACCACCGTTGGGGAAACCGGGGGAGGAGCAGACCACTGAAAAGTGCTCGACGGAGAGACATCAGCCGCATCGTTCCACTGGGGGGGAGTGCGGGAGGCTCCGGGAGCGTCAGACCACTGGGGCGAAGCGGGCGCACCAGCGTCGAGGGGAACAAACCGAGGATTAGCCTGGGCCTGACGACCGATCGCCGCGAAGGTCAGGATTGCCAGGGGACAAAGAATCAGAGTTTTACGCATAGAATAGCAATCCTCTCTCAATCCGCTTGATTTTACACTGTAGCAGAGTAACTTGTTTGCCTATAGTAATCTAAAACAGGGGTAATTCTAGATACTGCTCCCTTGACAATCCCTTAGATTAGGTAAAAGCCTGGGGTGAACGGAACCAAACGGGATTTGAGATGACGTTACGAGCATTTGTGACCGGAGGAACGGGTTTCATTGGTGCTAATTTGGTACGAAGGCTCTTGCGCCAGGGATATGCGGTTCGTACCCTGGTTCGTTCTACCAGTCGTCTTGATAATCTTCAGTCTTTAGAGACAGATATCGTTACCGGAGACGTTAACGACCCAGAACTGTCTCGGCAAATCCGGGGATGCCAGGTGCTCTTTCACGTTGCCGCTCAGTATTCTCTCTGGCAAGCGGATCGCAAAGCTGTTTATATTAACAACGTTCAGGGAACTCGTAACGTACTCGCGGCAGCTCGTCGGGCTGGCATCGAGCGCACTATTTATACCAGTTCCGTCGCAGCCATTGGCGTTAGCTCCGGTATAGCGGTTGATGAAACGTATCAAAGTGCCCTCGCTGATTTGGTCGGTGATTACAAAAAGTCTAAATATTTGGCAGAGCAGGAGGCCAAAGCAGCCGTGGCTTTGGGTCAAGATGTCGTGATTGTCAACCCGAGCACCCCCATCGGTCCTTGGGATCTTAAACCAACCCCGACAGGCGCTATTATTTTGCGCTTTCTGCGACGGGAGATGCCAGTGTATGTCAATACTGGGCTTAACCTGATTGACGTGCGTGACGTGGCTCAAGGCCATCTGCTGGCGCTAGAGCGGGGCCAAACGGGAGAACGCTATATTCTAGGCCACCAGAATTTAACCCTCAAAGCACTCCTCGACCAGCTCGCGCCCATGACTGGAATGACGGCGCCTCGATACTCGGTTCCCAGATGGATTCCGCTGAGTGTGGCCTGGATAGAGGAGCAAATCTTGGCTCCCTGGGGAAAACAGCCGACTGTGCCCGTAGACGGCGTACGCATGTCGCGGCAGGTGATGTACTACGATGCGTCTAAAGCCGTCCGAGAGTTAGGTTTGCCTCAATCTCCGATTCCGGTTGCCCTTAAGGATGCTGTAGAGTGGTTTCGGCGCCACAGCCGATGATCGCCTCCGCCCTCTGAATTATTTCTCTAGCTCAGGGAGACGTAGTATTAGTCACAATTTTCTCTATCTATTGTCTGTAGGATAACGGTATTTTCGACGTCGTTTGACGCTTGCCGCCGACTTGATTGCTAGAGATTGATGACAACGCCCACCAGCCGTAGCTTTCGCCCATCCCTTGTTTATGACCTTCGTTAAATCGCCGCTGATCGGTCTCACTACCTACTCCCAAGCACAAACGGGAAGATTTTACGTGCCTGGACTATACGTGGAAGCAGTCCACCAAGCTGGAGGAACACCGTTGTTGCTACCGCCTGTTCCTACCGATCCTACCTGGTTGCTGACACCGCTGGATGGCTTGGTTTTGATTGGTGGAGGCGATATCGATCCTCAGTTTTATCGCGGAGCCTTTCATCCGTCTGTATACAATGTCGATCCCCGACGGGATCAGTTTGAGCTGGAGCTCGTACAGACAGCCCTAGAACATCAAATTCCTCTGCTGGGGATCTGCCGAGGACTAGAAATTATTGTCGTTGCTGAAGGAGGCGACCTCATTCCTCACGTTCCCGAACACTCTACCACCGTCGTTCATCGGACAGAAGCTTCACCATCGGCTCAACACGCGGTAGAGATTGTCCCGTCTAGTCAACTCGCTCAAGTGATGGGAGTAACGGCCACAACCGTTGTTTCTATTCATCATCAAGCCACGCAAACTGTTCCGCCGAGGTGGCGCGCTGTGGCTCGGGCTGAAGATGGGATCATTGAAGCCCTCGAACATGAGTCTCACCCCTTTGCCCTCGCCGTGCAGTGGCACCCAGAACTGTCCCTCGACAATCTGGCCCATTTACAGCTTTTCCAGGGATTAGTTCAGGCTGCTCAAGGTTCTTGCCCTAAAAAGCAAGCCGCCTGATCGAAGAGCGGCTTGCTCCAGGTCAGCGTGACACTACCAAAGAGCGTCGCAGTGCTCCGCCTATACCGCGCAGCGCTCACCTGGCTGCCGGAGGTGTAGCGGCGGGATACGCCGTGGTAATGCTTAGCGAGGGGTTAAGGGTCTCCCTAGCGACCGAAGAATCTCCTCTCTGTACCCGTCGGGTCAGAGGGGGAGCATCAAAAACCCGTTCTTTTGTCATAAGCTAAAAGGGCGATGTTTAACCAAACTCAAGGAAAACCGTGCAGTTAGCTGACTACGATCTAGCAGATTTCTATGATGAGTACTTTGTCGCCCCTGGAAAATCTCGACCGGAAGTGGCGGCGATCGCTCGATGGTTGCAGACGTTATCTCCTCAAGAATTAGTGCGTCATGAAGAGGCGGCTCAACAAACATTAACAGAGCTGGGCGCAACTTTTATTGTCGATGGAACCAAAAGAACGCTCCCCTTTGATATCTTGCCGAGAGTGATCGCAGCTTCTGAATGGCAGCAGCTTCAGCTCGGCCTGAAACAGCGAGTTAAGGCTCTCAATTCTTTCTGTGCCGATATCTACGGCGAACAGCGTATCCTTCGGGACGGTAAAGTTCCCAGAGAAATCATTGAGTCCGCAACGGGTTTTCTCCCCAACTGTCGAGGAATGAAACCGCCTCGGGGAATTTGGTGTCACGTCAGCGGGATCGACCTCGTTCGCAATCAGGAGGGACAGTGGTATGTGTTAGAAGATAACCTGCGCGTTCCTTCTGGGGTAGCCTATGCGCTTAAAAATCGTCAGGTTCTTCAGAGTACTTTGCCACAGCTTGTCGAGCAATTTACCCTAGAACCGGTTGAGTACTATGCCCAACAACTGCTTCAGTCTCTTCTCAATTCTGCTCCTGCTGGCATTAGCGAGCCGACAATGGCGGTGCTGTCGCCAGGACCACAAGAAACAGCTTATTTCGAGCACGCTTTTTTGGCTGAGTCGATCGGCATCGCTTTAGTAGAGCCCGAGGATTTGACGATTGCAGATGGATATCTACATAGATTGACGGCGGATGGTCCGCAACGCATAGATATTATTTATCGGCGAGGAGATGTTGATTTACTGGATGCTCTGCACTTGGGCGACCAATATGCTTCCGGGTCTTCGGCATTAATTGAGCTTTGTCAACAGGGACGGCTGACCCTCGCTAACGCGATGGGAACGGGAGTCGCCGATGATAAAGTGGTCTATGCCTACGTTCCCGAAATCATTCGCTATTACCTCGGAGAAGAGCCGCGTCTGCCCAACGTACCTACCTATCTGTGCTGGCAGTCTGAAGACCGCAACTATGTGCTAGAACACCTCGATCAGTTAGTGGTCAAATCAGCTAGCGAATACGGTGGCAGCGGCATGCTTGTTGGTCCGAGCGCCAGTCAAGCGGAACGAGACTCGTTTGCCGACAAGATCCGCTCCCAGCCTCGTAACTACATAGCGCAGCCAACGCTCTCTTTATCTAGAATCCCAACGGTCGTTGACGGTCGTTTAGAAGGACGACACGTTGATTTAAGGCCCTACGTCGTCAGTCGAGCCGAAGATATTTATGTTTATCCAGGAGGCTTGACGCGGGTTGCCCTAGAAAAAGGGTCTTTAGTCGTCAATTCTTCTCGAGGCGGCGGCACTAAAGATACTTGGGTGCTAGCTGAATAATGGTATTTTTGACCGTGAAGAATAGTTTTAGGAGGCTGTTTTTTGTTGATGGCTCATGGTTGATTGTTAATCGTCCGAAAAAATAGGTCAAATCTTTCTCACCAGTTATTTTCTGCAATCTTCCTTTCCCCAAGACATCAACTTACATAGCAGCTAAACAGAAAGAAATGATAGATTCATGGCTGACAGGATTATTAGCGAGCCGTCCTGCGATGAGAGCCCTCTTCGGCATGTCTTGAGGATAATAAACCATAAACAATCAATAGCAAGCCAGTAGGCGATCGCTTTTTCACAGCCGATAGGTTGTCAGAGCGTTTTGAATCGCCTGCCGCTGTTCGCTGTCGTAGCCCCAACGCTGTAGAAAGGCTTGGTAGTCGCCTGATTCGGTAGCCAGACTTTCTTGCAATTGCTTTAGCTGACTGGAAACGGGGGTGAGCTTTAGCTGTTCGATGAGTGTGGCTGTTCGTCGAGTGACTCTGCGGGAGCTATGCTCCATAGATTCGTTGTGGTTCCGTCGATGCGTTACCGCCATAGCTGCTGACATCGCCACGTTTTTAACCAGCAAATCGCTAACGATAGCTGGCGAAGTCTGCAAGGCCCGGATAATGGCCTGGGGAGGAGAATCCGCCAAGGAACGCTCATCTGTAAGATACGTTACAAAGAAGCCTCTCGCCCCATTTTCACGCTTGACTAGGGCGCTGACTATTGCCTCGATTTCTGCCTCGTTCAGTTGGTTGGCGGCAATTTGAGCAAGCAACGTCTGAGTGAGGGCGATCGCTTCTGGAAACGTAACGGACTTGGGAATGCTGAGCGGGGTCATGGCTGTCTTTTCTCTTTAGTCGTTGATCAAGCTTATCCCACGGCTAGAGAACCGCCAAGCGGTTGTCTCTCTGTCAATGGACAGATAAGCGGATCAGTCAGTATTGAGCCCAAAGACGGAGCTAGCGTAGTCTGAGAATTCAACAACTGGAGGATGACTGAGTAGAACGGGATTAAGTAATAATTTAATTTAGCAGATAAAAACTTAATGCTTCTTAATCAATTAGAGCTAATTTTGTGAGCGACTCTCTAACCGTTAATGTTAGTTTATTCGTGCTAGCCGCTGTCGTAGTTGCTGTAGCTGGCACCAGACTCGCCGCCGTAGCGAATCGTCTCGCCGCCGTAACGGGATTAGGCGAGGCCGTTGTTGGGGCTCTCTTTCTTGGCGGCAGTACTTCTCTACCGGGAATTGTGACTTCAATTGTGGCCGCTACTAATGGCCATCCAGATTTGGCTGTCAGTAATGCCCTCGGAGGGATTGCAGCCCAAACCGCTTTCCTCGGCATTGCCGATGTCGTTTACCGACGGGCTAATCTAGAACACGCGGCTGCTTCCCTGGCCACCATTGTCCAAGGGACGATGCTAATTGCGCTGCTGGCGATGCCCTTAATGGCTATGGCGGCGCCTGCTGTGGCACTGCTTGATGTTCATCCCGCTTCGGTTCTGATTCCCCTGGGGTATATTTTTGGCTTACGTCTCAGTTCGGACGTGCGTGATTTCCCCATGTGGAAACCTCAATATACTAAGGAAACAGCCGTTGAAGAGGACGAAGACAACGGTAGCGGAGACAAATTAGCCAAGCTAGGGCCGATTTTCGGAGTCTTGGCGGTCGTGATTGGGGGGGCTGGGTATTTAATCGCCCAAACAGGCATCAAAATTGCTAATCAAACCGGATTTTCAGAAACCTTTGTGGGTGGATTGTTCACCGCTATCTCTACCTCGTTGCCAGAACTCGTGACTTCAGTGGCGGCTGTGAAGCAAGGAGCATTGACGCTCGCTGTTAGCGGCATTATCGGAGGAAATACGTTCGATGTGCTGCTGATTTCTCTGTCTGATTTAGCGTATCGTCAAGGTTCAATTTACCAAGCTTTGACGCAACAGCAAATTTTTGTTGTTTCCCTGACAATTCTGATGACGGGTATTTTATTGCTCGGGCTGCTGCGTCGGGAGAAATACGGCATTGGCAAAATTGGCTTTGAAAGTTTCTTGATTTTAGTTCTCTATCTGAGCGGATTTTCGCTGCTGTTTTGGTGGAAGTAAATTGCTCTTGTCATCGAGTCTCGGTCGAGCTAAAGCAGTTTGCATTTTACTGAAACGTCAGAAATCTTCTTAAGGCAGACACCATCTGCGGGGGCCAGCGGCGAGTTTTTTCGACCCACTCTAAATCCTGATAGCGATGATCGATACCCATAGCGGCGACCCAGTTACTCTCTGCTTCTCCCTGATTTCCCTGGGTCCACAGCACAGCCGTCAGCGCCGCCCGCATATCGGGGAACATCGGATATTTTCTCACTAAGTTTCGCATAGTGCGGAGAGCTTCCTCTTGTTCTCCGACCTGATAAAGCGCAAGGGCGGCGTTCGCGCGAGCGATCGCAAACTGGGGCGCTAAATCAGCCGCTTTTTGGTAATCGGCGATCGCCTCTTGCCAGCATCCCTGTCCCGCTCTGGCATTGCCTCGGTTATTGTAGGCCATGGCATCTTCTCCATCAATTTGCAGCACCCGATTGTAGTCAGCGATCGCCTCTTCGTAACGTCCCTGCCCTTCATAGGCAATGCCTCGATTGAGATAGGGATCGGGAGCATCCGGGGCTAGCTCAATGGCTTGCTCAAAGTCAGCGATCGCCTCTGCTAGTTTATTTTGGCTAATGCGAGCGTTGCCTCGGTTACTCCAAACAGCAGGGTTACTGGGGAACTGTTCAATCAGCTGCGTCCAGTACTGCTCCGCTGTTGTAAAATCCCCTTTCTCTGTTGCTTCAAAAGCACGCTGGGCTAGCTTATCTCCCCGCTGTAGCTGTTCTTCGGTGATGGTATTGGGCTGTGCGTATGCAGTGGGCATCGATACGAAGATCAACAACACGCACAATAAACGGATTATCCAGCGAATCATGAGGGTTATCTTTAGTATTTATTCCCTATCTATTGTGGTTCAAAATCTCGGAAGCAATGCAAATTCCCCCTTTTCCCTCAATGCTTCTGTTGCAGATATTGCTGATAACCGAGCTGCTCTAGCTGTGCTTGCTTCGTCACCACCGACTGCCCTAGGTCTTGACGATACTGCTGGACCTTCTTAAGCAGTTTCGGTTGATGAGCGGCCAGCATTTGCACCGCCAGTAACCCTGCATTGTTGGCGTTGCCAATGGCAACGGTGGCCACGGGAATTCCTCTTGGCATTTGCACAATGGAATAAAGAGAATCGACTCCGCTGAGATGCCGAGTCGCTACGGGAACGCCAATGACGGGAAGTGGGGTGAGCGAGGCTACCATTCCGGGCAAATGGGCCGCTCCTCCGGCTCCGGCAATAATGACCTTCAGTCCTCGCTGATGCGCTGTCTGGGCGTACTGAACCATTCGCTCTGGAGTGCGGTGAGCAGAAACAATGGCCACTTCATGGGCCACCGCAAAGTCTTCACAAACGGCGATCGCTGCCTGCATCGTGGGCAGGTCGGAGTCGCTCCCCATAATAATGCCAACTAAAACATTTGTTTGGGTCATTAATTATCGTCAGAAAATCGATTTTTGCTTGTTGAATTTTAACAATGATGGTATTCTATTTAAGACAGGATTCTTCAAAATCGAAATATAAAAACCTTCAAAAAAAGTTAAATTATTGGCATTATAAAATAATTTTATCATAAACTTGAAAGCAAGCCAAGCTTTCAACATTAGCCTTTTTTGTGTCTTTGCCTACTCCCAAAAAGCTAACGATTAATGTGTGCTCTAGATATTATTAATGCTCGCTTACCGCACTATGAAGGTTTGCAACAAATTAAGATTAACGATCAGGGAATCATTGAGACTATCAAGCCATTTAATCCGGCATCTGGAGCGGAAATAGCTGCGTTAGACGTATCAGGAGACTGGCTTTCTTTGGGAGGCATCGATCTACAAATTAACGGAGGTTTAGGATTAGCGTTTCCAGATTTAGAAGAACGTCATCTGCCGATGCTGGCCAAAATCTGCGAGTTCCTGTGGCAGCAGGGAGTTGATGGATTTTTACCAACGATTGTAACCACGGCGGCTGATAAAATTCGGCGCTCTCTGTCTACGCTGGCTCAGTTCATGGCAGCTCAAACATCGGGAGCCAAAGTCTTGGGGGTTCATCTAGAAGGACCATTTCTCAATCCTCAAAAGCGAGGAGCGCATCCAGAAAAATCTTTGTTACCCTTAACAATTGATAACCTCAAGCGGGTGTTAGGAGGGTATGCTCAGATTGTCAAAGTCATTACTTTGGCACCCGAACTAGACCCGACCGGAGACGCCATTACTTATCTCCGTGCTCTCGGAATGACTGTTAGTCTTGGTCACTCTTTAGCGACCGCCCAAGAAGCAAAACAAGCTTTTGCTCAGGGAGCATCAATGGTTACCCATGCGTTTAACGCCATGCCTCCCCTGCATCATCGCCAGCCGGGATTACTGGGAGAGGCCATTGTTAGCAATGACGTTTATTGTGGCTTAATTGCTGACGGTCAGCACGTTCACCCAACGATGCTCACTTTATTACTGCGGGCTAGTCACTATAGTAACGGTATTTTCCTCGTCAGTGACGCTCTTGCTCCCATCGGATTAGCTGACGGTTTTTACCCCTGGGACGAGCGGCAAATTGAGGTCAGGAACGGGACCGCAAGGCTAGCAGACGGAACTCTAGCAGGAACAACTCTCCCGCTATTAACTGGAGTCGAAAACTTGGTGCGGTGGGGATGTGGGGTGGGAGAAGCGATCGCTCTAGCAACCGAATCGCCGAGAAAGGCGATCGGTCTTCCCGGTCTTTCTCCCGGACAGCTAGCCAAATTTCTGCGCTGGCATTGGGATGAGGAAAAAACAAAGCTAATTTGGCGGCGATGGAGCTCTAATACAAGTTAGGGGGCTGCTGGCTGCTAGAATGTTGCTAAGTTTTAAAGATGCTTTTATAGTAATAGCAAAGAATTAAAGGAGTAAGCACACATTGATTTCTAATGATTTCCTTCTAATGATTTCCTTGGTTTTTTTAAGCTACCAACTCAAGCCAGGTTGCTTTCTAAATTGTTACAAGGATAGTCGTTTTTCATAGACATAAAAGAATTTCTATTCTTTTTACTTTTGTCCAGTAAACTAGTGCTCTCCCTTTAAAACTGTAAACATTCTTTACGATTTTAGGAGATTATGTAAAAGATTCAATGTAAACGCTCTAAATAAAAGTGCTTTTAACGATAAAAGCACAAGTTTGTAGGGAATTTCTGTTGTACAAAAAGTTAGCTACAGCCTCAAGCTTTTACTTTATGAAAAGCAAAGATTTGATCTATTTTCGAAGTCAAAAAAGAATTGAAAGGTGTAAAAAAACAGTATTCATGATTTTAAACAAGCTCTATGTAAGCTTGCCTTTCTAAAGATGTCGTCGAAATATAAAAAAAATTCTTTTGTTTTTAAGTTTATCAAGATACAAACTGCATTTTTTTGGAAAATTCAATTCTAGAAAGATGTTAGCAAGTTAGGTATCTAGTACTAGTAATAGGGAGGGCAAATGAAAAGAAGGTTGGGATTGGTTGAACAGGGTTTTACCACTATCGCATTAGTATTGTTCACCGATGGACCACTAAGAGTTCTCCTGACTGGAGGTGCAAGCCAAGGGGATGGAAGTGAATCATTAGGCAGTAGTTCGCTGATTCAGCTAGTATTTTTGGTTATTTACACAGCAGTATGTTGCTTACTAATAAGAAGATGGAAGCAGAGCGTTAATTTACTGCTCCAAGAAAAGTTTATTTTGCTGCTCATAGGTTTGGCTGTCGCTTCCGTTGCTTGGTCCTATGCTCCTGCCATAACTGTGCGCCGTACTGTCGCTCTTGTTGGCACCACATTGTTTGGTCTCTATTTTGCAACGCGCTACAGTATCAAGCAGCAACTAAAGTTATTGGGATGGGCACTTGGCATTGCTACAATACTCAGTTTTTTGTTTATTTTATTTCTCCCTAAATATGGAATAATGGGTGGACCAATTCATCCAGGAATTTGGCGAGGAATTTATACTCATAAAAATAATCTTGGGAAAGTGATGGTGATAGGCGTCATTGTCTTTTTGATTCTCTCAACAAATTTTTCAAAGCATCGCTTTGTTCTCTGGTGTGGATTTAGCTTTTCAACCCTTCTCCTAATCTTCTCAACTTCAAAAACTAGCTTAATTATTGGCATCTTATTCTTACTGTTTTTCTGTCTGTACTATGCCGTACAGCGTCGCTACGGTATTACGCTTCCGCTAGTCGCCGCTCTGATACTTGTGAGTGGAGCTTTCTCTGCCCAGGTAGCAGCTAAAATATACCTGCCCATTGTTCTATCGGAGACAGGTTCAGCTATTGTCGAAAATCTTCCGGTATTATCAAAGAATGAAAATACAGTCAGTAGTCAGCCTCGTCAAGAAGAGCAGTCGCCACAGAAAGCTACGCTCGAGAATATTCAAACATTGACGGGAAGAACTAAATTATGGCCGCTGGTGCTGAACAGCATTAAAAGACGTCCATGGCTAGGATACGGATACAGCGGGTTCTGGCAAGTTACACAAGAAGGAAAAGAAATTTCTCAGGCGGTTGGTAGCTGGGCATCCCATGCTCACAACGGTCTCTTAAATGTTTGGCTCGATCTAGGAATTGTAGGAGTTCTAATATTTCTAGCGAGTTTTACTCTTACCTGTGTCAGGATTCTCAACCAGTTAGCTAAAAAAGTAACGTTAGAAAATGTTTGGGCCCTATCTTATCTAGCATATATGGTGCTCGCCAATTTAACTCAGACCACTCTACTAGAGCGAAACAACATATTTTGGCTTCTATACGTGGCGGTGGTATTCTCTGTGCTTCTCAAGGAGAATGACCAGCAATCGCCTCGTATGAATTCATATGCATTCAGTGAAAGTTAGTCTTAGTACCAAGCAGTGCTCACCCATTAACAATCTCGCTGAGTTAGGTAAAACAGAAATGCCAGAAGAGCAAAAACAAGATCGCGCTATAGCTCAATATCTCAAGCTACTTTTTCGCTCGCTCAAAACCTCACCGACAATTACGGGAATGAGAACGGCGTATGAACGAGTTACTCAATCTCCAAACATTAATATAATCAACGCGCAGAGGACAAAAACAGCACCATCTCTTGAAGAAGCAATTAGCGCCTTTTCGATGAGATGGCCGGAGGTTGAAAGTCACTTTACTTCTAATCCCGTTTTTATTTTTTCGGCTGGCTGGAGAGCCGGTTCTACTCTCTTGCAGAGACTAGTAAGTTCTTCAGAAAAAATCGTTATTTGGGGAGAACCCTATGGTCATTCGGGTCTAATTGAACACTTATCAAGCCCAATGAGAGTGTTTACTTACCGCTATCCTCGCTCCGACTCGTTTATAGGTGAGGCAGGCGGGAACAAATTGGCTAATCTAGCGGAAACCTGGATTGCTAACCTCAATCCAGATGCTAAGTATTTTCTGGAGGCTCAAGCAACCTACTTGATTAATCTGTTCGAGAAACCCGCACAAAGTTACGGCGCCTTAAGGTGGGGAATTAAAGAGGTTCGCTTAACCATTGATCACGCAATTTACCTCAACTGGCTGTTTCCCAACTCAAAGTTTCTTTTTTTGTATAGAAATCCCTATCGGGCCTATAGCTCGTATCGAGAATTTGGTAAGTTTAACGTCTGGCCCTACGATTATTGGTACAATACTTGGCCCGACGACCCTATTGATACACCTAGCCGCTTTGGCCAACATTGGAAAACCCTACTGGAGGGATATCTGTCTGGTTATCAGAAAGTAAGCAGCATGGTGGTGAAATATGAAGATTTAAGTAGAGGAGAATTAGATTTTAAGGCTTTAGAAGAGTTTTTAGAGATTAAGCTAGATAAAAGTATTCTACAAAATAGGGTTAAAGGAGCGCCCAAAAGGAAATCTGATGCTTCCTCGATCCAGCTAGAAGAACTTAAAAGTGCAGTGGAGCCTCTAGCAAGTCAGCTTGGGTACGAATACCCAACCGCGTAGAAGTAAGTTTAGCTGAAATTTAATGTCAGAAGCTGACTGAAAGAGCTTTGAGCTAGATAATTCTAGAAACTATTAGTTTTTTAGGAATTTAATTGATGCGTATCGTAGCACAACCAGCTTTTAAAGAGCGGTACAAGAATCCGTATACGTGGCTACTTCATACTCACCTTGAATCTTTAGGGGGTAATGTCGATGAGTTTTCCCCCGTCAAACTGTTAGAGAGGAACTATGATATTTGGCATCGTCACTGGCCAGAAAGAGTTTTGAACGAAACCAACCCTGCTGTGGCAATCGCCAAGGTTTTGAGCTTGATGCTTCTCACTAAGTTTGCTAGAGGACGGGGAACAAAGGTAGTGTGGACCATTCACAATCTGGCTGCACACGAGCAGCTCTATCCCCGTTTAGAAGACTGGTTTTGGAAAAATTTTCTTGGCCAGCTCGATGGATACATCAGCCTCAGCAAGACTGCTATGATAACAGCCCAGCAGTACTTTCCTGAGCTAAAAAAACTTCCGGGATGTGTCATTCCTCACGGGCATTATCGAGGAGAGTATCCAGATGAAGTAAGCCCTCATGAAGCGCGAGCCAAACTAGGACTGTCGCCTTCTGCCAAGGTAATACTTGCATTCGGTCAGATTAGACCTTACAAAAATTTTCCCAAACTCATCACCGCTTTTCGACAGCTTGCCGACCCAGAAGCTGTTCTCTGTATTGCTGGTCGTCCTCGCTCTGCTGCCATAGCAGAAGAAATTAAAGCAGCGGCGGCTTTAGACCCGCAGGTGCAGCTTCATCTGGATTACATTTTTGAAGACAATGTACAGACGTACTTCCGCGCATCCGACTTGGTAGTATTGCCATACCGTGAGATCCTTAATTCTGGTAGTGCTCTGCTGGCCCTCTCATTCGATCGACCTATCTTGGTTCCACTAAAAGGATCTCTGAGCGAACTTCAAGAAGAAGTAGGAGTAGAGTGGGTGCATACCTACGAAGGAGAAATCGCTCGCGCACACATTGAAAAAGCTTTAGAATGGGCTTTAAACACACAGCGACCCGAGAAGGCTCCCCTAATGGCTTATGAATGGCAGATAATTTCTCAACAAACACTCAGTGCCTATGAGCATATTGTCGCTATTTCGGCAGGAAAAATGTAAGTCCTGTTGAAAAGTGATCGTTAATCTGTCCACAGTTGTGCTTGATGGACCATAATCTTGCTAAACATTGATCAAAAGACTGTGTTTAAGCCTGAGAAGCAGCACCGCCTGCCTTGAAGTTTGGTTCTGCTAGAGAATTATTAAAAAAACCGTTGAACCTGAAGGAAATTGCACACTTGATAGAAAGTGAGCCAAAAATGCAGATCTATATTAGAGATCTTTATCTCGAGGAAGAAACTATGGGAATAAGGCAACGCTTCCATCTTTATATGATGCTTCAAGAGTTTCTCCTTCAACTTCGTTTTTTTTAATGAGCAAAAATCTGAATCGGAAACAGGTAGATTCTTTAAGAAAACGGCTTGCCAGAAATGCTTTAGGGTCATTTGGGCTCAAGATTACTTTTGTTGGTTTGGCATTCGTCACCAGCGTTGTCTTAGCTCGCTTGTTTGGCCCTGAAGGGTACGGAGTCTATTCCTATGCGATCGCTTGGCTGTTCGTTCTGCAAATTCCCGCAGAATTAGGCATGAGAGCGCTCCTGGTCCGCGAGGTCGCGTCTTACCAAGCTCGGTCAGAGTGGGGTCTAATGCGTGGTATCTTGCGCTGGGCAAATCGAGCGGTTTTGATCGTCTCGGTCGGTATCGCTCTCCTGGCGGCGATCGCGGCTCGGCTGTTGCAAGCAGAGGCTAATTTACAGCTCAATGTTTTTTTGTTAGCCTTGATTGCGCTTCCTTTGCTAGCCCTTAAGTCTTTGCGGCAGTCAACGCTACAGGGGCTACATCGCGTTGTTGTCGGTCAGTTACCAGAAAACTTAATCCAGCCCAGCTTGTTTATCATCTTCCTCGGTTGTGCCTATGTGCTTCTGGGAGAAAGACTAAGCGTTTCTTGGGCCATGGGTATTCGAGTATTTACAATTGGCGCTGCGTTTGCAGTCGGGGCCGAGTTTCTACGTAGGACTTTGCCTCAAGCAGTCCAGCAAGCCTCTGTAGAATATAACACCGAGGCTTGGATGCGCAGCGTCATTCCTTTTATGCTGATTAGCTGCATGAACGTCATCAATAATAGAACAGACGCTATTATGCTAGGAGCCATCAGAGGTCCTGAGACCGTAGGACTTTATGTTGTTGCTGCTCGGGGAGCCGAGCTAATTTCGTTTATTTTAGTAGCCGTAAATCAGGCAATAGAGCCTACTATAGCTAAACTGTACTCAGAAGGCAATCATAGAAAACTGCAACGGCTCATTACCAAAAGTTCTCGGATTATCTTTTTTACCTCTCTGCCCATTGCCTTGGCCTTCATTCTCTTTGGTCACTGGTTTTTGTTCATTTTCGGTCCAGAATTTGCTCAAGGACGCGCAGCCCTTGCTTTCCTAGGCTTTGGTCAGCTAGTTAATTCCGCTACAGGTTCGGTGGGGAAACTACTCAATATGACAGGTCACGAGCGCGATACTGCTGTAGGAATTGGAGCGAGTGCAGTATTAAATATTATTCTTAATGCCGTGCTGATTCCTCGATTTGGACTAGAAGGTGCCGCCTGTGCAACAGCAATTAGCACCATCGCTTGGAATATTTTACTGTTTAGTTTTGTCAAAAAAAGGCTAGGAATTAATACAACAGTAATTGGTTAAGCTGAATATTTTTAGTGAGGGACTGCTCCTGGTCTTAATAAAATAAGTAATATTCCTAATGTCATCTACAAAATTAGTGATTACTGATGAATCTGCCAAATTTTCTGATTATTGGGGCTCAAAAATCTGGAACGTCTGCACTTAATTACTATCTAAGCAAGCACCCGCAGGTGTATATGAGTCCGCTCAAAGAGCCAGGTTTTTTTCGGTTTGAGGGAGAACAAATAGACTTTTGTGGTCCAGGTGACAAAAAATACTATCGCGGACGACCGACGAGTATTGAAGCCTATAAAAAGTTATTTCAGGGAGTCTCCGACCAAGTTGCCGTTGGCGAAGCAAGTACTTGGTATCTACCCAGTACCAAAGTGCCTCAGCGGATATATTCCTACATTCCCCATGTCAAGCTCATTGCTATTCTTCGTAACCCGATTGATAGAGCTTATTCAGCTTACGTACACGCTAGAAGAGAGGCCCGCGAGCCGCTCGATAGTTTTGTAAAGGCGCTCCACCAGGAAAATAACCGGATTCAGAGTAATTGGGGTTACCTTTGGCGCTACAGACAGATGGGACTGTACGGCGATCAGCTAGAGCGATACTATCAACAGTTTGACCGCAGTCAAATCCGAGTTTATCTCTACGAAGATCTTAATTACCGTCCCCTTGAGCTTCTCAGGGATCTATTTTTATTTCTTAAGATAGATGAATCATTTACTCCAGATCTGACGATTCGTCGCAATGTTTCTGGAATGCCAAAAAGTAGAGCTCTACACGTTTTTCTATCTCAAAAGAACCCGGTCAAGAATTTGTTAAAACCATTGTTGCCAACTCAGTTTAGGGAACGGCTGGTGAGCAAGCTGACGATACGCAATCTCAAAAAAAAGGAACCACTACCGATAGAAACAAGGCAGGAAGTCGCCGAAATCTTTAAAGCAGATATTATTAAACTTCAAAACATACTCCAGCGCGATCTGTCTCACTGGCTGGATATGTCACCGTCCCAGTACAATCAGTCAACTATTCTTGGCGATGAAAAAGCTTCTTAAATTCTCAGAACAAGGATTTACCGTTATTTCCTTATTACTTTTCTCAGGAGGGCCGCTATCCGTCCTTCTCAAGGGCGGTGATAGTCCAGGAGATGGCAGAGAAGCGCCTTCAAGTTTTCTCTCAATCCAGATCGTTTTTTTGCTGCTATACGTTGTCACTGCTGTTTTACTGTCTAAACGCTGGAAGCAAATTCTGAATCTACTCGTTAAAGAAAAATATGTTGCGCTTCTAGTTGGGCTGGCAGTTGTTTCTGTTCTGTGGTCCTCTTCACCCAGCTTTACCTTACGCCGCAGCATCGCTTTAGCTGGAACTACTTTCTTTGGCCTCTATTTTGCCACTCGCTATAGATTGAGGAAGCAGCTACACCTGCTCGGTTGGACTTTCGGTATTGCTATTGTTCTAAGCTTTTTATTCGCTCTCTTCCTGCCCGAATATGGTATTATGGGAGGCTCTTTCCACGCAGGAACTTGGCGGGGAATCTACTCACACAAAAATGGTCTTGGCCGAGTAATGGTTCTGAGTGCATCTGTATTTCTACTTTTGGCGACTGACGCCAAAAATCGTTTTCTGCTCTGGTGTGGCCTCAGCTTATCTCTTGTTCTTTTGGTTTTATCTACGTCAAAAGGTGCTTTGGCGAGCGGCATTGTTGTTCTAGCGACCCTTGCTTTACACTGGATCTTACGAAGACGCTACGCTGCTGCTATTACCTCTGCGATTGCTGCTGCCATGGTTAGTGCTTGTCTGGTGATACAAGTATCAGCTAACGTGTATATACCGTTAATCATCAATAGTGCTGTTGCCGATTTGCAAAACGCTAGTTCGATAACATCGCCACTTTCAGCTCCGCCAGACACTGGTGCTTCGGAAGTCAAGCCAGCTTCGGGCGAAGAAATAGCGCCTCTCCAAAAGCGACCCCGTAGAGTAACCGCCGAAAACCTAACGACACTCACCGGACGAACAAAACTATGGCCTCGCGTTTTGGATATAACAAAAGAACGTCCGTGGCTCGGCTACGGCTATAATGGGTTTTGGAAGGTTACGGAAGAATCTAGAGAGCTTCAAGCGAACGTCGGCGAATTTGCAAAAAATAGCCACAACGGATTGCTGGAGCTCTGGCTCGATCTAGGTTTAGTAGGAGTGGCAATATTTATATGCAGCTTTGTCAGCTTCCTGGGAAGGTGGGTAAAAAATGCAAGAGCAATGCAGTCGCCAATAGCTCTCTGGCCTTTAACGTACTCTTTGTCTTTGGTACTCATCAACTTAACAGCTAGCGATTTACTGGAAAGAAACAATATATTTTGGTTACTTTATGTTGGGGTGGTTTTCTCCGGCTCTTTTCTGCAAAAACAACTTGAGTAAAAGATATCAAGATAAAAAAAATTAATTTGACTAGATAAAAAATACTTAAAGCTGTTTTTCAGAATGATCAGAGCCATCGAACGATGGCTTGGAGCGTTCATTATTTAAACCAGGGTAAACGCATCTAATTTTGGAATGCTTTCTGGACAAGGGGTTATGCCTCTAGGTATTTTTGCTGGTTAATTTTGAAACCCTTTTCAAATAAAGCTTTTAGGATCTTTGTGCGTTTGCCCTGCATTATTTCAACAATCATGTTTTTCATGTACAAAAACGTAATTTATTTACTGACTATAGCTTGACAAACTTGACAATGAATGTAGCAGTTTGCGCAATTACCTATCAACGCCCTGAAGGATTGAGGCGATTGCTAGGAGGATTAAATCAGTTAACTTTTAAAAAAATCAAGGCTCCTAAGATAGAAGTCATTGTCATTGATAACGATGCAGGCGGTTCAGCATATTCTATCTGTGAAAGCATGAAGCCGGATTTTAGGTGGTCAATTAGATGCTTTGACGAGCCGCGTCGCGGTATTCCCTTTGCTCGCAACAAGGCGATCGCCTCTAGAGGCAAAGCAGACTTTATTGCATTTATTGATGATGACGAAGTTCCCGATCCGCATTGGTTAGAGGAACTACTGATTGTTCAACAGACAAAAAAAGCAGACGTAGTAGCTGGACCAGTCCTGCCCTACTTTAAAGACCAAAGTGTGCCGAGCTGGATGGCAAAATTTTTTGAACGGAAACGCCACTCGACAGGAGAAGTTCTTGAGTTTGCGTTTACTAATAATGTGTTAATTCGCTCAAAGATTTTCCAGCAGATAGAGAATAGGTTTGACGAACGCTTCGCGCTGACTGGTGGTAGCGATAAGCAGTTCTTTATCCGCGTCCATCGTCTTGGATACACAATCATTTGGGCCGATCAAGCTGTGGTGCATGAATGGATTCCGCAAAGCCGCACCAACATTAAGTGGATTCTGCAACGGGGCTATCGTCTTGGAAATACAGACGGCCTTTGTGCCATTGACCAGGCTGATGCCAGTATTGTTCAAATACTAGCAAGAATCGTCTGGCGCTTTGTCAAAATGATTCTTGCTATCCTCTTTATTCCGGTATCAATTGTTTTAGGACGATATATTTTTCTGAAGAATCTCCGGTCTGTCTGCCGCAGTGCAGGAATCATTGCTGGTTTAGCCAATCAACCTTACCAAGAGTATCGCGTTACTCACAGAATGTAGTCAAGCGCCGAAAGTTGGATAAAATACTTACTGAATCAGTTCGTAAACGCAACCATTACTAAAGAAGGAAACATTATTATCAGCTTTGGTTAGAGCAACTGTTTGGCGAACCTGCTCCAGAATCTGATTCAATTGACAGACGTAGATGTGTAGTCAGTAAGGAACATTTAGAATGGTGCAGCGGCTTGGATATCTTTCAGCGGCCCCGAGAGTCTCGACACGTCCAGATGCGGATGCAGCGGGACCTCGTTCTCACGTTCTCGGAGTGATACAGGGTTTTGAAGCTCTGGGCTGGCAAGTTCACCCCTTTATTGTAGGAGATCGCGTGTCTCGCCAATTCGCTAAAGGCGGCTCGCCAAGCACTCTTAGCTCCAGTTTGCTCAAAAGGCTAGCAGCCGATGTGGTGCGGCTCTCCCTGGGAACAATTAATTCTAGACGAGCGTGGCAGGAGCTCCAGGGGGTAGATTGGGTATACGAACGTTTTGCCTCTCTACAGGCGCTGGGCGGCAGTTTTCAACGACGCGGAATTCCCTGGATACTAGAAACGAACGCTCTTTATTTCTATGAAGCCAAGGTTGAGCGCAAAAGTGTAGCGCTAGGTGGACTGGCCCGGCAGCTAGAGCTGAGAGCCTACCAGCAGTGCAATGTTTTAGTCTGTATCAGCGACACTCTCAAAGAAATTATCTTGAGCGAGACAGGCATGGCTCCTGAAAAAATCGTGGTGATGCCTAATGGAGTAGATACTGATTTTTTTAACCCCGACCTGTACAGTTCTCAGCGCGTTTTTGACAATTTTACGGTAGGCTTTATTGGTACGTTAAGTCCCTGGCAGCGGCTAGATTTGCTCTTAGAAGCCGTTAGGGAACTGCAAGTAGAAGGTTTGGAGCTATCGCTAGTCGTCGTCGGGGATGGCATGATGTACGACGAATGGCGATCGCTTGCAGAGCAATTAGAGCTGGCGCGGGTTCAGTTTGTGGGACGGATACCGCGACAAGAAATACCGCAATGGATTGCTGGATTTGATGTTGGCTACTCGGGTCATGCAAAATTACAGATTGGAAAAGTGTATCAATCTCCCCTCAAACTCTACGAATACATGGCTATGAGTAAACCCGTCGTCGCTTCTGCTTTAGAAGATTCCCAACGAGTCATTCAAAATGGAGTAACAGGATTTCTGTTTGAAGGAGGTAACAAAGAAGATCTTAAACAGGCTTTAACAAAAGCTTATCAATCGCAGTCTATGCTACCGACGATGGGGCGTAGAGCTCGTGAAGAAATTGTAGCTAAACATAGTTGGAAAAACCGAGTAAGTACTCTTATTGCAGAAGTCGAGCGCAGACTGAAATAAACAAAAATGGCAGTATCTACCTATCGCTTACTTGGGGTCCGGATCAATCCTCTATCGATTCCAGACCTACACGCCGTCATTTCAGAAATCGTCCAGTCCAATCAACGCCGCGTGATCGCAAGTCAAAACCTACACAGCATCTATGTTTACCATCACGATGCCAAGATGAGAGCGTTTGGAACACGGGCAGATTACATGCGGGTTGATGGGATGCCTATTGTTTTGTTAGGTCAAATGTTAGGATACCCCTTAACTCGAGAACACCGCGTTACCTACGTTGATTGGATTCGCCCCTTAATGGCAGAAGCAGCCCGACAACACTGGCGAATCTTCTACATGGGGTCTAAGCCTGGAGTAGCAGAACGAGGCGCTGACGTGCTTCGTCAAGAGTTTCCAGGGTTGGAAATCCAAACAACCGATGGCTACTTTGATATCAACCCAAACAGTGCTGAGAACCAGCACAAACTGGCGTTGATTAACGCGTACCAGCCCGACGTCTTGATGGTAGGCATGGGAATGCCTCGCCAGGAACACTGGATTTTGGAGAATTTAGACCACATTCAGGCCAAAGCTATTTTGACCTGCGGAGCCTGCATCGACTATGTTGCTGGAGAAATTCCGACTCCACCGCGCTGGATGGCGCGGCTCGGTTTTGAATGGCTCGCGCGTCTATTTAGCGAACCGAAACGACTCTGGAAACGCTATCTGGTAGAACCGTGGTTTGTTGCCAGTCTATTTGTCCGCGATCTGTGGAAATTGAGAACTCAGGCAAAATAAAGTCTCCCAGGCAAGAACTGCTAGATGCGGTAATTTGTTAGTAGTTTTTCTTTGAAAAGTCATGAAATCTTACGGTCTGCTAGAGCGAACGGTTGCTAAGTATCTTGAGGCTTTTCCTGCTGTCCGCAACGTTTCAAAAACTGTATACCATCGCCTCAATTACCTTTATTTTTCCGAAAAAGGGTTTCAAAGCGCTTTACATCCGCAAGTACAGCTACGAACGCCAGCCCAATGGGCAGAGACAGAACCGGAGTCAGGAGAGTTGTTTTTCGGCTATTACGATAAATCCCCCTGGTCGCCAGATATGACTCAAGCGGTGTTTCATCGTCTCCAGGAGAATCAGGTAGAAATTAAACTCTACAATTGTACGCAACATAGCTGTCAGACGATTGGGGTTTCATCGACCTGGAATTATCAGCAGGGAAGTATGACCCAGTGGCTGCCGGGAAGCGAAAGGAAAATTATCTTCAACGATTTGGTAAATGGCAAACTGGCCGCGAGCATCGTCTCACCAGGAGGAGGGGAAGCCACAATTCCATGGCCTGTGCAGGTGATTCACCCCAGTGGCAAAGAAGCGTTAGCGATTAACTACAAGCGCCTGGATCAGGTTTCTGAATATGGTTACGCCGTCGCTGCCGAAAATTTCCGTAGCGATTTGCCGACCGACCAAGATGGAATTTGGCTCATCAATTTAGAGACCGGTCAGGGAAAATTGCTGATCGATCTCGCGACGCTGATGGCTCATCAGCCGCGTCCAGAAATGGCTGACTCCGAGCATCAGATTAATCATCTTGTCTACTCGCCGCAAGGCAAGCGATTTATTTTTATGCATCGCTGGACTGGACCGCAGGGCAGATTCTCTCGCATGTACGTTGCTAATGCTGACGGCAGCGATTGGCGGTTGCTGATGGACGATCGCATGGTGTCTCACTATTCCTGGCGCGATGAAGAGCACCTGCTGACGTGGGCGCGAATTGAAGCCGTTGGCGATCGCTATTACCTGATCAATGTCGTGACAGGGGAATGGCAGATTGTTGGCGATGGCGTATTAAACTCCTACGGTGACGGACATCCTTCCTACTCTCCTGACCGTCGCTGGATTGTTACCGATACTTACCCAAACCGCGCGCGCCAGCGGACTCTATTACTGTATGAAGTAGCAACCAATCGGGTGACTGAACTCGGACGCTTTCTCGCACCGTGGCAGTTTGATGGGGACAAACGATGCGATCTTCATCCACGCTGGAGTCCGAACGGGCAAATGATTTCCATCGATTCTGCTCATGAAGGAAGGCGAATGACCTATATGTTAGACGTAAGCGCTATCATTGATGGCGACTAGACGCGAGTTGAGTAGGATGTTGAGAAGAAGCGTAACAAAATCAAGAATCACTAGGCGTCGTACTCTTTGTTTAGGATTATCAGCTTTAGCCAGCGCAGCCGCTCTATCAAATGGAATAGTATTGTCTAGAGGCAAACAGCAACCAATGGAAGTGAGCGAGGAAGAAATTTTATCTTCTTCCTTAAGAAAGTATGCGGGGGCTAAGGGGATGCTCTACGGAGCCGCTGGTCGGTCCTCTGCTCTATCAAAAGATCCTGAATTTGCTCAGATCTTTGCTCAAGAATGCAACATTTTAGTGACTGAAAGTGAACTGAAATGGAAAGCGCTGCGCCCCAGTCCAGATCAATTTGACTTCACGCGGGGCAATCGCCTGCTTCAGTTTGCCCGCGAGCACAACCTCCTGTTTCGGGGACATACGCTCCTCTGGCACAAAAAACTACCCGCCTGGTTCAAGGAAACGCTAAATCGCCAGAATGCCGAACAGTTTTTGGTGGAGCACGTTCAAACAGTCGCAAAATACTATTCAGGACAAATGCATTCCTGGGACGTTGTCAATGAAGCGGTGAAAGTAGCTGACGGTCGGTCCGATGGGCTGCGAAAAACTCCGTGGCTGGAGTTTCTCGGTCCTAACTATATCGATCTAGCCTTTCGCGTTGCCGCTGAGGCCGATCCCCACGCTTTGCTAGTTTATAACGATTACGGATTTGACTACAGCGATTCTAGAGATCGAGCCAAGAGAAACGCTGTTTTAGAGCTGCTGTATCGCCTCAAAATGAAGGGAACCCCCGTTCATGCTCTCGGAATTCAGGCTCATCTGTGGGGTCGCAAACGAAGCTCCTTTGACTCCAATCAATTTAGAGATTTTCTTCGTCATGTTGGTAGTCTCGACCTTAAGATTATCATCACTGAGCTAGATGTTACAGATCGGACTCTGCCTAGAAACATAGACGAGCGCGATCGCCTAGTGGCTCAAATCTACTATGATTATCTGTCCGTCGTGCTAGAAGAACCGGCGGTGATTGGCGTTCTCACGTGGGGACTCAGCGATCGCTATACTTGGCTTTCTCAAAAAAGACCTCGTGCTGACGGTGCGCCAGTGCGTCCGCTGCTGCTTGATCAAAACCTCGAACGCAAGCCTGCCTGGTATGCGGTCACGCGAGCGATCAATAGCACTCCTAATCGCCAATTTAACAACCCATCAACGCAATGACATGAATCAGACTATCAATATGACAAAGGAAGTGAATGAACCAGATAACACCAATAAATGATTTCGCCTTACTGATTGGAGCGACGAAATGTGGCACAAGCAAATTGTTTAGCTTCTTATCCAAATGTTCGCAATTCGACAGTTTCAGCCAAAGGACTCCCACTTTCCTATAGAAATTAGAAATCAATTGGTTAAAAGGGCTTCCATAGTATCAGAGATTGTTGAACTTTAATATTATCCTTTGCAAGGTATTTCACAATCTGTAAGGATAAAAACGGAGAAAGCGGGTGTAACTATGAGTATAACTACAAAGAGAGGCAAAATGAAAAAGATCTTTGCGCTGAAGAAAAGGCAGATTATGAAAAAGGCTTGTAGCGTAGCTTATCCTTTGACTCAGTACAAAAACCGTCCTGGTATATTCATGTGGCATCATGGAAGATGTGGTAGTACCGTCCTTGGGAAACTACTTGATCAGCATCCAGATATTAACTGGCGAGGGGAAATATTTGAATTATACGCTGTTCATGGTATAGAACCATTATCAGTAGAAGAAGATATAAAATACGTACGTGCAATAGGGAGCATGTCAGGTTTGCAAAGGTAGCAGAAATAGTACACTCTAGAGGAACTCACCCAGAGATGCTTAATTATGACTCCAGACAAAGCCGCTCAATTACAAACTTATCTCGATGCCATAGCAGAAATTCTCTACCAAGAG
>JBHJGN010000019.1:0-154602 GCA_050331735.1 Cyanophyceae cyanobacterium
TTGCCAGCAGCATCCCAACGATGCAGCGTTTTGACGGTGATTCCTAGACGCTCGGCAAATTCATGTGGTCTCATCTTTTCTAGACATTCTGTAGAGCTTTGTCTAGTTTAGTCTAGGAATAGTCACTCTAGGCACAAGCAGTTACCGAGGATAACAATCTGCTGTTTGAGTTGAAGCGGGCAGGGTTGACAGTTAAAGTTTTTTCTGATGAGTGCCGCTGCTGAGCAAGAGCAGCTTGTTCTTGAGGATGACTTGCCTCTAGCCAAAACTGAGAGGGTGAATAAAGTTCACCTAAATAGCTTGAAATTTCCTTAATCAGTAGCCTCGTCTAGACAAGTTTCTGCGTTACTAGCTAACGCGCAAAGTCTATTTCTCCGCTCGTCTCTAGTAGCAGAATTCCTGTAATTCAAGTTAGAAATTAGACTCGCCATGCACTGGCTGAGAAGTGCAATCTTAGGCTTATTATTCTGAATCCATTGCTCAATAAAGTTCGCAAACAACGAGCTTTAAAGAACGCCTATTATTTAGATCAAAGGTTTTTCTAAACTATTTTTACTGAGTTTGGTCGAGAAAACAAGTCGCTATCAGTAGAGCCAAAGCTAACAATGGTCACAATTTAAGTTCTTAATCACGACTTTTCTAGATAACTAGGTCTTATCAGCTAAATGACCAGATCTCATTAGTATTTGTACCCCGGATTCTTCTAAAATAACAAGACAACCCAAAAAAAACTAAGCATTTTTACTTATTAATGATGATGGAAGCTCAATTTCCTTGGCTGACTACAATTTTAGGATTTCCCATTGTTGCAGCCTTTCTTGTTCCCCTAGTACCCGATCAGAAGGGAAAAAATTTACGCTGGTATGCTGTGAGCGTTGGTGTCGCCGATTTTATATTGATGTGCTACGCCTTCTGGCTGCATTACGATCCGGGCAATGCTAGCTTCCAGATGGTAGAGAGTTATGCTTGGGTTCCCCAAATAGGATTGAACTGGGCAGTTTCTGTTGACGGAATCTCGATGCCCTTGGTTTTACTAGCTGGGTTTGTCACTACTCTGTCTTTGTTATCGGCCTGGGAAGTCGATCGCAAACCCCGTTTATTTTACTTTCTGATGCTCCTGCTTTACGCGGCGCAGATTGGGGTATTCATTGCGCAAGATTTGCTCCTGTTCTTTATTATGTGGGAACTAGAATTGATTCCTGTTTATCTTTTGGTGTCGATCTGGGGAGGTCAGAGAAGACGGTATGCAGCGATGAAATTCCTGCTCTATACCGCAGCCGCCTCTATTTTTATTTTGGTTGCCGCTCTGAGTATGGCTCTTTATGGCGGAGGTGAACTGACCTTCGATATGGTTACCCTCGCCGCCAACAATTTTCCTCTAGCTTTTGAAATTCCTCTGTATGCTGGTTTGTTAATTGCTTTTGGCGTCAAGCTCGCTATTTTTCCGCTTCATACCTGGCTACCCGATGCTCATGGGGAAGCTTCCTCTCCGATTTCAATGATTTTAGCAGGAGTCCTTCTCAAGATGGGGGGATACGGCTTGATTCGTCTCAACCTTGGATTACTGCCTGAGGCCCACGTTTACTTTGCTCCCATTCTGGTGGCTTTAGGAGTGATTAATATCATCTACGGGGCGTTTACCTCTTTGGGTCAGACTAACATGAAACGGCGCCTTGCTTATTCATCCGTGTCTCATATGGGATTTGTGCTGTTAGGAATTGCCTCCTTTACTGATTTAGGAATCAGTGGAGCGATGCTACAGATGTTGTCTCATGGTTTAATTGCTTCTGTGCTGTTCTTCTTAGCCGGAGTCACCTATGACCGCACCCACACTATGGCACTAGACGAGATGGGCAACTTAGGTCAGATCATGCCCAAGGTCTTTGCTCTATTTACTGCGGGAGCAATGGCATCTTTAGCGCTACCGGGCATGAGCGGTTTTGTGAGTGAATTGGAGATCTATATTGGCTTTAGTAATAGCGATGTTTATAGTGCTTCTTTCCGCACTGTTATTGTCTTTTTATCTGTAGTCGGACTGATTTTAACTCCTGTTTATCTGTTATCAATGCTGCGTCAGCTATTTTACGATTCTGAATCTGCGATCGCCTGTTTAGTTGAAAATCAAGGTTTACAGCTAGAGAATGAGGAAGCAGCCTGCTTTGGGAATAGCTGTGTCTTGCCTGTGGATGCCGAATATAATGATGCCCAACCTCGGGAACTATTCATCGCTGCTTGCTTTCTCGTGGTGATTATTGGCATCGGGCTGTATCCAAAAGTGGCGACTGGTATGTATGATGCCACCATGATTGCCGTCAATACCCAGGTGCGTCAATCCTACACCGCCATTGCTCTCGAACAATCTCATCCTAATCTGGCATTTGTGAGGTCAGCCAAGACAACTCCGCTGAAGTAAAAGACACCCGAAGGAGCGATCGCTCCTTCGGGATTCAGCGCCTGGCGACTCAAAGCCGTCGCCGAAGCAACTTCCGACGGCGGCTTTAATTAAGCCCCAACGGCTTCTTTGGCGGCATAGAATACCTCTAGAGTAATTTCGCTAATATTGCGCTCGCGGGCAAATTTTTCGGTATTGCGTTTCACCTTACCGCGCACAAATCCGGGAACCTGATTCAGTAAAGCCTGAGCATCTTTAGCCCAGTTGAGGTCGGAATCGGCAGAAATACTTTTGGTAATCACTTCCTTGGTATCGTGTCCGCCGAAGATTTCGAGCAGGTGATCTTCCATACCGAGGGTGAAGGAATTGTAGACTAAATCGGCAATTTGGTTCGTGCCTTCGTACCCGAGAAAGGGCTTATAGCCAATCGGGAAGTTTTGAATATGAATCGGAGCCGCAATCACGCCGCAGGGGATATTCAGGCGCTTCCCGACGTGTCGCTCCATCTGCGTCCCGAAAATAGCCGCCGGTTCAACGCGAGCG
The DNA here is from genome assembly GCA_050331735.1 of Cyanophyceae cyanobacterium. Lineage (GTDB taxonomy): Bacteria > Cyanobacteriota > Cyanobacteriia > Cyanobacteriales > JBHJGN01 > JBHJGN01. The sequence goes on from JBHJGN010000019.1 coordinate 2,936, forward strand.
ATCGCATCTCCAATCGCCCCATTATCGTCGCTGATAATTACTTCATCGCAGTACTCGCTCACCTGTTCAGTGAACCAGTCAGCATCGTACTTACAGTACGTCCCTGACCAAACCACGTGAATCCCCATCTCCCGCGCTAAAATCTTGGTCATCGCCGCTGCGTGGGTATTATCCCCAAAGACAACTGCTTTTTTGCCCGTCAGGTTTTGGCAATCAATCGAGCGAGAGAACCAGGCCGCTTGAGAGACGTGGAGGGTTTGATTCTCGATATATTCTTCGTAATCAACCGCTGTTCCTTGCTCACTGAGGAGTTGTTGAATTTTACGAATGCAGCGAGCCGTTTCTACCACTCCCATTGGGGTAATCGCTACGGTAGGAATGCCAAACTCGTCTTCTAGATATTGGGCCGCCATTAAGCCGACCTCGCGGTAGGGAACCAGGTTAAACCAAGCACGAGGGAGAGTTTTTAAGCATTCGACCGAGGCTCCTTCGGGGATTACGGCATTAACTTCAATTCCCAAATCTGCCATCAGTCGCCGCAGTTCTGTGCAGTCATGCTGATTGTGGAAACCCAGGGTAGAAATACCAATAATGTTAACAGAAGGCTTAGCGGTTCTTTCTGTCGCCAGATCGCCCTTCTTGCGAGCCTTGTTGATGTAATATTTAACGATCTGATGAAGGGTTCGGTCTGCTGCCTGTAGCTCATTAACGCGGTAGTGGTTTACATCTGCCAGCAGAACATCCCCTTGAGCATCCATTTGAGCCCGGTCGACAAAGTTCTGCAAATCTTCCTGAAGAATGCTAGAGGTGCAGGTAGGAGTCAGCACAATGAGGTCCGGGCGTTCCTCTCCGTCTTTGCGAACGATATTATCGACAACTTTTTCCTGAGAGCCTCGCGCCAAAACGTTTCGATCGACAACGCTAGCCGTTACCGGCGTGAAGTCCCGCTCTCGCTCTAGCATGGAGCGCATGACGTTGAAGTAGTCGTCTCCAAGCGGTGCGTGCATAATCGCATGAACATTTTTGAAGGAGCTAGCGATCCTCAAGGTGCCAATGTGAGCAGGGCCTGCATACATCCAGTAAGCTAACTTCATAATCTTATCTTTAACCTGTTTACTATTTCTGCCGAGCGAGTCGTTATTGATTCTCTCAAACTTATAAAACTTCCGGGGGCTGGCACAAACTGAGCGTGCGAGAAAGCGACAATGGCTATATATCTCTCTCCCAGAGGAATGTAGACTTTGATACTCATAGTCTCTCTGGAGTCGAGAGCAATAATTCTTTGCTGAAGCACAATATTTCTTAACGAGAGTCGCCCGTCCTCCCCCAGTCACATAGGCAGGAAACCTCCTAGACAAACGGCTAGTAGAAAATCTATGAACCTTGCTCTAAGATTTGAAGGACTGTCATCGCCGGAGTCAGAAGTTAGGAGTAAACCCCTTTAAAGGAGAAGGACATGAAAGCGGCTATTTTACCAGATTACCATCAACCTCTCGAACTCCGGGATGTTCCAGTCCCGTCGATTGCTCCCCATGAAGTTCTAGTCAAGGTTCGTGCCTGTGGGGTCTGTGGTTCTGACGTACATCTGGTCGATGAAGATTTTGGAGAGCTATCCCACGTCCCCGTGATTCCTGGTCACGAAGTAGCGGGCGTGATTGAAGAGGTCGGCGAGTTAGTCACCTGGCTGAAAAAAGGCGATCGCGTTGGCATTCCCTGGATTCAAGGAACCTGCGGACACTGTGACTACTGCGTACGCGGCGAGACCGTTTTCTGCCCGGAGCAACAGGCAACCGGAATTAGCCTCAACGGTGGTTATGCTGAGTATGTCAAAGCTCCTGCCCGCGACGTTGCCGTGATTCCCGATGAAATTGCTTTCGAGGATGCGGCCCCGCTTTTTTGTGCTGGCATCACGGTTTTTACTCCTTTTAATTACGTTAACTTTAAGCCGGGACAAACTGTTGCCGTTCTGGGCATTGGCGGATTAGGGCATGTCGCCCTTCAGTTTGCCAATGCTTTGGGAGCGAGAACGATTGCCCTCAGTCGTGGGGATGACAAGCTTCAGCTAGCAAAAGATAAACTGGGTGCCCATGAAGCGATCGATTCTGGTTCGGATGAATGGGTACAAAAGCTGTTAGATATGGGCGGAGCTAACGTTATTCTTTGTACGGCTAATTCTGCCAAGCTAATGGGACAGGCCATTCATGCTCTTGCTCCTGATGGCACGTTAGTTCTGTTGGCAGTGGATGATAAAGAGGTCGTTCTGCCCCCATCACCTGAGCTTATTATTCAGCGTCGCAGAGTGATGGGGAGCGTGACGGGATCTATTAAAGACATGCGCGAGATGCTAGATATTGCTGCCAAATACGACGTTCGCCCCATGATTGAAACCTATCCCTTAACAGAGGCTCAACAGGCATTGCAGGATGTGCGAGACAACAAGCCTCGTTTTCGGGCGGTATTAACCATGTGAAACCTCATCTGTCAGGAGAAGAAATAAGCTGCTGAGTCGGGGATTAAGGATCGCTAAGCTTCTCTATCATGCGGCTATTATCCACTGCAATTCCTAACAGTTAGATTTAGTGCAGAAGCTGCTGTGTTGTTGCCTTTTGCAACGCTGTCTGGGTTTGTCATAAACTATGAGTGGCTCGCCTGGGCCGTAGCTGTACCTCGGCCTAATTCCCACGGCGCTTGCTGATCTACTGTATTGAGGACCGGGAAATAGAGTGAATCGCCTTTTCCTTTTTCCCTCTTTTAACGCGTTGGCTGTAGGTTGTTGCTATTGCGAAGCAATGTTTCTGTCATTGCGGCGAGTTCTTGCAGCTTTTTCTCTAGTTCAGCAGCGCGTTTCTTGTGGTCGAGCTTGCGCATGAGGGCAGCGCGGGCCAGATCGTCCCGATTCTGCTCAACGGCTTTCCAGGCGACTCGCTGCCAGGTTTCCATTTCTCGCAGCGCTTCTTGATACTGTGGCTGGAGCTGCTCCCAAACGACTTTAACATCTGCCAAGGCTCGCTCTACCATTTGCTCAGCATTGCGCGGATTTGTCTCTTTCAATGCCCCCTGTAGCGGTTGCGCTAAATCGTCAATTTTCAGCTTTCCAATCGCCGGGACGAAATCTCTCACTTGTTTGCTGTCGCTAAACCCTGTTTTGCACCAGGTAGCGAAGTGTTCGCAGTTGTTGAATAAAAGATTGTAGTTGTCTTCTCCTAAGCGGCTTTCTGCTCGCCTCACCACATCTTCTGGAATAAAGCAAAAGCCCGTTCGGTACTCTTTAGTGTAAATCAGGTTTCCCTGGGCGAAGAGGGAGCGAGAAGTTCGCTCGATTCGAGCATCGGTTTCGGTCTTGCGATAGTGAATGACGCTGCCATCGCCGCAGTCAATGCCGTGATGCTCGTACACTCCTTGAAGAGTTAAAAACTCTCTGTAGGCATAGATTTGATCGCCTCGCGCCATGTTGGTCTTATCAAAACAGTAACTAAGCTTCTTTTATCGTACTGGGCTTAACTGGCTAAACGCAGCACCCGGTTGGCGGAGCTCCTTTAAAAGAGGCACTTCTACAGGAGTGAACGTTAAAGAGCGGGAGTAAAAAATCAAGAGCGATCGCCGCTGGAATTGAGAGCAGCACTGCTAATTAGAGAAAGACCTCAATGACTAATCATCCAAGGTCGCCCACCGCGAGCGCTTTGATATCTGGGAGATGTTAGTTCCTGTCTCTGGATTCGTCGAGGTTCCTGGGTAGCTGGGGGGTTTACTCGACCGGAGTTGAGGTTGACGTTCGGTGGCGAGAAGATTTTCTGAGCCACTACCTCACAGGTTGGACAATGCATTAAAGTATGACAATCGGCTAAAGGGCGCCAAGCTTCAAACTCACCGCAGGCATGGCAACGGTATTCGTAGAGCGGCATCGATATTCACTCCCTAAGTTGGCAAAATATTTTTATCAAAAATCTCCGTCGGTAGGGCTAGGGTACAGCAAGCGTTAGGAATATCCACAATCCCACTGACGCGCCCTTCAACTGGAGCACAGCTTAGCAGTAGGTACGCCTGTTCCCCCGTATAGCCAAACTTCTTGAGATACTCAATGGCGTTCAAACAAGCCCGACGATAGGAAACGTGAGCATCTAAGTAGTACTGCTCACCGCTAAATTCATCAACTGAAATCCCTTCAAATACCAGATACTCCGAGTAGCGCGGCTCGACTGGACCGGGCTTGAAAATCGGATTAATCATCGCGTACTTTTCCACGCCGCCCTTAATGAGGTCAACATGAATGTCAATATAGCCCGACATTTCAATCGCCCCGCAGAAGGAGATCTCCCCGTCTCCTTGAGAAAAGTGAATATCGCCCATCGACAGTTTCGCGCCGTCTACATACACCGGGAAATAAATGCGCGACCCCCTGGAGAGGTTCTTGATATCGCAGTTACCGCCGTGTTCGCGGGGAGGAACGGTGCGGGCGGCTTCGGCGGCGACGCGCTCAAATTCAGCTCCTTTAAGAGTTCCTAAGACCGCGTTTTCGGGATTGGGCAAGGTAGCTAGGGGGGGAATGGCGGGTTTCCAGGGCGGTCCTCCCTTGTCTACCAGGGCTTTCTCCCGCTTATTCCAGATGGCGAGGAGTTCGGCAGAAGGCGCACAGCCAATTAAGCCGGGATGGGTAATGCCCGCAAATCTGACTCCGGGAATGTGGCGCGAACTGGTATAGATGCCCTGAAGATCCCAGCAGGCTTTGGCCGCTTCGGGAAAGTGGTCGGTGAGAAAGCCGCCGCCGTTGTCTCTGGAAAAGATGCCGGTAAAGCCCCACTCGTCCCCGGGTAAGGCGCCGATATCGAGTAGATCGACCACAAGGATGTCTCCGGGTTCAGCGCCGTTGATATAAATGGGTCCGCTAAGGACGTGGACAACCGTGAGATCGACATCGCGAATGTCGCTGGGGTCGTCATTGTTGTTAATTTGTCCATCGGTCCAATCCTTGCATTCAATCCGAAATACATCACCAGGATTGACGGAAACGACAGCAGGAATGTCTGGATGCCAGCGGTTGTGTCCCGGCATGTCCTGTTCGGACATCGGCTTGGTTAGGTCTACCTTGAAGAGAGTTTTAGGCACTCGGAATAACCTCCTGAACAGCTTGTCACGTTCGAGCGAATTCTTGATGCGTACTGCCTTTTTTCTAACTAGCTAAAAATAGATTGTTTTTAGAGTGAAAACGAACTGGCTTTTCAAAGAAACAAGGTTTTCACGGCGTGACATCCTTTAAGTTTTATTTGCTAATTGTTAACAAGCTTTTGAGGATATCATTGCCCGATTACTGGCAATAAGATGTTAATTTTGATACAAAGTTGGAAAATCTCTGGGAAATAGTTAGACAAATATTGACTAAATTTCTATCGGCGTTTTGTAAATCTAAGTTTTTTAAGTCCCTTAAACTAGCTTTTGAAAGTAACTACAGAGTTTAGATAGAGAAGATGCTGCTCTAGCAACTTTTAGCTGTGGTCCTCACCTTAATTATTTTTTTCAGTCAAACCAAAGGCCGATTGAAAGATAATCGGATCGAAATATTCTCGAAACAGTTCAATTTTGCCGTCTGTAACGCGAAATAAACCACCATAGCGCTGCTTGTATATCTGTCCTGTTGGAATAATTTCTACATTCCCTCGCCATTCAGCAAAAATCATTGTGGCATCCTGTAGGGGATAGAATACCAATTCATCAGTAAAGTTGGCTTTGCCGCTAATTTCTGGCCAAGCAGCATAGTGTTGCAGAATGTTTGCTTTTCCGGTGACGCGCTTGGGGAAACTATCAGGGGAAAACGGCATGTCCTGCACTGCATCTTCTGCCCAAACCGAGGCGAACTTGTCCATATCCTTGTCTTCTAAAGCAGTTAAAAAATCAATGACTGCTTGCTTGGTCTGCTGTCGTTGAATATAAGTCGAAGGGCTAGTACTAGCTTGGTCTGTAGCTTGATTAAGAATTTGGCGATCGCCGTGTTCGGATTCGGCGTTAAACTTCATCTCACTGATGAACCATTGTCCTTCCTCTTGGACTAAACCATACTCGTAGCTCCCTTCGATCTGCCAAAACATCTCGTCTAGGTAATGGTCGGCAACGACATCGGCGGTAGCCGTTGCCCGGTTGCCATTGACCGCTACCTCGATGTTGGAAATATCATGGCGAGTGCGATCGAATCCCGGCAAAACACCAGCCCACTGAGTCATCAAGGCTTGGGGGCTTTTCAGCTCAACTTCTCCGCCAAAGACAGAAGTATAATCTACTTCAACTTCTTCAGCGTAGAGTTTTTCCAGGCTTTCAAAATTCCTCCGATCCGCCAAATTAGCAACGCTTTCAACGATAGTTTCAATAGCAGCCTCATCAGGGTCAATGGTTACTAAACTAGAGGCGGTCGCTGCGAGGGTCATTGTCAATACTCCTGTGATAAATTTCATGGTTCTTCGTGGTTAATGTCTTTAATTCGAGTGGCCGAGTGCCGTAGATGGATCTCCGGCACTCGCCTTCGGTTGTTACAGTGACTGGTCTAAATGAGTGGCAACCGCATCGCTAGCGACAGTGACAGCTTCAGGGGAGTCATAGAAATCAAATTGAGTGGTATCTTCCAACCAGAGTTGCTCCTTCTGTGCTGACAAACGGGTGTAGAATTCTTTCGCTCCCTGGGGAATTGCCGCCGCTTCCGAGTGAACAATCAGGACAGGTTTTGTTAAATCCTCGGCAGTAGCAATGGCATCATAGGTTAACCAGCCTTCCCAAGAAGCCAGATTGAATTGATTGACGTATTCGGGAATGGCTCCTCGCTCTGGATCGGAGTAATAGGGGGCTTGATACATCACGGCGGTTTCATCGGTCATGCTCGCCGCTGGAACTAAGGATAATTCCCCCGTGGTTTCATATTGGCTTTGTGCTTGACGACTCGTTTCAATCAGGCTTTGGACTGATTCTTCCCCTCCGTACACCTCATTGACAATTTCCTGGTCGTGTAGCCAAGGGGCCACGAGCGCGATTGTTTTGATATCTTCGCTCCGGACCGCCGCATCGGCCATATATCCGGCACTAGCACAAATTCCCAAACCAGCAATGCGATCGCTATCTACTTCTGGGCGAGTAGAGAGATAATCTGCCGCCGCTATAATATCTTGAGTCTTGTTTGCAGGATTCTCTAGCTGGCGCTCATCTCCACCCGACTCTCCCCAGTTTCGGAAGTCGAAAGTTAATACCGCGTAGCCGCGGTCCGCCATTTCCTCGGCATAGGTAGCAGGCATTTGTTCTTTGACTGTTGTCCAAGCACCCGTGACGACGACTCCAGGCAGTTTAGTATCGGCTTGATAATCGTCGGGAAGATAGAGATTGCCAGCTAGAGTTTGATGATGGCTTTCAAATGTGACGCTTTTAACCTGTGCGGCTTCAGAATCAGAGGCTAAAGAGACTTGCAGAGTGGCAACGGTAGCAGCAGCTAATAGTAGATTTTTCATGACTGATGTTTCCTTTCCCTTGGCTTCACTGTGAATATGTCTTCAATCTACAGAGAACCCACCAGAATCTCTTGAAAGCTCTTGCCCAATTTTTTGAAGATTCTTGCTCTGGATTGTTTACCAATGAGACGTCAGCCAAGCTAAGTGCAAAGTTCTAACCTTTTGAGGCCCGTCGATACTGTTTAGGAGTCACCCCAGCAATCTTTTTAAAGACGCGAGAAAAATGTGCCTGGTCGGAGAAACCACAGGAAAAGGCGATATCAATCATCAAAAGGTTAGGCTTATCAAGCATTCTTTTGGCTTGTTCAACCCGGTAGGCCATCAGGAATTGGTACGGACTCTGACCAATCGTTTGTTTGAATAAACGAGAAAAATGAGAGGGGCTAAGGCCAGCCTGGGCTGATAAATCTTCAAGGAGAATGTTTTTGCTATAGTTGGCCGCTACGTAATCTAAGACTTGTTTGTAGTGCTGGGCCGTAAAGCTTTTAGAAAACTCGTACTCTTCTTCTGGTAAACCATATTTGAGAATCAGTTTCGTAAGAAAAACACGAGCCAAGGATTCAAACATGACCTGAGAACCGAGGTCGCTGTGTAAAGCCTCTAGAAGCTGAATTCCTGACTGAGTAATGTCTTCATCTAGAAACTGTGGTAGATCTTTTAACTGGCGCTCATTTAGTAAAATTCCTAATTCAGTTTGAGCAAATTTTTCAAATTCTGCCGGAGCGAGAGTAATAATGATACATTTAGTTTTGACATGCCATCTCCAACCACTCTCCACACCAGCCGGAGTCACGATAATTTCGTTTTTGTGATAGGTGAAATCACGATGTTCGCCATCGCGCCAGTTTTCCAAGCGATGAGGTTCTTCTCTAAGATTGAGGATAATGTGATGTTGGTCATACTTGTTGATGGGCATCGAGGCAGGTTCGGCTTCAAAATACTCTAGAGTTAAAAGAGCGGACGCTGATGGGCGTACTAAATCAACGCTTTGTACGAGGGGAGCGGACGGGTAAATATCTTGGTATTTTGGCATTGCAAATTAGTGAGGTGGTTCAAAGGCTGAGTTCTAGCCCAACGGGATAGGAACGGGATAGGATTGACGACTGCCGACTGCCCCACTCTCTATGAAGTTTCACCGCTCCTCCTGAACGGATTATTTTAATGAGCAACACTAACAGCATCATCAATATTCTTCTATCCTCAGACCGCAATCTTGTTGAATCTACTCGATCTGAAGAGTAATTTTGCCTGTTGTTGAACCAGCTTCTATTAACCGATGCGCTGCTGCTGCATCTTCTAAGGGAAATGCTTGGCTCAAATGAATTTTGAGCTTTCCGTCATCGAGCCACTGAGCGCACTGCTGCAAAATAGCGGTTTGCTGCTTTTGAGCGCTAACGATTCCTTGCAGAGCCGGAGTCAGCATTAGTTCTAAGCCGATGCGCAGATTGCGCTGACGAGCTATTTTCAAATTTCCTAAAGAAAAATCGGGTTCTAGCAGCGTGACCAGATCTCCATACACTTTCACCGCGCCGCAGCTATCAAAAAACGTCGGTCCGCCGACAGTATCAAAAGCGAGATCGACGCCTTCTCCATGCGTCAAGTTCAAAACGGCTTCTACAAAATCGGTCTGGCGATACAGAATCGGCTCAGCTCCAAAAACACGAACTAGTCTCGCCTTGTCTGAAGAGCTCACGGTGGTCCACACATCGGCTCCGATCAGCTTGGCTAACTGAATCGCTACATGACCAACGCCTCCCGCGCCAGCATGAATCAACACTTTCTGACCTGCTGCTAATCTGCCGTGATCGCAGAGAGCTTCCCAGGCAGTAATCAGCACCAACGGGGCTGCCGCTGCTTCTGTAAAGGACAACGACTGAGGTTTATGGGCCACGCGATGTTCCGCAACCGTCGTGAATTGAGCATAGTTTCCGGAAGTAGCCCCCAGTCCGCCAGCGCAAAAATAAACTTCGTCTCCGGGTTTGAATTGAGTGACGCGATCGCCCACGGCTTCCACCACCCCCGCTCCATCACAGCCGAGGATGGCAGGCATCTGCTCTGGATAAAACGTCCCGCGACGACGCAGCTTGGTATCGATGGGGTTCACTCCGGCAGCGCAAAGCCGAACTAAAACTTCTGTTGCCGCGCATTGTGGCCGGGTTACGTCCCGAACTTGCAGAACATCCGGTGCTCCCGGTGCGGTCATGACAACGGCTTTCATGGCGCTTCCCTGAATGACTTTTTATCATCTTATCCTGAAGTGATCGCTCTCTCCCCCATCTCCTCATGGGACAATGGAAACAACCTGGTAACGACAAGCTTATGGATTTCTCCCCCAAGTTTTACACCTGGAAAAATCAGCGCTGCGCTTATGAATGCCATCTTTCTCCTAACGCTGAGCGTCCCCTACTGCTGATTCACCCGATTGGCGTCGGCTTAAGTCGCCGCTTCTGGCACCCGTTCATCGAAGCGTGGTTGCCGGAGGGACATTGTTCAGTCTATAACCCCGACCTCTTAGGCTGTGGCGATAGCGCAATGCCTCCCGTTGCCTACACCCCAGAAGACTGGGCGGAACAGCTTCAGTATTTTTGGCAGACGGTCATTCAAACCCCAGCGATTGTGGTGGTGCAAGGAGCCTTATTGCCCGTGGCGATCGCTCTAGTACAGCGCCAGCCCGATTTAGCTCAAGGACTTGTGTTAGCAGGCCCTCCGGCATGGAACGTCATGACTAAATCTGGAACGTCCTGGAAACAGCGGCTGGCCTGGAATCTTTTTTTTAGCGGGGCGATTGGGTCTGTTTTCTATCGCTACGCTCGCCGCCGTCAGTTTTTAGCCGATTTCTCTAAGCGACAGCTATTTGAGCAGGCTCAGGATGTAGACGAACGGTGGTTAGATACTTTAGAAGCCGGAGCGACAGATTTAAAGAGCCGCTATGCTGTATTTTCATTTCTGGCAGGCTTTTGGCGGCGGAACTACGCTCAGGATATGAGTGCCATTACGCAACCAACATTAGTTGTTGTCGGGGAAGAAGCCTCCAGTATTAGTCGCTCTGGTCAATCCGAATCTCCTAAGCAGCGCATCGACCGCTATCTACAGCATTTTCCTCACGCTCAAGCTCGCCAAATTTCCGGTCGTAACGTTCTCCCCTATGAATCGACGGCGGAGTTTGTTTCGGTTGTTGCTAAATTTATCGATGATACAGACCGATTTTAGCTAGGGAGAGAGAATCATCATCGGTCTCTAACCCCTCAATGACGACTGATGGCTCTGTCATTTTCTCTTTAGTCAGTCTGACCGACTTAAGTAGTCAGTGACTAGCTGCACGATTCTTTGAGCTGCTTTACCATCCCCAAAGGGATTAATGGCCGTTGCCATAGCTTGATAAGCGGCATCGTCATTTAACAGTTGCGTCGCCGCTGTCTCAATTGCCGTCGGGTCTGTGCCAACGAGCTTAGCCGTGCCCGCTTCAATGGCCTCCGGGCGTTCGGTGGTTTCTCGCAATACGAGAACTGGCTTACCTAAGCTGGGCGCTTCTTCCTGCAATCCGCCTGAATCCGTTAGCAGCAGGGTGCAGCGCTGAATGGCTCCGACTAGCTGGCTATAGTCGAGAGGTTCGGTCAAAAACGCTCTTGGATGCTCTCCTAATCGAGCTTGAATCGGTTCCCGCACAGTCGGATTGCGGTGGAGCGGAAGGAGTAACGCAGTATCCTGCACCTGGTCAAGAATGCGCCGAAATCCGTCCAGGATTTGCTCAAGGGGTTGCCCCCAGTTTTCCCGTCGATGGACAGTTGCTAACAGAACGCGGGACTTCTCCCACTCTAAGCCTGGTATAGAGCAGTCGGGCTGGCTTTGGGCTACCGTGAGAAGGGCATCAATGACGGTGTTGCCAGTTAAGTGAATTTCTCCGACTACGCCAGAACGCTTGAGGTGCTCAACCGCCAGTTGAGTAGGGGCAAAATGAAGCTGACACAGTTGAGAAATGAGGCGACGATTGGCTTCTTCTGGATAGGGATTGAACAAATCGTCGGTGCGCAATCCGGCTTCTACGTGGCCGACCGGAATTTTTTGATAGAAAGCGGCCAGTGCTGCTGCAAAGGCAGTCGCGGTATCGCCTTGAACAATGACAAACTGAGGCTTGATTTGGGTAAAAACCTTTTCTAATCCCTGCAAACTGCGACAGGTAATGTCAGTGAGAGTTTGCCGAGGCTGCATGATGTTTAAATTCTGCTCTGACGTCAGGCAGAATAGCTGCATGACTTGCTCCACCATCTCTTGATGCTGCCCTGTCAAGACCACGTGGGTTTGAAAGGACGAACCGCGAAACTGCTGAATGACTGGAGCTAGTTTAATGGCTTCAGGACGAGTCCCTAAAGTAATGCAGATAGGGGAGGGTGAGGTCATTCGTTTTGCATCTTGGGCCTGCGATTAGAGTAAACGATTTTGTCAACAATTGCCGACTGACAGAGACAAAAAAACCCGGAGCTAACCGGGTTAGGAAATCATTAAATTGTTAAGTGCAGATATGGCCTCTTCGATTCAGAATTTATTGGCTCAGGTCGCAGGTGAGAGGACAAGCGGCAAAGACCGGAGTATGGAGCGGACTTGCTTCTCCATGTAGCCAGCGGAGCCAGCTTACTTCGTGGGGATGAATTCCTCTAAGGGTAAGAACGGCAGCCCCAACAACAATAGCGACAACGTTAGCGCTAATGATACTGCCAGCAACCAGGAGGACCGCGCTAGTTGGCAGCACAGACTGAAGCACGATTGTTAACAGAACGCCGCCGGTGGCCATCAAGACAACCAGCGGAAACCCGACCACTAGCAGGCAAACGGTTAGCGCAAAACTCCAAACCAGAAAGCTTTTGGTCATACTTAATAAATAAACGTCTGTCGATTTCTTTTGAGTTAATTCCATTGCTTTTCTCCGAACAGTATTTTTAGTAACAAAATTAGGGCAATATTTATTCTGCATTCTCTCCGCTGGTGTAGCGGAGCTGCACCGTTAGAATTAAGTATATAGAAAGAAAGAGCAAAGCGAATTTAAAGTTAATGGAAGTTAACAGACTTGCTTTTTTGGGCGTCAAAGCTGCCTTTTCGACAGAGGGATCGCGAACAATTACCGTTTAATCCTACGGTTTTAATAGTTTCTTGATTGAATTGAGTTCTTTTCTAATTCAAACCCGCAGATGATGCGGCAGGAAATAAGTGTTAAGAAAATTTTTAGCATTGTTCTCTTTTTGATTTTTAGACTAGAAAACGGTGAATATTCAGAGAAGCGAAATCTAAAAAAAGTATAAAGAAAAGAATGTTAAAGAAACAGTCGTTAAAATCGCTACTGCTTTCTCCCCACTCAAAGAGGTCAAACCTGTTAGCTGGACAAAATCTGGGGGCATACTAAGGGCGTATTACTAGGGGAATTGTCAATATGTCACAAGCTCCATCGTCCATGTCTCCACTGCCGCCTGTTCCTCCGCCAACCTTTAAGGCTCGTCAACTAGCGTCTCCTGCTCATGAAACACCGTCTTCCACCAGCCTCCCGACTCTGGAAACCCTCATTCGGCAAGCCTACGATGCTGGCTATAGCGATATTCATGTGGGGGTTGGCGAACGCCCGAGAATGCGCGATCGCGGCAAAATGGTCGTCGCCGATTATCCGAGCGTAGACCGCGACACGTTTTTTCGCTGGCTAGCAGAAGTTTTGACAGCGGAAGAAATTGAGCGGTTTACAACCCGTTTGGAATTTGATGGCGCTACCCAATATCACTTTGCGCGGGTGAGAATCAACATTTTTGACACGCTTCAGGGGCCGGCAATGGTTATGCGCCTGATTCCGCTCAAGATTCTCACGCTCGAACAACTGCGATCGCCGAGCGTCTTTAAAAACATTGCGGATGCTCATAAAGGTCTTGTTCTGGTGACGGGTCCAACGGGGTCTGGAAAATCGACTACGATGGCGGCGATGGTAGACTACATCAACAAGGCGCACGCTAAGCACATTATTACCATTGAAGACCCAATTGAATTTGTGCACAAAAGCCAACAGTCTTTAATCAAGCAGCGGGAAGTTGGGCTGCATACGCTTCAGTTCGACAACGCTCTCAAAGCCGCGCTGCGAGAAGACCCAGATGTAATTCTCATTGGCGAGATGCGCGACAAAGAAACCGTCAACACCGCTCTCAAAGCCGCACAGACGGGGCACTTAGTGATGGGTACTCTGCATACCAACAGCGCGGTGAAAACCATTGAGCGGATTCTCAACCTCTACAGTGCTGAAGAACAGAACGCTATGCGGGTGGCGATCGCCGAATCCCTAGTGGCCGTCATTGCTCAGGGGTTATGCCGCACGACCGATGGCAAACGCGCCGCCTACCACGATATTTTGGTAAACACAGAAACCGTTAAAGACTACATCCGCGAGGGGAAAAATGATGAAATTACGGCGCTGATGCAGGACGGAGAATTTGACGGCATGATCACCACCAATCAGTCGCTGTTTAACCTCTACGAACAAGAACGAATTACAGAAGAAACGGCGCTGGAGATGTCGCCAGCTCCAAACGAGATGGCGATGATGCTGCGCGGTAGAATCTAGACCGCAATTAGCACGGAAGCGCTACAGTGAAAGGGGGTGAACCAGCTAGCGTTACCCCCGTTTGCCGGGAAGGCAATGCTTGAGGGACGATCAGATGAGCAGGAGCATGATGAATCTAAGTGGAGTAATAGCGATCGCCTACGGTATTCTCGTTTTAGCTGGCGGAACGCTCGGGTACGTACAGGCTAAAAGTACAGCTTCCCTGCTCTCCGGATGTATCAGCGGTTTGCTGCTGCTAATTGCCGGAGTTGTCCAGCTTCAGGGCTATGACTGGGGTCTCCTATTAGCGTTGGTGATTACCGTGATGCTGGCAATTGTGTTTGTCGTTCGCCTGCTTAAAACCCGCAAGATCATGCCAGCCGGAATCATGACTGCTGCTAGCGTCGCGGTCTTGGTCATTTTGCTCTCCTCGCTTTAGCCTCCGCAAAATGACCGATCAACTTTTATCTAGCTACGATTATTCGTTGCCGCCAGAGTTAATTGCTCAATCTCCAGCGGTGCCGCGAGATAGTTCGCGTCTGCTCGTTGTTGCTTCAAAAGCCTTTACTCACAGCCGTTTCCGCGAGCTTCCCTCCTGGCTGTTGCCGGGGGATTTACTGGTGTTGAACAATACCCGCGTCATTCCGGCAAGACTGTATGGCCGTAAATCGACCGGAGCACCGGTAGAAATTCTGCTGCTGGAAGAACGCCAGCCTCACTGTTGGCTAGCTTTAGTCAAGCCCGGTAAGCGCTTTAAGCGAGGTACAGAAATTATTTTCTCTTCCCCGGATGGGAGCCTGTCGCTGCCGGCTCAGGTAGTAGATCGAGATGAAGCAACGGGAGGAAGGTTATTACAGTTTCAAATTCCTCCTGGAGAAACCTTTGAGCAGTTATTATCTCAGATTGGTCAGATTCCGCTTCCTCCCTATATTCTTCAGTCTTATGCTTCAGACTCAGCTCAGCCGAGTAGCTCCTTCGCGCCAGAGCAGTACCAAACGGTTTATGCGCAGCAAGCGGGATCTGTGGCTGCGCCAACGGCAGGATTACATTTTACAGAGGAGTTACTCCAGCGGCTAGAGGAACGCGGTGTCCAAAAAGCTTGGGTAACTCTGCATGTTGGAGTGGGGACGTTTCGCCCGGTGGAAGTTGAAGATGTGACGACCCATACTATGCATACTGAGTGGGTTGAAGTTCCCGCAGCAACGGTCGAGCAATTTCAGGCTACTAAGGCGAGGGGGGGGCGCGTGATTGCCGTCGGCACAACCGCCGTGAGAGCCCTAGAGGGAGCTGTTCGCGGGGAACAGTTGACTACTTTTTGCGGTAAAACCGATCTGTTTATTTATCCCGGCTACCGCTTTAAGGCTGTGGATGGTCTGATTACCAATTTTCACTTGCCTCGCTCTAGTCTGCTGATGCTAGTCAGTGCTTTGATTGGGCGCGAACGTCTCCTTCGGCTGTATCAAGAGGCCATTCAGAAGCAGTATCGGTTCTATTCCTTCGGCGACGCCATGTTGATTCTGCCAGAAGCTAAGATTTAGCAGTGACCGATGAGCAAGTAATTAGCGAGACTAACAGCAAAGCACTGATCGCTGATTTAGTTTGGCTGTTTGCATTTAACCTCTGCTGTGGCTACACCGCGAGCTACCGAATCGAAACGACTTCTGCTTCATTACTTTCTCGGGCAACGCGCACCAAGAGTCCGGCTAATAAAAGACTGGCAATGACCGAGTTGCTGCCGTAACTAAATAGCGGTAGCGGTAAACCGGTAGTTGGCAAAGCTCCCGTAGCGACACCGATATTGAATAGCGACTGACCGACTAAAAAGACTGTTGCTCCAATCGCCACGAGCTGCTGGACTTGGTAACGACACTTTAAAGCGACGCTGAGGGCTAGCGTTGCATAGCTTATCAGCAGCACTAGCAACATCACGCTGCCGACAAAGCCGAATTCTTCGGCAAAGACGGAAAAGATGAAATCTGTATATTGAATCGGTAGGTAAAACAGCTTTTGCTGTGACAAACCGAAGCCAGTCCCCCACTTTCCTCCTGAGCCAACGGCCAGCAGACTTTGGACGAGCTGATAGCCGTCGCCTCTCGGATCGCTCCAGGGGTCGAGAAAAGACACAATCCGTCGCCACTGATATTCGTTGAGGCTTACGCTCACCCCGGCAACAAGACAGCCGAGGAGAGCTGTTCCGCCCAAGTAGCGCAGGCGCAAGCCTCCAGCTAGGGCAACTAACCAAAGCGACATTCCGCATAGGGCCGTGGTGCTTAAATTGGGCTGTAGCAGAATGCCTCCCAGCAAAACGGCAAAAATGAGCAGCCACAGTCCGCTCGCTACTTTATGGAGACGCTGCCACTGACCAAAGACGCGTGCGCTCTGTAAGACGAGGAAGGGCTTAATCAGTTCAGAGGGCTGAAGCAGAAAAGGACCGAGAGAGAGCCAGCGGGTGGCCCCATTGACCTCTGTGCCCACTCCTGGCACGAGAATGAGCAGAATTAACCCGAGGAGAAACAGGAAAATCCAGGGAGCAGCATTGAGCGTACGGCGCAGGGGCGATCGCACAACATAGTTAAATCCGACTAGCCCCAAAAAAGCGCCGACAAGCTGCCGCTTCAGGTAGTACAGGCCATCGTTATACTGCGTATCGGCGGCAACGTAGGAAGCGGAAAACAGTACGATCAAACCAATGGCAAGCCACAAGAACGTTAACCAGCGCAGCAGCCGGGCTTCAATGGCCCAGTCTTTAACGGAATCAAAGGGAGTTAAATATTGCAGCACCCCTACTCTTTCCCCTCACCCACGGTTGACAACCTGACGTTAACATTTATAGCAAAAAGAGGCCGCTACGACCTCTTTTTAATCCTTTTTTGGAGAGCGTCCTAGCTTTTAGAGCAATCCGGTATTCATCCCCTGCTTGCCGGTGGCTAGCTCAACCTTCAGGATTTTACCGCCCATCTTCATAATCCGCTGCTGTTCCTGGAACCAGTTGTCGTAGGGAACTAGTTTCGTAAAATAGGTGTTTTGTAGTTCTCGCTGCGTCCGAATGCGATCGGGAGTGGGAAAACAAGCCGTCACTTTAAACATTCTCATGGGTGATCTCCATTTAAACAAGGTTTTAGATAGTTTTGGTCTATACAAAGCTTCATAAAGCAAAGGTCGGGAGTCTGGAGCCAATACTAGATCGTCAAAGCTTGCTCACAATCAAGCCTTAAAGAGCTAGCACTCACTCTAGACGACCCGAACCTTCGAGGTCAACTATAGCCTAGTGGACCGATACAGTATCTAGCTTAAGCCAGAGCAGATGTAGTCGAAGTAAACGCCCATCTCTTTACCAGCGTCAGGGCCAACCAAACTAGCGGTGACTTCCTTCATCGCCTGAATCGCCTGGACGGTAGAGTTAATGGGAACGCCAAGGGAGTTGTAGGTTTCCTTCAGTCCGTTGAGCACTCGCTCATCGAGAATAGACGGATCGCCAGCCAGCATGGCGTAAGTGGAGTAGCGCAGGTAGTAATCGAGGTCGCGGATGCAGGCAGCATAGCGACGAGTCGTGTACATATTACCGCCGGGACGAGTTACGTCGGAGTAAAGTAAGGACTTAGCAACAGCTTCCTTAACAATCGCAGCGGCATTGGCACTAATGACGCTAGCAGCCCGAACGCGAAGCTCTCCGGTTTGAAAGTAGTTCTTGAGCTTGTCCATGGCAGAAGTATCGAGGTACTTGCCTTGAACATCAGCCGAATTAATGACAGAGGTAATGGCGTCTTGCATTTATCTGTTTCCTTATCTAATTTTTTTGTAGTTAGCGAGCGCGGTGGCGCTAGTGGACAACGGTCAGTTGCCTCTACTGCATGGCACCAATAACGTAGTCGAAGTAAGAACCGGCTTCAGAAGCGTCTTCTGTAGACATCATGGAAACCGCCACGTCCTTCATTTCGCGAACGCTTTGAGCAACAGCATCAATGGGAGTTCCCAGAGACTTGTACATTTCCCGAACGCCGACTAAGCCGATCTCTTCGATGGGAGTAACATCACCAGCGACAACTCCATAGGTGACCAGACGTAGATAGTAGTCCATATCCCGTAGGCAGGTCGCGGTCATCTCTTCTCCGTAGGCATTGCCACCGGGAGAAACGACATCAGGGCGCTTTTGGAATAGCTGATCTCCAGCCTGCTTGATGATCCGCTCGCGGGATTCCGTTAGCGTCTGAGCAATGCGAAGACGGCTCTGACCGGAAGTAACAAACGATTTGATTCTATCGAGTTCGCCAGGGCTCAAATAACGAGCCTCGGCATCAGCATTCACAATGGATTTTGTGACAATACTCATTGAAAAAATTCCTCCAGGAATGAGTAAAGATTGTAACCAGACTTTGAAAACTAGCCTGTAAAATAGTCGTCGATTGCTGTCATTCTTTTTACAAATGTTAACAGTTTTAGGGTCTGTTAATCATTTTTAGTCTAGCCGTCGTGCTAGATTTTACGTCCGTTAACCTCTAGCGACTTCAGCGCAGTAAATTCAGCAACCTTCCGAAATTATTCTGAGGCATTTTATTGATATTTGTCCTAATTCTTTAATACTTTTTAATATTTTCCTCAGACTAAGCGGCGAGCGCTAGACTAAGCGGCGAGCGCTCTTCAATTGACTGAAACCGCCTCTACAGAGAACTACATCAGGGGCGAACGCTCGCCCCTGATGTCCTTAGATGCCGTTGAGCAAAGGAAGCAGGCTACTTACTTCAACCGCCAGTTGACCGCTGGCTCGAAGCTTGGCACCACTAAGTTGTCATTTTGCTTAGTGAGTCGCTCATACAGCCGCTCCGTATTAGGGAAATTCGCGGCTGGCAGCGTGGGAAAGCGTCGATAGGGAACGGTGTTCTCGCCAAACACCTCGAGGTATTCTCGGCTATTCACCATAGCGCTGATGAAGGTACGCAGTCCTTGAGAAGCCAAGATTTGGTTGTACATCTGGATCTCATTTTGATTTTGAGGAGCGCGTCCGAGAAAATGTTTGGTGCCTAGTTCAATCACCTTAGTGTTGGGATAGGGAGTATAGAACTCTTTAAGATACAGGTCGGAGTAGCCCAAGGCCTCCACAAACTGTCTAACGTTAAACTCGCCGTTACGAAGCTTACTTTCCGGCTCCGTAAACTGATTTTTAACGACGTAAGGCTCGATATCCCGCTCAAAGATCTGCCGATAGGCTGCTGCAATAATATTTCTCAGCGCGACATTATCGTTGCGCTCGTAGAGCCTAAAGATTTTCTGCTGTTCGCGTTTGGCCGAAACACCCTGCTGAATCCGAGACTGAATATCGGGTTCGGTGCGCGTTTGGTTCACTGAACCAAGCTCAATAAAGCGAGGAGTCGTTTCTTTTTCAACTTTCTGCCCAATATCTTCGCGAATACTGCCCGGACGAGTCTGACGCAACTGAACGCCAGCCGGAGTCAGATAGCGCTCGTAAGGAACCGTATCTTCCCCAAAGGCTTCAATGTACTCCTGAGAATCTATTAGGGCATCGATTAAAGCATAAAAACCCTTCTTTGAGCAGAGGTCGAAATAGCGATTCATTTCCTGGCGTCCGTAGGTGGGGCGACCGAGGAGGCGACGATGAATATATTCAATCGCTTTGGTGACGTAAAGAGAAGACCAGTACAGCTTGCGGAACAGATCAGATTTAGCCAGACTGCGAATAAACTCCCGCAGAGTGATCTCGCCGTTTTCCAACTTAATTTCTGCCGTTCGCAGACGCTGACCTTCGTAGACATCGCGCCCGAACACCTGTCGATAGCAGGCCCGAATGACAGCCGCCGTCGAGATTTCGGAGAATTTGACGCTATCGGTATTGTTGCGCTGAGCGCTCAGACCCGAGAACGGTCGCTGGTCGAGTCGGAATACTTTGGGACCAAGAGACCCGGGAAACTCTCCTCGAGCTTGCGGGTTGCTGTTTTGATTGTTGATGCCCGGTCCTTGGTGAATCAGAATCCGCTTAGTATCTTTGCTGAAGGGAGCTGGACTGGTACTGGGGTCGCGAGTTTCCTTTGGAAAAATCGCGCCGAACTGAATTTCTAGCGGGTCGTTGCCAGAGCCATAAACGTGCTGATCCGGTAGCGGTCTATCGTACTCGGCAAAGGTGGTAATAAACTGGGGCACTTTGCGATAGGGAGCGCTATAGTTAAGCAGATCTTGCTGCATCCCCCAGTTCCGGCATTCTTGGGCCTCTTGACCCAAACCGCGCAGGAAGGGAACCGTTTCTTCTCCAAAGTAGTTGAGGTATTCTTGAGAATCAATCAGGGCATCTATCAGGGCGGAGAGACCTCTAGCAGAAACAATCGAGAAGTACTCCTGCACTTCTTCGCGAGAACTGGGACCGCGACCGAGGAAATGGCGAAACGCTAGCTCGATGACGCGACTGTTAATAAAGGGTTCATAAAACTGCTGGCGGTAGAGAGGTGATTTACCCAAGCGGCGAATGAATTCGCGGGTGGTAATGTCGCCGTTCTTAACCCGAGACTCTAGGTAGGAAATTGACTGTCCGTAAGCGCGGGAAATATCCCGCTCAAACACCTGCCGGTAGGCCGCCTTAATCGCTGCCTGTTTCTCAAACTCTGACAGCAACGGAGTGATGATAAACCTTTGCCGACGCGCCGCAGCGTTGTAGTAGCTTTGAGGCAGCTCTAAACCTTGTTTATCTTCGGTGGTAGATTGCCGCAGCTTTTTAGCAGGGGTAGGAGCCAAAAATTCTTTGATCAGAACATCAAAATATTGGTCAACAATGCCTTTGGCTTCCTCGTCTTGCTTAAAATAGTTGAGGCTTGCAGCACGCATCTCCCGCATGGCCACAATCGTGGCATCGCTGGAGCAGGCATTTTCGATGACCTCTCTCAGTCCCCGCACATTAACGGTAATAATGTTAGGATCGCCCGCTACAATTGCGTAGGTCGTGTAGCGCAAGAACCATGACATATCCCGCAGAGACTTTTGCATGTTGCTGGGTCCGTAGCGGGAGATATTGATTGGGCGGAAACCTGGTGGGGTCGGACCAGCATTGGACGTGCTAAAAAACGAGCGCAATCCACTAAATAGTCCCGGTCCACCACTGCCGCTTTCTACAAACGTCAGGGTTCCCTTCTTCATATCTTCTTGAGTACTGTCACCCACACCTGCCAAAACCGTTTCTTCAACATCCTGGGGTTTTTCGAGGTAAGACATGGGTGAACCTCCCGTAAAAATACGGTTAGCGGCCCGGGAAACAATCAGATCGGCATTGCTGCTGAGCGTTTCCGCAATCTCTAGGCGCTTTGTGCCGGAGCTAAAATAGGTCGTTAATTCTTTAAGTTCGCCCCTTTCTAAAAACCGGTCCTGCTGTTCAGCCTGATTAATCGTTGATATCGGGACAGTTTGATACAGTTGAGGGCGTGCGACTGAGCTACCGCCACTTGCCGTTACACTCATTATTTAATCTCCTAATGTATATATGGTTACTCAGTAGTCGATCGGTCAACATCGACAGTCATAGCTATTTTCTAGAAACATTCTCAAACTCAGCGGATATCGTTATCGATCGAAAGTCAAGTTTTATACACTGCTGCTGGCTTATATACTTAAACTAACGCTTTCTGGCTGCCTTTAGCCAGCTTGCTCACCTTGCTGCTGGCCTCAACTCCAGACAATTTGTTCTCCTCGCTTTGTCGAAAGATGATTTTGTCCGTCAGCATCTAGATTAGAACGTTTCTCGCTTTCTCAGTAATTTTGTTAAGAATCGTGACGTAATCAGGAGAGTCAACAACTCGGCCTGTTCTGGCCAGCCATCCTATCTAGACTGACAGACCTATTCCTTCATTCTCATGTCCTATGTCAGATTCTCAGGCGATTAGAGCCGCCGTTGCTCAGCTATACAATACCTATCCCTTTCCTCCAGAGCCGCTGTTGAACGAACCACCGCCGGGATACAACTGGCGCTGGCACTGGTTAGCGGCCTATAGTTTTTGTACTGGACAGCAGCCCAGTCAAACAGACATCCGGATTCTAGATGCTGGCTGTGGTACGGGGGTAGGCACAGAATACCTGCTGCATCTTAATCCCGATGCCGAAGTGGTCGGCATTGACTTAAGTGAACAAGCCCTAGCCGTCGCCCAAGAACGCTGTCAGCGCTCAGGCGTAAACCGCAGAAAACAGCCAGTCTCATTTCGTCAGCTTACTGTGGAGGAAGCCGCGACCCTGACCGGAGAATTTGACTTGATTAACTGCGTCGGCGTTCTTCATCATCTCCCCGACCCTTGTCAAGGAATTCGATCTCTGGCAGCAAAATTGGCTCCGGGAGGATTAATGCACGTTTTTGTTTATGGAGCTTTGGGGCGTTGGGAAATTCACCTGGTGCAGCAGGCGATCGCCCTCCTTCAGGGAGAACGAACTGACTACCGCGAGGGGGTCCAAATTGGTCGCCAGCTATTTGCCACACTTCCCCCAGACAACCGCTTAGTAAAACGGGAACGAGAGCGCTGGTCGTTAGACAATCAGCGAGATGCCACCTTTGCCGATATGTACGTTCATCCTCAGGAGATTGACTATACAATCGAGACGTTGTTCGAGCTTATTGACGCTTCTGGTCTAGAATTTATGGGATTTTCTAACCCGGAGTACTGGCAGCTTGAGCGACTGATTGGCTCCTCTGCACTGCTGAAGACGCGAGCGCAGAAGCTAACTGAGCGCGATCGCTATCGGCTCGTGGAACTCCTCGACCCAGATGCGGCGACGCACTATGAATTTTTCCTGGGACGACCGCCGCTTCCTCAAGCAGACTGGTCGAGGGATGCAGTACTGCTAGCTGCCGTTCCGCAACGCCACCCCTGTATGGAAGGATGGCCGAGCCGGACCCTATTCGATTACAACTACCAAATTGTCGAGTTAAGCGATGCCCAGTGGCAGTTTCTGTCCCGCTGCGATCCGGCTACCCCGACTACTGTTGGCGAAATTCTCCAGGAGATTCCTCTTGCCCTAGCAGACGTGCGCTTGCTTCAGCGGCGTCAGCTTATCTTACTCGCTCCGGCTGAGATAAACACCGAGGACATTTAAGTGTTCTAAAACTTGAGAACTCACCCATCATCCAACACGCAGTGACTGCTTTTCTAAAAATCCTGGCGCCCAGATTCAGTTACTGTGACCGCACCGTGATATTATGTCTCTTGGCTTAACCTTTGGCTCGATTGGGCAATTTGACTGGTCTGTTGATGAGTCATTGGCGCCTGAAGTCAGTTAAGCTATGGTTTTAGACCTTTAGAAATAACGAGCGTGACGACCCATCTTGAACCACTGACCTCTGACCGCGACTCTTCTCAAGATTCAATGAGAGAGTATCGCCAGCTCAAGCAGACGTTACTGTTAGTCACCGTCGCTTTGACAGGGATTATCTTTATTTCTGTTTGGTTATCTTACTCTCTCAATACTGCTCTAAATTATTTGCTCGGAGCAGGCTTTAGTGTGGTTTACTTGAGAATGTTAGCCAAAGATGTCGAGGGGTTAGGAGAAGGAAAGCTGCGTCCTGGTTCTACCAGGCTGGCGCTCTTTATTGGACTGTTTGTGGTAGCTACTCAATGGCAACAGCTAGCAATTCTGCCTATTTTTCTCGGCTTCATGACCTATAAAGCAGCTCTGATGATCTATGTGTTGCAAACGGCGCTGATGCCTGTATCGAGACGGTAACTGTCATCTCGAAAACTGATTTGGACTTCACTCTGGGGAAATTTCACTCAATGGAAATCTTAAGCGGTTGGACTGATCAAATATTCTTTCCCCTCGCTTCACTAGAAGTTGGCAAACACTTCTACTGGGAAATCGGCAATCTGAGACTGCACGGGCAGGTGTTTATCGCCTCCTGGGTTGTCATTGCCATTTTAGTGATTGCTTCGCTGGCTGCAACCCGAAACATTCAAAGAATTCCGCAGGGTATGCAGAATTTTATGGAGTATGTCCTAGACTTTATTCGGAGCTTAGCCAAGGATCAGATCGGAGAAAAGGAATATCGACCTTGGGTGCCATTTATCGGGACGCTATTCCTCTTCATCTTTGTTTCTAACTGGTCGGGAGCGTTAATTCCCTGGCGAATTTTTGAAATTCCAGAAACGGAGCTCGCCGCTCCCACCAATGATATCAACACAACCGTCGCTCTGGCGTTGCTAACGTCTCTGGCATATTTCTATGCCGGACTAAGTAAGAAGGGGTTGGGATACTTTGCTGGTTATGCAGAGCCAACGCCAATCATGGTGCCCTTTAAGATTATAGAAGACTTTACTAAGCCTCTTTCTCTAAGCTTCCGTCTCTTCGGTAATATCTTGGCAGATGAGCTAGTCGTTGCTGTTTTGATCGCGCTGGTGCCGCTGTTTGTTCCCCTGCCGCTAATGGTACTGGGGCTATTCTTGAGCGCCATTCAGGCTCTGATTTTTGCGACTCTCGCTGGTTCGTATATTGGAGAAGCTCTAGAGGAACATGGCGAGGAAGGACATGAGTAAGGACAAGATTTGTCACTATCAGATTTAGTCTGGTCCGCTCAGCTGTACAGGAGTTCAACAGCTCCAATCATGGTGTTCCGTTTTGCGCGGAGTAATGAGTGAGGCATAAGCCTCTTTGACAACGTTTACTTAGGTTAAAAAAGGAAAAAGTATGGATACTACAACTGCTGCTGCTTCAGTTATTGCCGCTGCTCTCGCCGTTGGGTTGGCAGCCATTGGTCCTGGTTTAGGTCAGGGGAACGCTGCCGGACAGGCGGTAGAAGGTATTGCTCGTCAACCAGAAGCAGAAGGCAAAATTCGTGGAACTTTGCTGCTGAGTTTGGCATTCATGGAAGCGTTGACTATCTACGGATTAGTCGTGGCTCTCGTGCTGCTATTTGCTAACCCCTTCGCCTAAGCCAACACCCCTGCCTGAGCCTAGCTCGAGTTCGTTCAGCTAGGCTCAGTCAATGCGGTTAACCGCAACCGAACCAGAAAAGTGAATTTGAACAACTGCTCAACTGACCCAGAAAATCAGAGGGGTCAATAACTATGACATACTGGACACTGTTACTAGCCGCTGAAGCGATGGAAACCGCTGAAGGGGGACTCTTCGATCTTGATGCGACCTTGCCACTGATGGCGGTGCAGTTTTTGATTCTGTTAGCAATTCTTAACGTGGTTTTTTATCGGCCTCTCGGTCAAGCGATTGACGAGCGGAGTGACTACGTGCGGCAGAATCTTGCTCAGGCCAGAGAGCGTCAGCAGAAAACAGAGGCATTGGCTCAGCAGTACGAGCAAGAGCTGAGGGAAGTGCGTCGTAAGTCCCAAGAAGTGATTGCCCGCGCTCAGGCTGATGCTCAGAAAACGGTGGCCGCTAAGGTGCAAGAGGCGCAGCAGGAAGCCCAGGCTCAACGGCAGCAGGCTGCTCAAGAAATCGAAACCCAAAAAGCAGAAGCGCTGCGATCGCTCGAAGGCCAGGTAGACGAGCTGAGCCGACAAATTCTAGAAAAGCTGGTGGGACCAGAACTGGCAAAATAGCGGCAAGCTGTCGCTAACGGAATCAGTAATTCTCTCACGGCAGACGGGTTACAAACATACTTGGTGCAGGAACGTAGTCACAACATGGGGTATTTTTTCTACCTAGCCGCTGAAGCAGCGGCAGAGCACTCAGAAGGAGGCTTCGGACTCAATTTCGATCCGTTTGAGACCAACATTATCAATCTGAGTATTCTCATCGGAGTTTTAGTCATCTATGGGCGGAAGTTTATCGGCAATATTTTAGAAGAACGCCGCTCCAAAATTGAACAAGAGATTCAAGAAGCCGAAACACGCTCTCAAAAATCGGCGGCGGATTTAGCGGATGCTCAACAGAAACTAGCGCAGGCCCAGGCAGAAGCCGAGAAAATTCGAGCCAGCGCGGAAGAAACCGCCCAAAAATCTAAGGAATCTATCTTAGCGCAGGCCACCCAGGAAGTGGAACGAGTTAGAGCCGCTGCTTCTCAAGAACTAGATTCTGAGCGAGCCAGAGTCGTTGCCGAACTACAGCAAAGGATTGCCAATCAAGCTGTTGAGCGAGTTGAATCTCAGCTCAGGGAGCGATTAGACGATGCTGCTCAAAAACAGTTAGTCGATCGCTACATCGCTCAGTTAGGAGGTCGTTTATGAATATTGTTAGCGCTCAAGTGATCGAGCCCTACGCCCAGGCCTTGATGTCTGTAGCTCAGTCTCACAGTTTGGTTGATCCGTTTGGAAATACTCTCCGTTCTTTACTCTCGCTACTCAACGAGTCTGCTGACTTTCGCTCATTTTTGGAAAATCCGCTGGTTCGCGCAGAGGATAAAAAAGCCGTTCTTCGTCAGGTACTCGGGGATGCAAACCAGTACTTCGTCAATTTTTTGATGCTGCTGGTCGACCGACGACGCATCGTATTTGTTGAAGCGATCGCCCAGAAGTATCTGGAGCTACAGCGTCAGCTCAACAACACCGTTCTTGCAGAAGTGTCTACGGCAACAAAACTCACGGACGAGCAGCGGGAAGCAATCTCCAACAAAGTGAAGGAGCTTACGGGCGCTCAGGGAGTTGAACTGAGGACGAGCGTCGATCCTGACCTGATTGGCGGTGCGGTCATTAAAGTAGGGTCTCAGGTCTACGATGCTAGCCTACGCGGTCAGCTACGTCGCATCCGTGTCAGCCTGGGCAAAGTCGCTTAACTTTATTATTAAATAGATCTCTTGAAGGTTAGCCCCTTGACTAGCTCACAACTTAACCACCATTAATAAGGCATATGATTAGTATTAGACCCGACGAAATTAGCAGCATTATTCGTCAGCAAATTGAATCCTACGACCAGGAAGTGCAGGTTTCCAATGTCGGAACAGTGCTTCAGGTTGGCGACGGGATCGCCCGCATCTACGGATTGGAAAAGGCGATGGCGGGAGAACTAGTCGAATTTGAAGACGGAACCGTTGGCATTGCCCTTAACCTGGAGGAAGACAACGTTGGTGCTGTCTTGATGGGCGATGGCTTCGGGATTCAGGAAGGCAGTACCGTGAAGGCTACTGGAAAAATTGCCCAGGTGCCCGTAGGAGAAGAAATGGTTGGCAGAATCGTCGACCCCCTCGGGCGACCAATCGACGGGAAAGGCGATATTAATACCTCCGAATCTCGCCTAGTAGAATCGCCAGCCCCTGGAATTATCGACCGCCGCTCGGTACACGAGCCTCTACAAACGGGAATTACGGCCATTGATGCTATGATCCCGGTTGGAAGAGGACAGCGAGAGCTGATTATCGGCGACCGTCAAACCGGAAAAACCGCCGTCGCTATCGATACAATCATCAACCAGAAGAGCGAGGATGTCATTTGCGTTTATGTGGCGGTCGGTCAGAAGGCAGCAACCGTGGCTCAGGTAGCCAGTACCTTAGAAGAGAAAGGCGCTTTAGACTACACCATTATCGTAGCGGCCAACGCCAACGACCCGGCAACGCTTCAGTGGCTAGCTCCCTACACCGGGGCAGCGATCGCTGAGTACTTTATGTACAAAGGAAAAGCAACGCTGGTGGTGTACGATGACCTCACCAAGCAGGCTCAGGCCTATCGTCAGCTCTCGCTTCTGCTGCGTCGTCCGCCAGGACGGGAAGCCTACCCTGGAGATGTATTTTACCTCCACTCTCGCCTGTTAGAGCGGGCGGCTAAGCTCAATGACGAGCTCGGCGGCGGCAGCATGACGGCTCTACCAATCATTGAAACCCAAGCGGGTGACGTCTCTGCCTACATTCCCACCAACGTGATTTCCATTACCGACGGTCAGATTTTCCTCTCTTCTGACCTGTTCAACGCGGGATTCCGCCCCGCCATTAACGCCGGTATTTCCGTAAGCCGCGTTGGTTCGGCAGCTCAAACTAAAGCGATGAAGAAAGTTGCCGGTAAGCTCAAGCTAGAGCTCGCTCAGTTTTCTGAGCTAGAAGCTTTTGCTCAGTTTGCTTCCGACCTCGACCAGGCCACTCAGAATCAGCTAGCGCGGGGAGCGCGTCTGCGGGAACTCCTCAAGCAGCCACAAAACTCTCCTCTGTCTGTGCCGGAGCAGGTAGCAATTGTCTACGCTGGAATTAACGGCTATCTAGACGAAATTCCGCTGGAAAAAGTGACCGACTTTACTAAGGGGCTGCGGAACTACCTACAGACCAGCAAACCTCAGTTTGGCGAGATTATTCAGTCCGAAAAGAAACTGACAGACGAAGCGGTGAATCTCCTCCAAGAAGGCATTAAAGAGTACAAACAAGCCTTCGCCGATGCCTAAGCTGCTCAGATAGGCGGCAAATCGGAAGGCGAGAATAGTTCACCGCCTTCTGTTCTTCTCTAGAATTTCTAACTCACTATTTACCCACAATGGCTAATCTAAAAGCTATTCGCGATCGCATCAAATCTGTTAAAAATACTAGAAAGATTACCGAAGCGATGCGTCTGGTCGCGGCGGCCAAGGTTCGCCGTGCCCAAGAACAGGTAACCTCAACCCGCCCCTTTGCCGACAATTTGGCCCAGGTTTTGTATAACCTGCAAAATCGCCTTCAGTTTGAAGATGTCGATCTGCCTCTGCTAAAGCAGCGCGACGTTCGCTCTGTTGGGCTGTTAGTGATCTCTGGCGACCGGGGCTTATGCGGTGGCTATAATGCTAACGTAATTCGCCGTGCCGAGCAGCGCGTCAAAGAGCTACAGGCAGAGGGACGAGATTACAAATATGTGCTGGTGGGACGCAAGGCAAAACAGTATTTTCAGCGTCGAGAAGCTCCCATTACTCGGAACTTTACCGAACTAGAACAGATTCCGACCGCTGCTGAAGCCTCTAGTATCGCCGATGAACTGCTGTCTCTGTTTCTTTCCGAATCGGTTGACCGCATTGAGCTAATCTACACTCGGTTTGTTTCTTTGATCAGTTCGCGTCCGGTCGTTCAAACCCTGCTGCCCCTGTCCCCCCAGGGATTAGAGGTAAAAGATGACGAAATCTTTCGTCTTACCACTCGCGGCGGAGAATTTGAAGTCGAACGAGAAACAGTCTCGACGGAATTTACCAGCTTTCCTAGAGACATGATCTTTGAGCAAGACCCAGTACAGATCCTTGACTCTCTGCTGCCGCTCTACCTCAACAACCAGCTATTGCGGGCGCTGCAAGAATCAGCGGCTAGCGAATTAGCCGCTCGAATGACGGCAATGAATAACGCAAGCGACAACGCGACTGAGCTCATTGGTACGCTCACGCTGTCTTACAACAAAGCGCGACAGGCATCCATTACGCAAGAAATTTTGGAAGTTGTGGCTGGTTCTGAAGCTCTCTAGCTCTGAGTTGATTGGTTTGGGTTGCGAAGCGTCTAAATATTTAGGCGCTTTTTCATAGCTTGTGAACGCAATCAATAAAAAACCCCAGCGTCTAAAACTGGGGTTAGGAAGTTGACAGCATGCTACAGAGCCTTATGAGCTTAAATATTACAGACAAAACGTGAAGAACTCGAAGCCTGACGAAAAAAACTGAATTGAGGCTCTTTTGATGTCAGTGCTTTCGCTGCTGACTGGCAATTTTCAGTTCCCGTTCGCAGGACTGATAATCTCCATTGCCCCAATCGTCTACTTGCAGTAGCTCAACCAAGGCTCTAATGCGGTTGGCGTGTCTGACGCTCTCGACGGCTGCCGTCTGATGTTGACGCAGAATCTATTTTTGGAGGGCTTCGTCTTTTTCGGCAAAGAAAATGTCGTTTTGCAGCAGCTTGAGGAGGTAGGCAGGATGGCAAAAGCTTTTGATCTTATACCGATTAGAAAAAGTAATAGGAGACTTGATGAGTTGGGGGAAAGGGGAAGGGGGAAAGGGGAAAGGAAAGCACAGCAGCTCTTTGCCCTTGAACCTCCAATGCTTGGTTCGTTTGGGAACTATCTGACTCCTTTCGGTAAATGGTATTACTCCGTAAGAGAAACCGCTCGCTTCGGCGACGGTAAAGAGCATCTAAGGAACTTACAATCTTTAAAGAGCATCTAAGGAACTTACAATCTTTGGGGTTTCCGTGTGGTAGCGACGGATTTGAGCGATACTGAGGGCGATCGCTTTCTTCTGCAACTGTTCAATAGAAAGAATCTTCGTTAACCGTAGCGGCGACAGTTATCGCAGTGACCGCACTGAAATCCTTCTTGGGGCAGACCGAAAGCCGCGAGTAAAAACTGCCAGCGGCACTGTCTGGTGGTGAAATAGCGAGCTGTTTGGCTGCGTAGCTGTTTCTGCCGGGTGCGTAGCTGAGTGAGGGGTGCGGTGATGTTAGGACATCGCCGATAGTGAAACGGATCTTCCCACTCTAACTGACCTGTACTGTGTAATAGAGCCAGGGCCATTTCGCCTCCTCGCCCAGCAACCGAGTCAAGATCTCCTTGCTGGGGCAATTGGCGAACAATTTTCTGCGCCTGCTGGTACTGTTTCTCTAGCCTGTCGGTGAAGAACTGAGTACGTTGTTTGTCTTCTGGGTTGAGCCATCCTGTCGGTTCGCTCACAATGGTTAACGCCTGGGCGGTTTGTCCGTCTCTGCCGCCTCTACCAATTTCTTGCAGATACTCAGATAGGAGCATTGGCGGTTGAAAATGAGCCACCCAACGAACATTGGGCTTGTTAACCCCCATGCCAAAAGCCGACGTGCAAACCACGAACTGTACGACGTTTTTCAGCCAATCTGCTTCAATTTGCCGGCGTTCTTCTGCTCCCAAGCCGGCATGATAAGCAGCGGTTGAATACTGAGAGCCAAACCACTGAGCGAGGGCTTCGGCGTCTCGACGAGAACGAACATAAATCAAGCCAGATTGCTGTCCTTGCCCTTTGACAAACTTAAAAAGTAAATGACGGCGACATCTGGGAGTCCAGGCTACTTTGACCTCAAGCTCGAGATTCGGGCGATAGGGACTCGCTACAAAGCGCTGTGGAGACTGTAGCTGTAGGGTTTCTTGAATAATTTTTTGAGCCGTCGGTTCTGCCGTTGCTGTAAAGGCGGCGATCGCGATTTGCGTTCCTGCTGGTTTATGCTGAAGCAGGGCAGGGCGAACTGCCCCTAAACGCCGGTACGCCGGACGAAAAGTCGTTCCCCAATCTACTAAACAATGAGCTTCATCTAAAATTAAGCCGTTGATTTTTACCTGTGGCCGCTTTAAGCGGTCCCAAATAGGACGACTGAGTAGCGTTTCTGGCGAGAGATAGAGCAACTTTAATTGCTGCTGTTCTAGGGCCCGTAAGGTTAAAAAACGCTGCTGCCGAGGAAGTTCACTGTGAAGAAGCGCCGTGCGCTGCTGAGGATTGGGCAGCGGCTGAAGAGCCGCCCGGAGACGCTGCTGTAGTTCTGTGATCTGATTTTCCATCAAAGCCACTAGAGGAGAAACTACTAGCGTCAAACCGTCCTGCAGTATGGCGGGAAGCTGAAAGCAAAGCGATTTGCCACCCCCCGTCGGGAGCACAATCAGCCCATCTTCTGCTGCTAACAGACAGCGAATTATTTGATCTTGGGGCGGACGAAACTCCTCATATCCCCAAATCTGACGAAAAGCAGCGCGGACGTGATGCCAGTCCTCAGCTCGTGAGTTAGTCACGCTTCACCCCTATCTTGCTCGGACTAGTGCTGTTATAACCTCTCATGCTAAATATTTCTACAGTCAACAAACGGTTATCCCATCGAGTCTCTCTTCAGTATTGAGAGCGAGGGAATTAACTCTTTGGCGTCTCTCAAAGCATCTGAAGTTAAAATATAACCATTGTTCATCACTAAAGTGTGGCTAGTATCATAAGATTCATAGGCGATCGCTCGGTCCAGCAATAATAGAGCTGAGTCCTTTGACGTAAAAAGGCTCGCTCACCTACCACTTTTTAACTTTCAATCCGTTCCTCGCTTCTGATTCAACGACTATGCTGCCAGTTATTTACTCCGACGACTTTCTCAAGCACAACACCGGCTATGCTCATCCCGAACGACCAGCGCGTTTGACGGCCATTGTCGAGGCCCTTAGAAATACGCCTTGGGCTAGTCAAATTGATTGGCAAGTCCCCACGCCGACCGCAGCGCGGGACGTTATGCCGATGCTCCAGAAAATCCACACTCAGGAGCACATTGAGCGAGTGCAGCGTCTGGCCCAAAGGGGAGGAGGTCGGCTGGATCTAGATACTCCCGTCTCTCCTCACAGTTACGACGTGGCTTTACTAGCAGTGAGCGCTTGGCTCGATGGTGTTGATCGAGTATTAGAGAGTAACAGTCCGGCCTTCGTGCTAGCGCGTCCCCCTGGACACCACGCTACCAGAGAGACCGGCATGGGATTTTGTCTGTTTGCTAACGCCGCGATCGCCGCCCACTATGCCCTCGAACAGCCCGGAGTGGATCGAGTTGCGATTCTCGACTGGGACGTACATCACGGTAACGGCACCGAGGCGATTGTCGAGGACAACCCTCAAATCGCCTACTGCTCGCTGCACCAGTCTCCCTGCTACCCCGGAACCGGACGGGACAGCGATCGCGGCCACCACAACAACGTCCTCAATCTGCCCCTGCGAGCAGGCAGCACCTTGGCCGAGTACGAGCAGGCGTTTGAGCATCAGGTTATTCCCTTTATTGCCCAATTTGAGCCGGATCTCCTGATCGTCAGCGCTGGCTACGATGCTAACCACGACGACCCGCTCGCTGGGATGTCTTTACAGCCAAAAGACTACGGCGTGTTTACCCAGTATTGTCTGAAGCTAACTCGCCGCATTCTCTTTGGGCTAGAAGGAGGATACGATTTGGCCGCCCTAGCAGATTCAGCGATCGCGACTATAGCAAACTGCTTAAGCGAGGGCAAGCCGCTCTAGATGATGTTGAAGGCGCGAAAGCCAAAGTACAAGCCTAGGGCGAGCACGGTATAAACCAAAATAATGCCAGCAAAAGAAACGACAGCAGCCATTGCTAAACTTCCTCAATAAACTAAAAACAGGTACTTTGATATTGTATGGGGTGATCCCCGCGCCCTCAAGTACCGATGGTAAATTCTATGCACTCTATCTCCGTCAATCTTCCCCAAAACGCCTATCGGGTGGCGCTCGCTCCCGGCAGTATCAACGAACTCGGCAAACATCTTCGTTGTCTACAGCTCGGGCAAAAAGTGCTGCTCGTTTCTAATCGAGAGATTTTCAACTACTACGGGGAACAGGCGCTAGCTTCCCTCAAAGACGCTGGCTTTGACAGCTCGATCCACATCATTCCGGCAGGCGAACCCTACAAAACCCTCGACTCGATCCAAAAACTCTACGATACCGCCATCGACAATCAGCTCGAGCGTTCTTCGACTCTTGTCGCTCTAGGAGGCGGCGTAATTGGGGATATGACGGGTTTTGCAGCGGCAACCTGGCTCAGAGGAGTCAACTTTGTGCAGGTTCCTACTTCTCTGCTGGCGATGATCGATGCGGCGATTGGCGGAAAAACGGGCGTGAATCATCCTCAAGGTAAAAATCTGATCGGAGCTTTCTACCAGCCGCGACTGGTCTTGATCGATCCGACGGTCTTAAAAACGCTTCCAGAACGCGAGTTTCGCGCTGGGATGGCAGAAGTGGTTAAGTACGGAGTGATTTGGGATGCCGAGCTGTTCGCTCAGCTAGAGCAGGCAGAGAGTCTTGACACCTTAAGCACCATTAGCAAGGAACTGTTACAAACAATTATTATTCGTTCCTGTCAGGCTAAAGCGGATGTGGTCAGTCAAGACGAAAAAGAAGCGGGACTGCGGGCGATCCTCAACTATGGTCACACCGTTGGTCACGCCGTTGAAAGCTTGACGGGCTATCGCTTAGTGGTTCATGGCGAAGCGGTTGCCATTGGCATGGCGGTAGCGGGAGAAATTGCCGTGCAGATGGATCTGTGGAGCGAGCAAGCGGCTCAGCGGCAGCAGCGCCTGCTGCAAAAAGCGGGATTACCGACCGAAGTTCCGGCTCAGCTAGCTCCGGAAGCCATTATCGACGCTTTACAGTCTGACAAAAAAGTAAAAGCCGGGAAAGTCCGCTTTGTGCTGCCTACTCAAATTGGGTCAGCGATTGTGAGCGATCGCGTTTCAGCCGTAACAATTCGACAAGCTCTCCAAGCCCATAGGTGTGCAGCTTCAGCCTATAATTAGTCCGGTGCGGGACGGGGAAATCGTTCCTGTCGGAACGGGGAAAGGGGAAAGGGAAATTAGTCCGGTGCGGGACGGGGCAAGAATATGGGTCTAGAGAACAAACTGATTCATTCTCCCCTTACCCTTTGCCCTTTTCCCCAGCAGCTTCGCTGCTTTGCCCTGCGCCGGTGGCGCTTTCCCTTTTCCCGTTGCGCAGCAACTTTCCCCTTCCGTATAGCCCTGAAAATGAACAATGGTTTTACTGCGCCTGTCACGAATTATTGATACCGTCAACGAATGGCTCGGTCGCCTCCTCTGTTGGCTGGTTCTGTTCATGGTTCTGGTCGGAGCCTGGAACGTTGTTGGGCGCTATCTAGGGCGCTTTCTAGGACGCAATCTGACATCGAACGGCCTGATTGAGCTGCAGTGGTACTTATTTGCTCTGGTGTTTCTACTGGGGGCGGCCTATACTCTAAAGCACAACGAACACGTCCGGGTTGATATTTTTTATAAAGGATGGAGCCGCAAGCGTAAAGCCTTGGCAAACCTTATCGGGACGCTGCTGTTTCTCATTCCCTTCTCTGTCTTGGTAATTTATTTCTCTTGGGAAACCGTCGCTAACTCCTGGAGACTGTTAGAGGTTTCTCCCGATCCAGATGGTCTGCCACGTTACCCGATAAAATCGGCAATGATTGTGAGCTTCGTCTTGCTTATTTTGCAGGGTCTGTCCGAGGCAATCAAAAGCTGGGCAATTTTAAGAGAGTCGCAGGAGGAACACCACCCGTGATTGATTGGTTAGGTCCGGGGATGTTTGCCGGGGCCTTGGTCATGCTGTCTGTAGGCTATCCGGTGGCGTTTTCTCTTGGGGGAGTCGCGATTGTCTTTGGGGTGCTTGGTACGACATTCGGTGTTTTCGATCCGATTTTTCTAACCGCAATGCCGGGGCGGATCTTCGGCATTATGTCCAACTATACGCTGTTGGCAATTCCCTATTTTATTTTTCTGGGCTCGATGCTGGAAAAAACCGGTATTGCCGAGAGACTGCTCGAAACAATGGGGATTCTCTTTGGTCGGGTCCGTGGAGGCTTAGCGCTGGCGGTGGTGATTGTGGGAGCTTTACTGGCGGCTTCAACGGGCGTGGTGGCGGCGACGGTAGTGGCGATGGGATTAATTTCTCTGCCGATTATGCTGCGCTATGGCTACAGTAAAGAACTAGCGGCGGGCGTCATTGTGGCTTCGGGAACTTTAGGGCAGATTATTCCGCCTAGCGTTGTGTTAGTGGTGCTAGGCGATCAGTTAGGCATTTCGGTGGGAGATTTGTTTATTGGGTCGCTGATTCCGGGTTTGTTAATGGCTGGAGCCTTTGCCGTTCACGTCCTGATTGTCTCGTATCTTAAACCTGAAGTCGCTCCGGCACTGCCAATAGAGGTACGCAAAATTGGTGGAAAAGATCTGGTGCAGAGGGTCTTGGCTGTCATGATTCCGCCGCTGCTGTTGATCTTGCTGGTGTTGGGCAGCATCTTTTTTGGCATTGCTACACCGACAGAAGCAGGGGCGGTGGGGTCTTTAGGAGCGATCGCGTTAGCGGCGCTCAGCGGCCAGTTGAGCTGGAGTGCGCTCAAACAAGTCTGCGATGCCACCCTAAAAATTACCACGATGGTCGTTTTTATTCTGATTGGTTCCACCGCGTTTAGTCTAGTGTTTCGCGGGTTGAACGGCGATCGCTTGATGTTCGATCTCCTGGCGAACTTACCGGGAGGTCAGACGGGCTTTCTGCTGGTGAACATGCTAGTCATTTTCATCCTCGGCTTCTTTATCGATTTTTTTGAAATTGCATTTATTGTCATTCCTATCTTCGCTCCGGTTGCTGAAGCCCTCGGACTGGATTTAGTCTGGTACGGAGTGATCCTCGGAGCAAATCTGCAAACCTCTTTTCTAACCCCTCCTTTCGGCTTTGCTCTATTTTATCTGCGCGGAGTCGCCCCCCCTGAAGTCAGCACCGAAGACATTTATCGAGGCGCAATTCCATTTATACTGCTCCAGTTATTGATTCTCGCGCTCATTATTGCTTTCCCCAGCATTGTCAGCTTCCTGCCGTCTTTAAGCCTACAATAGCGAAAGCGCCGCAGGCGCGGGGCAAGCAGCGAAGCTGCTTGGGGAACAGGAAGCCGCTGACGCAGCGGGAAAAGGGGAAAAAGTTGCTCCGCAACGGGTAAGGGGGAAGGGAATAATGAATCAGTTTATGCCTTAGTTCTGTGGTCTTTGCCCGTCCCGGAGGGACAAATTTCCCTTTTCCCTTCTCCCGTCGCCCAGCGACTTCCCCTTTTCGGACTCTCTAGAAATGATTCATCGACTACCACCGATTCGTAACGTCAAGCTGCTCAATCAGGCTCTTACTCATCGCTCTTACGTCAATGAACATGCAGAAGCAGAGGCAGACAATGAACGCTTAGAATTTCTAGGGGATGCTGTCCTAGGCTTTATCGTTGGCGAACTGCTTTTTCGGCGCTATCCTCAGATGAACGAAGCTGAATTAACTCGGCTGCGCTCTAAACTAGTGGATGAGAAACAGTTGAGTCAGTTAGCTCAAGATTTGGGTCTAGGGGAGAAGATCCGATTAGGAAAAGGGGCGCAACGGGACGGGGCCAGGGAAAGCTCGGCATTGCTCAGTGATACCTTTGAGGCAATTATTGGAGCCTATTTCTTAGAATCTGGCGTTGAAGCCGTTCGCAACTATATAGAGCTTCTCTATCAATCGGTGGATTATTTTCAGGCAGATGGGTCAGTAAAATCCCTCATTGACTTCAAAAATCGGTTTCAGCAGTGGGCTTTGGCAAATGTGGGAGAAAATCCTTGCTATAGGATTATTAATGAATCTGGACCAGACCATGCTAAAGAGTTTACAGCGCAAGTATGCGTTCAGGGAGTTGTTTATGGGGTGGGTCAGGGTCGCCGCAAACAAGAAGCTCAAAAGCAAGCAGCAGAGGAAGCGTTGAAGCGGTTGGGGCTAGAGTAGGCGGGGCCCATGAGTAGCACCTCCAACAGAACTGAAAATAAGAAAAGGCTAATCGTTTCCCTATTAGAGAGGGGTCTTCTCTAGATTTTGCCCAAAGCCGAGTCAATGTCAATCTTTCAACCCTGGTGGGGAACAATAAGCTTAATTATTTTCTGCTGCGATCGACGATGGTTTTCAAAATTCCTGCCAGTCATAGTTTGAACCGGGCTCTTGTCAACAAACTTCCTTTGCGTCTTGTGCTCGTGCTGCCCTTCGTTGTACAGACCTTTGCTGCTGTTGGATTAGTCGGATATCTATCGTTCAAGAATGGGCAGAAAGCCGTGAGCAATTTAACAAGTCAGTTGCGGAGCGAAGTGACTGCCCGTATCGAGCAACATCTTGAAGCTTACATGGCAACGCCACTCTTGGTCAATGCCATCAATGCCAGTGCTATCGAACAGGGTCTTTTAGATTTAGAAGATCCAACCAGCCTAGAACAGTACTTCTGGCAGCAGAGTCAAATCTTCGATAACGTAGCCACGATTGCCTTCTCTAACGACCAAGGCGAGTTTTTTGGAGCCAATGGGCTCGATGAATACGTCGTCATCGCTGACGAAACTACGGAGCGAGCGATTAGTTGGTATGAAGTCGATGCTCAAGGCAAGCGGACCAATTTAGTCCTTGAAAAACCAGATTACGACGCTCGCCAACGCTCTTGGTATCAAGCGGCGCTTGAAGCCGGAAAACCAACCTGGACAGAGGCAGTCGCGTCAGTGAGCGGTCGCAATATTGCTGTTACTGCTGTCTACCCAATCTATGAGGACACCTTCCGGGGAGTGCTTCTTTGCAAACATATCCTCATGTATATTGGAGATTTTCTCGACAGCTTGAAAATTGGTCAAACAGGACAGGCTTTTATCGTGGAACGCTCTGGAGAACTGATTTCTAGTTCAACAACTAGCGAGCCTTTTACGATTAGCAATGATGAGGCCCAAAGAATTTTCGCTCTTCAAAGCTACGATGCTGTCACTCAGGCAGCATCAGAACATTTGATTTCTCAGTTTGGCAGCTTCGAGCAAATTAACGAAACCCACCAGATTTCTTTTCGCTTAGAGGGTCAGCAACACCTGCTTCAGGTGACCCCGTTTACCGATGACTTTGGGTTAGATTGGCTGGTCGTAGTGGTAGTTCCCGAAGCGGATTTTATGGAGCAAATCAACGCCAATACCCGCACTACCATCACGCTATGTTTGGCTGCCCTATGTTTGGCGATTTTTCTGGGTCTTTATACCTCCCGCTGGATTGCACAACCGATTCGGCAATTAGGCGCGGCTTCAGAAGCGATCGCTACAGGCAACCTCGATCAACAAGTGAGAATTCAAGGCACGAATGAACTGCAAGTGTTGGCAGTTTCTTTTAACCGCATGGCGCAGCAGTTGCGAGATTCCTTCACCGCTCTCCGCTCAATCAACGAAGAACTCGAACACCGCGTTGAGGAACGAACTGCCGAACTCCGACATGCCAAAGAAGCGGCGGATGCTGCCAACCGAGCCAAAAGCGAATTTTTAGCCAACATGAGTCACGAGCTGCGTACTCCCTTCAACGGCATTCTCGGCTATGCTCAAATCCTCCAGAGTTCTCTGCCTATGAAAGCAAAAGAGCGCCAGGGAGTCAAAATTATTTATCAGTGCGGCTCTCATCTCCTTAACCTAATCAATGATATTTTGGATCTTTCTAAAATCGAGGCGCAAAGAATGGAGCTGTATCCCAGCCACCTCAATGCGCTCAACTTTCTCGAAGGAGTCAGCGAAATCTGCCGCATTCGGGCAGAGCAGCAGGGCATTGCTTTCGTTTATCAACCGGATGCGGAGCTGCCAACCGCCATTGTTGCCGATGAAAAACGCCTGCGGCAGGTGTTAATTAATCTGCTGGGCAATGCTATTAAGTTTACGGAGCAAGGCAGCGTCACCTTTAAAATTCGGCTTCTAAAACAGAATAATGATACCCAAGCCGAGTATCCTCTTGTCACCCTGCGCTTTGAAGTGGAAGATACCGGAGTTGGCATGACTTCTGCTCAGATAGAAAAGATCTTTTTGCCGTTTGAGCAGGTGGGAGACCCGCAAAAGCGTACTGAAGGAACCGGACTCGGATTAGCCATTAGCCTCAAAATTGTTTCGTTAATGAATAGCACTCTGGAAGTACAAAGTCAGCTCGGACGAGGAAGTAAATTCTGGTTCGACGTTGATCTACCGACAGCAGCGCCAGTCGCCTCTGTCGGTCAATCTCAGTTCGGAAAAATTATCGGACATGAGGGCAGGCAGCGGCAGATTTTGGTTGTGGATGACCACTGGGAAAACCGCTCGGTTCTGTTGAACTTGCTCGAACCGCTTGGGTTTAAGGTCATTGAAGCCAGTAGCGGGGAAGAGGGGCTAGAGCGGGCGATCGCCACACCTCCTGATGCGATTATTACCGATCTAGTGATGCCCAAGATGGGTGGGATTGAAATGATTCGGCAGATTCGCCGGGTTCCTCACCTACACAAGATCACGATTATCACCTCGTCGGCGAGCGTGTTCGATAGCGACCAGTACAGCAGTTTGGACGCTGGAGCCGATGAGTTTTTGCCAAAGCCAGTGTCGGCACAGAATTTACTGGAGATGTTACGAGTTCATCTCAAGCTTCAGTGGCTCTACGCAGAGGCGGCAGCGGAGCCAGCTAAGGCAGCTTCCCTAGGCCAAGCGCTCGTGCCTCCCAATGCTAACATCTTGAAGAAGTTACTCAATTTAGCAAAAAAAGGCGACCTAGACAGCATCTTAGAAGAGACAGACCAGCTCAGCTCTGACGTTAAGCTCAAGCCTTTTGCTCAAGTGCTTTCTCAGTTTGCTGAAAATTGTCAAATCAAACAACTGCGGGAGTTTCTAGAAAACTATACCTAGCAGTTCTCAGTGGGATGAGGGACGGTTTGACAATTTAATTTTTGCTGATTGTTCCTTGCGGTGTCTCTACAAGATCTATCATCTGCTAAACAACTCGCTACCCTGCTTTATGGATCAATGCGAATCTCTATGCTTCCGGGAGTTGCGTAGCGAACGTATCTTTTGCGGGTATACCGCCGCTGACGCGAGGGAGTGATAAATACTGGATTAATCAGGACTGAATCGCGGATTTGAGAGTTGATAACCGTTGGATTAACCAGAGTGGAGTGACGAATCGTGCTGCCGTATCTTCTCGCTGGGGAATAGATGTCGGACCCAAAGCGAGAGTCGTAGGAGCGCAGGACTTGTCTAGACCGAAGCGGCCTGTGGGTAATCCTGGGGCCTTGGTAAGGAACGGGACCGCGATAGAAGCTGCTGCCATAGATAGGTCGGGCTTCAACCGATGGCGCGACAACAGCGAAACCAACGGTGAGTGAGGCAACAACCCCGCGCCAAAGTAGCTGGTTGTACATTGTTTGCTAATGATAAAATCTATATGCACTCTAGCGATTATTGTGACGATCCAGCAAGAATTCCACCAGCTATACCGAGCAGGAAAACAGGCTTTAGAACGAGGTCAGTATCGCCAGAGCGTCGAGCAGCTTCAGGCCGCCAGCAAGCTTGTCGCTCCCGCTTCTCGCCTAGGGGGAGAAGTCAATATTTGGCTAGTTTCAGCCTATCAGGCCTTGGGACAACCACAAGCGGCGATCGCTCTTTGTCAGAAGCTATCGGCTCATCCGTCTCCAGAAGTTCGTAAGCAAAGCCAGCGCTTGCTCTATATTATTCAAGCCCCTCAGCTCAATCGACCGAAGGAGTGGATGTCTGAAATTCCCGACCTCAGCGCCCTCGAAGAAAGCCAGCCCCAAGACAGGCGCGGTAGCAATACCGTCCGGCGAAAGACGACGGCCACTTTAGAAGAAACTTCCCTCGACCTCAGCCAGAGAGAAACCAACGACAATCAGTTTATCTGGGTGGCTCTCCTCATTTTACTTTTGGGGTTAGGAGGATTTGTTTGGCTTAGTTAATATCCGGTGCGGGACGGGGAAATAGTCCCTCCGGGACGGGAAAAGGGAAAACTGTTCCTTCTCCTTCGGAGACGCTAACGCGAACGGAACGGGGAAAGGGAAAACTGTCCCTTCGGAACGGGCAATGACTACAGAACTAAGGCACAAACTTAATTACTCCCCTTTGCCCCTTCCCCGTTGCGGAGCAACTATTTCCCCTTTTCCCGCCGCGACAGCGGCTTCCCTTACCCCCATTCTTTTAATCTGAATCTTCAGCTACGGAATGTTATGGGCAATAAAGCGTGTCCCGTGTTTTTCGTCCCGTCGTCGGATTTATCCCGGTGGCAATTTTACAGAGCGCTGCTTCAGTATCTCGACGCAGCAGCACGTCTGTAAAGTCAGCTCCGTCTATCGTTGCTCCTTCAAACTTAGCACTCGTGGCGAAGGCTCCTTCGAGGACGGCATTGGTTAGGTTGGCACGAGTCAACCGAGCTGAGTCGAGAATGGCATAGCTTAGGTTGGCTCCTGACAGATTAGTGGATTCTAGATTAGCGGCAAAAAACCGTACTCCCTGAAGGTTAGCATTACTGAAGTTGCTATCTCGCAGATTGGCTTTATCGAAGCTAGAATCTGTCAAATTCTGTCCGGAGAAATCTTGGCCAATAAGAATGCGTTTATCGTAGTCAATGGCCCATGCTGGGGTAGCTAACCAACAAACGGCAAGGCTAATAACTAAGCTCCACGTCATCCATCGGCTCTTAAGTTTCCTAAAGGTCATGGTTCACAAGCGATCGCACAACGGTTTATCTGTGACAGGTCTGCGGCTAGCTGTTACACTAGCCGTTATCTGCAATCTTACCAGGATCGAGTCTTAAGCTTTGAAATGATCGGAGAAGTTGGAGAGCAGCTAGTGGCGCAGTGGCTTAAGGCTCAGGGATGGATGATTTTACAACGTCGTTGGCGCTGTCGCTGGGGAGAAATCGATCTCATTGCTCAAAAGGCTACCCAAATTGCCTTTGTTGAGGTGAAAACTCGCAAGGCTCAAAATTTAGATGCTGACGGTCTTTTGGCTATTACTCCTCATAAGCAAGCGAAATTGCAGCGCACCGCCGCCCTATTCTTGGCCAAACATGCTCGTTTAGCAGAGTTCTCCTGTCGGTTTGATGTCGCTTTGGTCACTTACCAACGGCTGCCGTTGCGCCAGCGGTCATCGGCAGCAAACACCACTCCACCTAAAGCAATGTCGTGGCAGGATCGCC
Organism: Cyanophyceae cyanobacterium; assembly: GCA_050331735.1. Taxonomy (GTDB): domain Bacteria; phylum Cyanobacteriota; class Cyanobacteriia; order Cyanobacteriales; family JBHJGN01; genus JBHJGN01. Next base: position 45,329 of record JBHJGN010000019.1, read on the forward strand.
AGCTTACTCTCCAAAGCTATATAGAATCAGCCTTTGACGGAGAGGGTATTTCTTAAGGGAGATGCGATGAACCTTCCATTATGATATCAATTCTTTACGATACGATTACTCTGTTTTAGCATCAAAAACTCAATGCTCAACTATTTTTTCAATTCCCATCCCAGATCCAATCCTGAGCAAAACTCATAATCCTTCCGTGATAGAGACAGTCCATTGCAGAACTGATATTATCGTTCATTGAGCGGTTGTTGCCAATTCCGCTTAGCTCAATACGGCGTTGAGATCGTACCGCTGGGGTTTAATGTTATGCCTAACATCACCGATCTGATTTTAAAAGTCTTTTACACAGCCACTGTTAAACTTTGTGCTCTTTGAAGATAAAACCTACGTTAATTTGTTTTTTGTCGATTTTGGTGGCTTGGAGAGCGGTTTTAATCTTTATTATTTCTATGCAATTTTAACGAATGGTTCTTGATTAATGTTGTGTTATTGTATTGTTTGCCAAATTAAGATGAGCCAGTTCAGGACTAAAACGGGCGAAGCTAATTTCTGGAACGGGCAGGAATCAGATTGAATTGATGTGCCGACTCTATGAGTAAACTGTTGTTGAAGCTTTATGTCACTGGACAATCAAGCCGTTCTGGACAGGCAATTTCTAACCTTCATCGCATTTGTGAAGAAGAATTTCCGGATCAATACGAAATTATTGTTATTGACGTTCTTAAAGAACCTCAACTAGCAGAGGAAGACAAAGTTTTAGTGACTCCAACCTTAATTAAACAGCTTCCGCCACCATTAAAGCGACTAATTGGCGACCTGTCCGACAAGCAGAAGGTTTTGCTGGGTCTGAACATTTAATCTCCCCTTACTGTCGATTTTTCTCTCCAAGCTCCATCATTGAAATATGAACGTCAATAGGAATCCGCCCCAAAAATACACCGTTGAAAAGCTGCAAACGGGTATTCCCGGTTTTGATACCGTTGCTGATGGCGGCTTACCTAGTCATAGCGCGACTCTAGTGGCCGGAACAACAGGCAGTGCTAAGACAGTTCTGGCCTGTCAGTATCTCGCTGCCGGCATTACGCAGTTCGATCAGCCCGGGGTATTAGTAACGTTTGAAGAAGCTCCTCGGCAGATTTGCCACTATATGAGTGGCTTCGGCTGGACTATTCAACAATGGGAAGCCCAAGGAAAATGGTCTTTTGTCGATGCCTCTCCAGAGGCGGGAGAGAAGCCAGTCGTGACAGGAGAGTACGAACTCGCTCCAATACTGGCTAGAATTGAACATGCGATTAACAAGGTTGGGGCTAAACGTCTTGCTGTTGATGCTCTTGGCGCTATTTTTTCCTACTTTAGCGATCCTGCTCAGATTCGGAGCGAGATGTATCGGATTGCCTCTACCGTCAAAGAATTAGGAGTAACAACTCTGATTACTGCCGAACGGAGTCATGAATATGGTAACGTGAGCCGCTACGGAATGGAAGAGTTCGTCGCTGATAACGTGATTATTCTCCGAAACATTTTAGAGGAAGAGAAACGGCGGCGATCGCTAGAAATTCTCAAATTCAGAGGCTCTAACCATCAAAAAGGAGAATTTCCGTTCTCTGTCCTCGCTGGCTCTGGAATTGAGGTGGTGCCGCTCTCAACTTTAGAATACGAACAAGAATCCACCGCCATGCGCATTCCTTCAGGAATTGAGGAATTGGACAATATGTGCGGCGGCGGTTTTTTCCGAGATTCCGTCGTTTTAGTATCAGGAGCAACCGGAACCGGAAAAACGCTAATTGTCACTCAGTTTTTGAATGGCGGTATTGAACATCAGGAGCGCTGTTTACTATTTGCTTTTGAAGAAAGACGAGAACAGCTTTATCGCAACGCCAGGGGATGGGGCGTAGATTTTGCCGCCGCTGAAACAGCCAACCGATTAAAAATTGTCTGTCGCTCTCCTGAAGCAACGGGCCTAGAAGAACATCTCATTGTCATTAAAGATATCATCAATCGCTATCAGCCCAATCGCGTCGCCATCGATAGCCTCTCTGCCCTAGAGCGAACGGCCCCAGAACGGGCGTTTCGGCAATTTATCATTAGCATTACGGCTTTTGTCAAATCTAAAAAAATGACTGGTATTTTCACCTCTAATACTTCGAGTCTGCTTGGCGGTTCCTCAGTAACAGATGCTCATATTTCCACCATTACAGATTCTATTATTCTGCTGCGCTACGTTGAAGTTTTTGGGGGAATGCGTCGGGGAATTGTGGTGTTGAAAATGCGCGGCTCCGACCACGACAAGGATATTCGGGAGTTTCAGATTGTTAACAAGCAAGGAATGAAAATTGGTCATCCATTTCAGCAGATTGCGGGAATTTTGACCGGTAACTTTACCTACATTACGGCGAGTGAAGAGGCGCGTCTCAATCAGATGTTTAGCTCGGACTGAGTAATGGGAATCGATGCAGACGACTAAAATTCTGTTGATTGAAGACGACCGAGAAGATGTCGAACTTGTTGCAGAGCTGTTGCAGGAGCTGCCGCAGGCGCGAATTCAGCTTGAGAGTTCTAGGTCTCTGGCTCAAGGACTTGAGCGATTGGCAAAAGGGCAAATCGATGTCGTTTTTTTGGATTTATCGCTACCGGATGCTCAGGGACTGGGGATCTGCCGCCAGGTGCAGGCTCAAGAGCCGCACCTGCCCATAATTATCCTCAGCGGGCTAGACGATGAAGAGGTGGCGATCGCCGCTCTCCAGGAAGGCGCTCAGGATTATTTAGTCAAAGGAAAATTTGACAGCTATTCATTTGTCAAAGCGATTCGCTACAGCATTGAGCGCAAGCGCCTTCAGCTCGCTATGAAGCAGCAAAACGCTGCCGTTAAAACTAGCGAGGAGCAGTTTCGCTCTTTAATCAACCGCAATGCTGATGCGATGCTGGTGGTCAATTCTCAAGGAGTGATTCAGTTTGCCAATCCAGCCGTCGCAGAGCTGTTTGACCGTCGAACCCAAAATTTGATCGGCAGAGAGTTTGGGTTTCCCCTAGTGACTGGGGAAAGCACTGAAATAGATATTGTGCGCCAGACAGAAGTGATTACGGCAGAAATGCGGCTTGCTGAAATCACCTGGGAGGGAGAGTCGGCCTATCTGGCCTCGCTCCGGGACATCACCTGGCGCAAGCAAGCAGAAACAACGCTCAAGCGGCTGAACGATAATTTAGAAACTCAAGTTTCGGAACGAACCGTCGCTCTCAAACAAACTAACAAGCAGTTGTTAACTGAAATCACCGAACGCCAGCGCTCTGAAGCATTACTGCGAACTGTGGTTACCGGAGCTCCAATTATTCTCTGGTCTGTTAACCGGGAAGGCACGATTACTTTAGCCGAAGGCAAAGGATTAGCGGCACTGGCTCTGAAGCCGGAAGCCATTGTGGGACGCTCGATTTTTGAATTTTCCCGTCTCTATCCAGAAATGAGCGAAAAACACCGTCGGGTTCTGGCTGGTGCCGAAACTCAGTGGCGTGTCGAAATCAATCAGCTAGTCTACGAGTGTCGGGCCACACCGATCGCTCGCCAGGGAACTGTCGTTGGTTTGATTGGAGTAGCGACAGATATCACCGAGCGTGTTTTAGCTGAAACTCAGCGCGATAAGCTGTTGGAGAGTGAAAGGACAGCTCGGGAAGAAGCAGAGCAGGCCAACCGCCTTAAAGACGAATTTCTAGCGGTGCTTTCCCACGAACTGAGAACGCCGCTGAATCCGATTGTCGGCTGGACGAGTCTCCTCCGCAAAGGAAACGTTAGCGCTGAACAAACCGAACGCGCTCTCGAAACAATTGAGCGCAACGCTCAGCTACAGACTCAACTCATAGACGATCTGCTCGATATCAGCCGGATTTTGCGAGGCAAGCTTCAGCTTCAGAGCCTGCCTCTAAAGCTGCCCCCAATTATTGAAGCGGCGATCGAGACGGTTCGCCTAGCAGCGCAGGCTAAATCAATTCAGATTGTCACTAATTATCAGAGTCGCGAAGAGACGATTTTAGGAGATCCAGACCGTTTGCAGCAGGTGGTGTGGAACCTCTTAACAAATGCGGTTAAATTTACCCCTGCTGGCGGTCAAATTACCGTTCAGCTTTTCAAACGCGACTCCCGCATGACGCTACAGGTTGTCGATACGGGCAACGGCATCGACCAACAGTTTATTCCCTACCTGTTTGATAAATTTCGCCAAGAGAACAGTAGTACCACCCGAACTTTCGGAGGCTTAGGGTTAGGGTTAGCGATTGTCAGACATCTAGTCGAGCTGCATGGAGGAACCGTCTCAGCTCAGAGCTTGGGTAAAGGCCAAGGCTCAACATTTACAGTCAATCTCCCCCGGATTCAACAACCGTTAGCCCCTAAAAAGCCCCCCAGTCTCCAGACTGACGGGCTCAGTTTGGAGGGAGTCCGCCTGCTAGTCGTGGATGACGAAGCAGATAGTTTAGAGATTACCACTCTCTGGCTGGAACAACACGGTGCTCAGGTAACGGCTGTAACAAAAGCGCAGGAAGCCTTGACATCCTTTGACGCTGAACAGCCGGACGTACTCATTAGCGATATTGGCATGCCTGAAATCGACGGTAACGAGTTAATACAAACCATCCGGAGAAAATCGCTAGCAGCCGGAGGCAATATTAAGGCGATCGCCCTAACTGCTTACGCAACGGAAGCCGATAAGCGAAAAATCCTCGCCGCTGGGTTTGATTGTCATCTGTCGAAGCCCATTAAACCGTCGCAGCTTATTACTCAGGTCGCTATGCTGGTGCGTAGATTTAGCTAGGAGAGGCTCCTCTCGGTGACGAGTCAAATACGTCTCGGTTAAGTTCCCGCGTCATCCACTGACGGCTCTTCCTCGACGACTGTTGAAGGCGGTTGAGGCACCTCGGATGCAGGCGGTTCGCTGGGAAGATAGTGTTCTGGCTGCGTCTCGATCAATCCGGGCTTTAGTTCCTCGGGGTTAGGGGCAATCACTTCTGGCAGCAGGGGTTCTGGGGAAGGGCTAGGCGTGATTTCGGGACGGCGCAGGCGGCGAAAGAATTTTCTGCGCCGTTGAGGCTGCTCAGCGGCTGGTGCTGCTGACGGCTCATCGAGGTTGGGAATGGGCTGAGGTTGTGGCTCGATTAGTTCTGTGGGCTCCTCAAAGGCTTTTGGAGTTTCCGGCGGAGAAGCCTCAGACTCTATTGGTTCTGAATCTGGAACCCCCTGCTCGATGCTGGGTTCGGGTAAGGGAGCGCTCGGCGGTTCCACTTCCTCGGGTTCCTCGAGAAGCGGCTCCTCCGTTTCCGGCAGTTCTGGAACCGGGCCTGCTGCTGGCGGACCCTCGTCTTCAGTCGGTTCAGGAGGCGTGATCGCTTCCTCGCTAATGCTCGGACTAATGATGCCGCGAGCCGCTTGGGCAGAAAGTTCGCCCCGCATCAGCTTTGATAGCGTATCTTGCCCGTCTGGGACGTACTCAATCAGCCGAACGGTATTGTTAAAAACGTTCTGAATGGGATTCTCTTGTCCATCGAGAAGCTCTAGCTGGACCCAGTTCGTTCCGGGTCGCCATCCTTTGAGATAGACTGGCTGCCAGTCTTCGAGCAAGAAACTTTGTCCGTTTACGGTCGCCTGAATTTTCCAGTCAGCAATCTCGTCGTCAGCATCTTCTTGAGCAACGAGGTGCAGCGGGGCATTGGTTAAGTAGAAATCGAGCAGGATCGGTTCAGCTCTGTAAGTTCCTTCGGGCTGACTATAGGTCAGCAGAGGTAAGGCGGAATCGGGAGCGTCGTTGGTGCGAGTAAAGACATGAAACGTTGTTTGAGCGTAAGCCCCTTCGTTTTTAAAGCTTTCGTGCCAGGGACGAGAGGCAAACACCCGCAGGGTATGAGTCCCCGGCGACAGGTTTTCTAAAACGATTGGCTGCTCGACGCTATAAATTTCCTGCTCCGGCTGGTTATCGAGGAGCAGGCTCAGATGAGGGCCGAGCTGCCGTTCTTCATCTTGGAAGAGGGGATAGTCCTGCACCTGAACTTGGACCTCAACGGTGGTGTCTTGGAAGATATCATCGGTTTGCGGGCTGATAATTTCTACCTGGGGCTGATACTGAGCCAGTTTGGTTTTTAACTCCTCTATTGCTGGGGGAGGAGCGGTTTCGGCAATGCCAGCTCCAGACCCTGGACTATCAAGTTGGGGAGGGCGATCGCTACAGCTCAGCAGGCTCCACGCGATGACGCACAGCACCATTCCTACCCCAACAATTTTCCTCCCCAACCCGATTCTCCTCATGCTTTCTGCCTAATTTATTGAAGTCCCACTGGCACTATAGCGAAATCTGGTTCGCCTTCATCAGCTAAATTGCGCAGGTTTTAAATGTCTGGCGTCAAATGTTTCTCTTTGTGAAGAAAACTTGTTTTCTCTTGACATGCTTAGAAGAGGAGGTTGCTCACAATCTATATCTGCTCAAGACTTGAGGAAATTTAAATATTGTTAAGTATCTTCGGGTGGAGCGAAACAAACGCGGGATTGGATTTATTATCAGAGTAATTGCAAATGCCTAGAACATAACTAGGATAGGCATACCGCGTTAAATCACACTTTTAAAGTTCATTGTCGAGAGAGAACCCTCATGACAATTAGTCCTCCTGAAAGAGAGGCGAAAGTGAGAGTCGTAGTTGACAAAGATCCGGTAGAAACCTCATTTGAAAAATGGGCTCAGCCGGGTCACTTCGACCGCGCTCTCAAGCGAGGTCCTAAAACCACAACCTGGATTTGGAACCTCCACGCCGATGCACACGATTTTGATAGTCAAACCAGTGACCTCGAAGATATTTCTAGAAAGATCTTCAGTGCCCACTTTGGTCACTTAGCAGTTGTTTTTGTTTGGCTGAGCGGCATGTATTTTCATGGCGCTCGTTTTTCCAACTATGAGTCTTGGCTGAGAGACCCAATCAATATCAAGCCAAGCGCTCAGGTCGTTTGGCCGATTGTCGGTCAAGACATTCTCAATGGTGATATGGGCGGTGGCTTCCACGGCATTCAGATCACCTCTGGCTTCTTCCAGCTCTGGCGAGCTTCGGGAATTACCACCGAATTTCAGCTTTACTGCACCGCGATTGGCGGGCTAGTAATGGCAGCACTCATGATCTTCGCTGGTTGGTTCCACTACCACAAGCGTGCTCCCAAGCTAGAGTGGTTCCAGAATGTCGAGTCGATGCTCAACCATCACCTAGCTGGCTTGCTCGGGCTGGGGTCTCTATCCTGGGCTGGGCACCAGATCCATGTAGCTTTACCAATTAACAAGCTACTGGATGCGGGAGTGGCCCCAGAAGACATTCCCCTGCCCCACGAGTTCATCTTGAACCGCAGCATTATGGCTGAGCTCTATCCCAGCTTTGCTGAGGGACTCAAGCCCTTCTTTACCCTTAACTGGGCTACCTACTCTGATTTTCTCACCTTCAAGGGGGGATTGAACCCCGTCACCGGAGGTTTGTGGCTGTCGGATACGGCTCACCACCACCTGGCGATCGCCGTTCTGTTCCTAATTGCCGGACATATGTACCGGACCAACTGGGGCATTGGGCACAGCATCAAGGAAATCCTAGAAAACCACAGGGATCCCATGATCATTGGTGGCACAGGGCATAAAGGTCTTTATGAAATCTTGACCACGTCCTGGCACGCTCAGCTAGCGATCAATCTCGCCATGCTCGGTTCGCTGACGATCATTGTGGCACATCATATGTACGCGATGCCTCCCTATCCCTACATGGCGACAGACTACGGTACGCAGCTGTCTCTGTTCACCCACCATATGTGGATTGGCGGATTCCTGATTGTGGGCGCGGGCGCTCATGGCGCGATCTTCATGGTGCGCGATTACGATCCGGCGAAGAACGTTAACAACGTATTAGACCGGGTAATCCGCCACCGCGACGCGATTATTTCCCACCTCAACTGGGTCTGTATTTTCCTCGGCTTCCACAGCTTTGGTCTCTACATTCACAACGACACGATGCGAGCTTTGGGTCGCCCCCAAGATATGTTCTCAGATACGGCAATTCAGCTCCAGCCCGTGTTTGCCCAGTGGGTCCAGAACCTGCATACTCTGGCTCCGGGTGCCACCGCTCCCAATGCGATTGAACCGGCAAGCTATGCCTTTGGCGGCGGTATTGTCGCCGTGGGTGGTAAAGTCGCCATGATGCCGATTGCCCTGGGAACCGCCGATTTCATGGTGCATCACATTCATGCGTTTACCATTCACGTAACGGCACTGATCCTGCTCAAAGGAGTGCTTTACGCTCGTAGCTCACGGCTGATTCCCGATAAGATGAATCTCGGCTTCCGTTTCCCCTGCGACGGTCCTGGTCGCGGCGGTACGTGCCAAGTATCCGGATGGGACCACGTTTTTCTGGGCCTGTTCTGGATGTATAACTCCCTATCGATTGTCATTTTCCACTTTAGCTGGAAGATGCAGTCCGACGTTTGGGGAACCGTATCGCCAGATGGAACGGTATCTCATATTACCTTCGGCAACTTCGCAACGAGTGCCCTCACCATTAACGGGTGGCTGCGCGACTTTCTCTGGGCGCAGGCTTCGCAGGTGATCAACTCCTACGGAACAGCGTTGTCTGCCTACGGGTTACTGTTCCTCGGCGCTCACTTTGTCTGGGCCTTCAGCCTGATGTTCTTATTCAGCGGTCGCGGCTACTGGCAAGAGTTGATTGAGTCGATTGTCTGGGCACACAATAAACTCAGAGTCGCTCCAGCAATTCAGCCTCGCGCTTTGAGCATCATTCAAGGCCGCGCCGTGGGTGTTGCCCACTACCTGTTGGGAGGAATTGTCACCACTTGGGCATTCTTCCTCGCGCGAATCCTTGCAGTAGGATAAGGAAAACGCACAGGGCAGCTATTGCCTACCCTCCTGGAACTTCGGTTCCAGGACAACTATAAACAAGAAAATGAGCAGCGCACCTGCGTTAGCCTCATTTTTGACAAGGAGAATTTCCTTAAAGACTTATGGCAACTAAATTTCCAAAATTTAGCCAGGATCTCGCTCAAGACCCGACGACTCGTCGGATTTGGTACGGAATCGCCACCGCCCACGATTTTGAAACGCACGACGGAATGACCGAGGAAAATCTTTATCAAAAGATTTTTGCCTCTCACTTCGGTCACATTGCGATCATTTTCCTCTGGACCTCCGGCACTCTGTTCCACGTCGCCTGGCAAGGTAATTTCGAGCAGTGGATTAAAGATCCGATCAACGTTCGTCCCATCGCTCACGCAATTTGGGATCCTCACTTTGGGGAAGCGGCAGTAGATGCGTTTACCCAAGGGGGCGCTTCTAACCCCGTTAACATTGCCTACTCTGGTGTTTACCACTGGTTTTACACCATTGGCATGACCAAGAATACCGACCTCTATATGGGAGCCGTGTTCTTGCTCATTCTCTCAGCCGTCTTTCTATTTGCTGGCTGGCTGCACCTCCAGCCTAAGTTCCGTCCGAGCCTCTCCTGGTTCAAGAACGCTGAGTCTCGTCTCAATCACCACTTGGCTGGTTTGTTTGGCGTGAGTTCTCTAGCGTGGGCTGGTCACCTCGTTCACGTGGCTATTCCTGAGTCTCGCGGACAGCACGTAGGCTGGGATAACTTCCTGACCACTCCTCCTCACCCGGCTGGTCTTGGCCCCTTCTTTACCGGCAACTGGGGAGTGTATGCTCAGAACCCAGATACGGCTAATCACGTCTTTGGTACGTCTCAGGGTGCAGGAACCGCCATTTTGACCTTCTTAGGTGGCTTTCATCCTCAAACCGAGTCTCTTTGGCTGACGGATATGGCTCACCACCACTTGGCGATCGCCGTGATCTTCATTATCGCGGGACATATGTACCGCACCAACTTTGGGATCGGGCACAGCATTAAGGATATGCTTAACGCCAAGAAATTTTTCGGCCAAGAAACCGAAGGTCAGTTCAACCTGCCTCACCAGGGACTGTATGACACCCTCAACAACTCCCTGCACTTTCAGCTTGCTCTGGCCCTAGCCGCGTTGGGTGTGATCACATCCCTCGTCGCTCAGCATATGTACGCTCTGCCTCCCTACGTCTTTATGGGACGAGCCTACACCACGCAGGCGGCGCTCTACACCCATCACCAGTACATTGCTGGGTTCATCATGCTCGGAGCTTTTGCTCACGGTGCCATTTTCCTCGTCCGGGACTATGACCCTGAGCAAAACCGAGGCAACGTCCTAGACCGGGTACTCCAGCACAAAGAGGCGATTATCTCCCACTTAAGCTGGGTTTCCCTCTTCCTCGGCTTCCACACTCTGGGTCTGTACGTTCATAACGACGTTGTTGTAGCCTTCGGCACTCCCGAAAAGCAAATCCTGATTGAGCCGGTATTTGCTCAGTTTGTGCAGGGCGCTCACGGGAAAGCCCTCTATGGGTTCGATGCTCTGCTCTCCAACGCCGATAGCGTCGCCTCCACCGCCGGTGCTCCTTGGCTTCCGGGCTGGCTAGGCGCTATCAACGACAGCACCAACTCGCTGTTCCTGACCATTGGTCCTGGCGACTTCTTGGTGCATCACGCGATCGCGCTTGGTCTGCATACCACCACTCTTATTTTGGTTAAGGGCGCCCTCGACGCTCGCGGTTCTAAGCTGATGCCGGACAAAAAAGACTTCGGCTTTGCGTTCCCCTGCGACGGTCCCGGTCGGGGAGGTACCTGCGATATTTCTGCTTGGGATTCGTTCTACCTCGCCGCCTTCTGGATGCTGAACACCATCGGCTGGGTGACCTTCTACTGGCACTGGAAGCATCTTGGTATTTGGCAGGGCAACGTGGCGCAGTTTAATGAAAGCTCCACCTACCTGATGGGCTGGCTCCGTGACTATCTCTGGGCAAACTCCGCACAGTTGATTAACGGATACAACCCCTACGGCATGAACAACCTATCAGTCTGGGCTTGGATGTTCCTATTCGGACACCTGGTTTGGGCAACTGGCTTTATGTTCCTGATCTCCTGGAGAGGATACTGGCAAGAGCTGATTGAGACTCTTGTTTGGGCGCACGAGCGCACTCCTCTAGCCAACCTCGTTCGCTGGAAGGACAAGCCTGTGGCAATGTCTATCGTTCAAGGTCGTGTAGTTGGTCTAGCCCACTTCGCCGTTGGCTACGTCCTTACCTACGCTGCCTTCCTGATTGCCTCCACGGCTGGTAAGTTTGGTTAAAGACTAATCTCTAAGAGATAACCATTTAATCCCTCACCGAGCGGTGGGGGATTAGTTTTTGTGGCTCCTGCATCCAAGCTCGTTTAGGAACTGAAGCCAGTCAAAATGATTAACGAAGTTCCGAGCAAAGCTGAACAGAGCGACCGTTGCTCGCCCAATTCAAGACATAGAAGTAGTTTTCTAGAATGATTCTGCCTCAGTTTTTAGCCTGTCGTCAGTCTCGTGCTCAACTATTTTGGTTGGCTCTGAGTTTGTCTGTAGCCGCAGCCTATAGCGTTTTTGCTCTTCAGGAGGCATTTAGTAGTGAATGGGTCGTTCAAGACGATGCGCGACAGCACGTGTTTTGGATGCTGCGGTTTACCAATTCGGAGCTGTTTCCTGACGATTTTATTGCCAATTATTTTCAAACTGTAGCCCCAGCGGGATATCAGTGGCTGTATCGAGGGGCGATCGCTCTGGGGTTCGATCCGTTTGTGTTCAATAAATTGCTGCCTGTCGGCTTAAATCTGATCGCGGCTGGCTACTGCTTTGGAACCTGCTTGCAGATCTTTCCCGTTCCCGCCGCCGCTTTCACCGCCACTCTGCTGCTCTCGCAAAGTTTGGGCTTGACAGATGCCGTTGTTTCTGGGACGCCAAAGGCGTTTATCTACCCGCTCTTTTTAGCGTTTCTCTACTATCTGCTGCGGCGTTCCCTGTGGCCCTGCTTAGGCGCGATCGCGCTATTGGGGCTGTTCTATCCGCAGATGGTGTTACTGGCTGCCGCTATTTTAACGCTCCGGTTGGTATGGCGCTCCCATCGCCAGGATTGGGTAATGAGCGTGGCGGGGTTAGCCGTAGCGTTTCTCGTGCTGCTGCCCTATGCCCTCAAAACCCATCAGTTTGAACCCGTAATTTCCGTTGCTCAGGCCAGGAGTCTGCCGGAATTTCTACCGGGGGGGCGATCGCGGTTTTTTTATGACAACGATCCGGCCAAGTTTTGGCTGCGGGGACGCGGCGGGGTTCGGCTGCCGTCGATTTTAACGCCTGTGACGAATGCAACAGGGTTTCTGCTGCTGGTGCTGCCGCAATTTCCGCAGCGGTTTCCGATTGTGCGGCAGTTACAGGCAAAGATTCTGCTGCAAATCGTGGTGGCTTCTGTGGGGATGTTTTTTGCTGCCCATGCCCTGCTGTTTAGGCTGCATTTACCGTCCCGCTACACAGAACATAGCCTCCGCATGGTGATGAGCATTGCATCAGGGATTGTGTTGGTGATTTTGATTGAGTCTCTATGGCGCTGGGCGAAGCCTGGGGGGCGAGCGCTGCTGGCTGGGTGCGCCACAATCGTAATGGCGATCGCGCTGGCTGGCTATCCTCGCTTTGTCGAGAAGTTCCCCGTCACCGCTTATCGAGTGGGAGAAGCCCCGGCGCTGTACGAATTTTTCCAGCAGCAGCCTCCAGACAGCCTGATTGCTTCTCTGACTGATGAGGGCAATAATCTGCCCACCTTTGCCAGACGTTCTATTTTAGTTGGCAGCGAATACGCAATTCCCTATCACTGGGGCTACTACCGACCGTTTCGAGAACGAGTGCTGAATTTAATGGCCGCTCAGTATAGCCCCAACCTTCAGGTGGTGCGAGACGTGATTCAAAAATACGGCATTGACTTTTGGCTACTAAAACCTAGCGATTTCACCCCAGAAGCACTGGCAGACGATCCGTGGCTGATGCAGTATCAGCCAGCGGCGAACGAGGCAATTTCTCATCTTCAATCAGGAGTCCCTGCCATTTTGAAGACAATTCCTCACTGTACGGTTTTTCAATCGAAAGATTTAGTCGTCCTAGACGCAAACTGTATTCGCACAGCTAATTGAATGCCCTAACTATTCGCGGCGAGTACTTCCTGAGCAAGGTTGCTGAAGTAAGTTTTGAGATCTTTCCAGGAAAGACTGGTCGAAACCATGCCGATGTAGTTATCGGGTCTTAGCAAGACCTGGAACGGTTGGCTTAAGCCAAAAAGCTCGACAACGCGCGGGTAAAGCGGAATAACCGTATAGTCGAGCCAATGGCCGTATTCCTGGTTAAGCTTTGGCTGTAATTCTTGAACGCTGTGTTCACCGTCGGTAAATATCAGCAGGTGGAATTTGGGAGCGCGGAGCGAGTCGTATACACTAGCGCCATTGACCAAAAAGTACGGCATTCTGTCCCCGGCCTTAACCTCAAAATGGCGATGGCGCAGCCTCTCGGCACGAGAGCCCTGATGCTGGCTTAAAGAGCTGTGGCGGTAGTTCAGGCCGATTTCAGACACCAGCTCGAAGAGAAACTCTCTGGCCCCATCAAAGCGCGTCACTACGCTGGCCAGACTCGGCAAAACCGTGTCGCGGAACAACCGGAAATACCACTGGTGGCCTGCTGCCACATCAAAAAACTGATCTGTTGACCGCAAAAGCTGTTTGGCGTTTGCTAAACGTTCCTCATTGTACGTATCGAGAAGTGAAGTCTTCGCCTTGCCGTGCAGCACAAATGCCAGCTTCCAGGCTAGGTTATAGGCATCCTGAATCCCGGTGTTCATGCCCTGTCCGCCCGCAGGAGTATGAATGTGGGCGGCATCGCCAGCCAGAAAGCATCTGCCAACAGAAAATGGTTCTGCATGACGAGTATGTACTTTGTAGCTGGAAAACCAGCGCACCGTCAGAATCTCCAGTGGACGCATGACCAACTGCTTGACCTTATGTTCAATGTCAGCAAAGGTCACGTCTGGCTCGTCCCAGTCGTTATATTCAGGCATGTTGCCGATTAGCCTCCAGTGCTTCTTGCCCTGCATCGGAACCATCAGCACAAAGGAGTTCTGGGCCAACGGAGCGTAAAAGGTAGCTTCGTCTGCGGGAAACTCCATCTCTACGTCTGCCACATAAAACAGGCGCGGGTAAGTCGAGCCTTCAAACGGAAGACCGAGAAAATGCCGCGTCGGACTGCTTGCGCCGTCACAGCCCACTAGGTAGCGGGCTTCAACCGTATTTGTTTCGCCGTTTGCGGCTTTAAGAACCGCCTTAACACCATCGGCATTTTGCTCTACGTTTCCCACTTCAGTCTGCCACCGCACCTCTTGCCCGTGGTGTTGGAGATACTCGTACAGAAGACACTCGTTCTTACTTTGTTCAAAGACGAGCATATACGGAAATGGGCTGAGCTGAGCGCCAAAGTCAGAAAAATCGAGGCGACCAGTAATTTTGCCTTCATGCATCAAAGCACCTTTTTGGACAATCTCGCCCCCGGCAACAGCTTGCTGAGCTAGACCAACCTGCTCGTAAATCTCCAGAGTACGCGCGTGAACGACCAAAGCCTTTGACAGGTCTGTAATTCCTTCTTTGCGATCGATGATTACAAAATCAATACCGTAGCGGATGAGCTGGACAGCTAGCGAGAGTCCGGTCGGTCCGGCCCCGATAATAATTACATCTGTTTTGAGCGTTGTTTTCATAAGTTCACCTCTAGCAATTTCAGCCGTCGCCAGTAGTTAGCAGTCGCGACGGAATAATTCTATTAATTCTATAATACTGAACTGTTCAGTTTAGTCAAGCGGAGAAGCATAAGGTATTGATGGAGCTATCTCGGTAGGAAAGTTCAGAACAACTCGTTGGACTGACAAAAATCCTCAGAAAGTTTTACAGTAATCGGTATTTGGGAAAGTAGTGAAGCAGTTTAGCAACTGTTCTTAACTAACAAAGCTTGAAAAGCTGGCTATGTAGTTCCAGACGGCGGCGCTATCTTTCCCCATCATTAAAATTCCTGTTTGAGAGCCAAATGTTCAATCGTCCTCTACCGTCAAGACAACGAAGCATGATTATTGTGCTTATTCTCGTTGGGATTTTCTTCCGCTTCTATAACCTAGAGCGCAAGGTATACTGGTACGACGAGACGATGACCTCGCTACGGATTTCCGGTCATACCCAGTCAGAATTGGTCGAACAGGTTTTTGATGGACGTACCATCAGCGTTGAGGAATTACTGCATTATCAGTATCCCAACCGAGTCAAAGGTTTGCATGATACTCTCGATGCCCTAGCAGGTAATCCTGAACATTCGCCGCTGTATTATTTGATGGCGAGGGGATGGCTACAGATTTTCGGGAATTCTGTCACCACCATCAGAGTTTTATCGGCTCTCATTAGTTTACTGGTCTTGCCCTGCATCTACTGGCTGTGTTTAGAACTATTTGGTTCGTCATTGGTCGGTTGGGTGGCAACAGCACTGATTGCCATTTCCCCGTTTCATATTCTCTATGCCCAAGAAGCGCGAGAGTACAGTCTGTGGACGGTCACGATTCTCTTTTCCGGTGCTGCGCTTCTGTGGACCAGGGGACGCAAAGATTGGTTAAGCTGGGGCGTTTACAGCGTTAGCGTCGCTTTGGGGCTGTACGTCCACCCGTTTTCTGGGTTTGTCAGCGTTGGACACGGAATTTATATCTTAATGAGCGAAAGATGCCGCTGGAGTCAACGAGTGCAGGCTTACTTCCTGTCTTCGTTCGTGGGGGTGTTACTCTTTGTTCCTTGGCTGTGGATTGTGATCGCCCGCTTCTCGGATTTCCTGGCTAACACAGACTCGGTTAATCGCACTCGCTCAGGCTTCCTGCCCCTGTTTTGGGGACTCAATTTGAGCCGAATCTTCATCGATTTCAATCAAGGAACGAGTCCGTTGAGTCCCCTACACTATCTTTGTGCTGCTTTAGCCGGATACGCGCTTTACTATCTCTGTCGTCACGCTTCTCCCTCTACCTGGGTGTTCGTGATTACCTCGGTCGGCGTGACAGGAATTGCTCTGATTGCCCCCGATATTATTTTAGGGGGTCGTCGTTCCAGCATCACTCGCTACGCCATTCCCTGCTACCTGGGGATTCAAATCGCTGTCGCCTACTTGCTGACAATGAAGCTGAGCCTTAAACGACCCTCTCAGCAGCGTCAGCGCTGGAGAGGTGTGGCGATCGCCTTAATTTTCAGCGGGGTGTTATCCGCTATCGTTAGCTCGCAAATTCCGGTATGGTGGCACAAAAGCTATGCCAAAAGTCGCTATAATCCGCCCATTGCTCGCACCTTCAACAGCGCCATCGAGCCTTTAGTCATTAGCAATGAAATCCCCGGTCGAGTGCTCTCCTTAGCGCATCTTCTCAACCCGCAGGTTCATTTGCAGTTAGTGACGGCTTCTGACACTCCCACAATCGATAGCAACTTCAAAACAGTGTTTCTCTATCGTCCCTCAGATACTCTACTGCAAGCATTGCAGAAAAAACACCGCTTTGAAAAGATTCAGCCCTGGGTTTGGCAGCTTACAGACAACGATCATTAGTTAAGTTATTCGTCATCAGTGAATCACTTTGTCCCAAGGACAAATGAAGAACAAAAAACTAATTTGCACCACCTTGGAGAATGCGTTGAGGAGTAATCCCCTTTGCTTCTAAACAGTTTTCAAACTCAATTTCCGCTTCGCTCAGCTTATAGTCATCTTTAATATCCAACGTTCTCTCGATCTGGTCGTTCTTCATCTCCGCCATAGCGCGAGCGAATCGATCTGAACGATCCTTATTTTTGAGCGTTAGCTGATCGGGTAAACAATCAGCAAAGGCTTCAAACCGTTCGTTCTTCTCCTGAGAACGAGGCACAAGGGGCATCGCTTCTTTGCCAATGGTGTACTGAGCAGACGTACCAGGCAAACTGAGAACCCAAATCACCCCTGCCAGCAGACCACTTAAAATAATGCCTAGCAGAATCAATAATCTTTTATTCATCGGGCAGTTTTATTTGTAAATTGTACTGACTTGAGAGATTTACTAATATTCTAGTTTCTTGTTGAGGGTTGATTGTTGATGGGGAGCTAAATTGCTAAATGATTTATTTGGATTGGTTGAAGCATTACTTTCTGAGTGCTGCGGCGCTTTATAATGGTCGAGTTCTTCATCATTTTATTAATTGTTGTCCTCTCTTGTGTATCAATATCCGCCGCTGATTCCCGGGACTTTAGTAAAACGCTACAAGCGTTTCTTTGCCGATATTGAACTAGCTTCTGGAGAAGTGATTACTGCTCACTGCCCGAATACGGGTCCAATGACCAAGATTTGTCTTCCCGGCAATCCGGTACAGGTTTCTCGCAGTGATAATCCAAAGCGCAAGCTGTCCTACACGTGGGAGATGATTCAGGTCAACGATAATGAGCCAACTTGGGTGGGAGTGAATACCGGGTTGCCGAATCGAGTAATTAAACTGGCGCTAGAAAAACAACTGTTGCCAGAGTTGACTGGATACAGCCAGATTCGTCCCGAGTTTCCCTACGGACAGAACAAAAAAAGCCGCGTTGACTTTCTGCTGACGCATCCAGAAACACCGCCACTCTACATAGAAGTTAAAAGCACGACTTTAGTCCAGGGAAACGTTGCCCTGTTTCCCGATACCGTCACCACCCGAGGACAAAAACATTTACAGGAGTTGCGGCTGCTGTTGCCGAAGGCGCGCTCGGTAATGCTGTATTTTATCAATCGCGCTGACTGTCCTTACTTTGCCCCGGGAGACAGTTTTGATGCGGCCTACGGTCAACTGCTGCGGGAAGCCGTTGTCGCTGGGGTAGAGGTTTTGCCCTATCGGTTTGAAATTTCTCCGGCGGGTATCCGCTATCTGGGGTTAGCAGAATTTCTGCCGCAGCAACCCGCCGAAGGCAGTGGAACCTGCTAACCTATAAGCGAGCCTCTATCGGCACACTCAACAAACAGCCATTGTGGATTTACAGCACGTTATTATTGCCTACAAAGCCGGACACTCCGAAAGCCAAGCGTGGGCCGAAAAATGCGCCCGACAGCTCGAAGCCCGTCAGTGTCAGGTGCTGATGGGACCGAGCGGCTTTAAAGATAACCCCTATCCGGTCTTTTTAGCTTCTGCCTTTACCAAAATCGATCTTGCCGTTGTCCTAGGCGGTGATGGCACCGTGCTCGCGGCAACGCGGCATTTAGCTCCTGCTGGCGTACCGCTGCTGGCCGTGAACGTTGGCGGTCATTTAGGCTTTCTCACCGAACCCTTTGAAGCATTTCAGGATACCGAGAAGGTGTGGGAGCGACTACAGGCTGACCGCTACGCGGTGCAGCGACGGATGATGCTAGAAGCACAGCTCTTTGAGGGAGAACGACATCATCCCGAAACGGCCAGCGATCGCTATTTTTGCCTCAACGAAATGGGCGTTAAACCAGCTAGCGTGGATCGGATGCCCACTTCAATTTTAGAAATGGAGGTCGATGGAGAAATTGTCGATCAGTACAGTGGGGATGGTCTGCTGGTCGCCACTCCCACCGGGTCAACCGGCTACACGGCTTCGGCCAGCGGCCCCATTTTGCATCCCGGCATGGAGGCGATCGCCGTTACGCCGATTTGTCCGCTCAGTCTTTCTAGCCGTCCGATCGTCTTGCCTCCGCGCAGCGTCGTTAATATTTGGCCCCTGCGCGATAACGAACTCTATACCAAACTCTGGACCGATGGTGCCCTTGCCACCTCCATTTGGCCCGGACAGTGGGTAGCTGTAAAAATGGCAGAGTGTCCCGCTAAATTTATCGTGCTGCGAGACAGCCACTCGTTCTATCAAACTCTGCGAGAAAAACTGCTTTGGGCTGGAACGCGAGTTCACTACAGCAACAATCATCGTCGTTAATCCTCATCGGTAAACAGAGCAAGCATTGCTTCTCTCTGGGTAACGTTGGTAACAAGTAGCGCAACTCCCTACTGATGGTAGATTTCTATCTTTGCCGATCGCCTTAATCTAATTGGCAAAGAAGTATGTTCAAAACAAGTCTGACCATGAATAACGATTCTAAACAAGCCTCTCCAGGGCAAGCAGCGGCGGAAGCTCAAGAAACCATTAAAGCAGGAAAAGTTTATGGTGGCGGTGATGCTTTACTGGAGGTTGAAGACAAAGCCAATTCTGGCGAAGTTGTTGATGAGGCGATCGCGACCAACACCACTGGCAACACTGCTAGTAACGCTCCAGGGGATGCTAAATAGTTTGAAAACCACTGGAGGATATCCCGTCGCTCCAGAGCGCCTGAAAAAGGACTACTAACAGTTTGGGGGCTAATCGCCCCCCATTTCACTAAGCTGAACGGCGCTGTTCTTGGTGCTGACCTACGGCGAATTCCTCAATGACTTTACTAATAAAAGCAGGAATATCGTCGGGTTGACGACTGGTAATTAACCCCCGATCGACCACCACTTCCTGGTCGACCCAGTTGGCACCCGCATTTTTCAAATCCGTGGAGACAGACGGATAAGAGGTGATAGTTCGACCTTTCACCACATCTGCTTCTACCAGCGTCCAGGGACCGTGACAAATCGCCGCCACGGGTTTTCCTGCTTCAAAGAAGGATTTCACAAACTCAACGGCGGTTTTGTTTGTCCGGAGCTGATCTGGGTTAACCGTACCGCCAGGAAGCAGCAAAGCATCATAATTGCTAGCATTCGCTTGATCAATCGGTACATCAACTGGGAAAAAATCTGCTTTATCGTAATGGTTCCAGCCCTGCACCTGCTCGCTTTCTGGCGAAACAATATGAACCTGAGCACCCGCCTTGACCAAGGCATCCTTGGGCTTAGTTAGCTCTACCTGTTCAAATCCTTGAGCCACTAAAATTGCGACTTTCTTTCCGTTTAATTCCTGTGCCATTAGCTGTTCTCTCTGTCAAGCTAGTTTACGTAAATGTGATAATTTATACTATTTTTTTTACTAGGGAGCGGCATCTATCTAACGGTCAACTATATTGTTCTCTTGATTGAGTAACCGTCTAGACTGATCTTTTAGAGGAAAGGGACTTAACAGCGCTCAGTTACTAGTAATTTGATAAATGAACTAACTAGTTTGGTCACTGCTCACTGTTCACTGTTTCTCCTTTCCCCGTCCCGGAGGAATGATTTCCCCTTTTCCCCCGCCAAGGGCGCTTCCCCGTACAGATCGACAAATCGTCTAAACAGCCGCATCGTATCGTGGTTAGATGGATGAGCCGCGACTAAGCGAAGTGATCTTCTAGTTGCTAACTTGCGGAGGTAGGGCAAGTCTTCCCAAAGAGTTAAACAGGACGCAAAGTGCAGCACTAACTGCAAAAATGGTTTAGGCCAGCTTAAATCGCTATAGATATCAATCAGAAATTTGTGCTCGTTAGCACCGAGAGGAATAACGTTAAAAATTACTGTAATCTTCTTACCGTTGTAGACAGGAATTTTCAGCTCAACCGTGTAGGGCGTGTGCAACACCAATTCCACTTCGACAATCGGCTGTCTCCAAATTCTTAAGGCATTGACCGGAGAATCGAGAAGAGTTTGAAATTTTAGCTTGCCTCCAGCAGCCGTCGCTTGAAACTGACCCACTTCTATAATTCTTAAGTTATTCAGGCTAAAGGCATGAACCGTTTCTAAATGTTTTAGGTTCAGCAGGTGATAAATTTGGCAGAAATAAGGAAAGGGCAGCAAATATTCTTGGCGAATGAGGTGAAATTGTTGTAGCTCGAGCATTCTAGAGTGAGCTAGTTGCCAATACTGCTGATGAGTGAGAGAAACGCTGTCCGTTGAATTGGTGTTGTCTAACTCTTCTGGCTTTAAGTAGAGCCAGCTCACAAAAAAGAACGTGCCAATCAGAATATGAAGAATCTCAATCGGAGAAATATACCCGTCTCCCAGAGCCGCAATACTTCTATCAGTAATTCCAAATAGCCAGGAGGGAATTCCTAAGCTCCAAACACTGTTTCTCAGCTTAGCAACGCAGAGCAGAGTATTTGTTAAAGGGCGATCGCCTGGAGATGTATTGCTAGACATCGTTAATGAATATTAATGTGAACGAAATAAACTGACTTGCCGCAGACCTGTGGCAATTAGCTCAATTACCAAGAACTGATCGCAAAGCTGCATGAAAGTAGTATCAGCTCTAGAATCCTCTGAGCTGTCGTGCGCTAATGGAGGTAACTCCCAGGAGAAAGACGCAAGCGAAAGCCAAGAATACTCCTAGGCTTTATTGTCAAATCAGGCTGATGCAATAAAGTCAAGAAACTGAAAGTTTTTGTAACAATTAGATATTAACAAAAATATAAGAAGTTGGGAGAGTAGCTACTTCGCTATCTTTAGGCGTCTGGGAAACAAATCTTTGGCTACGGGACATTCAGCGTAGCCTGTTTAAAAACATCCCTCCAAAGCGGGATGTTTTTTGCTTTTTATAACGATGAAAGCCACTTTGAAACAGTTGATGCGGCTACAGTAAGATGAAGCGAAATGCGAAACCTTTGACTTCAATCAACTAGCCAAAAAACAAATGCTGTCTCCTGCTGTCAGTTATTAGGCCAGCAGTAATCCGAAGCTAAATCCGAGAATCAGTCCGAGTAAGTGACTCAAAAAGCTTACCTGAGGAGTGACAAGGTCGAAAGCAAACTGTAGTGCAATAATCAGCACAATAAACCGCAGACGTTTAGCGGCAAGAGGCGATTGTTCCCGTTGCCATCCTCGCAGAAAAATAGCGCCAATGACGCCAATAAGCCCCATAATGGCGGCGGAGGCTCCGACTAAAACTTGAGCCGGTTCTGTATTAACGGCCCACAGGGAAAACACGAACATCGCCCCCACTCCGCTCATTAAATAGACGAATAAATAGCGGGGAACTCCCAAACTCAGCTCTACGGGTCTTCCTAAAAAATACAGGCCCAGCATATTGGTGAGCAAATGCAGCCAGCCGTAGTGCAGAAAATTGGCGCTAAGTAAACGCCACCACTGACCGGACCAAGTAGCTTGGGGAACCAAGGCTCCGAGGCGATAGAGCGTGTTGAGATCTTCGCTGCCTCCTACCTGAATTTCTACACCAAAAGCGACCAGATTGATGCCGGTGAGTCCGTAGGTAGCATAAGCTTGGCGATCACGGTGAGTCATAACGTTTATTTTATCCTGTCTTAGCTCAATTTGAAGGCGAGCCAGAATCTGTTTGGAAGCATCGGTTAACACCTGCTGAGGCACGGCTGGGGAATGGGATAAACGCCAGGCGATCGCCTGCTCCAGCACGGGATCGCCGGAAGACAGAGAAGTAAGTCCGCAATCATTTTGTTCTGCTACCATCTGTGCCGTGCCTACCCAAAACCTTTTGATCCGTTCAGGATACAGGCTTAAAGGACCAGCCAGCAAGCGTCGTACCTGTTCTACCCGCCCGCAGAAAGCCAGAGCATAAAGACAACCGAGCCTCACCTGTCTCTTGCTTAAATACGGCTGAACGCGAGCCATCTCTGTCAGCAATCCATTTAAATCACCGGTTTCTCCAAGAGTGCGGAGGTAGCAAACAGCCAACTCCGGATCTTTCAAGCGCGTCTGTTGCGGTAGCTGGCTAAGCCAGGCTAAACATCCGTTCCAGTCTGATTGGATCGTGTAGAGTAATGCCTGAGCGCGCAGAGACAGAGAACCAGAATTGGTAAGCACAGCAGTCGCTTGCTCCAGTCCTTGTTGACCTCGGGCCAGGGCCAGCATTAACTGGGGTCGTTCCCAGGCTCCGCTCCATGGATGCAGCCAGCGCAACCAGAGAGCTAGCCGGTACGCCTGATGGTATCGGTGGCGATCACTCTCGTGTTTGATGAGAACGTTTCCCCATCTTGGAAGGAGATAGAAGCTCAGCCACAGACTAATGCCGATTAGACCAGCCATGCTAGGAAAGGAGTAAAGTAACCCCCCTGTAATTCCTAAAATCACTCCGCAGGTAGCAGCCCAACCTCGCTCATGCCTACCGACCGCTGGAGAACAAATCACAATGGAGGCAATACAGGCAAAACCAACAATCCAGAGCAGGAAGTCATTAAGATCCACGGAGGAAGAGCGCAGGAAAGCAGAGAAAATTAGCTAGTCTACTCAGGAACAATAGACACTACTTTAAAGTTAACTCATGCAGAATATTTAGTCAGTTTCCTTGTTGAGCAAACGCCCTCCCAACAAACAGCCTGCACTCGCTGATTATATGTCTTAAGATAGAGTACTCAAGGGACTTTTAGCGAACAAGAGTCAAAGTGATGAGGGATATCGGTAAAGCACTGCAAGAGAAGACGGATCTCGTTACCCAAAACTGGATCGAAGCTGTTCGCACCGATGAAGAAATTGAAAGCGCCCAACAAATTGCTTATCACGCCGTTCGTGACAGTATTCCATTGGTTCTAGAGGCGATTTCTACCTTGCTCACCCGTACTCCGACCGATGACGATCCGCAAGCCGTTTTAGCAAGGGGATTGAAACATGGAGCGGAGAGAGCCGAACAAGGCTATGATGCTGCCGAAATTGTCCGAGAATATCGCCTATTGCGCCGAGTCATTTTTACCACGCTCAAGCCCGATCTTCTGTCTGGTTCTGCTAGTCAAGTTCTAGAGGCGATACAAGCCATTGATACCATTATCGATGAAGTCGTTTCTACTTGTCTAGAGAGCTACCTGCAAGAACGTCTGCGAGAACTAGAGAGAGTTCAGGGTCAACTGATGCTCACCAATCAAGAACTGACTCGCTTGGTTCAGTCCCAGAAAGATAATTTGTCTCGTTTAACCCACGAACTCAAAAACCCAGTTAACGCCATTATGGGGTACTCGGAACTGTTATTGCGCCAGCAGCCGACGTTCCCTCAAGCACAAGATACGTCTACAAACCTGCAATTCATTGAGCGGTTGATCCGTAACGGTCAGCAGCTACTTCGCTTAATCAACAACTCGCTAGAGATTTCTCGCTGTGAAGCCGAGCAAATGCAGCCTCAGCTAGAGTCAACCGCTGTCCGCTCTTTGATCGAAGAGTCGGTGGAAGCTTTGGCACTCTCAGCTCGCGATCGGCAGTTAGCAGTGAGGGTAGAGTGCGACCGCGCTCCCGAGACTGTCCTGAGCGACCCGCTCTGGCTTCGGCAAATTGTGACTAATTTGGTCAGCAATGCCATCCGCTACACTGATTCTGGAACCGTGCGCGTCATCTGTCAGAGGTGTGACGACGAGGGCTGGCAACTGGTGGTTTCTGATACCGGCGTTGGCATCACTCCCGAAGATCAGCTCAAAATTTTTAAGCCTTACTTTCGCGTTCAACAAGATCACCACTCCTTAGACGGCACTGGCCTAGGCTTAGCGATTGTTGCTGAACTCGTTAACCTGCTCCAGGGAAAGATTTACGTTGTCTCTCAGGTTGGCAAGGGGTCCACCTTTACGGTGACGTTTCCACTTTCGGCACCAACGGCCTAAGCCTACTCCGGCTTTAAAAACAACCAACCGATAAATAACAAACAGGTTGTGGATAGCTGAATCAGATCCAGGAGGGAGAAATAGCCCTTTCCCAGTACGGCCAGACCTCTATCAAACAATCCGTAGCACCAAGAAGCCAAACCCAGATACCAAATTCCTCTTTTGAGAATTCTAGAAAAGGCATTAATCTGATAGCACTGTTTATTCATAACCGCGACTTGGGCTGAAGGCAATGGAGAGGCTAATGCATCCATCAATGACGAACGCTTTATTCCTCGTTGATTAGCTCGTACTCCTGTTATAAGTTAAGAATTGTTACAAAGTCTCTACCGAAGTACATAGCTTTAGCAAAAACAATACCTCTTTAGAGGTAGTTCCAAGGAAGGAGGGTAGCGGCTAGCTAGGGCCCGAGAAACTAATCCAGTAATTTCTTCACCGTCAGAAACTGCTCCTCAATCGCAGTACGCTCGCTTTCACACTCGCTCTCGGCGTGAACGTGATAGATCATCTGAGCATGACGCTTGAGAACGAGGTGGTCTTGTGGCTGATGAGTGTAGGCAGCAATATTAGCGATCGCCTCTAGTAACCGAATCCTCACTTCCACCGCAGAGCGACTGTACTGACGAATTTGATCAAAAGCGGTATCTATAATGTCAGCAAAGGTAATGGGATTAGCGATGATGCGGAGTGTTCCGCGTTCATCAGTGCGATAAGGAGAAGGAATGTCTTTTTGTGCCAGACGACATAAAGCCGCACCAAGCTGATCGATACAGCGCATGGCCGTAAATGGATCGTTAATGCCGGGAGAGAGGGCCCGAACGGCAATTTCGACTAGCTGCTCCACGGCAAAATCGAGATCTTGCTGCTGAGTCCGCTGTGCTCCCAGGACAAAAGCGCGATTGATTTGGCTCGCGAGCTGCTTGTCCACTCGCTCCCCCGGATACACCATCACAAGCGTTGCTTTCGCTACGACGAAATGGCCAGGACGATGGAGAAGACGCATCAGCACATTGTTTTCCTGCGCCACTTTCATTAAAAGGCGATCATCGATGACCTGAATATAGCCTCGTTGAGTGACGTGGACAGGACAAGCACGACGAGCAAAATCCGCAGGAACCGGGGATTCGCTCGACTTGTGCCCTTTGCCAAGCTGTTGAGGAAAAAGTTGTTCAATGGTGCGCTCGAGGTCTTCACTCACTCTCTGCACCACGTTATCTGCTTGAATCGATTCCGCTGCATGGTGAATAAAATAAATCAGGACGGCCAGATTTAGAGTAGCCAGCATAATACTAAACGCTACAGAAAGCTGTGGTAGAAACTGACCGTCATCCCGCCCCTGGACCGAACGCAACACCAGCAGACAGTACAAGAAAGTTGCAATAAACGTCCCCAGCACCACTTGATTGCCCCGGTCCTGCATAAAGTTGCGCAAGATGCGCGGTCCAAACTGGGAAGAGGCAAGCTGAAGAGCAACAATGGTAATGGAAAACGCCGTTGTCGCTACCGTAATCGACGAACCAGCAATAACCGAAAGAATGGTACGGGCTCCGTCTGCATCCCTCGTATAGGTCCAGCCAAGAGCAGCAATAATATCAGACTGACTCGTTTCATCAAGCCGAAGCATCCCCAAAGACAACCCAACAGCGCTCGCCGCCATGAGAGCCGGAATAAACCAGTAGCTCGCCAGAAGAGACTGCCATAGCTGATAGAGCTTAACGTTTTTCATAGACAATGGGTCGCGGCGCTGCTCTCAACAAGAAACAGTCCGATAGCAAACGTTTTTGGTTGATTGCTCATTGCTGACTGAATGGCTATTCTCCGGCTGACCACGGTTTAGCAAAGGAAGGATACAGCGTTAAGCCCCCGTCAGCAAACAGGGTTTGACCCGTGATGTAGGCGGCATCGTCAGAAGCCAGAAATGCCGTAATAGCGGCCATTTCTTCGGACGTTCCCACTCGGCCCATCGGAATTTGCTGCGCGATCTCTTGTTGCTTTTGCGGATCCTCTTGCCAGTTGTTAATCGGCGTTGCCGTCGCACCGGGCGCGATCGCATTGACGCGAATGCCCTGATGAGCGTACTCTAGCCCGAGGGTCTTCGTCATGTTTTCCAGGCCGCCCTTGCTGATCGCATAGCTAACATACTGGGGTCGGGGAATGATTTCGTGAACGCTAGAGACATTAATAATGATGCCTCCAGTTCCCTGCTTGAGAAATTGTTGAATCGCTTCGCGAGCGCACAGGTACGCACCTCTCAAGTTTACGCCGATCACCTTGTCGAAGTCATCGGTTTCGACTTCATGGGAATCTTCTGCCATCTGAATCCCGGCGTTGTTCACGAGAATATCTAAACTGCCCAATTGCTCGACGACTTCCTTGCACATTCTGATAATATCGGCTTCTTGAGACACATCGGCCTGCACCAGAATTTTGTGGGCCTCACCCCCACAAGCTTCTTCGATCATCGCCACCGTCTGGTCAGCCGATTCAGGGCCTTTGCGATGGTTAATCGCGACGCTCGCTCCTTCCTGGGCGAAGCGGACAGCGATCGCCTGCCCAATCCCAGAGGTGGCTCCCGTCACCAACACCTTCTTTTCCTTCAACCCTTTCATGCTCAAACTCCCTTGCTTAATGCTCGTCTAAACACACTTTATCAGCTTGGTTATCCTTCACTGTTGATGATAAAAAACCTGCCACAAATCGCCAAGCAAAATGCCACTGCGATCGAGCAGGTTATTCGAGTCGTTATCGTTTAGGTCTTCGCACCAAAGCGACTGCTACTTAGTCGATATCGAAGAAATCTTTGACCGAATCAACTAAACCTTCCGATTTGTTTTCTAGTTCTGCCGTTGCTGCTCCCGCTTCTTCCTTGGCGTTACCAATCCCCTGCTTAAGCTTTCCTTTAGCTTGCTGCGCTGCGCCTTCGGTTTGTCCGCTGACTTGACCAACGTTGCGCTTCACCGTTCCTACTGCTTCGTCAATACCGCCTTCAACCTGTTCGCCAGTCCCAGATGCCGCTCGCTCGAGCACGTTTGTTTCTGCCACTACAAAAGGAAGATCTTCTATAGTAGCGGCACGAGCGTTCATCATTGACCCGAAATTGCTAGTCCAGGCTACTGTAAACATCAGTAATAAAACGCCTGTTAATAACAGCTTTCTCCCTGTCTTCCAGAAATTGTCCATTGGTTGTCTCCTTTTAGCCATTTTATCTGCTGTTATTATTAGCGATAGACCCTGCTTCAGTATTCACTCTTTGTATAGAGATTGGCGATTCAAACGTTAAAAAACGTAGCAGTAGCTTAACTTTTGATCTCAATATTGTTTAAATAACTACATAAACAGCATTTTTGCCTTTTTTGTATCTAAAGAGGGAGGCCAGACAGATCTTTTTTCGCTATTCTAATGCTGGCGATTAGCAGCCTTACGGCCTGTAACTAATCGAAATTGATACCTTATATGCAGCTATATAGTTAGAGAAAATGAGTACAGAAGATAGAGCAAAAGCAACGGCTAAAAATATCGAAGGAAAAGCGCAGGAGATGATGGGTGAAATTACCGGAGATCCCAAAGATAAAGCAGAAGGACAAGCCAAGCAAACTGAAGCAAAAGCTCGACATGCCGTAGAAAATGCCAAGGATGAAGTCAAAAAAGCCATTGACTAACTATTAAGTCGAGCTTTCTCAGCAGATCAAGCTGCGTCTGGGTTAATAACACCCAGACGCAAATTTATTTGGAGGAATTCCTGGCTTCTGGAGAATAGCGTTTTTAAGTTTTCCTAAAATCGTGTTTCGACTGTTTTTTGTCTTAATCTTTAGCTGAAAAGCTTTGCGATTGACTTTGATGGAGAGGAGCGTCTGTTAACCACAGTCTGTTTAGATAGACAGGCATTTTTTTCAGAAGCGAGATCAAAGCAGAAGAATTAACATAGAGACAGTCAGCTCAATAGCTGAGCTGTTGGATTAACTATTTTTCTTAGAGATTGAATCAAGCCTAAATTATGAAGGAACAAGACGTTCGCAAAGTCGCAGAAGCCGAACCAACCACGACTGGAGGAGATGTAGAAGCGGATCGCTACCAGGCGCAAGTAACTGGAGAAGAAGCCGTCGGCGGCCAAACGCCAACACCGGGACAAAATGATGTAGACAAACTAGGCAGTTCCGCCGGCATAGAAATGGCGGATACAGAACCTTTGCCAGTGACGGAAAAACTGGCGGCTCGAGATGGCGATCGCTGGGAATTGGATGCGAATTCAGCAGAAGATCACTAGTAGGCAGGCGACGCTAGCTGGCCACCACGCGGGTGCTGACCTCAAGCCCCGCGTTACTTCGTGTAAACAGAGTTTAAAAGACGATCGAGAACGTTAGCTTGCTTGGCTTGCTCAACAGCAGAGTAAGTAACCAATTCGCCGACCTCGAGAATCACGCTTCCTTGCGGGTCAGTAACCCGAAGCTTGACAGGATAACCTAAAGCAGCTCTAATTAACTCTTCATGCTGACACCGCACTCCATAAGCTCGATCAGAACAGTTACAGTTTACGGCCTTCCATAGCTGGTCCCAGACCTGCCATCGTTTGGCCACCTCTGCTAGAGCGGGTGTGATTTTTTGACGTTTGCCAATGAGCGGCGTACCGTGCTTGGTATAAATGGCTTGTTTGGCAATTTTGCCAACGATGCTGCTGTGCTGCACTTGTGGACCTCTTTGAGCGGCAATACTGAATCTCCAGTGCCTGTTCCCAAGAATTGCTACTAGAGTTCCGAGCTGGCGATAAAAATTTACGCCGAGAAGCTACCTATTTTTCGCTTTTGTGTACCTATCATTAAAAAGTAATTTTT
Organism: Cyanophyceae cyanobacterium; assembly: GCA_050331735.1. Taxonomy (GTDB): domain Bacteria; phylum Cyanobacteriota; class Cyanobacteriia; order Cyanobacteriales; family JBHJGN01; genus JBHJGN01. The sequence continues at coordinate 74,604 of JBHJGN010000019.1, forward strand.
TGACAATTGAATCGCTCTTGAGTTATAAAAATTGGCGCTCTTTCCGCTCTGTCTTAACAATTTAAGCCTCCTTCTTAAGAGAGAGAAGCGTGTTGCTGGCTCACAAGAATAGTTTTTCACTAAGTAATTTGTGACCTTATTAAGCAGTGGAAATAACCCTGCCTTGCAGCAGGGCAGCGATTGTCTCCGTCAAATGCTCTTAAGACGGCCTAGCTATCTTAAATCTAAAGGAGAGCGCAGATACAAAGCTAAGTCGGTTTCTGGATCGATAGAAACCAATTCAGCCTCATTTCCCCCTAAAATCCAGCCAGCTAAAGCACCAATTCCGGCTCCTCCCAACACTTCTTCAACATTAATTTCGTCTCCAATGACGACGGCCAAAACGCTGGCCGCCGCCGCACCCACGGCAGCCCCCTCTAGAATGTCGCCAGCACTCGCGCCCCCCTCGACAACTTCAGTTCTAGTCACAATCTCAGAAGCCGCATCGAGGGGCTGAGGGCGGTTGGTATCAATAATAATTTCTTCGGCCACGAACCGAGAGCCATCACCCGCAGGCTCGATTTGACCCACTACCTGGCTGTCGTAGGGAATTAACACAGTACCGCTTCGAGTTCTGACGTTAGCAGCTACCCTGAGGGTGAGGGGAACCGTTTCTTCCTTCGTCACTAAAATTTTTTCGGCCTCGTCATACCGAACGGGAATTTTGGTTCCTGCCGGAATGACGACTCGCTCTGGCGTGGTGACAGGAGTTCTGCGTTGTTCAGGAAATAGCTGAGCTAAAGCGCCCGTTGAAAGCAGGGGAGCCGCAGCAGTGGCCGCTATGGTGGTGAGAAGAAACGTTTTTGCAAGATGAGTAAACATTGATATAATCCTTAGCGAAAGAAAATACAGTCAGCAAGAGTTACATAAGCTGTAGCGATGTCAAGAGCGGTGCCATTCAAAAGCAGGTAGAATCGGGGCGACCGCTGCTTTTCTTTGTTTCTGTTTGACGGAGAGAAATTTAGCTTTGTTCCACAACAAACGGAATCGAAACTCATGTAGCACAATAAAGAGTGACGAGCGCAGGTCACGGATGATGGGGAAACCACTCAGAAAAACGATAGTGATTAGCTCAGGTCTGGCTCTAGTGGCGTTGATTGGAGTCATAGCCACTCCGCCAGTGCGGGAGTGGCTACAGCCAAGACCAATATCATCAACGCGAGACCGCGCCTCGGCTGTCTTGCCTCTAGTTGGGTTGCCGGCTGAGGAGAGACGTGCGCAGCTAGAGAAAATCGCGGCGAGCGAGCGAGCGACCCTGGACCGCAGCCGCGCTCGCTACCTGTTGGCGATGGATTTCCTCAGAGACTATCAGGGCGGACCAGCGGTTGAGCAGCTTGAAAGACTCGAACAAGACTATCCAGTTTTAGCTCCCTACGTGCTCCTCAAGCGAGGACGCGGCTACGAGCTAGCCAACAACCGAGAACAAGCTCAGGAAATTTGGCAACAGGTCATCGATACCTATCCAGATTCTCCCTATGCGGCGGAGGCTCTCTATCTACTGGGTCGTTCCAGCCCTGCTCCAGATTACTGGGATCGGGCGATCGCCGCCTTTCCCGCTCATCCTCGCACTCATCAGATCGTCCGGGAACGGCTGCAAGACGACCCCAATCAGCTCCCGCTGCTGCTGCTGCTGGCTCGCTATGACGCAGATGCTTGGGATGTGCGCACCGTTCGAGACCGCTTAGCGGCAGAATACGCCTCTCAGTTGACCCCAGAAGACTGGCAGAGTATTGCCGATGGCTACTGGCAGCAGTGGGCTTACGATAAAGCAGCTCAAGCCTATGAGCAAGCCCCGGCTACGCCCCGTAATCTCTATCGACTGGCCAGGAGCCTGCACGTTGACGAGCAAGAGGACAAGGCGCGAGTAGCCTACCGGCGTCTAATCGACGAGTTTCCCCAGTCGCCTGAAACCGGATTGGGACTGCGGCGGTTGGCCAGCTTAGGATCGGGCAAAGAGGCTTTAACCTACCTAGACCGAGCGATTGCCTACCCGGATGAAGCCCCAGCAGCGCTGCTTGCTCAAGCGGAAATCCTCGACAATCTCGGCAGCCGCACCGCCGCTGCCGAAGCGCGGCAGACTCTTCTCGATAACTACCCCGATTCAGAGGCAGCGGCTCAGTATCGCTGGCAGGTGGCTCAACGCTACGCTGAACAGGGAAACTTAGCCAATGCCTGGCAGTGGGCGCAGGCGATCGCCACCAACAATCCCGACAGCAGCATTGCCCCGAAAGCCGCATTCTGGGTTGGCAAATGGGCGCAGCGTCTCGATCAGCAGCAAGAAGCTCATCAGGCGTTTGAACACGTCCTCGCTCGTCATCCGGAATCTTACTACGCATGGCGGTCTGCGGTTCTTCTCGGTTGGGAGGTGGGCGACTTCGATACGGTGAGGCAGATGGCTCCTGCTGTCTCATCACCCCTAGCGCGGACGGTTCCCCCGGCAGGGTCTGAGACGTTTCAGGAACTATATCGCCTCGGGGAGGATGGAGATGCTCGCCTGCTGTTTGAGGCTGAAATTGGCGATCGCGAGGTCACGGTGCCGGAACAGTTTACAGAAGCGCTGCTGCTCTCCTCTCAGGGAAACTATCTTCAGGCCATTAACCAGGTATGGAGCCTGCAAGAACGAGACTCTTCGGCAGAACAGCAGCAGTGGCAGGAGCTGCGGCAAACTCCGGCCTACTGGCAAACGCTTTTCCCCTTTCCTTTTAACGACACTATTCTGGCCTGGTCCCAAGAGCGTCAGCTTAACCCTTTGTTAGTAACATCCCTCATTCGCCAGGAATCGCGCTTTGAAACGGCTATTCAGTCTCCGGTGGGGGCAACGGGCTTGATGCAGGTGATGCCCGCTACCGGCCAGTGGGTAGCCACTAACCTCGACCTCGAAGACTATTCTCTGAGCGACCCCGAAGACAATATCAACCTCGGAACCTGGTATTTAGACCATACTCATCAAACCTACAACAATAACTCGTTGTTTGCCGTCGCGAGCTACAATGCTGGTCCTGGGAATGTTTCTCAGTGGATCGAGCGGTACAGCTTCTCTGACCCTGATGTTTTTGTCGAAAATATTCCGTTTCCTGAAACCAAAGGCTATATCGAGTCCGTCTTTGGCAACTACTGGAACTACTTACGCATCTACAACCCGGATGTGGCGGAGCAGCTATCCCGCTATTCCACTGAGGAATAATCGCTGCGCGATGGGGAAGGGGGAAAGGGAAAATTTGTCCCTCCGGGACGGGAAAAGGGTAAATAGTGACCAGTGACCAGACTATTAAGTCCCTTTCCCTCTTCCCGAAGTCAACGCAGCTCCCGTCGGCTTCCGGCGGAAGAACTTAACCTTGGCTCGTTTCCCCGCGCCAGGGGCACTTTCTTTGCTGCTTAGGGTAGTTGAGTCGAGGCTAGCTGACTGTAGGATTGGGTAACGGCGACCGAGCTCTCAGAAAGCTGTTTGGCCACGTCTGCGACTTCTAGAAGCGAGCGGTTGGCAACGCTTGCCGTCTGTTCTCCTAGCGTAGCCGATTGAGTAACTTGCTCGAGGAGTAAACTGAGGTGGTCGCTGATGGCAACTAGCTGCGTCAGCTTGTGCTTTGTTTCTTCAACCGAGCGCGTTCCGGCAACTGCCTGCTGAGTGCCCGCCCTCATCGCTGCCACCACTGCCTGGTTTTCTGAGCGAATTTCGGTAATGCGCGGATCAATCTGGGCGATATTCGTGTTTAGCTGTCGCGTCAAGGCGATAATTTTCTGAGCAATGGCGGAAAATTCCTCGCCATTCTCGCCGAGTCGGGCAGCCTCGAGAGAGGCATTCGTAGCGTGGAGCTTCAGTTGAGACGTAATACTGCTCACCAGGGGCACCATCTGAGCTAGTTTCTGCAATAACGGGTCAAGGTCTTCTGCGCGGTCGGCAGCCTCATCTGCTGTTCTATGGATTCCTCCGAGGTCTTCGAGCGCTAAACTCAAGGTTTCTTGTCCGGGCCGGAGGAGCTGAGCGAGCTGTTCGTTTTGACTGTCTGCCTGACGCGTTAGGGCGATCGCCTCTCGCACCGCATCCATGACCTCTCGCATCTGGCTATAAACGGTTGTTACCAACTCCATCTGACCCGCTGCCTCGTCTGCTATTCCCGTCATCGCGGCTTCGCTCCTGTGCAGCAGTTGGGTAACCTGCCGCGCGAGGGTTTCTTTCTGCTGGCGCTGTTGGTGGGAATCGGCCTGGGCCAAATCGCAGGCTTGCTGAACCTGAGCTAGCAGCCGAGCGTGATCGAGCGCAAATCCCACCTGGGTTGCCACTTGCGCAAACAGATCGATGTCCGTCTGCTGCCAAGAGCGAGGACCAGAACACTGATGAGCAATCAGTAACCCAAACAGGCGAGCATCTTTTAAAATCGGAGCCACGAGATTGGCTTTGACCGCTAGAGGCTCTAGCTGCCCCAGATAGCATTCTGTCAGATTGGCTTCATAAATATTGCTAATAGCGTGGACTCGGCCAGCACGATACTTCTCAACATAGCCTTCCTCAAAGCAGGGATCTTTGAGGTGGCGCTGGAGTGCTTTTGGCCAGCCAGGAAGCACTGCTTCGGCGACTACCGTTCCATACCAGTCTTCATCGAACTCATACACAATGACGCGGTCAGTTCTCAACGCTTTGCGAACTTCTCCTACCGTCGTTTTGAGAATATCCGCTTCTACTAACGATGCTCGGATGTGCCGAATAATTGAGGAGAACATCTGAGAGCGCGCTCCCTGAGTATCAACTCGCTGAAGTAGCCTCGCCTGATCCAGGGCAAAACCGACTTGGGAGGCAATTTGGGCAAAGAAATCGATCTCCGACTGCTGCCAATTTCTTGGCCAGGAGCATTGGTGCGCAATCAGTAAGCCAAAGAGCTGATTTCCTTTGAGGATCGGTGCAACAAGGTTCGCTTTGACGGCAAAGGGTTCTAGCTGACGCAGATAGCACTCGGTTAAGTTAGCTTCATAGATGTTGTTGAGGGCATGAACTCGCCCGTTTTGATATTCATCGATGTAGCCTTCGGCAAAGCAGGGGTCTTTGATACTTGCCTGGAGTGCTTTTGGCCAGCCAGGAAGCACCGATTCGGCAACCACCGTTCCGTACCAGTTTTCGTCAAATTCATACACGATCGCGCGGTCAGCTCTCAGCGCTTTACGGACTTCAATGACGGTCGTTTTAAGGATCTCGTCTTCGTAGAGAGATTCACGAATGCTGCGGGCAATTTGAATGAAAAGTTGAGCGCGATTGGCTTCGGCATCTACTCGTCCTAACACTTGGGCGTAGGTCAAAGCGAAACCAGCCTGGGAAGCGACTTGAGCTAATAGATCAATGTCCAACTGTTGCCAAAAGCGAGGCTCGCTACAGTGATGAGCCATCAGCAACCCAAATAGCTGATTGTTTTTAAAGATGGGGGCAGAGAGACTAGCTTGGACAGCCAGTTGGTGGAGCGCTTCATGTTCCTCCTCGCTAATGCTCAGTTGAGCAACGTTGTCTACGACGAGAATTTTTCCCTGACGGTACTGCTCAATTTCTGCTGTGGAATAAGGGATTTGAATCGTTCTCGTTCCAATTTTCGGCAACCCAGGAACGGCTGATTCGGCAATGAACGTGCCAGTGTTGGTGTCTAAGCGAAGGATGACCACTCGCTCGGTATGGAGAGCTTTACGAACCTCATCAACAATCGTTTTTAAGACGTTCTCCTCCGAGAGAGACTCCCAGATACGGCGAGTCAGTTCTAAAACAAGCTGCGATCGCTCTGCTGCTTGATTCTGTTGCTTGAGGAGTTCTGTCAACTGTGCTTCTACTAGATGAGTATTGGTGGTCAATGTCGCCAGCTCATCTGCGGATCTGGTCGAACTTTGACTTTGACGCAGCCGCTTAACGGTTTTAGCGGAGGCCTCAGCGGCGTCGAGGACGGGGCGAAGAGTTCGATAAACCAACAACAGAGCAACGACTCCCGCTAGAGTCGCGGTGGCTCCGGTTCCGAGCAATAGCAGAAATAGCTGCTGCTGGAGAGCAAATTCTGTTTCTTGCCAATCTAACGCGGTGGGCTCTGCTTGCTCAATCTGCTGTTCAATAGATTGGGAACTGACGTAGAAAACACTACCAACCACCAGCACTGGCAGCGTACTGACGGCTAGCGCCCAGGCGGTCGCCTTCTTTCTTAAACTCCACTGGCGCCGAGGAGAGTTGGACGCTGGTACGGCCCACGGAGAACGCTGCATTGTCGAGGTGGCGGCTGAGCGCTCGCTGGCGCTCGTCTGCTCGTGTCTATTTTGTGGCTCAGATTCAGCAGACTCGCCTGTAAAATGAGCCGCAGCAGCGACAGATTTAAGATTTTTCAGGGCTGGCTGAGAATTGTGGTGATTGTCCATTGAACGTTCGTGGTTGGAAAGTCGGTGCTGAGGGTGCTGGGTATAGCTTCAGTCAACAGAAAAGCAAGAGGGCAGTGCGGATGGAGTTGAGTCGTCAAAGAGCCTTATCATCAATACTAATCGATGCTAGAGTCAGTCAGATGTTCGCTCGAGCGGCAATGTGCAGATTTTTTAGAGAGCTTTTTCAGCGGTAATTGTTTTCTGGGGCAATCATCTGCTCGATCTGGGGGTCAGCGGCTGCTAGTCGAGCGTAAGCTCCCCTGGAGTTTCCAAACCAGTAAGTTTACGCTGATAATCTTCAATAGAGAGCGATCCGGCTTGAGAAAACCGTGACTGTTGCTCCCACAATTCCCAAAAATAAGTCATTGTTGCTGGCTGAGATTCTGGTGAAGCCGTTTAACTGGGGAGAATTCTGGTAGAGTCAGCGAGTGAGTCAAACACCAACTTCTGATAGAATTGTAGTGAAATCGAATTTTAGCTCAGTAGCAAAGCTCAGTCGTTTTTGCCGTCGGTTCCTCAAAGCGCTTTCAAATTAGGCAGACGTAGCCGGGAAGTATAGTGATTGACCCCCCAACAATTTTGCTAGTAGAAGATGATTCTAACGATGTTTTGTTGATAGAGCGGGCTTTCCGGAAGGCAAACGTCAATACTCAAATTGAGATTGTGGCCGATGGCGATGAGGCGATCGCCTATCTAACGCAGCAGTCACTCGCTCGAAGCGACGCTCTGCCAGCACTCGTTCTCCTCGATCTCAAACTGCCCCGTCGTAGCGGGTTAGAAGTTCTAGAATGGGTTAGACAACAGCCCCTTTTGAAGCGACTGCTGGTAGTGGTATTAACCTCTTCTCGAGAAAGTCCAGATATTGCTCGGGCCTACGATTTGGGAGTCAACTCGTATTTGGTTAAGCCGGTTGTTTTTGACGATTTAGTAATTCTAGCCACCTATATTCATCAGTACTGGCTTGACTGCAACGAACAACCAACCTTTTTTTGAAGGGGCAGCAGTGACTGTGCTGTAGGGACGGTGTTGGTTCCCTCAGTAATGGCTGGTATAATCTGGCTAGAAGCATTGTTGGTGCGACCGGACCATCAACCCCTGTGAATAAAGTCTGTTGGCCTGATGACTGAACTGAAGCTGCTGCTCATTGACGACAACGCAGACGACCGGGCTCTAGCGTTGCGGGAGCTAAAGCAGGAATTTTCTGAGCTTCAGGCCACCGAGGTCTATAGCCCAGAGAACCTGAATCACGCTCTTCAGCGCGGGGATTTCCAGCTTGCGATTACCGATTATCAATTACGCTGGACAACGGGGCTGGAGGTGTTGGAAGTGCTGAAAAAGCGCTACCCTCACTGTCCCGTGATTATGTTTACCGGGACGGGCAGTGAAGAAATTGCCGTCAAAGCGATGAAAGCAGGGCTAGATGATTACGTCATCAAATCTCCTCAGCATTTTATTCGTCTAGCCTCAGCCGTACGCTTAGTCTGGGAGCGGGAGCAGCAGCGCCAAGCTCTGCAAGAAGCAGAAAACCGCTACCAGCGGCTGTTTGAAGGCGTTCCGATTGGGCTTTATCGTCTCACCCCTGACGGACAGATCCTGGAAGCCAACAGCATGCTCGTTCACCTGTTAGGCTACGCCAACCGACAGGAGTTGAGCGCCGGAAAAGCAATTGAGCGACACTTAGAGCCGCGGTATCGTCAGCATTGGCGATCGCAGATGAAAGCGCAAGGAGCCGTACAGGGATTGGAAACCCCCCTGAAGCGCTGTGATGGTTCGCAGATTTGGGTGATCCATAGCGCGAGAGCCATTAAAGATGAACAGGAGCGTCTGCTGTATTACGAGGGAGCAGTCCAAGATATTACAGAACGGAAGCAATCGGAGCAAGAGCGAGCTCAACTGCTCAGCAGCGAACAAGAAGCGCGGGTGGAGGCGGAGGCGGCGAACCGTTTAAAAGATGAATTTTTGGCAACGCTGTCCCACGAACTGCGCACTCCCCTCAACAGCATTTTTGGCTGGATTCAGCTACTGCGCCGCCAGAAATTGGGAGCTAAACAAACTGCCCAAGCGCTAGAGATCATCGAGCGCAACGCTAAGGCGCAAATTCAGTTGATTGACGATTTGCTAGATGTTTCGCGGATCATTCGAGGCCGGATGGAGCTCAATCTCGTTCCCGTTGACCTGACCGCGATCGTCAAATCGGCCCTGGATACAGTTCGTCCGGCGGCCCAAGCTAAAAACATTCAGCTACGGACGGGATACCCAGAGCGAGCGTGTTTTGTAGCTGGAGATCTCGACCGCCTTCAGCAAGTTTTCTGGAACCTGCTCGTCAACGCGATCAAGTTTACGTCTGAAGGCGGTTCAGTGACAGTTTTAGTAAAGGCGCAGCCGAATAGCGCTCTGATTCAGGTATGCGATACGGGGAAAGGCATCGACACTCAGCTACTGCCCCACATCTTTGAGCGGTTTCGTCAGCAAGATAGTACGTCTACCCGGACCCAGGGAGGACTGGGGTTGGGACTGGCAATCGTTCGTCATTTAGTTGAGCTTCATGGAGGAAAGGTCTGGGCAGATAGCCCAGGAATTCGACAGGGAGCAACCTTCTCCGTACAGCTCCCGCTTAATCGTCAGTCTCATCCGCCAATCGCTCCCCAAACCAGAGGAATGCCCGCTCTTAACAACTGCCGGGTTCTGATCGTCGAAGACGACGAGGACGCCCGGACTTTAATTGCTCTAGTCCTTCGAGAATGCGGGGCCGACGTCACCGCCGTTGGTTCAGTGACCGAGGCGCTAGCAGCTGTTGAGTGCCGCTCGCCCCACGTCATCGTCAGCGATATTGCCATGCCGTCAGCAGACGGCTATGACCTCATGCGCCGGATTCGCAAGCGTCAGCGAGCGAATTCCTCCACTATTCCCGCAATCGCCGTCACGGCTTACGGTCGGGTAGAAGATCAGCAAAAAACTCAAGAGGCCGGATTTCAGATTCACTTAACGAAGCCAGTAGACGCGCTTCAACTGGCAGAAGCCGTCGCCAGTTTAACCCCTCAGCACAACGGACCAGCGAGCGCAGATCAGCCTTTTTAAGAGGAGTCAATAAACCTCGGGCTGCCGCTATTTTTTGTTCTTAGCTGGCTGGTTATTTGGAATGACTTGATATTAACAAAACTTAGTAAATTGCTGATAGGTAGCAAGAGATTTGTAAAAGCTGCTGCTGAGAGAAAAATCACGATAATTAATAACTGAGTGAGGCGAGATGACTGGAAAAATTTAAGATAGAGTCGATAGCCGACTGTTGTTTTGGCTCGATTTTTCTGGATTTGTTAAGCGTTAGCTAATCAAGCTGTATCAAGCTCTATCTCGTGAGAGATTAGACAGAGGTTTGCTAGAAAGATTATATATTTAGATAGATTGTGCGTTACCAAATGTTTGGTAATACTAGTATGTTAGTTTCCAAATGGAGAACGTTATATGATTGCTGCTTTTAAATTTAGTCTTCGCTGGGTCAGGTTATTGGTCGTTGTTTGTTTTTGCGCTTTATTGTTGACGATCAACGTGCGTCCGGCTGCCGCTATTGATAGCTATAAGAGTAATCCTGCTGAAGGCGAAACCCAGCTAAATGAAACGATCCGTAAAACTGAAGAGGTATCGAGATCTAAACCGCGCTCTATGCAAGAACAGCAAGGATACCAAGAAGGTAAGGCAGGCTTGAATGCGGTTCAAGGAACGGCTGATGCTGAGAAAATGAGCCGTCCCGAAAATTCCTCAGAAGCGACTTCTGTAGAAACCAAAATTAAAGAGGGACTGAGAGACTTTTTGGAATAAACCCTCAAAAAATCCGATCGAAGCGTGCAATAGAGCTACAAAAATTGAGCTATGGTAAAGCACCGTCTTTAACGCGGTGCTTTTTTGGTGAGCGAGATGCTCAAACGGCTGCGGGAGATTTAGCTTCGTAGTAGCGATTGGCAATATTGCCAAGAGTATAGAACATACCGGCATTGGTCGCTGCTCCGTAAACAGCCCCCACAACCGGCAAGATTTCAATAATTCCCAACCCTCCCTTGAAAACGCCGGAACTCCCTATTGCTAAAGCGAGCATGGCAGCGACTTCCCCGCGACGAGCATCCGCCGTGAGATTTAAGCCGTAGGCTGCCGCAATTTCATAAATCATTTCGGCCTGCATTTTCGAGAGCGCGGCTAGCTCTAATCCAAGGAGAGCGATCGCCACTGGCGGTACCACGTTCGTCGCCAGACCAATCCCGCCAGCGGATAAGGCTTTCTGAATAATCAGGCGCTGAGCAATTTCGCTTGGAGTTGCTCGCGGGTACTCAAGCTGAAGCTTCGTCACGGCTTGCTGAGTTTTCTCGATATCAGCTTCCCCGAGCAGCGTTCGCACCCAGTCAGCGCCTAGATTGTCGGTTAGGAACTGGAGGACAGAATTTTGGGACAGGGAAGAGAGAGTCCGTCCAGCTCCTTCAGTGGCTTGCTCTACGAAAGGCTGAGTGACTTGAACCGTTGTTTTACTAATCGTTTCCACGGCCTCGCCCACTGCCGCTGCTGTCTGAGACGCTGTCGCAACGGCTTCTTCTACCGCTTTGGCTGCCTCTGCAAAGAGGGTTTGCTCGTCGAATAACTGGCTCAGTGAGAGCTGGTGTGGAAGTGAATCTTGCATAGAAGGCGATCGCGCAATTTACTGTCCTGTTTTTACTCCATTCAGCAGTAAAACCGCACTATCTAAAGACAGAAATGTAGCGGTTCTCGCTGGCTCAGTCTTCTCAATGGATGAGTTACAACTCACTGAGCCATTGCTTTCTAAAACCGAATAAGATGGCTAGTTGTGAGCTTTCACCTAAATTGAGAAATCCGATTTCCATGAAACGAGTGCGTCCTTTAATGAGGTTTTTTGTCTTGATGTTAATCGCAGCAATCATACTGGTTGCTCCGGCTGTCTCTCAAGAAGCGCCAGGCTCGGCTCCTACCGCCTCTACAACCGACGACGGCGCTTACTTTGCAGACGTGTTAGTGAGAGGAAAACCAGTCTTTGAAATCGGGAGCCTAGCCAATCTCAGCGCCAGCGATCGCGCCCGCATCATTAACCGCCGGATTGCGAGTCTGCTTTCTCAAGGAGGTGAGATTGCATCGGTAGAGACGGTTCCAGACGAGCCTCGCGGCATTGCCAAACTCCAGGTCAACAATCGCGTGATTATGACCGTCACAGAGCAGGATGCCCAGGATTTTGGCGTTGATGGTGATGTCGAGGCGTTAGCGAACCGCTGGAGCGAACGACTCAATCAGGAACTCGATCAGCCGCCACTAGCTATTGATGTTGGCCAGCGCCTCTACGGCACTGTCCGTCAGCTCCTGCGAGATTTGGTTATTAACCTCCCTTCGCTGCTCGGCGCGGCGATCGTGGTGCTCTTGACGTGGATTGTTGCTAGGGTAGTCCGCTTTATTGCTTTCAGATGGGCGCAACAAACCGAGGGAGATAGCAGTACGGAAATTTTAATCGGACGGCTGGGCTATGGGGGAGTTTGGGTACTAGGAAGCGTTATCGCTCTGGGCGTTCTTGGTCTTGATGTTGGCGCTTTACTCGGAGCGCTAGGACTCACCAGCGTTGCTATCGGTTTTAGCCTTAAAGATGTTTTGAGTAACTACATCTCCGGCGTAATTTTGTTGGCGGCAAGACCGTTTGGGATTAACGATCAGGTCGTAATCGGTGATTACGAGGGCACGATTACGCAGATCCAACTGCGGGCAACCACCATGAAAACCTACGACGGTCGCTTAGTATACATTCCCAACCAGGAAGTGTTTCAAGCCAGCATCATCAACAATACGGCTTCTCCTCGTCGCCGCAGTTCAGTGATGGTAGGGATCGATTACGGAGCAGATGTCGCAGAAGCCATACAGGTCATTATGAAAGCTTTACAGTCCGTCCAACAGGTCGAGCAAAAGCCCGCAGCAGACGTTTTGGTGCAGGAATTAGCAGCGAGTACAGTCAATTTAGAAGTTCGCTTTTGGGTAGATTCTCGACGTGCTGGTTTTCTGGCTACTACCTCTCAAGTGGCCCAGGCCATTAAAGAGTCTCTAGAAGCCGCTGCGATTGATATGCCAACCGATATCTATACCTTAATATTTCGTAACTCTCCACCTCAAATTGGAGACGAAATTAAGAAAGTGCTGACAGACTCGCAAGTTTCTCTCTTCGAGGGCAACTCGTCCAAGTAACCTCCTATAAAAGTTGTTGCGAGCCAGCCAGGAACTTCTTAGACTTTGGCTTTTCCCTGTTTTCCTGGTTCTAGTCATTAGCGACTTTTTCTTGACAAGAAGTTGGTTTCTATTGCAAAAAAAATCTTCTATCAAAAGTCAGATATTAGTAAAAAATTAACTGCAACAGGATAGGCAAATTAGCTATTACAGCTAACATTAATCTCTACCTGAAGTGGAGGCTAGTTAAGGAAGATAATCAGATAAAATAGAAACAAACAAATTACATAAAGTATAGAGGAAAACAACATGATTGGTAATCTTATCGCTTGGTTAGTTTTAGGTTTAATTGCTGGTGCGTTAGCAAAACTAATTTACCCTGGTCACCAAGGCGGCGGTATTATCGCTACGATTGGCTTAGGCGTTTTAGGCGCTCTTGTTGGTGGCTTTCTAGGTAGAGCCTTGCTTGGGACCGGCGGGGGAGCGGCAGCCGGAGTTCTATCAATTCCTAGCATCATTTTTGCTATTATCGGCGCCATCGTCTTAATTTTCATCTGGGGTTTATTGACTCGCAGAACAACCTAGTTTTTACCACACTGCAGGGCGTTGCTACCAATCGTAAGGCTAGCTTAATCTAAGCTAGGTTATCATTGGCCGTGAACGACTAACGCCCGACGTTTATTTCCCCTAATCATCATTATTTAGTCTTCCGTTCTACAGCAGTACAGAAGCAAGGTAGAGTCTGGAGGCTCGACTAGTTAACGATAAAAGGAAAAGAAACTGTGGGAGCAGAATTTCTGCTCCTCTGTTATTAGATGTCTTGTTAGATGCTATATTGATGCTTTTGTGAAGCCCGAACTGACTTAACTAATGATATTTTCATTGTTAGCTGAAGCGTAGAAGGCACTGGGCTAATCAACAATTATAAACTGTCAGCTCTCTTGCTCTTCTCGGTTAACGAAAATGAGAAACGCTAACGAAATTTTACGTCAGCAGTTAAAAAGATAAGGCTAGGGAAGTACGGCACAGTCGACTAGCTTCTGTCGTTAGTAGGATGAACGAGGTGCAGCTATTTTTTTAATCTATAGGCGGGTGGTAACAAACTAAGCAAGATAAGAGATTAAAACGCGCTTGCAATCATGTCGTATAAATCAAAAATCTACTAGCCTAACTTTGACACGTTTGTTGATAAGTATCAGCTTCAACGTAGTTTGTTGGCACTACCCTGCGAGTATAGATAAGAATTAAAGGAGAATTATAGATGAGAGCTGAACTAGCCAGAATTAAGGACTACTACCCAAACTACAAAGACGAAGTGTTTGGCGGAGAAGACATTATTGGATACAGTGTCTACAGTGACAATAACGACAAAATCGGAGAAGTCCACGACATTATCGTAGATGATACTGGACGTTTGCGTTATTTCGTCATCGATACCGGATTTTGGGTCTTTGGGAAAAAAGTCCTGTTACCTATCGGCAGAGCTAAGACCGATTTCAATCAAAACCGCATCTATGCGACAGGAATGACGGAAGAACAGGCCAAGAATTTGCCAGAGTACAATGAGAACACCGCTCTTGATTACGATTACGAAGAGAGAGTGAGGGGGGCGTATAGAACGCCAGCAACTCAGCCTACTCGGACTAGCTACAGCCGTGAGAATTATAGCTACGATTACGATCCTAGTCTTTACGACCTGAACGAAGCTGACCACTCTACGCTCAGGCTGTACGAGGAAAGGTTGGTTGCCAACAAGAATCGCTACAAAGCTGGTGAAGTTGCCGTTGGCAAAAGAGTTGAAACGGAAACGGCTCAAGTGGCTGTCCCGGTAGAAAAGGAAAGAGTTGTGATCGAACGCACTAACCCGACCGATACGACTCCAGTTGCTCCTGGTTCCACCGACTTCCGCGAAGGGGAAGTGGCTCGTGTGGAAGTGTATGAAGAAACGGCTGAAGTTAACAAGCAAGCTTTTGTTCGGGAAGAGGTTAGCGTCAGAAAAGAGGTAGACCGAGACACCGTTACGGCCAAAGAGCAAATTCGCCGCGAAGAACTAGAGGTAGATGTAGACGGTAAGCCCAACGTCAAAGACGTCTAGAGCGGCTGATTTCTCCAGACGATCGAAAGCAGAGTCCGCCATAGACTCTGCTTCGAGGTACGAGGAAAGCATTCATAGAACTGGCTTGAGTGCGCTCAACGCAGCGCCTAGAAACGCTTCGAGGTGAAGCTTTATGTTCTGAGAATGTTCAAGTCCCTCAGCTAAGTGCGACTCTCCATCATTGGTCAGATGAACAGCTTGTCCGTCGTTTCTACTATTTTTACTAAACGTCATTTATTGGGAATATACAACTTATGTCTCTAGTTAAAATTGCTGATTATTATCCAGACTACAAAAGCAGAGTATTTGATGGCGAAGATGTTATTGGGTACAGCGTTTACAACGAGAAAGAGGAAAAGCTCGGGGACGTCCATGAAATTCTTCTAGACGAACAGGGACGCTTCCGCTACTTTGTCATTGATACAGGCTTTTGGATCTTTGGGAAAAAGGTGCTGATGCCAGTGGGCCGAACTCGCATGGATTTTGCTCGTCGTCGGGTTTATGCAATGGGAATGACCCACGAGCAAGCAGAAGCTCTCCCAGAATATCGTGAAAATACGGTTGTCGATTACGACTACGAAGAGCAGGTCAGAGAAACTTACCGTCCTAGCGTTGCTCAAACCGATCGCCCGACAGCATCTACTGGAGAAGGGGTCGGAACGAGCCGCCGTGAACCCACTCGTGACAACTACAGCTACGATGATGACCCAGACCTCTATGGCCTCAACGAGCAGAATCATGAAAAGCTAAAGCTATACGAAGAGCGTTTAGTGGCGGATAAAGACCGCTATAAAGCTGGTGAAGTTTCCGTGGGCAAGAGAGTTGAAACAGAAACAGCAGAGGTTTCCGTTCCGGTCGAAAAAGAACGGGTCGTCATTGAGCGTAAATCCCCAACTGATGCTACACCAACAACGCCAGGAACGGCTGATTTTAGGGAAGGAGAAGTAGCTCGTATGGAGGTTTATGAAGAATCGGCTGATGTCGAAAAACAAGCCTTTGTTCGGGAGGAAGTTAAAGTTAGAAAAGAGGTAGACCGAGAAACTGTTGCAACCGAGGAAACGGTCCGTCGAGAAGAGTTAGACGTTGATGTAGTAGAAGGAAAGCCGAACGTCAAAGACCTGTAAACTGAAAGTAAACCATTGCAGACAGGGCAGGTGGAGAATGCTTTCTACCTGCCTCTATTTAAAAAAAGGGTTAAAAATGCCTGACAACGACAATATTACCAACGAACTGATCGCAGTCAATACAGACAGTACGCTGCCAGCCGAGCCTCAAGTTATCGAAACAGAAACCATTCGTCTTCTTGAGGAGCAGCTTGTCGTTGACCGACATAAGCAAAAAGTGGGCGAAATTATTGTTCGTAAAGTCGTAGAAACACGCCTGGTAGAAGTACCAGTTCGTAGTGAAAAGCTAATCGTGGAGCAGCTTGGTCCTGAAAATAGGCAGCTTGCTGAAATTAAACTTGGGGAAGGCACGATTTCTGGAGTGGAAGACTCTAGGACAGCGGCCCGCGACCGCGTCAGCGGTGATTTTTTTTCGCTAGAAGCAGCTAGTAATCTCCTACGAGCGATCGCCACCCAAAGAAGGCATGGATGCAAACGGGTGCGGATTGAGCTCGTGCTTGACGACGAACACCGTCAGCCAGAATACCAGGAAATGTTCGATCGCTGCACGAAAAGGTAATAATATTATCTCTGGACAGTCAAGCGATAGATGCGGTGTCGGGAAAATACTTCCTATCGGAACGGGGAAAGGGGAAAGGTTTCAGCTCTTTTGTGTTTGTGTAGCATCACCATTGAGAAATGGTATGAGGAAAAGCCGCTTTCGGGGTGGGAAAAGGAAAAAGCCCATGAATGATACAGCTTGTTCCTTAACACTGTGTTCTAGATCCTCCCGCACCGGGCAGTTTTCTCCTTCCCCGTTACTGAAATCCTTTTGCTTTCTTCTTTTTCTTGCCTTTCGACTTTGATTTATGGACTTGGGCTACCGCTGCTTCAAACAGATTATGTAGATGGAGCGGTACGCTAGCCGTTTCTGGCAGTTCTGGCTCACTGGGTTTTCCGTATTCCAGCAGCAGAGGCTCCAAGTCTCGCTCTAGGCTAAATTCAGGACGAGCTAACGTTGTTTGTAAGGCTCGCTCTAGGGCATCGTGGTACGACTCCTTGAGCTGTTGCCAGATATAAAAATTGATCGTTGGGTCTTGTAGATACTTGCGCACCAAGTCAGGATTAATCGGCTGACTATCGTCTTTAGCGGTCAGCGTCGATACAAACTGGGCATAGGTAGGAATAAACATCTGTCCCCAGCGCGGGTGAGAGAAGGAGGTCACGTGCTCAGCGTTTTTGATCTCGGGCGGGAGATCAATTTTAGGAGTGACCATTGGTGAAGATAAAGCCCCTTCAACGGCCTGAGCGACGGTATCAGAGCTTTCTCCCGATTCAGCCGCAGCGGCGGTGGTCAATTCTTCGGCGTCAACTCCCGCCTCCTGCGCTACCTCTTGAAGAGATTTAGAACCATCGATCCCCGCGGCAGCAAGACGCTTATGGCTCATAATCTGCTGTAGTTCTGCTAGCTGTTTATTCAATTCGTATCCAGAAAGCGTCAGGCGATCGCTCCCAAAAAAATCGACAAACTCTTGATGAAACTGCGCCACCGAATCCCAGGCCTGCTCCAGCAGTTCAGGTGCATCGCTATAGAGTTGCCCCCGGTAGTTCTCCTTAAATTCCCCAATAGCCACGGCTAACTTAGGTTTACCTAATTTCCCCTTCAAAATACACGGACTAAACATCCACTCGCTCTCCGAAATTGGGGTCATCCTCGTCAGAATAATTTCCCCGCTTCCTAGTCTCTTCAGCTCATCTTCAGGAATATTGTCAGCAAAAGCAGTGTAGCGTTTGGCAGTCAGCCAGTTCATCAGCGTAAACCCTTGAGGGAGGGTTTCAACAATTTCAAACAACCCCGTGAAGCTGCGCTGCCAGTCGTTGAGAAGAGTACGCGCTGCTGCGGTAAGTTTAGCTTGTTCGCTATATAGCTCAACAGGCGTTCTGTCTCCCACCTGCCCTTGAGTTAAAAAGGTATCAACAACGATGCTTTGAATTTTAGAGTCGTAGCGATCGCAGTTCGCGTATTCTGCGACAAAGGTTTCAAGGGCAACGGCTATCTCTCCTTCTGCATTGTAAACCCAGTCGATCAAATCCTGTTTAAGTGCTTGTGCCTGTTCTATCGTCACAGTTATTATTGAATAAGCCAACCCTTCTAGATTAACGAGAAGAGAGCAAAATCAGACGATCTTTAAGCCCTGTGCAAGCTGTTCAATTAAACCCTTTCCCCTTTCCCCTCTTCCCCTTCCCCACCGCCCCGCGACTATGATTTAATTCCATCGGTACGTCTGCTAACGCTTCATCCGGCAAAACGTAAGAAGAGGCAATCAGCTTCTCGTCCCAGTCCACAATCTCCGGGTAGCGAATCCCTGGTAATATTTGTACTGCAAAGATCTCCTGCACCGCTTCCTCAAACCTCAGAAAAGCCACTGTTTGACCCGTTTGCAAATTAACAACCCATACGCCACTTCTGGCAACCAAGACGGGGGGATTCTTGCTTCCGCTAGTGGATACGGAAGGCTAAATGCGACAATAAACCAGCAGCACCATCACAGGGAACCAGGCACAGGAAGGAGGCGGCATTCTTAATGAATCTGCTTCGGTTACTGTTGAAAATAGCGAAATTTCAGACAACGAAGCCGAGCGAGGCGGCGGTATCTTTAGCGAGGGCATCGTCGTGCGCGCGAGCATATTCTATGCTGCCGAAAAAGGTGAAATAACAGTAGAAAACAGCACGATTTCTGGAAATACAGCCAATGACGTCGGTGGCGGGGTCTATAACGACGATGGCTTTTTAGAACTGAATAACAGCACAGTTTCTGGGAATACAGCAGATAATGGCGGCAGCGGCATTGTTACCTTGAGTTCAACAATTACCATATCTTATGGTGGTGGCAGCTATTATTACGTCCTGTACCCCGGTGGAACGGAAATTCGCAATACAATTATTGCTGCCAATGATAACAATACAGATGTTGAGGGCGATGTAGAAGGTCGCTTTAACCTCGTTTGTTGAGGGCGATGTAGAAGGTCGCTTTAACCTCGTTGGTAATGGAGACGGAGTGGCAAGCTTTGTTGATGGAGAAAACGGTAATATTGTCGGCACGTCAGCTAAGACCCGCTCCTCGGTCCCCTACAGGATAACGGTGGTCCGACCCGAACTCAGGCTCTCCTGCTCGGCAGTCCAGCCTTCAATACCGGAGATCCTAACTTTACGCCGCCGCCCTTTACCGACCAGCGAGGCTTTGAGCGGGTACTTTTCGAGCGTGTTGATATGGGAGCGGTAGAAGCAGTGCCTGGACCGGAAGCAACTCTGGGATGGATACTAGGACTAGTCGCTCTCGGGGCTGCCCGTCACTACAGGCGGCGAAGCTCGCATTAAAAGAAATAGAGGTAACAGCGCTTGGACAATCAGCAGGCTTAGATGTGTTTGATTACATCTAGAGGGGGAGAATGCTGCTGGCGTTCTCCAAATACAGTAGTAAGGTGAAGCCCAAAACTTACAGAAAACACACCATGAGTCTCATTGCTGCTAAACCTGTTTCTTACTGGATCGACTCAACTCCAGAAGCCGAATTTCCTTCACTGACTCACAATGTTTTAGTCGATGTCGCCATTGTGGGTGCCGGAATTGCTGGTCTTACTGCCGCCACCCTACTGAAGCGAGCGGGTAAAACTGTTGCCGTGGTCGAATCGAAGCAGATTTCGACCGGAGTCAGCGGTCATACGACGGCAAAAGTAACCTCCCTACATCAGCTCATTTACGCCGATCTGACGAAAGAAATCGGCGAGGAGAAAACCCGGCTCTATGCCGAGTCTAACCAGGCGGCAGTGGAGCGCGTCGCTCAGTTTATCAAAGAAGAGCAGATCGACTGCGATTTTAGCCGCAGAAGCACCTACACCTACGCGCGATCGCAACAGCAGCTAAGCCAGGTGGAAGCGGAAGTAGAAGCGGCCCTGAAAGCAGGACTGCCGGCTTCTTTGGTGAACGATACCTCTTTACCATTCCCCGTTGCTGGGGCCATTAAAGTTGACAATCAAGTGCAGTTCCACTCGCGCAAGTATCTTCTGCACCTCGCCAAGAGTCTTCCCGGTAACGGCAGCTATGTGTTTGAAAATACTAGAGTTGAGTCGGTAGAAGAAGGAGACCCCTGTCAGGTGATCACTCAGCGAGGAGTCGTAGAAGCTCAAGATGTCCTAATTACCACCAACTTGCCGATTCTCGATCAAGGACTGTTCTTTGCCAAGACCTATCCCAAGCGTTCCTACATCATTGGGGCTCCTATTGACCCGGCTAAAGCGCCAGAAGGAATGTTTATCGGCACCGGAGAAAACTACCACTCGATTCGTACCACTCCTTACGAAAATGGCTTGCTGTTGCTGGTCGGCGGCGGCGGACATAAAGTCGGGACAGTCACGAACACCGAGGAAAAATATCAGCAGCTCGAAGAATTTGCGCGATCGCACTTTGATATCGATACGATTGACTACCGCTGGTCTACCCAAGATATGGTCTCGTTCGACAAGCTGCCCTACATTGGTAAGCTGACTCCTCTTAATAATCATCTCTACGTCGCCACTGGCTTCAGTCTGTGGGGAATGAGCAAAGGCACTCTCTCAGGAATGCTGCTTAGCGATCTCGTCCTCGGTAAAAACAATCCTTGGTCCGATCTTTACGATGCCACTCGCGCGACCCCGTTTATTTCCCAACAGTCAATCCAGGAAAACTTAGATGTCGGGCGGCATTGGGTCGGCGATCGCCTCAAGGGGTTAACGGCATCGGTGTCTGATGTGAACAACGGTGAGGGCAAGCTGATTACCGTTAACGGCGAGAAAGTAGCAGCCTACCGAGATCAGCAGGGTAAACTACACGCGGTTTCCGCCGTTTGTTCCCATTTAGCCTGTATTGTTGACTGGAATAGCGCTGAAAAGAGTTGGGACTGCCCCTGTCACGGAGCACGCTTCACCTACGATGGCGAAGTATTGCGCGGTCCGGCGGTGAAAGACTTAGACAAATATAACCTGTAGATCAACTGAGGGGAAAGGAAGAAGCGGTGCGGCTCTGCGCCTCGAAGGGGTACTTTCAGAAAAGCTTCGCTAACGGCATCCTCCTGGACGCAATCACGGGGCTTCCAAAGTATCGCTAGTTGTGCGGAGGTTGCCTTCGCAAAGATTTGGCGGCGGAACAAGTCGGAACTCGGTTTCGGCAGTGCACTTTCCCGCCGTACGACGGCGGGAAACGGCGACCGCAGCACTAGGGCGGGCGGCTGCATTCCGAACACAATAGCTACGTCATACCAATTAGAAAAAGTCATGAGAGACTTGATCCGTTGGGAAAAAGGGGAAAGGGTCAGGGGGAAAGGTAAACACAGCAAGCCTTTCCCTTTTAAGAGCCAACTCTTTGTTAGTTAGGAGAACTATCTCACTACTTTCGGTCAATGGTATCAATTAGATTAGCGGGATGAGCTTTGCTCCGAGCAGCCGCCGTAACCGCTTTAGCCACTACCATCTGACCGCGTTTGCTACTGCTAACTTCGGCTATAGCAGGAGGTAATTGCCGCCAAAACGGCTAGAACAATAGTTAGCCAGTCTCCCCATCTGACGTATAAAGTCTGCGTCTGTCTTCGGTAAATTGTGCCTGCGTAGACTTCGTAGGTATTAATATCAGAAATCCATACTGTTCTTCCATGAGGATCGACAACGCCAGAATAGCCAGTGTTGGTCGCTCGTGCTGCCCAGCGGTCGGTTTCAATAGCTCGCATTACGTCTTGGGCGTGGTGTTGGGCAGGCATGGTGCTGCTGTAATGAGCATTGTTGGAGGCGGTGAGAATCAATTCACCTCCCTGGGCCGCCTGCCTGCGGAAGTGGCGAGCGTAAGTAGAATCGTAGCAGATACCAACGATCGCTCGACCGAACGGAGTAGCGAGTACCTGGTCTGGAGATCCGGCAATCTGATGCTCGTCGAGAGGGGATAAGCGCTCGATGATTCCCCCAAGAACGGATTCAAACGGTACGTACTCGCCGACAGGCACTAAATTAACCTTGTCGTAACGGCTAAAAATGCCGTCCTCGGTCATGGTAAAAAGACTGTTGGTGTAGCCGCGTTGATGATGGCCAAACGTTCCTACCCAAGCCACAACGCCTTGCTCTCGAATCGCCTGTACCAGAGTGCTATTCATCAATTTGTCTTGAAAGAACGGGAGCGCTCCTTCCGGGGTTAACACCGCTTCCACTCCTGCCTCTACTAATTGCTGATAGCCTCTTGTATATCCTGTTAGGGCGCGACGTAACCCTGGGGCAGAGAGCTTGATGACGTTCGGAATATTTCCCTGAATAATGCCAACCTTTAGCGCCGCTGCTTGTGGATCTGCCAGTGGGCGAGCATACATTCCCCAGCCAATTAAATGCAGGCCCAGAAAAACAATTAGAGGAAGGACAAGGAGAACTGGTTTTTGCTGACGGCTGCTTCTGATGGCGATGATGCCTTCGGCTATTAAACCATTAACGGCCACAAGTGCCGCTGTTACTGTTGTCGGTCCTGACAGTTTGCCAAGCTGAAGAATCGCCAGATTGTACGGGCTTTGAGTATAAGATAAAGAACTCCACCACAGCGGTCCGGCACTCCAAATCGCTTCTAAAACACACCAACAGGCAACGCCGAAGAGAACGCGGCTCAGGCTGGGCAAGAATTTTTGTCGAGATGATGCTGAGAGTAGCATCATTCCCGCTGACCAAAGCGCCACTAAAGCAGCTCCCCAGAAAGTAATAAATAGCCAGCAGGCGATCGCAATCAGTAAACTACTCAACCAAGGCACTCCCATCCAGGTCATCGGATGAACGCCGGTAATCCAAAACAGGGCCAAGCCGTGATAGCCGACTCCCCAGGCAGTTGCCCACAGCAGTTTGCTCTTAATACTTGGTTTAGCTAAAGCGAGTAACATCCACAGCGGCGCTAACCCCACCCAGGCAAGCAGATAGCTATTAATCGGTGCCGTGGCACACCCCGTTACGATGCCGCTGAACAGAGCTATTAGAGGAATGACCGTATTTTTACGCAGAGATTTCAGCAATTTGAATTAATGAGGCAGAAAATCTAGGTCGAGAACTTGTTCAGGCGTGAAAGGCGACTGCTCAGGAAAAGATTTCAGCGCTAAGCGAGTTTCGATGGCGGCTCGTCTTCTAGCCCGTTGATAGAGAGCCTCAAAGTTTTCGTTATAAAAGCGCTTTAAGCTAGGACTCTCTTGAAAATCAACTTCTAAACGCTCTCTGTGCTCGTTGATGGAGGAGAGCCAGCTATTGCTTCTTTTGTCTGACTGATATTTCCATTTAAGAAGACGAAGCAAGACGATTTTGGCGTTATTCAAGAGCGCCTTTTTCTCGCTTCTGCCCAACGCTTCAATTTCCTCAATCAGATTGTCCCAGTCTACAGTATCAAAATCTTTGGCCTTTAATTGTTGGGCTGTCTGCTGTATCCATAGCCAAAAATCAGTATCGTAGAGATTTTTTAAAGTTGAGCGATCGCTGCTCTTCTCCAGAAATCTAAAATCTTTCAAGGGTATTCTCCTATTTCCTCCCGTCGAAGAAAAATAATGCTCGGGAAGAGTCTTGTCAGCATGATATCTTCATAGTATCTCAGAGCAATTTAACAATCAGCGGCGTTGCATATATAGAGAGATGAGTATAGAAGAAAGTCGATGAAATGTCCAGAATACCGCTCCCAGCATATCCGCAAAAACGGCAAGAACAAAGGCAAGCAAAACTATATTTGTGTAGCTTGTAGACGTCAATTGATCACTGACTACAAAGCCCACAAAGGTTACTCAGACGAGTTTAAGCGAGAAGGTCTCAAGCTGTATGTCAACGGCATGGGTTTGCGAGCGATTGAGAGAGTCAAAGGAGTGCATCATACAACGGTAATTACTGGGGTAAAGCAAATTGGAGAACTCTTGCCGGATACCTACGATCTGGAGACGACGCCCCAAGTCGGAGAATTAAATGAGTTGGAAACGTTAGTCGGCATAAAAAAAACAAATTTGGCTGTGGACGGCAGTAGATCACTTGGTTCGCGGAATTGTCGGTTGGTCTCTAGGCGACCGGAGAGCCGAAGCTTTTCGACCCTTAGGGAATTTGGGATGCCAATGGCAATGCTATTTCTATGTCACTAATGGCGCTCAAGTCTACCAACGTTTTATTGCTGATGGCGACCCGATTATGAGTAAAACCGACGACCCACCTCGAAAATACCTGAAGAAGGCATCTATGAGCTATTTAAAGTTACACACATCTCTTTTCGTGACGGCGCTTGTTGTTCTCGCACCGACAGCAGCAGTCGCCCAGAGCGATATTCGTACAGAGCGGGTTCAGTTTGAGCCGGGCGCAAGCAGTGCCGTCATCGAGGACTCTATCACTGGCTACGAGATCGTAGACTATGTTCTCAACGCCAGAGAAGGACAGTATGCGAACGTTAGCATGGCAACCGACAATAGCGTTAATTACTTCAACATCCTGAGACCGGGTGAAAACGCAGTGGCCATGTTCAACAGCTCTACGGGCGTGAATCAGTACGAGGGGATTCTTCCTGAGAGCGGCGACTACAAGATTCGGGTCTACATGATGCGGAGCGCCGCACGCCGGAACGAGGTAGCCAACTACCGCCTCGAAATGATTATTACAAATCCTGGGGGCAGTGTCTCCGATAGTGATGCCTCAGTTGAGGGAACTAACAATAATGCAATGGGCAACGTTTCCTGTACAATGTCTGAGGGACAGCCGACTGGTTCTGACCCCTTCGGTGTCACTCGTGAGGAAAACGGGACGGGCATCTTTACAGACATTAGGTTCGATCGTCTCGCTCGGCGGTGGTAGTGATGCTTTGGGGAGAGATCGCGGTAATCTCAGAAAACCGCTTGAAGTCAGCACTCGCGGCATTGCGAAAGGGCGAGGTGTGGCACTGTTATCGACTTTGGGAGTCTGTAGCGGCTACGCCGTTCATACAGCGTTAGCCGTGTAGGTTTATCAGCCCTACTGCAAGCATCTGCAACTGCCTTTGAGATCGTCCGCTATGCTGGTGCAGGTTATCTCGTCTATTTGGGGATGCGGACTCTATTGAGCAAAGAGTCTTCAATACCAGCAAACCGTGAAGCAAGAACGTAGGACGTGTTCCCTTACAAATGCTGGTTTACGGGCTATCTTTTACAGCTTTGTGCCTACTAATTTATGGAACAATTGGATATTTTGCGGGGGATTGGGAAACCGCCTGATTCAGCAACCGCGAATTGCTGATTTTATGAAGTGGTTTTCCGGCAGTGTTTTAATTGGATTAGGGTTAAAAATGGCAATTCCAGAGCGCCAGTAGTGAAAATGCATCACAAGGCGATCGCCAACGCTGAAATAGATAACGACACGCTACCCAGATTTCACAAGTAACTTCAACTGGAAATGGATACCGCCAAGCTATATGAAACTGATTTTTATCAGTGGACGCAGGAAACCTCGCGAGCCATTCAAGAACGAGATATCGAACACCTAGATTGGGAAAATTTAGCGGAGGAGATAGAAGCATTGGGTAGAGCAGAAAAAAGAGCCGTTAACAGCTTTACTACCCAATTACTCATTCACTTACTCTATCTTCAATTTTGGACGTGGCGGAGAGACTATTACATCAAGGGGTGGGAGAGCGACATTGATACGTTTCGTCTTCAGCTCATAGACCTTCTAGAGTCGAAAGTACTTTATAACTACTTTACTACTGAACTGAACGCCAACTACAGAAAAGCGATCCGATTAGCTGCCGGAAAGTATCAAAAAGAACGGTTAGTTGGGCCAAATTTTCCAGAACAATGTCCGTACACGGTAGAACAACTGCTAGCTCTAGAGTACTTTCCACGCCTCGAGAATTGAGGGGCGATCGCTTGTTTAAGTGCGATCGCCCCCTTGCTAACAGGAGAAAATCTAATCGTTAATAAACTTGAGCAGCGCTTGCTCAAGTTCTTCTGGGGAACCGATACTAGTAGCAGGCGTAGTATCAACAATGTCAAACTGTGCTCCTAGCCCTTGCAGTTCGTCATCGAGGAACTGAAGAAAAGACGTAGCGTTCGGATCGTCGCCAATCTGGAAAAAGCCGATCGCTAGATCCTCATCCTTTTTAATCTTGCGGCTAGCTTCAATAATCACTTCTGCCACCGCTTTTTTGTTGTCAGGCTGACCATCGGTAATGACAATCACTGTTCGAGGAACTTCTGGCATAAAATTAGCCAGAGCTGTCTTAATCGCTCCATCCATATTCGTCGTTCCCCACGCCTTGATGTTAGTCACCACTTCACTAACGTTGGCGGGGGTAACGTTGCCGTGATCTGTAACCTTAGAGCCAAACGTAATCAGGTTAATGCCATCGGGATCGAGCTGACTAACGGCATCAGCGATCGCAATCGTAATTTCCTTGACGCGATCGAGTCGAGACACGCCCACGTTGTCCTCGTTCGTCATGGAGGTGCTGACATCAAGTAGCAAATAGTAATCGCGGGTAAGAGAGTCAGTGTTTACCATAGTTGTCCTTGTATGAAACGCTGCAATCAAGTAGGTCAAGCCCCCTTGATCGACCTGCCACTCAGTCTAGCCTTGGCTCAAACAGAACCGCAATGACCACAATCTGTCAAATCAGTAGACCAAGACTGGCGCTGGATAGGTGACGATTGAGGTCGTTGATGGTTAATTGTTGATAGTTGGTAGGAACAATCAGCCATTAACCACTCACAATCAACGTAATTAATAATCAACAAGCATGAAATACAAACTACTCGGCAACAGCGGCCTGAGAGTATCAGAACTTTGCTTAGGAACCCGCACCTTTGGTAATCGCAGTTCTTTGGGCGCAGAAGATGCAGAAAG
Organism: Cyanophyceae cyanobacterium; assembly: GCA_050331735.1. Lineage (GTDB taxonomy): Bacteria > Cyanobacteriota > Cyanobacteriia > Cyanobacteriales > JBHJGN01 > JBHJGN01. Next base: position 101,298 of record JBHJGN010000019.1, read on the forward strand.
CCGCCAGATTTTTGAGGCGTTCATGGAAGCTGGCGGCAACTTTATCGATACCGCCAATGCCTATGGCGAAGGGAACAGCGAAAAGCTGGTCGGAGAATTTGTGCGGGCAGAACGTGATCGCTTCGTCATCGCTACCAAGTATTCGTTTGCTCTGCGACAAGGCGATCCTAACGCCGGAGGAAATCACCGCAAGAGTTTGCGATCTGCTGTCGAGGGCAGCCTTGAGCGCATCAATACCGACTATATTGATCTACTGTGGCTCCATGCCTGGGACTCACTGACTCCCATTGAAGAAGTGATGCGCTCTTTAGATGACATGGTGCGTTCAGGAAAAGTACTGTACCTCGGCATTTCCGATTCCCCTGCTTGGATAGCAGCCCAAGCTAATACCCTTGCCCGCTGTTACGGCTGGACCCCGTTTGTCGCGCTTCAGGGAGAGTATAGCTTGGTCGAGCGATCGCTGGAGCGAGAGCTGCTGCCAATGGCGCGAGCTTTCGATTTGGCCGTTTTAACCTGGAGTCCTTTGGGGAGTGGTGTTCTCACAGGAAAATATAACAGCGACAGCCCAGATTCCGGACGCTACTCGGAAAGTTCTGAGATTCCTCCTCGTCAGCTAGAAATTGCCTCAGTGGTGGTAAAAATTGCTGAAGAACTAGGGAAAGCTCCCTCCCAGGTGGCGCTGGCGTGGCTTCGGGCTCAGCCGGGCGTAATTATTCCCCTCATCGGGGCGCGTAAAGCCTACCAGGTGCAAGAAAACTTAGGCTGTGTCGATGTGGCTCTCAGCCATGACCATCTCCAGCGACTCGAACAGGTGAGCCAGATTGAACTGGGCTTTCCCCACGATTTTCTTGCTTTAAACGGCATTAAAAAGCTACTGACGGGCGATACTTTTGATAACTTGATTGTTTAGGGAGGCTAGATTGTACTTCGTCAATCAGGTCTGCTGAGTCGCTCAATCGGTAAGCTGAATCCCTGACGTGCCGTGCTGAAAACTCCTCACCAAACATAGATTCTCTCTCAAAAAACTCGTTTGGCCGAGTTTGTCTGGTTAGCGGCGGTTTTAAACCGCTGCTATTCTGAGCTTATTATTCTCTTAACTTCCCAGTATTAATCTAAGCCTTGAATGGGCCTTCTATTCGGACAAAAAATAGAAAGCTGATTTGATGACCCTTGAGCAAAGAGAATCCTATGAGCGCTACAGATACAGCGTGGCAAACGGCACCTTTAGAAGTAGAAGATGATCGCACCGGAGTCAGCATCATCACCCTGAGAAGAGCGTTGGCAGATAACCTTTTCTACCTTCAGGGAAAATTTCCAGCGATCGCCACTCTCAATGATTACTACTTAGCCCTCGCCTACACGGTGCGTGATCGCCTCCTCCACCGCTGGATTAACACCTCGCGGACCTACCTCAACAAGAACGTAAGAGTGGTGTGCTACTTATCCGCCGAATATTTGGTGGGACCGCATTTAGTCAGAAACCTGATCAATTTAGATATCTACGATCGAGTGCGCCAAGCGGTTGAAGCCGCCGGACTCGATTTCCCGACTCTGGCTGAAATTGAAGAAGAACCGGGTTTGGGGAACGGCGGATTGGGTCGCCTCGCCGCCTGCTACCTAGAATCTTTATCCACTCTAGAAATTCCGGCGATTGGGTACGGCATCCGGTATGAATTTGGCATTTTCGATCAAGAAATTCGCGACGGCTGGCAGGTTGAAATTACTGATAAATGGCTTCAATTCGGCAATCCCTGGGAAATTCCTCGCCCAGAGTATAGCGTTGGGGTCAAATTTGGCGGTTATACCGAACCGTATACCGACGCACAGGGCAACTACCGGGTGCGCTGGATTCCCCATACCCTTGCTAAGGGAATTCCTTACGATACACCGATTCCGGGATACAAGGTCAATACCGCGAATACTCTTCGTCTTTGGAAAGCTGAAGCCCCTGAATCTTTTGATCTTCAGGCATTTAACGTCGGAGATTACTACGGGGCGGTAAACGAGAAGGTGGTATCGGAAAACCTCACCAAAGTGCTGTATCCTAACGACGAACTGCTCCAGGGAAAAGAACTGCGTTTAGGACAACAGTACTTCTTTGTTTCCTGTGCTCTCCAAGATGCCATTCGCATTCACACCCTGGACGGAGATGGCTTGAACAATTTTCACGAAAAATTTACCTTTCAGCTCAACGATACCCATCCCTCGGTGAGCGTGTCTGAACTGATGCGGCTGTTAGTAGACGAGCATCACCTAGACTGGGAGCAGGCGTGGCACATCACTCAGAATACCTTTGCCTTCACCAACCATACTCTCTTGCCCGAGGCTTTAGAAAAGTGGTCCCTGAAACTGTTTGGGAATCTCCTCCCGAGGCACTTAGAAATCATTTATGAAATCAACCATCGCTTTCTCAATCGGGTCCGCACGAAATATCACGGAGACCCGGAGAAGGTGTCGCGGCTGTCGCTGATCGATGAAGATGGAGAAAGATACCTGCGGATGGCCCATCTTGCCTGTGTGGGCAGCTATGCTATCAACGGAGTTTCTCAACTGCACACAGACCTCCTCAAACAAGATGTGCTCAAGGATTTCTACGAACTGACCCCGAAGAAATTCAGCAATAAAACCAACGGCGTGACACCGCGCCGCTGGATGGTGATGAGCAATCCCAAACTCGCCAACCTGATTACCCAGAAGATCGGCGATCGCTGGATTAAACATCTGCAAGACCTGAAACATCTAGAAGATTTCGTTGATGATGGCGCGTTTCGCCAGGAATGGCAGCAAGTGAAACGGTCCGTCAAGGACGACCTCAGTGACTATGTTCGGCAGCGTGTTGGTCTTCAGGTCAACCCAGACTCGCTGTTCGATATTCAGGTGAAGCGCATCCACGAGTATAAGCGCCAGCACCTCAACGTTCTCTATATTGTTACTCTCTACAATCGCCTCAAGCGCAACCAGAACCTGGAAATTGCTCCTCGCACCTTTCTGTTTGGGGGCAAGGCGGCTCCCGGCTACTATAGGGCCAAACTGATTATCAAGCTGATTAACTCCGTGGCGGATGTTGTCAATAGCGACCCGGACGTTAGCGATCGCCTCAAAGTCGTCTTTCTTCCAGACTACAACGTTAAGCTAGGTCAGCGAGTGTATCCGGCTGCCGATCTTTCTGAGCAAGTTTCGATGGCTGGCAAAGAAGCCTCGGGTACTGGCAACATGAAATTTGCCCTCAATGGGGCGTTGACTATCGGCACTTTAGATGGAGCCAACGTCGAGATCCGAGAAGCCGTCGGGGCAGAAAACTTTTTCCTGTTTGGCTTAACGGCTCAAGAAGTCACTCAGCGCAAAGCGCAAGGCTATACTCCCCGAGATTACTATCACGCCAATGCTGAACTGCGAGAAACGCTCGACCTGATTCGGTCTGGGTTTTTCTCCGGCGGCGATGCAGACTTATTCAAACCGCTGGTGGATTCCCTCCTCGACCGCGACGAATATATGCTGCTGGCCGACTATCAATCTTACCTAGACAGTCAAGAACGGGTTAATCAAGCTTATCGCGACCACGAAAACTGGACGCGGATGTCCATTTTGACAGTAGCGCGGATGGGCGGTTTTTCCGCTGACCGCGCTATTCGAGAATACTGCCAAGATATTTGGAAGGTTGATTCTGTGCCGATTGAGCTGGAGGAGTATGTCCAGAAGGATGCTGGCTTAAAGGTAGACCAATAGTCCGGAGGACGACAGATTTACCAATAGTCGATATCTCTCTATTCTCCTTGCTAGGCTAGAAGAAACGCATTGATAGATTTTGAGGAGAACCATGCCACATACCATCGTTACCGAAACCTGCGAAGGAGTCGCAGATTGTGTTGATGCTTGCCCAGTTGCCTGTATTCATCCTGGCCCGGGTAAAAATATAAAGGGAATGGACTGGTACTGGATTGATTTTGCCACCTGCATAGATTGCGGCATTTGTCTACAGGTTTGCCCGGTTGAAGGCGCAATTGTTGCTGAAGAACGTCCTGAACTGCAAAAAACACCACAATAGTCTAAGCGCCTGCGGCGCGGGAGAAGGGAAAATAGTTCCTCCGGAACGGGGAAAGGGAAAAGGGGAAGGGGGAAAGGAAATCATTGATCAGTTTCGTCCTTTATTGATCTTCTTGTCCTCGTTACCAAAAAAAGACGGGCATTTTGCCCGCTTCGATTGCTGATTCTAGCCAAAGAAGTCCCCCCTTTCCCCTTTTCCCGTCTCGAAGAGACAAATTCCCCTTTCCCCTTTTCCCGTCTCGAAGAGACAAATTCCCCTTTCCCCGTCCCGGAGGGACAAGTCATTCCCCCGTCGCTGAGCGACTTTTATCGGTAGAATTGCTATGATTTTGATCTTATTAGTTAATCCCTTATTTGCTGCCAATGACCAATTTGCTAGAAGTTAACGATGTTTATGCAGGGTATATTCAGGATTTAAATATTCTGCAAGGGATTAATTTTAGAATCTCTTCTGGAGAGCTAGTCACGGTCATTGGTCCGAATGGGGCTGGTAAATCGACCCTTGCTAAGGCTATTTTTGGTTTACTCAAGCCAAACCAGGGCAAGATTACGTTTAAAGGGAAAGATATTACCGGATTAAAGTCCGACCAGATTGTGCGTCGGGGCATGTGCTACGTTCCCCAAATTTCTAACGTCTTTCCCACCTTATCGGTAGAAGAAAACCTAGAAATGGGGGCTTTCATCAGTAGCGATCCTCTCAAGCCCCTCAAAGGCTCAATTTTCGAGATGTTTCCTGCTCTAGCCGACCGCCGTCGCCAACGGGCCGGCACTCTTTCTGGAGGAGAACGACAAATGTTAGCGATGGGGCGAGCGTTAATGCTCGATCCAGACCTGCTGATTTTGGACGAACCCTCGGCAGCTTTATCGCCTATGCTCGTTAACACAGTCTTTGAGCGGATTCAAACCATTAATCAAACCGGCAAAGCCATTATCCTCGTTGAGCAAAATGCTAAAAAGGCGCTGATGATGGCGCATCGAGGCTACGTATTAGAAAATGGACGCGATCGCTTTGAAGGCCCTGGTCAAGAGTTGTTAAACGACCCCAAGGTAGGAGAGCTATATCTGGGGGCTGCCTTTGAATCCGCGACTCAGGAAGACTAACCGAGAGGCAAAGGGTAAGTCGCTCCGCGACGGGGAAAGGGAAAGGGGAAAAGGAGAAAGGGGATTTAATTGCTTCGTGTTTACGCTCAGGCTATGCACATTACTCAAACAAACAGAGGCTAATATTAAAACCACATCCCTAGCTAGCTTGTGAATTTTAAATAGGTATTAATATTAAATCTGTCTAAATAGCCATAATTAGGACATCAGGTTCAACTAAAAGTTAGTAATTAGTCGCGATTCAGTCAAGACATCCCACTAACCACTAACTCAACGTTCCCTCTCAAATAACAACTCATCAAGCGGTAATATAATTCCTCAACTCTTTATCTGTCAGGACAATGAAAATTACTCAATGTCTTCATACAGCGCTTCTTGTTTCTGATTTAGACAAAGCCGAGCAGTTTTATAGCCAGACTTTGGGGCTCCCTAAAGTAGATCGCTCCCTCAATTATCCCGGCGCTTGGTATCAGATTGGGGAGCATCAGCTTCATCTGATGGTTCATCCCAATTTCAAAACAGAGCCACACAATCAAGAAAAGAGGGGGCGTAATCCTCACGTGGCCTTTGCCGTCGATAATTTAGATGAAGCCAAACAGCGTCTCCTCTCTGGAGGATACGGTCTTCAGATGAGTTCCTCCGGTCGCGCGGCTTTGTTTACTCAAGACCCGGACGGCAATATTATCGAAATTAGCCAGATATAAGTGGCTGGGTAGAATTGATTCTAGATGGAATAGTGGCCAAGAGCTATTAGCTTTCCCCGCTTGTCTCCGTTTTCAAACGACTCCTTAAAACCTCGGAATTCGCACTCTAGGAAAAGGTTAAACAGCAGGGAACTATCCTCAAAATTTCTCCTTTTCCCCACGCCTACAGCATTCCCCGTTTCTATGATTTATGCTTATTTGTACAGCGAGCCACTGTTAGACTCTCTGCCTGATTTGGCAGATTGGATGTCAGCAGCGAACAAGGTGTATCATGATTTGGGTGAGCGAGAACAGTGGGGGCAGCTTTTAGCAGATTGTCAAATCGATCCTCCAGCTCGCTTGCTGCTCCGCAGTCTAGACGAACTCGGAGATACTCCAGCAGAGGTCAGCGATCGCCTCGCCCAGATTGAAGCGCTTGGCATCGACGTGCTGGCTACTGAGCAACCCTACCGTTCTGCTCAACTCAATGCCGCTAGCCCCACCGAGATGAGAGCGCAGTTGGCTAGCTTGCTTCAGGAAGTCCAGCAGCATCAACAGCGTCGTCTGCTGCGCCAAGGTCACGCCCGCAACCGCCTCAACTTTCTGCCGCCGCCGGGGAAAGCGCCCTACGGCTATCGTCGCGGCAAAGACCGCTACGTTATTGACCGCAGTACCGCTCCGGTGGTCAAAGATTTTTTTGAGCATTTTCTGCTCTACGGCTCTTTACGAGGAGCGGTTCGCTATCTAGAGAAACGCTACGGCAAGAAAATTGCGGTTTCGACAGGTCGCCGCTGGTTAACCAACCCAGTTTATCGAGGGAATTTGGTGTACCGCAACGGAGACGTGATTGCCGATACCCACGCTCCCATTCTCCCTAAAGACGAAGCAGCGCAAGTGGATCGCCTGCTGCGACGCAACAGCCGTCTCCCGACGCGAACCGCCAGCGCTCCTCGTTCGCTGGCCGGATTGGTGGTTTGCCAGAAGTGTCAGACGAGGATGAAGATTACTCGCGTCACAGCTAGAGGTAAACCGAAAGAGTATCTGTATCTGCGCCCGATTCACTGCCCGCGACAGCGCCGGTGTCAGGCGATTCCCTACTCAGAAGTGCTGCAACAGACTATTAAGAAGATTTGCCAAGAGCTACCGCGCTCCGTTGCCCGGTTAGATATCGGCAAAGTAGGGAAAGCCAAGGAGCAAATCCTGGCTCAGATCGAGCAAAAACGAGCCGCAAGCGAGCAGCTATCAGAATTAATTGCGCAGGGGATTCTCGACCCTGAAACCGCCACCCTCCGCCGCTATAAGCTCCGGACAGAAATGGCTCAGCTTCAGTCCCAGAGTGCCCAACTGCCTCCGGAGAATTTAAGAGCGATCGCGCAAACTGTTTCTTTTCCTCAATTCTGGCTCGACCTCTCCGAGGCGGAACGACGATTCTACTTTCGGGAGTTCATTCGGCAAATCGCTATCGTCCGTACTGATACAGACTGGCATTTAGCACTGGTGTTCATTTTCTGATCAAACAACGTCAGAACTCGCGGCAGAAACGGGAGCGATCGCTGATTCCAGCAGCGACTCACTTCCCGTCCACGACTCTGCCTGCAAGCTCGACCGCCCACTATTTTCTATAAAGCTCAGCCGTCCTCGCTCATCCCCGTCGAGGGTAAAATCCCCCCCCACAATGGCATCTTCGTCGCCATCTCCATCTACATCAGCAAAGCTGGGAGCCGCATAGAAGCCCACATCAACGGACCGAAACGGATTGCCGCTAATCACTTCGGTAAATGTACCGCCGTTGTTGCGATAGTAGCGAGTGCGTCCAAACACTTCCCCAATCAGCGCATCTTCATCGCCGTCTCCGTCTACATCGCCAAAAGCAGGGACGCTGAAGTAACCAACATCCACGCCGTTGAGGGGATTGAAAGTGCCGCGTCTAGGCACAAACCGCCCGTTTTCGTTACGGTAGTAGGCGACCGTCCCGTCCGCCAGCCCTAAGAACGCATCGATGTCGCCGTCTCCATCAACGTTGGCAAAGGTAATATTGCTGTAGCTGCCGGTATCGACGCTGCTAAAAGGGTTGTTGCCTCCGGATTTTTCTACAAACCCATCCTCGTCATTGTTGCGATAGAAACCGATGGTGCCGTCGAACTCACCGACGAACAAATCAGCATCTCCATCGCCCTCAAAATCTACCAGATGGGGAGTACTCACGAAGCCAACATCAATTTCTTCAAAGGGGTTGCGATCATCGGTAATGCTCACAAAACTGTTATTCTCGTTGCGGTAATAAAACAGTTCGCCATTGATTTCGCCGACAACCGCATCCAAATCCCCATCATCATCGAGGTCAGCAAAGGCCGGAACGGGACTAGAACTAATTTGCAATCCAGCTAAGGGAATGCTGGCTTCAAGACTAGATGACCGCGCCCGGGTCGTGTTCAGAATTTGGGCATTCAGCGGCGAGGGGAACTGCCTCGTTCCAGGAGGCAGGGCAGCATTCATTAAGTCATTGGGAACTGAGGCCGCGTCAATATGACTTAAGTCATTGGTGAGGGGGGCGGTAAAGTCATTCCCAACAAATACCGGATCGCTGTCAGCGTTGCGAACGTATTGATCGAACTCAGCATAGCCGCCGATAAATCCTGCCAGATGTCCAATTTCGTGTAGAACAGTCGTGAGCAGATCGTATCTGCCATAGGCTTCTGAATTGACAGTGGCTAGAGCAGATTGAGAAGTAAGACGGCCAAATTCGGAGCGCTCTTCAGGAGTCGGATCAACAAACCAGCCAGTGCCGTTAGCGTTATCATCAACAATGATAGTACCGCCGTTAAGTTCGCCTTCCCCGTCAATCGTCACCAGCGCTTCAGCGAGCGTTCCCACAGGAAGATCTTCAATCTCGTAGTCAATATCTAGGGAAATTTGCGGATTGAGAAGCTCGTTCCAGATATCTAAGGCCGCATCTCCGATGCGCTCAATGGCTGACTCGGTTAAATTATGGCTGTTATTGCTCATCAGTGACTGATAGATAGCTGTCGCTTCTGCGGACAACGCAGACAAAAAACGATGCTGTCTGCTTCTAGGACGGCTATCCTTCATAAAGTGTTTAGAGTGATACTACGTTTTGACCGTAGTGATGTATCAATACTAACCGTTTTCCTTAAAACCGAAGTCGAGAATCAGAGTTGGGGCCAAACAGCGCTCAGCAAAAGGAGATTGGGACGACATAGAGAATAACCGTTCCAGAAAAAAATCTCTCGTTGCTGGCTTTAGCCATCCCTTCATCACGGCTAAAACCCCAAAGCGAATTGGCTGGTCCTGTTGTTCTTGCACAATGGTGTTGACTTGATCCTCAGTGAGTAAAGCTGCCTGCTGCCAGTAGAAGCCAATGGGATACCGGGTAGAAGTATTCAAGAATAAAGCCCATTGCTCAACAAAAAAGTCCGCCGTTTTCTGTTTTAGCCAACCCCGCAGGGACAAGATTTCTCCGAGGTTGAGGTCGCGGTACTGAAGCTGGTCTCGCAGCGCGACATCGATTTGTGCTGCCGACACTAAACCAGCCTGCTGCAACACCTCACCGAGGGGCTCGACTGTAGCGGACATTTTAGTGTGAATCATCGGTGGATACGGCATGAATTTTAGTGGGGAAGGAAACCGAAGGACTGCTAGACTTAAAGTATGAAGAAAAAACTAGAAAGCTTAAGCCAACACTAGCGAGCACTACTGCTAGCTGGTGAAAATGTCTATCCATAGTTAAGAGCTACCGTTTTGACCTCCAGTGTAGTGAGAAATGGGGGAGTTTAGGTGAAGCGTTGATAAAGATATCGATAATTTCTGTAAATTCTGGGAAAAACTTTAAAAGCGATGGAAAGGAAAAGGGGAGTTGAGAGTTTTGAGCCTATTCAAAGAAGTCGCTGAAGTCAGCTTTCGGCTGTTCCTATCAACTCTATCTGCCAGCTCTCAAGACTTGTTTAGCGGTTAGCTTCAACCTTGAGAAGGTCGGAGAAATGATAGGCTGATTGCCTCGAAACTGCTGAATTTTATACTCTCCGTTCATCAGAATACAGATAGAAAGGGTGGGGGATATTGGCTTCCCAATGTAGCGAGTAACATCGAGCCCTGCGTAGTCTCCAATTCAATTAGAGACTGCCTATTCAAAAAAAACATTTACTACAACAATTGCAGGAATCATTGAAATAGAGAGAACTAAAAATGAGCGCATCATAAATCAAACGGTTGCGGTCGCCAGTATAGTAATTGGGTCTGCCGCTGTAGCTGCTAACGTTATTTCCAATTTCGCTGAATCATCAACTTTCACTAATCCTTGGCTGAGTTTTGCGATCGCTTTCTCAACGAGTATTTTCATTGGAGTTATTTTTACTATTTTGATTTATTGGTTGAGCAGGGCAATATTTTTCAAGAAATAAGGGAACAGATACTGAGCTTACGGGCAATTTATCTACTGGAATAGTTACTCTGTTAATAAAACGGCGCATAATTGTTGATGAATATCTGTCGGTCTATCGCTCAACTTACTCTTCAAAATAGAAGAGCAAGTGGCTCTATCACCAACCATGAACCAGTCTCTGCCACCAAGTTTCTTTGCACAACTCTATCAAGACAACCCCGATCCTTGGGGATTTGAAACCAGCGAGTATGAAGCGCAAAAATATGCAGCAACCTTAGCCGCTCTTCCGAAGCCTCGCTACGCCAGAGCTTTTGAAATTGGCGGCTCGATTGGAGTGCTGACTCAAAAACTAGCTGAACGCTGTGACTCTTTGCTGTCCGTTGATGTTTGCAAACAGGCGCAGCAACGAGCCGTCGAGCGCTGCCGAGAGCTAGCGCACGTCCGTTTCCAAATTATGCAGGTTCCCCTCGCCTATCCCGAGGAAACCTTTGACCTCACGCTACTGTCGGAGGTAGGCTACTACCTAAGCTGGAGCGACCTTCAGAAAACTCAGCAGCTAATGATCGAGCATTTAGAGTCGGGCGGTCATCTCCTGCTCGTTCACTGGACTCCAAAAGCCGCTAGCTATCCCCTCACTGGCGATGAAGTACACGACTCGTTTGAGTCGTTATCGGCACTAAGGCATCTAGATGGGCGGCGCGACAAGCAGTATCGGCTTGATTTGTTCGAGCGACTCTAGGGAATCGTCAGCCCTTGCTGCCTTAATCAGACGCAGCTCGGCGATCGCCTCCTGAATGGGAACTAGCGGCCAGTGTTGCAGGTAGTAGTCTCGCTCCGGCTGCTGCTGGGCAATGTGCTCAACGAGCCAACCAAAAGTGGGAGACTGGGCGATCGCCTCCCGCAGCCAGTCTGTCGTAAGGCTTAACGCCTGAGCTAGAGGAGGGTGAACACTAGTGGTGTCGCGCCGCTGCCAGAGCAGGCGTAGCTGGCGACGCACCCAGTAGCGAGTTTCGACTAACGCCGCAGACTCCACCAGCATCGGCTGGTGCGCGTGACCCAAGCGGGCTAGCTGCGTCAATCGTCCAGCGAGTCCGTCTTGAATCCGCCCCACGACCCGAGCGCTGGTAATCACCTGTACATCGGGGCTATGGCGAAAACGAGCGTCTGCTCGGGTCAAAGCCTGATAGAAAGCGACATCTTCGGGAGTGCGGACTGACGGTAAGCCGCCAACCTGAGCGTATGTGGCAGCGGTCACGGCTAAGTTAGCGCCAAAGTGTTGATGGTGGCGGGGTATCGGATCGTAGGGAACGGGGTCGAGAATGGCCTCTAGCTGCGCTACCAGCGAGCGATAGCCAACGTAGCGCAGAAAGTAAAGTCGGGTCACGCGGTCGAGAGCCGCTCGTTCTCTGGGGTTGGTGAGAATGCGTCCTCCGACGGCATCAGCACCGCGCTGAATCTCTTGGAGAATGGTAGCAATCCAGGTGGGCGTTACTTGAGTATCGCCATCGGTAGAGGCAATGATCCCCGGTGAATGCTTCTGGGCACGTCCTAATTGGGCCAAGCGGCGATAGGCTTCGTCCATGAGCCGCTTCCGCACCCAGCCGATGTAGGCATATTCTGCCTCAAGCATAACCTCCACAACGTGCAGGACTAAAGCAGAGCGACGGGCAAAGCGGCGCGCAATGGCTGCCGAATTGTCCGAGCAGTTGTTCGCTAAAACAATCACTTCGTAGCGATCGCGCTCCACGGAGTTGCCGTCTAAATCTACCTGTTCGGCCAGAGCGGTGAGAGTGGCTTCGAGGGTTTTGGCTTCATCCCGCACTGGCACAATCACACAAACCTCGCAATTCAGCGCCGGCGGCTGCTCGACCAGCGGGGGTTCCTTGCCGTTCAGCCGAGCCGCTGCTTCAGAACGAGCAATCTGTAGCATACTGTGGTGCTGTTAAGGGGTAAGTCCCTAACATTGTGTCGGATGAACAGTGTGCTTACCTTCCTCACTCGGAGAGATCTGCTGATATGTAGAAAAGTAGATGCGTTTTTTCTGCCTTTTCGCTAAGAATACTATTTAAAGCCCTATTTCGCCTACCGCACTGACAAACTGATTGGGATCAAGTAGGGCGAAGAGGGTGAAGTTTGCTAACGGCGAGTGGCTAATCGCTGCTTCAAGAGCCTGCGGAACTAGAGCTAAGCAATTTCTTTAAGCGGAGATAGGCTTCTTCGGGCGTAAGTAGCTCGGTTTCTTCAGTAATGGGAATGAAGAACTGCCAGGAATCGGGATAATGGTGAACCGTGAAGCTAGAAATCAGCCCTTGCTTCATGGCTTCTTTGGCCATTCTTTCTGCTTCTTCTGCTAGAGAAATCTCGTCGTGAAAGGAAGGCTTCGTCATCGAGTTGGTCCTTGATTAATCAGTGAACGTCAGCAGAGGCATGAGTATTTACTGAGTGTTGCTAGCAGACAGTAGCGTTTGGAAACTCTGCCAATCTGGTAAGGATGATTGAGCTCCGCTTTTTGTTACCGCTAGCGCCCCCGCTACTGTTCCCCACTTTACCGCTTCGCGCACCGACTGACCAGAGACTAAGGCGGCAGCCAAACCACCATTAAAGGCATCCCCCGCCGCAACAGTATCCACCACCTCCACCGCTAAAGCCGGGACGACAAACGCTTCGTGGGGCAGGGAACAATAGGCTCCTTGGCTGCCTAGGGTAATCATGACGTGGGTTACTCCCCGCTGATGTAAAACCTGGGCCGCTTGAGCCGCCGTAGCGGGTCCGTCAACGGGAAAACCCACCAGTTGAGTCGCTTCAACTTCATTGGGGGTAATCAAATCGACGGACTCATAGAGTTCGTTGGGCAGCTCCCTGCAAGCCGGGGCTGGATCGAGGATGACGTAGCTTCCGTAACGATGAGCCACCTGTGCCGCCTCCACGACAGCCGTAAGCGGAACGCCCAGCTCCAGCAGCGCCACGCTTTGTTGCCCCGCCGGAACTTGCCTCAGCAGCTTCTCAAACTGGGCTATGTCCTCCTCATTCACGCAGTTGTTCGCTCCAGCAGCACAGGCGATCGCATTATCTCCCGAGGCCTCAACCACAATGGTCGCTACTCCTGTATGGATGCTTCTGTTGACGCGCACGGCCTCGGTTCCTACTTGAGCTGCCCGTAACTGCTCGAGCAGCCAGCCACCAAACTGATCGTTCCCCACCTGAGCGACCAGCTCAACAGGAGTTCCAAGCTGAGCCACCGCAACGGCTTGATTGGCCCCTTTCCCGCCAGCCGCCTTGAAAAATCGGTTTCCAATAGCCGTTTCCCCTCTTCCGGGCAGGCGCGGCACCTGAACCACCAAATCGATATTGATACTGCCAAGAACAACAACCGACACTTGCTTCAGTAACGCCTGCGGCCTGCTAAGAGCACAAACTGAAAATCCCTTTCTGCCCGTAGAAATTGTAACGAATCTTGAGTAGAGTCAGCATAAATGGAGATGGAATCTGGAGCGGGCCGTCATGAGGTTATACCAAATCCGGTTTAGATAACCCACTTAAACATTAGGCGAGGCAGGAGGCAGGAGGAAGATGGCAGGAGGGTTTGACAAGGAAGAAGGAAAGAGGTGTGAGATTCCCATTTGGTGTTAGTTCGCGTTTCCTCTTGCTCCCAAACTTCTGACCTGAACTGATGACATCACTAATTTGGCGGACTTCTTTAGAGCAGCAACCCATGAGATATGTTAATGCTCTGCTACCTCAGACAGAGATAAGTCTTCAAGTCTCTTTCTACAATTTTGGCACAGGGACTAGCCAAGCTATATTGCTGTTGACAGCAGTAGTAGAATGAGCTTCTAAAACCTTGGTTGCGTTTTTAACTAGTTTTCCTCAGCGCCAAATAGTTAGTAGTTCATGAACATTGCTCAATTTGAACGGCACTTTGAAGCCGTCCATCAAGGCTTACAGCTCCTTCACCAGCAGGTAGACGTTCCCTCAAAAGCATTGCCAGAAGGTCTCTCCGCCCTCTTGGCCACAATTGAGGAACTGCATGTCGCCGTAGAAGAAATTGAGGCGCAAAATCAGGAACTGACGGCGACTCATCACGCTTTGATAGAAGAGCACCAGCGCTACCAAGAGTTGTTTGAAGAAGCCCCAGATGGATACTTAGAAACGAATAACCAAGGAACAATCCAGAGAGCCAATCGGGCGATCGCTACTTTGCTCAATGTTCCCCAGCAGGATTTAATTAGTAAACGGCTGACCGTTTTTGTCTCTTCCGCTGAGCGCCGTGCCTTTAACCTCCAGTTATCTGCTTTAAGACAACAGCAGATTTTTGGCTGGGAAGTTAATCTGCAGCCACGAGAAGCTGACCCCATTCCGGTTGAGCTTTCCGTTTCTACCAAATACGGTCGGCAACAGATCCAGGGATGGCGATGGATCGTACGGGATCTAACCCAGCGTCGGCAAGCCGAAGCAACTCGGAGGCAGCTAGAAGCCCAAACCCAGCTTAGTGAGTTTAAAACCAGCTTACTCAATAGTATTTCCCATGAATTTCGGACTCCTCTGAACATCATTTCCATGTCGGTAAGTACCGTCGAGCGTTTTTTCCCGCTCTTGAAAGAGCAACAGAGGCAAGTGCTTTTTCGCCGGATGCGCATTGCAATAAAGTATATTACTCAGCTCCTCGAAGAAGTAGAATTTTTGCATGAAGCCGAGCGTCTGAGCTACTCCTCTGCTACGATTGTTGAACTCGAGCCATTCTGCCACAATTTGATAGCCGACCTTCAAGAACTCTTTGGCACTAGTCATCGAATTAACCTCGAAGTTTGTAACGGTCGTGCTGTCTGTTTAAACACCAAACTACTTCAGCAGATTTTAAAGAACTTACTGTCCAACTCGCTGCGTTATTCCCCAGAAGGCAGTTTAATCGTCGTTACCGTCATTTGTGAAGCCGACAGCGTTAAATTTCAGGTTCAGGATCGCGGTATTGGGATTCCCGAAGAGGACCAAAGCCATATTTTTCAGCCATTCTATCGAGGCCAGAATGCCAACAAGGCACACACGATTTCTGGCACTGGTTTAGGCTTAGCAACTGTCAGCAAGGCCGTGGAATATAGCGGGGGAGCGATCACGTTTACGAGTGAAGAAGGCTTCGGCTCCACTTTTACCGTTACTCTTCCTCTAAAAATCTCTCTGCCGTGAGGGAAGATGGCAGAGCCATCTTCCTTGCTGTTAGGATTCTGCTGACACTGGTTCGGCTTCCGGTTCGGCGGTCGTCTCGGGGTCTTTGAGCTTGATCGTTAAATAGCGAAGAACTTCATCGCTTAGGCGCATGGCTCGCTCTAGAGGAGCAATCTGGCTGCCATCCCCGACGTAGTTAACCTGAATATAAATTCCATCCTGATGCTTCTGAATTTCGTAGGCTAGTCGCCGTCGTCGCAGATTTTGGATTTGAATTTCTTGCGCTCCACGCTCGCTTAAGAGCTCTCGATAGCGCTCGATCTCTTGCTCAACCTGCTCCTCCGTTAAATCGGGGCGCAGAACATACATCATCTCGTAACGTCTACTCATTGTCTTCTCCTTATGGACAGATTGGCTTTCCCTTGGCTAGACAAAAAAATCAGGATTTGGTATTTACCAAGTAGGAAAGCAAGGACTTAAAATTGTACACCTAAAAACAGCGATCGGTGACCAGTGACCAGTCAAGGTAGCTCAGCAACCGGACACTGACACTCGGTTACTCATCACAGACTAAGTACTGTTTAGAAACACTGATAACTAGTAACTGGTAACTGATTCCCGATACAATTATGGCGCAGCGCTACGTCCGAGTAAAAACGCTCCAAGGCCCTATTTATTACGGGCTTTTGCAGCTTAATCGCAGTATTGCCGTTTTCGATGCCCCGCCTTGGCTGGGCGGGCAACTCACCGAAATCACTCTCGATCCGGACGGCTACGAGCTGCTGTCTCCGTGTGCTCCTTCTAAAATTGTGGCCGTGGGCAAAAATTATCGCCAACACGCTGCCGAAATGGGAACTCCTGTTCCCACTGAGCCACTGCTGTTTCTCAAGCCTCCAACCACCGTGACGGCCAGTGGACAACCCATTTACTATCCCAAGCAGTCTCAACGAGTAGACTACGAAGGGGAGCTGGCGCTGGTGATTGGCGAACGCACTCGCCAATGTACTCTGGAGCAGGCACACAACAAGATTTGGGGCTATACCATCGCCAATGACGTCACGGCACGGGATCTGCAAAAGCGAGACAATCAGTGGATCAGAGCCAAGGGCTTTGACAGCTTTTGTCCGCTTGGTCCGTGGATCGTCCGGGAAATGAGTACTGGGGCTAGGCTACAAACTTTTTTGAACGATGCCGAACGGCCAAATCAATCGGCCTTAATTAGCGAGATGGTCTTCTCACCTGCCTTTCTAGTATCCTACGTTTCCGAGATCATGACCCTGATACCGGGCGATGTCATCTTGACAGGAACGCCTCAAGGAGTGGGACCGCTGCAGGCAGGCGATCACGTACGCATCGCCATTGAAGGCATCGGCGAGCTTGAAAACTATGTCGTGGCTCAAGTCGAACCAGAATTAAGAGCGATCTCGCCGTGAGATCGATTAACGAACTTGAGAATAAACCGCCTCAGAAATCGTCGGGATTTCTGCAAAGCGACCGAGGGCTGATTGGATAATGGAATAGAAGCACGTCACTAACGTTCCCAAAAAGACAACGTTGTAGAGAGTTTCTGTGAGCAGATTAACGCCAAGCCCCCGCCCTAAAATCTGCAGCAGAAAATCGCACAGCACCAGCAAAATGTCAATCAGAATGGCCTGCATGGTGTTGAAGCGAATAAAGTAGCTGATTCTTTCGTTTCTGACGACTGCCAGAAACAGCACAAAGAAGATAATAATGCCCGCAAAGGGAAATTGGTAAATAGTAATCAAAGGTGCCAGGGGCACATAAATGATGCCCAAAGCCGGGAACTGCCTCAGCAAAAATTGGCCGAAAGGCAATACGTAAATCAGCGGTAGCGCATAGACTAGTGCACCGAAGATCCGGTCTTTAACATCCGTAGACCCACGCCAAGTCATAGTTTTTCTCCTGCTGTCCTCAAGCCTGTTAAAACCACAATAACGCATTCAGCTCTTGAAGCCTGCCTTCTTCAAGACCGTATTTGCCGTACCTTGAGCTAAGATTTTAGGATGGCTTAACGTCGGCGATCAAAAAGCCCATCTGACATTCGTATAGGGGCGGTTGTTCTTCAGATTTGCAGAGCTCCTGACCACAGCCTAGCTTTCCCTGATGCCAGCGCGGATATCCGCGGCGATCGGCGAGTAAGCAGCCTTGACAAATTTGCTGAGGAGAAAGAATTTGTTCTTCTGTCAGAATAACCAGCATGGCATCTTTTTAGGCGGTATCGCGAATGGCTTTTAAATCATTGTAATTAGAGTCGCTGACGCAGACAGATAATTGCTACATAGCTTAACCAAGGAAAAATTTAGCTCCAGCCAAAAATATAGGAGAACTCTTGTTAATTAGAATAGATTTGAGAATCTCATGATTAATCATCGAATAATTTAGGTGACAAACGTGACCGAAACTGATTTAATGCTTGCTCAAAGCGATCCAGAAGTTGCAGAAATTCTTCAGCTCGAACTCCAGCGTCAGCGGGATCATCTGGAGCTGATCGCGAGTGAAAACTTTACTTCGCCTGCGGTGCTGGCAGCACAAGGTTCAACGCTAACCAACAAATACGCCGAAGGATTGCCAGGAAAGCGCTACTATGGCGGCTGTGAATTTATCGACCGCGTAGAGAAATTGGCGATCGCTCGCGCTCAAAAGCTGTTTGGAGCGGATTTCGCCAACGTTCAGCCCCATTCTGGTGCTCAGGCTAACTTTGCCGTCTTCCTGGCTTTGCTGGAGCCAGGAGACAAAATTATGGGCATGGATTTATCCCACGGCGGACACCTCACTCACGGTTCTCCTGTCAACGTTTCCGGTAAGTGGTTTAAAACGTGTCACTACGGCGTCAACACCGATGGCTGGCTCGACTACGACCAGATTCGGGAACTGGCGCTTAAAGAGCGACCGAAGCTGATTATCTGTGGCTATTCGGCGTATCCTCGCGTGATTCACTTCGACAAGTTTCGCGCCATTGCCGACGAGGTGGGGGCTTATTTATTGGCGGACATCGCCCACATTGCAGGACTGGTGGCCACAGGTCATCATCCAAATCCAGTGCCCGACTGCGATGTGGTCACGACAACTACCCACAAAACCCTGCGCGGTCCCCGAGGGGGCTTAATTCTCAGTCGAGATACCGAATTGGGTAAAAAGCTCAACAAGAGCGTATTTCCCGGTACTCAGGGGGGACCGCTAGAGCACGTGATTGCGGCAAAAGCCGTTGCCTTTGGCGAAGCCCTCCAGCCAGAGTTTAAAACCTATTCTGGCAACGTCATTGCCAATGCCCAAGCGTTAGCCAAGGGATTAAGGTCGCGCGACTTTACCCTCGTTTCCGACGGCACCGACAATCATCTGCTGCTGGTGGATTTACGCTGCATCAGCATGACCGGCAAGCAAGCCGACAAGCTGGTTAGCGAAGTTAACATTACGGCTAACAAAAATACAGTGCCGTTCGATCCCGAATCTCCCTTTGTCACTAGCGGACTGAGACTCGGTTCGCCAGCGCTGACCACCAGAGGAATGGGCCCCGCAGAATTTACCGAAATTGCCAATATCCTCGCTGAGCGCCTGCTGCATCCCGACGATGAAACGGTTAAGCGAGACTGCCTGCACCGAGTTCAGTCTTTATGCGATCGCTTTCCCCTCTATCCGCACCTCGGCACTCCTGTGCCAGTGCTGGCATAACGAAAGCAAGAAAAGCGCCCTAGGCGCGAGGGAAGGGGGCAAGTTGCTCCGCAACGGGAAAAGGGCAAGGGGGAAGGGGGAAAGGGGGAATAAATTAGCTTGTTCCTTCATTAAGTGTTCTTTCCCCGTCCCGGAGGGACATTTCTCTCTGCTTCAGCTCGAAAAATTTTGAGTTCAACTGCCTCATTTTTCGCAACATGGGTTACTCTCTTAATCAGTTACCAGTGATTAGTGACTAGTCACCAATTATCGATGCTGAGTGTGAGAGGATAATGCTTAGTCAGTTACCGCTTCCCTGGGTCCAGGGTTACTATCTAATTGGCTCACTGATCAAGCAGCGCACCAACGATGGACCGCTCTATCACCGATTGTCAGGATCACTGCTCACTGTAAAACGCCGTTATTGACTTTCCTTTCAGATGCCTGTTGAGCTGTACCATCTGATTGCTTTCTTGGTTTCCGTAACCGTTGTGTTGTGGAGTATTCCAGATGTCAAAAATATTGGTCTGAAATTTGGCATTGTCGATCAACCAAACATTCGGAAAATCCACAAACAGCCAGTGGTAAGAGTAGGCGGAGTTTCCATCTTTGCCGGAACGCTTGCTGCTTTGCTGATCGTCTGGAGATTGGGGGGCTTCTCTGTGGTAGCTCCTCATGAAGTCGCAGAAGTTTGGGGAGTTATTTTGGGCGGCATCGCTTTTTTTGCCATTGGTTTCACCGACGACATTTTTGATTTGAGCGCTCTGTTGCGGCTCGTCATGCAGTTTGCGGTGGCGATCTCCTGCTGGTTTGTTGGAGTCCGCATCGAATTTCTCTCGGTTCCCTTCGACGGTCTGATTCAGGTGGGATGGCTGAGTTTACCAATCACGGTGGTTTGGCTGGTGGGCATGGCCAATGCCGTTAACATGATTGATGGCGTAGACGGGTTAGCGGCTGGAGTCTGTGGCATTGCGGCTGTCGTCATGCTCATTGTCAGCTTATTTATGCATCAGCCTGCTGCTTCTCTAATTGCGGCAGCCCTCGCCGGAGGGGCACTGGGATTTTTACGCTATAACTTCAATCCGGCGCAAATTTTTATGGGAGATGGGGGAGCCTATTTTATGGGCTTTACGCTGGCTGGAGTTGGCATTATTGGCCTAGTTAAAGCTGCCGCCGTCACGGCGGTGTTTCTCCCCTATTTAATCTTGGCAGTGCCCATTTTAGATATCTCCACCGTTGTGATCTCTCGCCTCCGCAAGGGGCAATCTCCGTTTGCAGCCGATAAAAGCCATCTTCATCATTGGTTGCTCGAGGCAGGCATTTCACAGCGGTTGACGGTGCTGTTTCTCTACGCCCTTACCCTGTGGGTCGGCAGTTTAGCGCTTGGTTTTTCCAACATTCCTAGCGGCTGGGGATACGCAGTCGGGGCAACAATGCTGCTTGCTTATGTTGGGTGGCAGGTTTGGCGCAGTACGCGGAGGAAGTAAGATGTCCCTATGGGACGGGGAAATCGCTTCGCGATGGGGAAAGGGGAAGGGGAACACTGTTCCTCCAGAACGGGGAAAGACTACTTAATTAAAGAACAAGCTGATTTATTCCCCCTTTCCCCCTTCCCCTTTGCCCTTTTCCCGCGCTGTGGCGCTTCCCCCATCTACCAACCTGTATAGCAGCTAAACAAGGAAGATTATTAATCGTGAGTGCGGAAATTATTTGTGTGGGAACGGAACTGCTGCTGGGCGATATTCTTAACACTAACGTGCAGTTTTTGGCGCAGCAGTTGGCGAGCTTGGGGATTCCCCACTACCATCAAAACGTTGTTGGCGATAACGTTGAGCGACTCCGGCAGGTGATAGAAATTGCCAGCGGACGGTCTGCGGTCTTGATTTTTACTGGAGGGCTAGGACCGACTCCTGACGACCTCACTACTGAAGTGATTGCCGACTTTTTTCAGGCTCCTCTTGTGGAAAGAGCGGATATTTTAGAAAACATTGCTCATAAGTTTGTGCTGCGGGGGCTACCGATGCCTGCTAGTAATCGGAAGCAGGCCCTGCTTCCCCAAGGAGCCGCTGTGTTACCCAATCCGACCGGAACAGCGCCAGGAATGATCTGGCAGCCCCGCGACGGCTTGACGATTCTCACTTTTCCGGGCGTACCTTCGGAAATGCGGCGCATGTGGCAAGAAACCGCCGTTCCTACGCTTAAAAGTCAAGGCTGGGGGGAAAAAGTCATTTATAGCCGCACACTCAAGTTTCGCGGCATCGGCGAATCGACATTGGCGGAAAAAGTCGCTCCTTTTTTCGAGTTAACTAATCCAACGGTCGCACCTTACGCCTCACAAGGAGAAGTCAAGCTGAGAGTATCAGTCCTTGCTGCTAACGAAGCCGAGGCGATCACGCTCATTGAACCCGTTGCCCAACAGCTCCGTAAGCTCGGTGGAGACGACTACTTTGGAGCCGACGACGATACGCTGGCTTCGGTAGTGGGACAACTTTTGCGGCAGTCTCATCAAACCTTAAGCGTTGCCGAATCTTGTACAGGAGGAGGTATCGGCGAAATGCTGACGAGAACTCCCGGCAGTTCCGACTATTTCTTAGGCGGGATTATTGCTTACGACAATCGCATTAAACAGAAGCTGTTAGGAGTGAGTGCTGATGCCCTGACTCGCTTTGGAGCCGTCAGTCCGGCGGTGGCTGAACAGATGGCATTGGGAGTGAAGCAGCAACTGCAAACCGATTGGGGACTGAGCATTACTGGGATTGCTGGTCCCGGAGGCGGAACGCCGAGTAAGCCAGTTGGACTGGTTTATATTGGCTTGGCCGCTCCTAACGGTAGTGTAGAGAGCGTTGAGCATCGCTTAGGGGAACGGCAGCGAGCAACTATTCGCACCTTCAGCGCCTACAATGCCCTAGAGCTGCTGCGTCGTAAATTGTTAAAAAAAGCTTAACTCTTGAGGCGCGGGATTCAAGAAATCTGTTCACTCCTTCGATCTTCCGGCAGTCTTTTTTCGACTAAGATTCTAGATGAGGAGGAGCAGAAAAAAAGACCGCCAGCAGCCTGGAAGGACTTGCTGACAAGGATTTTGAAGTTCTACTTTGCCCCTTCCCCTGGGGCTTTTCCCTTCTAACTAAAGGACGATGCTCGGATACGGGATGTTTGTGCTAAGCTTAATATAAATACATAATCTTCCTAATCTGGTCGATTATCATAAAGAACAAAAAAGCACTCAAGAAAAGCATTTTTTTCACTGAGGTCTTTTTTAGATTCGCTAAAAAAATACTAGAAAGTACCCTATAGTAGGAGCCGCCTGTTCCATGGATTTAGGAAAAATCGTTGAAAAGCTAAAAGAGTGGGCCCAGAAACTGATTGAGATTTTGCTAGGACCAGAGGCGGAACCGGAGCAAGAACTCATTCCCATTCCGGTTGACAAGCCCCAGCGCCGTCGCCGTTAGTCGTGCCCTCTCAGCGGGAGAAGCTCAGGATTCTGGTGCTTCACGGTCCTAATTTAAACCTGTTAGGACGCAGAGAGCCGCAAATTTACGGAACTCTAACGCTAGACAACCTTAACCGCCTTCTCAAAGAGGAGGCGGAAATTCTACGAGTGCAAGTTTCCTGCTTGCAGTCTAACCACGAAGGCGCGTTAGTGGATGCTATTCATGAATCCCTTGAGCAACACCACGGAATTTTGATCAACGCTGGAGCCTACACTCACACCAGCATTACCCTACGAGATGCCTTGTCGGCTGTCAAAATTCCTATCGTTGAGGTGCATTTGAGCAACATTTACCAGCGGGAAGCGTTTCGCCATCATTCCTATATTGCTCCGGTAGCGCTCGGTCAAATTAGCGGTTTTGGTGCTCGAAGCTACATACTCGGATTGCAGGCTTTGGTTCATTATTTGAGAGAAAAAAGTTCTTAGCCGTTAGCCATTAGCTATTAGTTAGTCAATTTGTAAAAAGCATCAACCCGGCTAAAAGGTTTCTTGAAGATAATAGCTGTGGGCAGATAGGTAAAGCCAATATCGGCAAGATTGCTGCGTAAAACATCCTCTACTTCCTCATAATACTCACACTCAGAAATCGTCACGTCAATTTGGGGAAACGCCTGCCGGAACCGAGCGATAATTCGGGGAAGAATATGAGTATCAACGCTTCTAAAGCTTGCTACTCTAACCTGTCTTCCCTGTAATCCTCTGGCTGACTGTGCTTTTTTAGCAATGTCTTCAATCAAGCTCAGACAAGAAGTGCCCTATTCTTAGGAACGAGCGTAATTTCTCTTGCCGCCGCTGCCTTTGGCTGTACTCAGACCATTGCTATTGTGCTGACGCAGCAGCTTATTCAAGACAAGTACAAACAAGAACTGGATAGCCACCAATTAGCGGTTGATCTGGAAAATACGGCGGTGGCTTGGTCTCCGTTAATTCCCTGGAACATTGCCGAGTTAGTGCCTGCGACTGTGCTGATGACCGATGCCAGCTATATTTCCTACGCGTTCTATGTATCTTTTCTGCCGCTGTTTAACTGGATTCAGTGCTGTCGAAGTCGGTCTCATCCAAGGCTAAAGGCTCTCCTTGAGAGAGCGCAATTAGACATTGTTTACCTTTGTTAAAAGAATTTAACTCTTTTTGGGGGTTTGCTTTAAAAGAAATTGCAAAGTTTGCCTCAACCTCCCCTCAACAGGTTAATCTCGCAAGCATCGAGAGAGGATGAATTATGAGTCGAATCGAACAATTTCGCAATGTCGCTCTGGTTGGACCTTATGCGAGCGGCAAAACGACGTTACTAGAGAGCATCTTGTTTGTCACGCAGGCAACGACACGTAAAGGAAGAGTCAAAGACGGCAATACGGTGGGCGATAGTTCTCCAGAAGCCAGAGCCCGTCAGATGAGCGTAGAAGTTTCGGTTGCCAGCACAGAGTATCAAGGCATTCACTTTACCTTTCTTGACTGTCCTGGCTCGATTGAGTTTACCCAAGAAACTGCTCACGCGCTCGTCGGGGTCGGAGCCGCCATCGTCGTCTGCGAACCTCTTGTGGAGAAGGTGCTAACGCTGGCTCCTCTGTTTAAGTTCCTCGATGACTGGCAAATCCCACATCTAGTTTTTATTAACAAAATGGAGCGGGGACAAAGCCACTACACGGAAATACTCCACGCCCTCAAATCGGTATCGAGCCGTCCCTTAGTTCCCCATCAGTATCCGATTCGCCAGGGACAGAACCTTGTTGGCTACATCGATCTGATCGGCGAACAGGCTTATCATTACCACCCCGGAAGTCTTGCCGATCCGGTTCCGTTACCAGAAGACCTGCAAGAACAGGAAAAGGCAGCTCGCAACGAAATGCTGGAAACCCTCGCCGACTTTGACGACCATCTTCTCGAAGAACTCATTGAAGAGATTGAACCGACCCAAGAAGAAATTCTCCAGGATGTGAAAAAAGACCTCAGTGCCGATCTAATTGTTCCGGTATTTTTTGGGGTGGCTGAGCAAGACGCTGGCGTGCGTCCTCTGCTAGATGCTTTAGTCAAGGAAACTCCGCCCCCAACAACGACAGCCCAGCGACGAGGACTCACGGTAGCAGCGAACGGAGACACAATCCTACAGGTGCTGAAAACCTACTACACCCTTCAAGGCGGACGACTCTCCTTAGCAAGAGTGTGGCAAGGGCATCTAAAAGATGGCATGCTCCTCGACGGTGTTCGAGCGAGCGGCATTTATCGCCTGATGGGAGGACAGCAGGAGGCTGTTGCAGAAGCATCTGTCGGAGCAATTGTCGCGGTTGGTCGTTTAGAAGGCGTTCAAACCGGGGACACGTTAACCAATTCAGATCAAAAGCAGGATTTACCCAAAGCCGAGCCACTTCAGCCGGTTTATGCGCTGGCGATCGCCCCCGAAAACCGCCAGGATGAAGTTAAGCTCAGCAGTGCTATGAGCAAACTTATTGAAGAAGATCCCTCTCTGTACTGGGAGCAGCACGGCGATACTCACGAAGTCATTTTGTGGGGACAGGGAGAAATTCACCTCCAGGTGACGCTGGAGCGGTTGCGCTGCAAGTATAACTTACCGATGACGACTCACCGTCCGCAGGTTCCTTACCGGGAGACGATCCGCCACTTTACGGAGTGTCACGGACGCTACAAACATCAATCGGGGGGTCACGGAGCCTTTGGCGATGTTCATCTCGACATTAAACCGATGGCGCGCGGAGAGGGTTTTCGCTTCTACGAAACGATTGTTGGCGGCGTGGTGCCCAAACAGTACATTCCGGGAGTAGAAATGGGAGTGCGAGAGTATCTCGAACGCGGTCCTTTAGGGTTTCCGGTTGTCGATGTCGAGGTCACCCTAACCAATGGCTCGCACCACTCCGTTGACAGCTCCGAGCAAGCCTTCAAACAAGCTGCCCGCATTGCCATGACGGAAGGAATGCCCCAGTGTCAGCCTGTCTTGCTCGAACCCATCCTCTCGATTCAAGTATCGGCTCCGGCGGAGTTTACGTCTAAAGTGCTTCAGCTTGTCAGCGGACGACGAGGACAAATTTTAGGGTACGAAGCCCTCCCTGACTGGCAAGGCTGGGATCAAATATTGGCCTATTTACCGCAAGCGGAAATGCACAGCTTTATCATTGAGCTGCGGTCTTTAACAATGGGAGTTGGTTTCTTTAAGTGGCAATATGACCATCTCCAGGAAGTTCCTGAAAAGCTGACAGCAAGAATATTAGCAGCTAACAGCAATGGCAACGGAGCGTGAAGACCGACTTGAGCAATCGGTTCCTGAGAACCTTAAAGATAAAACTGAGAGCGCAAGGTCGAATCTTCTGTGAGAGGGGGTGGAGCGATAATCCCTCTCTCTTGTTGCCTTGGTACAAAATTTCTTTGGCGGCTATTTCAAGCTCAGTCACCTTTCCTCGAGCATTTCTGCTGATTCGAGCATGAGAAAAACGAGGCACAAGCTGACGAGTGTTTGGAGCGCTTGGTGTCAGGAGGATAGAATTGTAGCAAGAAGATTGGGAGCCTTGTATGGCAAAGAATCAGTCTCGGGAACAAGAGTGGCAAAGGGCTGAAGAAACCCGGAGAAGGGCTGAGAGCGAACGAGAAACTCAGGCACGACAGAGACAGTCTGCTGAAGAGGAACGGCAGGTTAGGGAAGAGCAACGGCAAACTCACGAGAACTGGCGGCAGGAAAGCGAAACAGCAAGGCAAGAAGCCGAAGCCGCGCGAGCAGAAGCTGAAATTGCACGTCAAGAAGCCGAAACTGCACGCCAAGAAGCAATAGCAGTACGGCGAATTCAAGAGGAGCAAGAGCAAATTATTGAAGAAATGCAGCAAACTCTCAAAGCCTATGAGACCCAGAAACAAAAAGATTAGAATCAGCGACGCGGCATTCTTGTTGCACTAGAACGATGTTCGCGTTGCCAACACCGTATCTTCGCTCTCGTAGTTTAATAATAAATTAACCTGATGCAGGAGGTTTAGTAATAATCTGGTCAATTAAACTGTAGGCTTTTGCTTCTTTGGCATTGAGAAAAAACTCTCTTTGCGTGTCGTGTTCGATTAACTCGACAGAACGACCCGTATTGGCAGCGAATATTCGATTAACTGTTTCTCTTTGAGACAAAATTTCTTGGACGGCTATTTCAAGATCGGTTGCTCTTCCTTGAGCATTTCCCGCTGGTTGCTGCATCCTGATACGAGCATTCGGCAAAGCATATCTTTTACCCTTGGTTCCCGACGACAGCAACAGTGCTCCTCCTAAAGCCGCCGCGCCCACACAAACCGTACAAACCTCTGCATGAAGCTGTTGCAGGGTATCGTGAATAGCGATCGCCGCCGCTACTGAACCGCCAGAGCTATTAATGTACAAGAAAATATCCCGTTCTGACTCTGCATTGAGAAACAGCAGTTGGGCAATGATTTGATTCGCCGTTGCTTCTGTCAGTTCGCCTCGCAAAAAGACTATTCTCTGCTCGAGGAGACGGGAATAAATATCAAAGGCTTGCTCTGTTTTGTTAATTAGTGGAAGATTGATGGGGATATCCGGTTCAAAAGGAGAGTTCATTATGTTTATCTCCGTGCAAATCTAAGTTGGTAACGTTTCAAGTATTTGCTGATCTTCTGGGTGTTCAACTGTGCTGTTGACGAGCAAGAGAGTGCTTCACCTGAGTTACATCTACTTCAGGCATATGTAACTCAACTAATGCTACTGTTTCAGCTATTAATTCTTTAAGCTGGTGAACAGTAGATAAAGGTTCTTGATGATAGAGACTTTCAAGCCGTTCATAGAGATTTTGGGGAGCAATATTCATCTGGTCGATGAACTGTTTCATCCGTTTAAACTGAAACGTCGTATAGTACATGCGATTTAGTCCCGCTAGAATGCCCAAGATATTTTGTCCGGCTTCTAGGCGTACTTGATGCTGAAAGAGTGTAGTATCTCTGGCAGCGAAGTTTTCCTGTAAAGCCCACAACGGGAAAAAACTCAAATAATTTTCCACCATTGCCTGTGCCAAAGCGTCTGGATAGTCAGCAATCTGCCTCTTCCATTGGGAAATCAGCGCCTCGCCGTACAAAGGAATACAGTTAAGCATTCCCGAAAGCGCTTTTTGTAGGGGAGACACGTCCAGTTCTTGAAGGACTGTTCTTATGTCTTGTTCCCAAAACGCAATGGTCATGTTGCCGATTTGGAACTCTACACCATCGACAAAATAAAATTCGCCAAAAAAACCATCGCTGCGATCGCCTAAAGTCAATGTTGGTTCAGAACCAAGATTTTGCTGGCGGGCCAATTGGAGCTTTTCGATAGCAGGCAGTTCATCGTAGTAAATAAACATCTCTACATCCGAATAGCAATCCGCTTGCCCTTGAGCAACAGAACCCGTCACCATTGCGGCTTTGGCTTCGGGATTAGCAATGTAGGCTTTGACGCTTCGTTGTGCCAAATTAAAAAGGTATTGACTCGCTTCGTTCATGATTTTTTTGGCAGTGTTTCCATTAAGTTGGCAAGGCGATACTCCCACTCCTCTTTTGTGGCTAAATCAATAACACAGTCGTTCGCTGCTTTTAGTCTGAGCGTATTAATCGAGGGGAGATTAAATGTCAGTGCAGAAGGACTCCAATTAGACTCGTACAGGAACGGATTGCGAATAGCCTCTGGTTCTAGCTGCTGTCCCTGTAGCGCGACGGCGAAGCCATACTTCTGATGCGTTAACTGTAGCTGCGTTCCGTCCTCTACTGGTGTTAGCGTCCAGATCACCAGCGTCGTCTCACCCGTCATATCTTGCCAAGTGTAGGCAAGACGTTTGGGAGCAACGAGTTCTACAACCTCGCATTCAATCGCCTCTAGTCCCGGTAAAGAAGGTTCAAACCTGAATTTATGCCCCAGTTTCGGTTCAAAATCATTCTTCATCATCCAGGTATTTAAAGCGCGGCGATCCACTAACGCACTCCACACCCGCTGCGGTGGATGAGGATAAAAAACGCTTAGCTTGACTTCTCTCATGCATTGTCCTCCAAATAGTCCTCTAGGGCAGCGAGTTTTTCTTGCCAGAACTGCTCGTAGTGACCCACCCAATCAGACACCTGCTGCAACGGTTCTGAATTGAGCCGATAAAAACGCTGCCGTCCGACTCGCCGCTGCTGGACTAATCCTGCCTCACACAACACGCTGAGATGCTGCGATACGGCAGGTAAAGACATTGCAAACGGCACTGCTAGTTGTTTAACAGGCTGTTCTCCCTGACGAAGCTGATCTAAAATGGCTCGTCGCGTGGGGTCGGCGATCGCCTGAAACACATCGGCGCTGGCAGAAATTCGGCTCATACACAAACAATTAAGATTTTCCTTAACTATACTAATAATAGGTAAGTAATTACTTAAGTGTCAAGGGTAACGGGCAGCGTTCAGGTTGGCTAAAAATTCAATCTGAGTTTTGTGTAGCATTTAATACACTTCTCTTTTGGGAAAAACCTGTACTCTGCTACTGTGAATAATTATTTCGAGCGCTTCTAGGGTTCCGATTTAAAGCTCCTTTAAATGTCTGGTCCGAGAGAAGCAGGCTATCTCTTCAAGGAAGATAGCTCCACGGCGGGAAAAAAGCCCGGGAGGATTTGATGCTGAAATAGTATCGCTCTTCTTGGGTGTTTTTTATTGATAGGTAAGCGGAGGAATTTTAATGAGCGGACAACCCCCATTCCAGCCACCCGGTAACAACGGCAATAGCTACGCTAGCGAAGCGCAGCGAGCATTAGAGAGAGAAAGAAACCTGCCCATGACCGGGTGGCAACAAGAAGTCGATCAGGGGTTAGAGTACGGTTTAGAAGCCGCTGACAGCATCCGCGATCGCACCATTTCGACGTTTTCGCGGGGGGAATTACCGCACTACGCGGGTATTAACACCTTTCTCAAAGCTCCCTACATTGAAGATGTTCGCACAGTCGGCAACTACGATGTCGCGATCATCGGCGTTCCTCATGACTCAGGCACCACCTATCGCCCCGGGACTCGGTTTGGACCGCAAGGTATCCGACAAATTTCAGCGCTGTACACGCCCTATAACTTTGAATTTGGCGTAGATTTGCGAGAACAAATTACTCTCTGCGATGTCGGGGATATCTTTACCATTCCCGGCAACAACGAAAAATCCTTCGACCAGATTTCTAAAGGGATCGCTCACGTTTTTAGTTCTGGCGCTTTTCCGATTATTTTAGGCGGCGACCACTCCATTGGCTTTCCCACCGTTCGCGGCGTTTGTCGCCATCTCGGGGATAAAAAAGTCGGCATTATTCACTTCGATCGCCATGCGGATACGCAAGAAACTGACTTGGACGAACGGATGCACACCTGTCCCTGGTTTCATGCCACCAATATGGAAAATGCCCCGGCGAAAAATTTAGTGCAGATGGGGATTGGCGGCTGGCAAGTGCCGCGTGCGGGGGTTAAAGTTTGCCGAGAACGAGAGACGGGCATTCTCACCGTCACCGATATTACGGAAATGGGCTTAGACGCGGCGGCGGATTTTGCCATTGAAAGAGCCACAGACGGCACCGACTGCGTTTATATCAGCTTCGACATCGACTGCATCGATGCAGGCTTTGTCCCCGGTACGGGCTGGCCTGAACCCGGTGGCTTACTGCCCCGCGAGGTTTTGTATCTGCTCAAAAAGATCGTGCAAAATACCCCTGTTTGCGGCTTAGAAGTGGTTGAGGTTTCTCCCCCCTACGACGTTAGCTCCATGACCGCGCTGATGGCCACTCGCGTGATTTGCGATACGATGGCGCATCTGGTGCTGTCGGGACAACTGCCGCGATCGCAAACCCCGGCTTACATTCACTCCGAAGCTCAGCAGGTCGATTCTCCGTGGAACTAGGGAGCGCCGCAGGCGCAGGGGAAGGAGGAAAGGGAGGGTAGGGAGGGTGATGAAGTTTATCCCTAGCCCTGTGTTCTTTTCCCGTCCCGCCAGGAACAGTTTCCCCTTTACCCGTTCCGTAGGAACAATTTCCCCCTTCCCCGTCCCGCCAGGGACAAACCTCCACAAGCTATCGGCTTACGCAGAACTAGAAGAGAAAAGGTGTTTCAATGCACGAAACTGATATGACGAAGGCTCTCATTATCACGGTTAGGGATTGGTGGGAGACGCAGCCGGAATCGCCCAAAATTAACAAGATTCATCTAATTGTGGGGCAGTTTACCTGTGTTGAACCGGTGAGTTTACAGTTTGCTTTTGAGGCTCAAACTCGTGACACCTTTCTAGAAGGAGTTGAACTAGCCATTAAAGAAACACCTCTCATTGCTTACTGCCATCGCTGTCAGCAGGAATACAAACCTAAGCTAGGACTGCAATATGCTTGTCCTGAGTGCCAAGCACCGATGGAAGATATTCGCTCTGGACGAGAATTGAAAATCGACCGTATCGAATATTCAGAGCAAGCAAACTCCATTCACGGATAACTGAAAAACTATGCATCAAACATTCGACGCAGCTTTAGAAGTTAATTTACTCCATGCTAATCAGCAGGGCGCAGACCACAATCGAGAACATTTCGATCGCTGGGGGATTACCTGTCTCAATATTATGAGCAGTCCTGGGGCGGGAAAAACGGTGTTGCTCGAACAAACCCTCAAGGCGCTGACAACAAAGTTTAAGATAGCCGTTATTGAAGGAGATATGACGACCGAACTGGATGCTGACCGCCTGCGCCAGTATAACGTTCCCGTGATTCCCATCAATACCGGACGTTCCTGCCATCTTGATTCAAAAATGGTGGCGGGAGGGTTGCATACTCTCGAACAGCACTATCAGCCCCAAGATTTTGATTTAGTATTGGTGGAAAACGTTGGTAATCTTGTTTGTCCTGCGGAATTTGAGGTGGGAGAACACGCGAAAGTGGCGCTTCTTAGCGTTACAGAAGGAGAAGATAAGCCTTTAAAGTATCCGGTGATGTTTCAAGAAGCAGATTGTTTATTAATCACTAAAACTGATTTAGCACCTTATCTAGACATTGATCTAGAAAAGATTAGGGCCAACGTGCGGCAAATGAACCCCCAGGTAGCCATTATTTCTGTATCCGCTAAGACAGGTGATGGGTTAGAAACGTGGTTCGATTGGATTGGGAACTGTATTCAGCAAAATCGAGCAAAGTTGGCAGCGACGGCTTAAAAATAGCTGTTATCCATCAGCCTGAGAAATCTAATAGCTAATAGCTAATAGCTATTTCAATATAATATCGGTCTAAAACGAGGAGAAATAATGACTGAAACACTTTTATTTTGGGGAATTTTACTATTCCTTTTTGCAACCATCGGCATCGGCATTTGGGCAGCTAAGCAAGTCAAAGGGGATAGTGAAAACTACCTCGTCGCCGGTAGGGGACTAGTTTTACCTCTAGCAGCAGCAACTCTGATGGCCCAATCCGTTGACTCCAACGCGACTTTAGGAAACACGGATTTGTCGGCGGAATTTGGTTTTTGGGCGGGGGCATCTTTGCCTCTAGGTTTAGCTCTCTGTTTGTTCATGACGGCACTTTTCTTTGCTAAACCAATGAACCGCATGGGACTAATTACCTTACCGGATTTCTATCGCGTTAAATACAATCGCCTCACTGAAGTCGTGGCATCTGTTCTAATGGTGTTGAGCTTTGCTTTTCTATTGGCTGGAAACATGGTTGCCGGCGGCTACCTGTTTGAAGCTTTTTTAGGAACGAGCTATACGGCAGGAGTGATGATGCTGGCGATTGTTGTTTTTATCTATACGGCAAGCGGAGGACTGTTTGCCGTAGCCTATACGGATGCAATTCAAGTAGCGATCGCCTTTGTTGGTTCGATTAGTCTCTTTGCCTTTATTATCGCCAACTTTGGTTTAACCATTCCAGCGGGTACAGGTCCGTTTGCGTTGGCTCAACTCACCGATCCGGCTATGGGAGCAGCGATCAACTGGGCAACACTTTTGGCTTTAGGATTAGGGGATATTGTCGCTGTCGATTTTATGGCGCGAGTCTTTGCCGCAGAAAGTCCAGAAACGGCTCAAAGAGCCTGCTTAATTGGCTGTGCAGGGACGATTATCATCGGAGTTCCATTTTCCTTGATTGCGCTCTCGGCAAACGACATACTGGCAGCAGCCGGAGTGAGTGCTGATGGACCGATTCTGTTTGCTCTCCTCGGTAGTGTTGTTCCTCCCATTTTGGCACTACTCGTCATCGTAGCAATCTTATCAGCTTCTCTATCCACCGCCGATGGAGCCATTTTAGGCACATCTTCAGTCATCGCTCATAACATCATTGGTATTCGTCACGACGACCATACAGCAGGCGGAGACAGACTCCTATTGGTCACCCGCGCTATGGCTTTGGTTATGACGCTGTTTGGGGTTTTCTTTGCCTTGAGAGTTCCCCAAACCGGAGTGTTACTATTGCTCGCTTTCGATCTGGGGTTTGCCGGATTGCTTGTTCCGCTTGCTGGCGGACTCTACTGGCCTAAATCGACTTGGCAGGGCGCACTTTCCTGCATCATTTTAGGATCGCTGACGCGATTAGTAATGTTTGTGTTGATGCCAACTATGTTTGGAAGCGAAAATACGCTGCTGTATATTCCTAACAACTTATTTACAGCAGATTTCGATGGGTTTCCGACCCTGATCAGTCCTCTGGTGGGGTTGGTTGCGTTTATCGTCGTGTCTAACATGACGAAGAAAGGAGAAGTGTCAACAGAGGAACGAGAGGCCCAATTATATCGCGGCTGATCGCCGTTGCTCTTGTTGGCGGCTACACAGAGGGCTTGGAGAAAGGGCAATACCAATTGAGTAAGGGTAAAGGGAAATTGTTCTTTTCCCTAAACTTAAGCTCAATCTTGGAATTTTTGAGGACGACTGCCTCGTTGTTCAAGGTTCAAGTTAACGATAGTAAGTCACGCCGCGATATTTTAACTGAATGGGTTGAGCAGGCTTGGCTGTCTTCTGGGCTTTGCTCAGCGTTAGGTACCAACAGCGCTCAAGTACTTCTAATTCATTCAACAGCAAACAGAAGTTTAAGTATTGGCGCTTGTGACCATACCAAAACGTTACCGGATCGATCACTGGTTTTGCTTCTGAGCGCTGAAATAGCTGTTTAAGGTACTTAAACAAAGGAAAATGAGGTTTAATCGTCGCCTTGACGTATCCTTGGCAATGCGCTGGGCGATCGCCTACGGCCACTCCTGATGCCGATTTTGGCTCATCTCCGCTGTACGGTACTCCTCGATAGATGAGTTTCATTCGCGCCACCTCCAAAGATGCTGCATTAATTGTGAGGTGCGTTCCTTCAGGATCGTTAAACTTGTCCCTACTTCCGTCTCCCGGCTAGATATGAAGAGATGAACGGCTTTTGTGCTATATGTTCATGGTAGACAATTTTAAATTGCCCGATATGCTCCATCCGATAGAGATGTTGCCCTTGTTTGAGCAACGGTGTTGCCGAAGCTAGGACGATGACAGGACGCGCTCCAAAAATGCCGTGATTTCTGCCCAGGCAGTATCCGTAGCCGCAGGATCGTAGCGATAGCCATCATCCCGCATGAAGGTATGGTTGTTTTCGTAGAGCAGCGACTGGTGGCGCACTCCTGCTTTATCAAAGGCTTGGAGAATTGTTTGCCGACCTTCCG
The DNA here is from genome assembly GCA_050331735.1 of Cyanophyceae cyanobacterium. Lineage (GTDB taxonomy): Bacteria > Cyanobacteriota > Cyanobacteriia > Cyanobacteriales > JBHJGN01 > JBHJGN01. Next base: position 135,472 of record JBHJGN010000019.1, read on the forward strand.
GGGGAACGTGGGGATCGATCGTCCCAAACAGCGTCAGGACTTCTCCTTTAATTTCACCGACTCGTTCCTTCGTATCCGCAACTCCGCGACCGAGCTTGCCGCTGTGGATGCCGGTCGGATAGCAGCAGACGGCAGCTTTGACCTGACTTTGTAGCGCCGCTCGTAAGGCTAAATGGCCCCCAATACAAAAGCCCATTGCGCCCAATTTACTAGGTATTACGGTGTTCTCTGACTGGAGCCACTCCAGAACCGCCTGAGCATCGGCGTCATATTCAGCGATCGCCGTTCGTCGGGCATCATCGTTGCCGCGCAGCTTTCCGAGATCGGTCGGTTCGATCGCGGTCCCAATCGGTTCGAGGCGATGAAAGATTTCTGGGGCAGCAACGACGTAGCCGTATCCTGCCAGACGATCGGCCAGCAGCGTGATTGGTCTGCCTAACTGGTAAATATCCGAATAAAACAGAATGCCAGGGTATTGCCCTGCTGGTTCTGGGGCAGCAACGTAGACACGCATCAGGCTATCGTCTACCGTCAACCCCAGATTGCGTTTGGTAATCTGCAAGGGGCTTACTCCTCAAGATCTGGTGATCGTTCCCTCACAATCTATAGCAGACTGCTCGTTTTGGCAAAGCCCTATGCCTCAGTTTGTCTCTTGTTATTCCTACCAACGAAAGGACAAATTCTCTATTGCTCGAGTTCTTTCAGCAGCTCTTTAGAAATGACTCCATGTATTCCTTTGACAATATCTACTACTTGAGACACTTCATAATCGATCGCTGCGCTGCCAAGCAGGAGAGCATCTTGTTTAGTCAAGCCGTACTTGGTTTCGACAATTTCCAAAGATTCCCGAACCGCTTTCTTCATGGCCTCATCTAAATCCTCGTCTAAGCCAATGGAGAGCCAAGCTTGGGGCGTTTCTCCCATCGGAGAATCGAGCTGCATATCTTTGTGGACAATGAGCTGGAAAGTTGGAGTCAAAGAGCATTCAATGGCCGTCAGCGCCACTTCTCCGTTGCCTTGAGCGCAGTGGGGGTCGCCGCTGTAAAACAGTGCTCCTGGAACCTGCACCGGGAGATAGAGACTTGATGTTTCAACGAGGTGCTTAATATCGACATTGCCACCGTAGTTTCCCGGGGGAATAGAGTTGACGGCATCTTCTGGGTCGAAAGGAGCGACCCCCATAATTCCCATAAAGGGATTGAGAGGAATTTCGATGTTTGGGCGATCATTAGCGGGGCGAAAGATGCCGACGCCTCGCTCGATATCCAACGGAATCACCTTGGTGTAAATTTCGGCATCATTGACGGGATATTCTCCCGGTAAAGCTCCTTTACTGTGACGATTGGAGATCACGCCGTAGGGAACCCGATACTCAATGTCAAGGGTTTTGACCTCCAGCACATCTCCTGGTTCCGCCCCTTCAACATAGATAGGTCCGGTAATGACATGGGGACCGGGTGCCGTTCTTTCAATATTTTGCTTGACGGCAAGCTGATCGCCGAGAATCTCCTCTTCGGCAATGCCAGCCTTCGTAAAAAACTCCACCGTGTCTCCCTGATCCGGCAAAATTCCCTCATGAGAAACGGTTTCTAAAGTCACAATCGCCCCCGACTCTACCCGCAGAATTGGTTCGCTGTCGGGCTTAAATAGCTCTCCCCAAATAACGTGATCTGGAGTAGACTGCACCATATAGGTTTCAGTCTGCTCAGATTGCCCCACGACAGGGGAAAAAGAACCAATAGCCCACAACAGCGTGGCGACTAATACCGTTCCTCCTAGCCACGACCACCGACGAAACCGAAGCATGCGCAAATACTGCATAGATTAAGCTTTCTCTACACTCTAATGGTTAGAGAAAAGGGTAGAAGACTGTTGCCGATCGGTTTGTTGTCTAAATCACAATTTCTTAAAAGGTTCTGCGGGTTTCTGCGGTGGGGAGACAGGCGGTAATATAGGTTGCTTCCTGGAACTTTGACTAGCTAAGTCATGGAGCAGCGTATAGAAACAAGGAATGATGAACAAGGTGAGGAGGGTTGCTAGGGCTAATCCAGAAAAGACGACAACCCCCAGAGGTTGCAAAAACTCTCCGCCCTGCCCTAAGCCCAAGGCTAGGGGAAACATGCCGACGACCGTCGTGATGGTGGTCATGAGAATGGGTCGTAGTCTTTGGGGGGCGGCTTGGAGAATAGCCGTTTGGCGATCGACCTGTTGGCGCTCTTGAATTTGATTAGCTAGCTCTACTAAGATAATCGCGTTATTGACGACGATGCCGACCAGTAAAACGGCTCCAACAATTACCGTTGCCCCAATGGCCGTCTGGGTGAGAAATAGCCCCCAAATGCCCCCTGCTAAAGCTAAGGGAAGAGTCACCATAATCACGAGCGGATCGATGAGGGAATTGTACTGAACCGCCATCACCACGAACACCAAAAAGGCAGCCAGCCCGCCCAAAACCGAGAGCGTTGACTGAATTTCTCGATTGCTCTGGGCCGCAGCGCTAGGGAGGCGACTGACTCCCTGGGGTAACTCAATCTCTTGAAAAATTTGCTTCAATTCCGCCAGGGCTGCTCCTAAACTAGCTCCTTCAGTGAGGTTACCGGAAATGAGGAAGATCTGACGTTGGTTAATGCGCTGAATTTCCCCTGGGGCTTGCCCTGCTTCGATACGGGTCACGTCGCCCAGGCGAATGAGGCGATCGCTCTCCTCCACAAATACCGGAATTTGCGCTAGCTGAGACGGGCGACGAATGGCCTCTTCCTGAAGCTCGACCCGCACATCGACGAGGCGATCGCCCCGCTGGAGTTGAGTAGGAACGGACCCGGCGATCGCTGTCTCTAAGGTATTGCCAATATCTTGAATGTTTAAGTTAAGGTCAGCCGCCCGTTCTCGGTCGAGGCGAATCTGAATTTCAGACTGACGCGGATCGGCATCGGGCCGAAAGCTGGCTAGGCTGGCTCGCTGTTCTAGGGTTCGTAACACCTGCTGCCCGGCTCGTTCGAGAGTGGGAGCATCATCTCCTTGAAGAATGATGTCAACTTCTGCTCCCCGTGCGGGGGAATTGTTGAGAATCAAGCCTCGGACTTCACCCGGACTAAGACGCAGGCGAATATCGACTAGATTGAGCTTGTCAAATTCTGCCGAGACCCGCGACACAAAAGCCTCAACGTCTGTATTGGGCTTGAGCATAATCGTGCTCGTGCCCCGCAGGGGGTTTTCGCTGGTGTTGCCGCCAAAAAGAAAGCCTCCAGAGGTCGTAAACACATACTCCGTCTCCGGCTGCGCGAGCAAAATTTCATCCACTTTGGCCATCACGCGGCGATTGGTCTCCAGCGGGGTTCCGGGGGGAAATTGAGCAAACAATCTTGCTTGTCCGGTATCAATGCGGGGTAAAATCTCTTGGGGAACTCGACCAACAACGAGCAGACTGCTGCCGCCGAGCAGTAAAAACGTGCAGGCAATGACCGCAATCCGCCTTTGTAAAACGTGTTTGAGCAGGAAAGCGTAGCGCCCAGTAGCCGCTGCAAATTGACGATTGAAAGCCTGCATGAACCCAAAACGCCCAACGGGACTCGTTCTGCGGATCGCCAGCAGCCGCGAAGCGAGCATGGGCACAACGGTAATCGCGATCAAAATTGAGGCGGCGATCGCAAAGCTAACGGTCAGCACCAGCTCGTTAAACAGTAGCGCAATAAACCCCCCAATGAGCAAGAACGGCAAAACAGCAACTAAATTAGTGCTGGTAGCAGCTACGAGAGCCGATTCCACCTCTTGAGAGCTAGAGATGGAGCGCTGAATGAGCTGCTGGGCATTAAGGCGCGTTTTCGCATCCCGGCCTGGAGTCATCCCCGCGCTTTCGGCAATATTTTCGAGCATGACAATGGAGTTATCGACCACAATGCCCACGCCAACGGCTAATCCGCCCAGGCTGAATACGTTTAAGGACAGGCCAAACAGCTTCATAAAGATAATTGCCGTTAGAGCAGCCAGCGGAATGGCCAGCACCACAATGGCCGTTTGCCGCAGCGAACCGAGAAACAGCAGCACCGAGAGCGCCGCTAGGGCAGCGCCCGCTACACCAGCATTGGTCACGTTGGCGATCGCATTGCGAATAAAGATCGATTCATCCAGAGTCGCCACCAGTTCCATGTCGGCGGGAACTACCCCAGCCTGACGGAGCTGTTCGAGGCGCTGTTTAACGCCCTCAACAACCTCAATCGTATTCGCTTCAGGCTGCTTTTGAATACTGACTTTCACCGCCGGTTGTCCGTTCAGAAACACAAAAATCCGCTGGTTTGCTTGACCGTCGATGACTTGAGCAAAGTCCCGCAAATAGACCCGACGACGTAACGGGAATGAATTGTTTTCCGCGCCTGCTGCCGACTCTACTTCAAAGGAGAGGTCGAGAATTTCCTCGGCATCCTGAAAGCGACCAACTGCCCGGGTGAGAGGTTCGGCAAGCTCTCCTAAAATTCGCCCGCCAGAAATATCTTGATTGGTTTCTTCTAATTCAGTGAGAACCTCATTTAACCCCACCCCCAAAGCTTGCAGGCGACTGAGGTCAATTAACACCCTCACTTCTTCTTCACCCCCTCCCGAAACGTCTACCACAGCCACTCCCTCAACGACTCCCAGTTCCCGCGCTAATTCCTCATCTGCAAACACGCGCAACTGTAATGGCTCTAAAGAACGAGAGGTCAGCGCCAGTTCGTAAACGGGGAGTTGAGACGGATCGAACTTAAACAGCCTCGGATCTTCAATGATATCGGGCAGATTCGAGCGCGCTCGATTAAAAGCAGCCGTGGCATCATTTAAAGCCTGGTCAACATCGCCCCCCGGTTCAAAATAGAGATCGATGCTGATTCGTCCTTCACGAGTTTGCGAAAAAATTTGGACCACCCCCTCTGTGGCAGCCAGTCCCTCCTCAAGGGGGCGAGTGATTTCATCAACGGCGACTTCCGGCGATACCCCAGGAGCGCTCAACCGCAAGCCGATACGGGGATAGGTAATCGAGGGGAGCAGGTCTACCTGAATGTTAAATAGAAAAAATACTCCAATCACGATCGCCGCGAGAGTAAGCATCAGAGTCCCGATATGCTGGCGAATCGCAACTGCACTGATACTAAATGGGGTCGTTGGAGGTTTCATCGATCGAGCGTTATCAACTTAAGATTGGGTTTCGGAGATGAAGCTGAGGCGAACTGGCTCACCATCTTGTAATGCACCACTGCTGCGCACAACAAATTCCTCTCCCGGCTCTAGTCCAGACAGAATTTCTACCCGAGAGTTGGCGCGATCGCCAAGCTCTACCGAACGGGCAATGACGGTCGCTTGCTCTCCCTGGCGCTGGAGGACAAAGACAGTGCCTTCTGAATCTTGGGTTCCCTCTGACGCGATCTCAACCGCTGTTTCAGGAACGACGATGGCTTGAGCGTCTGGCTGACCAAAACTGACCCGCGCTAGCAGTCCGCTGCCGATCCGCCGATCGACGTTGGGAATCGTTACCTCCACCGGAATCAAGCGGGCTGTCGCATCAGCAGCCAGAGAAATTTGGCTGACTGTTCCAGTTAATAATTGCTCGGGGAAGGCATCTAAGCGAACCTGGGCCGACTGTCCGACCCGCACCTCTGCTAGCTCTAGTTCTGAAACCTGCACCCGCACCTCAATTTGGCTAAAATCCCCTAGCCGCAGAATTTCACTACCGGGCTGAGCTAAATCTCCTGGTTCTAAAACTCTCTCTAGCACCGAACCAGTGACGGGAGAAGTGAGCACCGTAAAAGACTGTCTTTGTTGCTCTTGGTTGACCAAAGCTTGCTGGGCGGCAACGCGGCGCTGGGCAGCGACAACGGCGGCGGAGCGAGTTTGCACTTGCTGCTGGGCAGAGCGCAGGGCTTGTTCGGCTGTTCCTACCGCCGTTGTGGCTAATTCTGCTTCCTGTTCGGCAACGGCTCCCTGCGCGAAGAGCTGGTTTAGTCTGGCCGCATCAGACTGCGCCTGCTGAAGTTCCAGCCGCGCCTGTTCAACTTGAGCGCGGGCCTCGTTGACATCTGCCTGGAGGCTAGCAACTTCTGATTGACGGGCAGCCACCTCGGCTTGGGCCTCCGCCACCGCAGCCGTTGAGAGTGAGTCGTCGATGCGGGCGAGTACCTGACCTCGCTCGATGCGATCGCCCCCATCAACGGTCACCGCTAGCAATTGTCCTTCAATTTGCGATCGCAGGGAAATCTCCCGCACCGGAAACGTCGTGCCAACATACTCCGTCTCTGGCCCCAGCGAGCCTTGGCGAGCAACGGCCACATCAACCGAGGCCGCCGCTGATCGCTCGGACCCTCTTCCGAGTCGGTCGGCACCGGAGCCTTCGTCCCCTGAACTTTGAGCCTCTCCCGGGGGCAACAGATCGCACCCCGCTGCTAACAGCAGCAATCCCGGTAAAATCATCAGCCGCCGTCCCCATGCCAAGTTGAATGGCCCTTTACTAGACTGAGGAGCAAAAAGCCTAAGTAACATCATTTCAGTGAAATTGAGAAAGGTAGCAGCGCTTTAAATTGATCGCTAGTTCAAGTCTAAATATTAAAAAATATTAAAGATTCAGTGTAGCAGAAAATATGGGAATGAGCTGTTTTTGATTGACTCAGTGAGGAGGCGATCGCCGACGCTCGGAAATATGGCCCGACCATTTCACGCATAGGTCGTCGGCTACTTGATAGGCTCGCCCCAGTTCTCTTGGTCAATGAACTTCACTTTGCCAAACTCTTTATCCTCGACCTGGCCACAGAATAGACATTCTGCGGTTAGCTGTTCGGCTCGATCTTTGACAACAGTTGTAGACAAATCGACTATTTTGATCCAGCCTTGGTAACTATCAATGGGAGTATTGTCAACGGCCTGAAAGCCATCGGCATCAACATCGTCTGGAGATTGATACCCTGGAGCTAACGGATACGCGACCATTCCCTCCTCTTGAGACACTAAAACCCAAAGCGTCTTCGATGAATAGTTTTTGACTTGTCCGTTCATTCAAGTACCGCGTGAGCAAAAATTTCATGTCAACCTTAGCCTTAATATCATTAGTTAGCTACAGTTGTGTCGCATTTGGCTTGATAGTTTTTGGGTTGATTTATTCAACACGAAACCAATTTATGCCCTATCACAGCAAGGCAATTAGCCTGTCTTGGTCTGAGCTTGAAGAAAATATGCAGGTACTAATTATTGCTTTAATGAGAGCCTCAGGGGGAGGGTTTTTAGCCACGGGGTTGGCCATGCTGATCTTGCTGATGATTCCTTGGAGGGCTAGAGATACCTGGTCGCTCTATGCCGTTCCGGCGCTCGGTCTTTGTACTTCGTTGGGAACTCTGTCTGCAACACAATTGGTAAAAACGAGAACCCCAGGAACGCCGCCAGTTTTCCTGAGTTTGATGGCTCTGGGACTGACTTTAGTCGGGTTCATTTTTTCTCTTGTTTAACGCAGGACTTACACTTGAAAGTCGATTAAGCCGACGTCTTCTCCTGCGGCCCAATGAGCAAAGTGCCGCGCGAGGGGGGGAGCAAAGACTAACGTACTGGTAAATCCAGAAAATAAATGCACTCCGCTAAAGTTGGCGATCGCTCCCACTAACGGACGAGAACGAGGTGCAAAAGCCACTAGACAGCTCTGAAGAGTTCCTGGTAAATTTGAAAGAGAAGGAAGTATGGTTGCTATTCCTGTACGAATTTTCTCTTCGCAAGCTGCCGCATCAATAGCAGCGTGGGGATCGCTCAGCGCTTGACTAATTTGACCCAGACAAAAGGTGCCGTCTACAAACTGAATGGCTCCTGGATCGAGAATAGGCGGAACCAGTTCGCGACTAGCAGCATCCCACTCTGATTGGGAGCTAGCCTGTTCTTCTAAGGCAAACCGTTGCAAAACAGCAGGCATGACGAGAGTGCGTAGCTCAATTGCTGCTGGAGGAGTCATAATCACCTGTTCGTGGGTAAAGTAAACAGGCACGTCAATTCCTGCGGCCTTTAGTAGGGAGCGGCTTAACCCGCCAGCACAGATCGCCGTGTTCGCCGCACAGTAAGACTGACTAGGAGTTCTCACTCCCTGCACTGACTGTCTCTGGTGCAGCAGCTCGACCACTGGCTCAATTTTGAATTCCCCACCAGCCCGTTCAAATGCTTGCAGGTAGGCGGCGGTTGTCTTGTGGGCATTAATGTGTCCGTGAGGAAGATGCAGCGCTCCAGCGATCGCTTTGGGGTTGAGTAAAGGCTCTAGTTCGCAGGCTTCCTTAATATTCAGTAAGCGAGGAGGAATGGCAAACTGCTCATAGCTGTTGGCAACAGCTTGCGGATCGTCTTCTGTGTTAATTGTCAATAGCAGCTCGAGTTCTCGAAACTCCGTATCTGCTTCCAGTTCTGCCGAGAGCTGACGGTGAAGCTCAATGCCTTCGGCACACAACTGGCGACTGAGGGCGGTGGTTCCAGACCAGTAGGCAAGACCCCCGTAGCTATAGAGCGTGGCGTTGTCTGGTTGGACATTCTTTTCCAGCAGCAGCACCTGAAACCCTTTTTGAGCTAGCTCATACCCTAAAGCAGCGCCAGTAATCCCGCCACCAACAACAATCCAATCGTAGTGAGTCATAGTTTTGCTTGCGATTGCTAGCTACATTATGGCCTGATTCAAGCGATGTCCGAGCCTTCACAGCCGTCCACCGTTGCTAGAGTCATGCCGTTTCAGAGTACGACTCCCCGAATATAGCCTCAACCATGAGATTCTTACGTTCCTGGTCTAGAACTCAGCATTTCCAGGAGAACAAAATAGCCACCCCGCAAAAAAAATTCCTTTTTTTGCGGAATTGAGGCAGGACAAGCTGTAGTTAAAAAAATAACTGCGGAAAAAGTAATTTTTCAGGTTCTCTATTGATGACTAGTCAGCTTTTTACTCGATTTGGTGATGCTCACTGCAAGCTGCTTCTCTCCAGCGAACGCCGGTGGCATAGCTTGTGCCTATGGCATCTAGTCTATCCTGCCACTGGTGAATTGTTGGTTCCCAGTCTGCCTCACTTGAGTATTACCATTGCTCTCAGTACCCCCTGTAACGTCCAACAAAGTTTGCAGGGAACGCTCCGACAAGGACGTTTTCTGCCTGGAGATGTCATTTTAGTAGGGTCTGGAAAACCGAGTCAGTGGCAATGGCAAGGAGAGGACACTTTTGAAGTGCTTCATCTGTGTTTATCTACCAAAGTGATTGATAAGGTCATTACGAAGTCCACAGAGACTGACCTCAACCAGGTCAAGATTGTTGACCGATTCATGATTCAGGATGTCTTTATTCGGCAAATAGGTCTGCTAGTGAAGCAGGAGTTAGAAACTGGCGGGATCGCTGGTTATCTCTATGTAGATGCTTTAGCCTACAGTCTGGCCGTGCATTTATTGCGAGAACACTCAACGCTGACTAGAAAAACAGCAAGCGCCAAGAAACTTTCTCAGAATCAGCTAGATCTGGTGTTTGGCCACATAGAAGACAACATTCATCAAAAGCTTTCCCTCGAACAGTTAGCCAATTCCCTGCGTCTGAAACCCGATCACCTCAGTCAGTTATTTAAGGAATCCACAGGACTCACTCCTTATCAGTATGTGGTAGAAAGGCGTTTAGACCGAGCCAAACGGTTGCTGAAGGAGACTAATTTACCGATTTCAGAAGTCGTCAATCGGTCGGGTTTCTCTAGTCACAGTGGCTTGATTAAGGCTTTCCATCTGCACTTGGGCATGACGCCGAAGATGTATCGTGCTCATGGGGAAAAATTCAGAAGCAGCAACCAGAAAACCACGAGTAAAAAGGCTTGATTCAAGTAAAAATGCTGAGGTCGAGAGTGAGGGCGAGTTTTTTAAGTAGAAATAAACCGGCAATCGAGTTTCCGGCTTGGTCAAGGGGAGGACTATAACAGGCGATCGCTCCAGACCGAGGAATAACTGCTAACACTGCGCCGCTGACTCCAGATTTAGTAGGCAGTCCGACTTCGACGGCAAAGCGTCCGGATGCTTGATAGAGTCCGCAAGTAGTCATCAGGGCTTTGACGGTGCGGCAGTGGGCAGAATATAGAGGAGAAGGACACTGAACCAGCAGCATCCCTAAGCGGGCTAAATCGGCAATGGTTCCGGAAAGACAGCAAAGCTGATTGTAGGTAGCTAAGGCGCTCGCCGCATCTTGAACATAGCCCGCACTGGCTAGTTCTTGGGCCAGTGCTTGATTGTTGGGATTCGGAACAGAACGCACCGATGCCAGCATCAAGGAATCTAAATAGAGTTGGCAACCAAAGCCATTGAGCCACTGACAGAGGTGGCGACACCGCGAAGCCGCATCTTGACCCGGTAGTAAAGCAGCTAGGGCGATCGCCCCACTGTTAATCAGTGGATTTCTCGGTCGTCCGCCGTCGGCTTGCAGTTGTGCTAGAGAGTTAAAAGGATATTCAGAGGGTTCCATTCCAACTTTGGCAAAAATATCAGTTCCTAATGTCAGTAAACGAAGCAGCAAGAATGGTTTGATGACGCTCATCAGGGGAAAGGTCAATGACAAATCTCCTACTGAATGAGACTGTCTAGCCGTCAGCAGGTGCAGAGCAAAACGACGCGGATTAGCCGAGCTGAGTCGAGGAATATAATGGGGAAGTTGACCCGTTTGGGCGAGAGTGACTGCTTCAGCAGCCCAGGCATTTAGTTGTGCTGGCTCGATTAATCTTCGCTCCATAGTCACTGATGGTAGTTAGCAGGACGGAGATAACAATGATGACAGCCTCTAGCAATCGTTTTGCCCTCTGTCTGATAGTATGAGCGATCACGTTACTGTAAATACGGCGTCTTCTCTGCGGTTCAATCTGGGGAAACTCTTCATCTTACAGGCACTTGCGTTTGCTTGGTTTCCGATTCCAACGATTATTCTGTTCTATCAAAGTTACGGGCTTTCGTTGGAACAGGCACTGATTCTAAAAACAGTGTTGTCTTTATCAACTCTGGTATGTGAAATTCCTTCTGGATATTTAGCTGATCTCTGCGGGCGCAAATCTTCTTTAGTGGCTGGAGGAGCAATTTGGACGATTTCATTGCTGCTGTACTGTTTTGGGGGTTCGTTCTCCGTTTTTTTAGCGGCTGAAATGCTGGCTGGAGTAGCAGCCAGTTTAATTTCTGGAGCCGATACCGCTTTAGCGTTTGATACTCTCCTGCGGCAAGGGCGTGAAGGAGAATATCCTCGCTTTGAAGGCAGAATGGTGGCAATTGCTGGAGTCACCGAAGCAGTGTGTGGTGTGGTTGGCGGAGTAGTAGCGGCCAACAATCTCGTTTATCCTTTCTATTTGCAAGCTGCCTGCATTGCTCTATACTGCTTGCTGGCTGCGACCTTGACAGAACCGCCTCGTCATATTTCTCAAAGAATCAAAATCTGGCCAGTTGTCCGCAGCGCTTTTAGCGAACCTCGTCTCAAATGGTTAATTTTCTTCTCTGCGACGCTCTCGACAGCGACTTTTTTAATCGTGTGGCTCTCTCAGGCTTATTTGGAAGGACAAAACTTTCCCGTTGCCAGTTTTGGGCTTGCTTGGGCACTGTTTCATGGCGTGATGAGCTTAGCCGCTATAGGGGCGACGGTAACAACCCTTCGTTTAGGAGCGCAGCGGTCATTTTTCCTGTTGGTGATTCTGCTAGGGCTTTCCTACATTCTGCTCGGCTTCATTCGCCAGCCGTGGGGAATTGTATTTATAGCGACTGTCTACGGAGTCCGAGGGTTAAAGACGCCTCTTCTGCTGAGCTATATTAATCGTCACGCGATGTCTGAAAGTCGAGCCACTGTTCTATCCGTCAATAGCTTCGTGTTTCGGCTTGGTTTTGCCGTTGCTGGACCAGTCGCAGGATACTTGGCCGATACTTACTCTCTAGACATTACTTTAATGGTATTTGGAACAATTTTCCTAACTTTGGGAATCTTCTGTGCCGATAAACTGACGTTTCTGCAAGTGTTCTCTGATTGATACCAATTTTCGACTGGAACAGTGCAGATTCCCGATGACAGATGCTCCAGTGCTGGGAACCGTATCTGGCAACCAGGCGATCGCATCGTGGAACCGCAGGGAGTTTATCAACTGGCTAACGGCAGGCTCTTCATGAGCCGTCAATGTCTTTGATGCTAGCTCTTGCTCATCGTGGGATCGTCCTACCAATAGCGTTAACAGTGCCAACATCATCTTGACGAGAAAACAATAACCACAGCTTACCGTGTTGGCCACACAAAAATTCCTCAATCCAGTGATTGCGATCTAGATAAGTTCCCTGGCTAGCGAGCGTTTTGGCTTTCTGGCTAGTCATCTGACACATTCTCTGAATCATCTCACTATCTGCGTAGCACAAATACTGTTGCGACCCAGTGACTCTCCATAGCCTTTCTTGGCAATAGGGGCAAAAAAACTTTTGCGGCTTTCTGCGGCTTCCCTGTTTAGGCACAATCTGCTCCTCAAGCAAGGATCAATAGCTAACGTTTGCTAAACACTATAGGCAAGAAAGCTTGACAAATTGTTTCAGATTCTCACAGCATTTGCTACACGTTTATGCCACCTGCTTTGCATAAAAGTGCAATCCTGATAGTCAGTTGCTCTGAAGTTGCTTTCTAGTAAGGCATAGACAGATACAAACATCCGGACGAGCTAAAGATTACTTCGATCAGAAATGACATTTCTGACTTCTGCTATGGCTGTGCCGAGGTCTTCATAGGATCGTCCTGACTTCTCTCTACTACAATGACCGCGCTTTGCGCTCTCGCCTCCGCGATCGCTTATCCTGGTCGAGGACTGAAGGGCGATCGCTCGTTTGGAAAAGTTTATTATCACTGGAGCAGGAGGTTTACCCATGCGTCCTGGAGATACTTCCCTGTCTTCTTACTCCACCGGGACAGTGCCAACGATTCCCAAGGAGGCATCCTCTCATCCTGGTATTTTTCGGGCTTGGCAAATAAGCGATCCTGTTGTAGAACCGCAAGGAGTTTATCGATTGCCGAACGGTCAGCTCGTTCTGAGCCGCCAGTGTTCTTAAACTCTAGGTAACAAGCGGTGAAGCTAATCAGGAAAGGGATGCCTAGACAACGTTAGCCTATCTTTATGTAGGAACAGTTCGCCGTTAAAGCTTCTTTTTTAAATCGCCAATTAATCTAAAATTTTTCGACGTATTTCCTTGAAAGCATTCATTTTCATGCTTTTCTAAGATCTTGAGTCGATCAGGTTTCTGATGACAAGCTTGCTCAAGATTAAGCAGGTTGATTTCGTTTCCCATCGTGAAGATTACTGGAGTTGTATTAGTGGGCGTCAAATCAAAAGGAGTAATCACATCAGTCTTTGGCTTAGCTACTTTACTCTGCATCCCTCTCGGGACAGTCGCGCAGCTTCCCCCCCAAGAAGAACTCCCGCCAGAAGAGCTTCCCGAGGAGCTGATTATTCCCCCCACTTCCCCAGATCCGATTGAGCCAACCATTCCTCAACCCTCTGCACCGTCTCCTCTCCCTGATGAATTCCCCGAAGCAACTCCGGAACCCAATTTACAGTCTCCCTCTCCCTCTCGGGTTCCGGGATGCCCAGCACCGCCCGAGACGAGCGATCGCTTTTTTGTCAGACAAGTCGAGGTGGTGGGCAATACGGTGTTGCAGACCGAGATTGACCAGTACACCCAGCCGCTCAAGCGCCGCACCGTTACCCTAGAGGATTTACTGTGTCTGCGCTCCAAAATCACCGAACTCTACATCCAAAATGGCTACGTCACCTCCGGTGCTTTTCTCCCCAATAACCAAGATCTCAGCGACGGAATTGTGCAGATCCAGGTCGTCGAAGGCGAACTCAATGACATCGAAATTAGCGGCTTGAACCGCCTCCAAACAGGATACGTGCGTTCTCGTCTCCGCCAAGCGACAACAGCTCCCCTGAATCAGCAACGCTTAGAAGAAGCTCTGCAATTGCTTCAGCTCGATTCCTTAATCGACCAGGTAAACGCCGAATTGACGGTCGGCAGTACGCCGGGGCAAAATACGTTACTCATCGATCTCCAAGAAGCCTCGGCCTTCAATGTCGGAGTCGGCAGCGATAACTACCGTTCCCCCAGCATTGGCTCTGCCCAATTAAATGTCCTCGTTGCTCACGATAATCTGTTGGGGGTTGGCGATCGCCTCAGCGCCCAGTACGGACTCACCGAAGGACTCGACATCTATGATATTGGCTACGCCGTTCCTGTTAATGCTAACGACGGCACCCTCGGCGTCCGCTACAGCAACAGCGACACCACCATTATTGAAGACGAGTTTGAGGAGTTTGAGATCGAAAGCGAAACCGAAACCGTTTCCTTTAGCCTCCGTCAGCCAGTGCTGCGATCACCCCAACGAGAACTAGCGCTGGGCTTGACTCTAGATCTGCGTCATCGCCAAACCTTTTTACAGGGCGAGCCGTTTTCCTTTGACATTGGCACTGAAGATGGCGAATCGGAGGTGACGGTGCTGCGGTTTTCCCAAGATTGGGTCGAGCGCGGTGCGAGTCGGGTGCTCGCCGCTCGCTCTCAGTTAAGCTTTGGTCTTGATGCTTTTGGAGCCACTGTCAACGACGTGGGCACCGACGGACGTTTTTTTGCTTGGCAAGGACAGTTCCAGTGGGTGCAGCAGTTGTCGTCGAGGACTTTACTCATCACCAGAATTGGCACTCAACTCACGCCCGATTCTTTACTTTCCCTAGAACAGTTCAGCATTGGAGGAGCCAGCACCGTGCGGGGCTATCGGGAAAATCAGCTCGTCACGGATAACGGCGTTTTGGGGTCGATTGAGCTACGCATTCCGCTCACCGCCGCTCCGAGCGTACTCCAGCTCACTCCTTTCTTCGACATCGGCACTGGCTGGAATAATCAGGCTCCCGACCCCGAGACAGCAACGCTCGCTAGTTTAGGACTCGGCGTCCGCTGGTTGATTACCGATAATTTGGGCGTACGCCTAGATTACGGAATTCCGCTGATTGCTGTTGCTCGTCGAGGAGACTCGCTCCAGGACAACGGGTTTCACTTTTCGCTCGACTTCCAGCCATTTTAGGTCAATGTTCGTCCACCGAATGATACTATTTCTCAAGCTCGATGCCACAGGAGTAGGAAGTTCTCAAATCTTTCCCCTAACTACGCATCTGCAATTTCGCTTTTTGAAATTGAATAGAAAGATTGCCGTTTTGTGCAAAGGCTACGTCTTGTTCTGGTCATCTACTTGGCACCCATTATCAATCAGATCCTCTCTTTTCTTCTGTATTCTAGAGCGAGAGCGTTTCATTCCTATCTGTCTAGAACTTCCCAAGCGGAGTTTCCGATGACACTTGGTTAAACAGGGAAGCTAACGTTCATCAATTTTTGATCCTCTTTTTAACCAGTTGTGCGAGGAACTGTGTTGGCACCGATCCTATTGTTTATCTCTCTCCTGAGTCTAGCCTGGTTGCTCTACTGCCACCTCAAAGCCCAACAAGCTTTGCAGTGGTGGTCTCAAAGACAATCCCTGCTGCTCTTGAACGAAGCTGATATCGTCAGAGATAGTCTCCTCCAAGACTCTTTCTCGCTGCGTCGCAGCTTAGAACGATCGCCGGAAGCTTGCCAACAGGGAGTTGAGAAACTCGAAGTCTTTCATCGTTCATTGGAGCAATTAAGCGATCGCCTTTCTCCTCCCCATGTGGAGTACAGTCTTCCGCTCGCGATTGAGTGGCTGACTCAATCCTGGCAACCGCGCTACCCTCAGCTCAACATCAAGACGCAACTGCCCAGCATTTGGCAAGATACGCCGCCCGAGGGGAATTTGATTATTCTACGGGTTTTAGATGAACTGCTGCAAATCACAGCCAATTTTTCGGCAGAATCGCTGCAAATCTGCCTCAAACAGCGGGAAATTGAGGAGCTAAACTTTAAGATTTCTTTTGCTCACAAATCTATGCTGATCGCCTATTCTGATCTAAAGGAATTAAACTATCTGCGTCAAACCTTTCGCTTCCTCACGTCAGGACAGTGCGTTTGGCAAAGACAGGGACTAACGGGGTCATGGTGTTTCCGTTGGCGATCGCCTAAACATCAAGATGCGACTTAGAGGAATAAAGAATGAGCCAAAATTTGTCACAGTTACAGCGAATTCTGGTCGTTGACGACCACGAACTGGTTCTAGGAGGAACGATTAATGTCCTCAATCAGGAATATCCAGACGCAGAAATTCTCACGGCTCCAACCGCCCAAAGTGCCCAAGAACAGGTGGCACTCTACCAGCCCAAACTCGTCGTGATGGATCTGTCACTTCCCGAGCAGCCAGGAGAGAAAGCTCGCTCTGAAACAGGGATTCAACTACTCAAGTCTTTAATGGCACAGTATCCCGAACTGAACCTAACCGTACAAAGCAGTTACGTCAAGTCGCTCGTGCGGATTAAGCCCAGCATTGATGCCCATGAGGGAGGCTTCACGGTCGCCGATAAAGGTCTCTCTAGTCAAGAAATGTTAACCAGGGTGAGCTGGGCCATGCAGGGACTCACTCACACCAAAGACCTCAAAAGCATGCAAAGCGGACTGGAGATCAAGCCAGAGTGGCTGGAGTTGCTCGACATGGCTTTTGGGGAAGGATTGCAAGACAAAGAAATTGCTAAACGGCTCTGCGTAGCCGAACGCACAGTCCGTCACTACTGGACCAAAATCCAGGACGTTTTGGAAGTCTACCCAGAAGACGGCAAGAATATCCGCATTCAAACCGAGAAGCGAGCCAGAGAAGAAGGATTGATTGATTAAACTCCTCAATGAAGAAACGTTGTTGATCGATGATTGTTCCTCGAAAAAGTCTCGACTGAAATTGCTTGTGTTCGCTTGTTTACTGTTGCTAGAAATAGATCGAGGATGAAGGGGTTGGGCCGCTGGAAAAAAATGAAGCGGGAGCTAGCTCTCTGGCGCGTCGGCATCCTGCCAGGGCTGACGATGATTGGCCTGGTTGTGCTCCTGCGCTTGACTGGATTTCTCCAGTTTCAGGAGTGGCAAGCGCTCGATAGCTTTCTGCGGCTGCGTCCCGCCGAGCCCGTTGACGAGCGGGTGGTCATCGTGGGCATGAGCGAAGCCGATTTGGCTAGAGTTGGCTACCCCGTCCCCGACCGCGAACTGGCTGCTCTCCTAAGAACTTTGCAGCAGGACCAGCCAAGAGCAATTGGGCTAGATTTAGCGAGGGATCGGGCCCAAGCCGAGCTGGTGGTCGCTCTCAAGGAAAACCCCACGCAAATTGCGGTAGAAAAGGTGCTGCCGGACCGCATTGCCCCACCGCCGGGATTGCCACTAGAACAGGTTGGTTTTGTCGATGCCATTACCGATGGCGACAGCCGTCTGAGACGCAGCTTATTGGGAACTCCAACCCAGGTCGAGCCAGACTACAAATTCTCTCTCGTTGTCCGTCTGGCTCAAGCGTATCTGTCTGCGGAGGGCATTCCGCTCGAAAACGGTCGCCGCGATCCGGAGACGATGCGGTTTGGCGATGTTGAACTGCCGCGCTTTTTCTCCAATTC
This sequence comes from Cyanophyceae cyanobacterium, assembly GCA_050331735.1. Classification (GTDB taxonomy): domain Bacteria; phylum Cyanobacteriota; class Cyanobacteriia; order Cyanobacteriales; family JBHJGN01; genus JBHJGN01. Next base: position 153,009 of record JBHJGN010000019.1, read on the forward strand.
TGGAGGATACGTGGGAGCCGATGCCGGGGGAGTGCAGGTTTTGCTCAACTACCGCAGCGGTCGTCAATCTTTTCGGAGGCTGTCCCTGCACGACATTAAAATAGGGAACTTCGAGCCGAGCTGGATTCGAGACCGGATTGTGCTCATTGGCATGACCGCCATCAGCGCTAAAGATATCTTTAATACCTCTGCCATTGCTGCGGCTAACCCGGCACCGGGGCAAATGTACGGAGTCGAAATTCAGGCTCATGCCGTCAGCCAGATTCTCAGCGCTGTGCTGGATGGGCGATCGCTGATGAGCACGTGGTCCGATGGGTGGGAGTATTTATGGATTGTCGGTTGGGGAATTGTCGGTATCGTGATTGCTGGTTTGCCTCTCTCGCCGGTGAAGAACCTCTTAGGAGTGGCTCTCGTCACCCTGGGTCTCGTCTTGATTAGTTACGGAGGACTGGCGGGGTGGGGCTGGTGGGTTCCGGTGTTTCCGGCTGCTGTCGTGTTAGTGCTTAACGGGATAGTTCTAACCTCTTTTTACTACAGCGATCGCGCTTTGCGCTCCCGCCTCCGCGATCGCCAGCAAACCATTGACCGCACCTTTGATACTATTCATAACGGACCGTTACAAACTCTGAAGTTAACGATCAAAGAGGTCCGTGATCGCCCCGTCTCCTCGGCCCAGTTACTGGTCGGGCTAGAAAATCTCAACGGCGAACTGCGGGCTGTCTATGAATCCTTGAGACGAGAAACCCTTACTCAAAAGAATTACCTGCATCTAGGAAACGGCACCGAACTCGACCTCCAGGCTTCTGTCCCCGAACTGCTGTATCAGGTTTACAGCCAAACCCTAGAGCGAGACTTTCCCTGCTTTACAACCCTCAGAGTCAAAATGCCGAGCTTCGCGGCCATCGACGAGCAACGCTTAGGCATCGAGCAAAAACGCGGATTGGGGCAATTTCTTGAAGAAGCTCTGTGTAACGTGGGTCAGTATGCAACTGGCGTCACTCGTCTGCAAGTGACCTGTACCCAGAGCGAAGGCTGGTGCGTACTGCGCGTTGAAGATAACGGAGTTGGCCTGAGCGCGTCTTCGGAAGGTCGAGGCACACAGCAGGCCAAAAACCTGGCCCGCCAACTCGGAGGGAAATTCGAGCGCCAACCGCGATCGCCTAAAGGAACTGTCTGCCAACTTACGTGGCCTGTTAAAAAAACTTGGCTGGCTCGGTGGCGACGGTCACACAACCAGCTTCCAGTGAGCATCCGGGAGCGAACGTAAGGCTTCGCTCCCGGCTCAAGTTGTTTCATTTAAAATAGCCTTACCGAGTATCCGAAAATCCCATCGATTCACACATTAAGTGCCGAGAGCTGCGTTGTACCGGGCGGTGGGCCAAGAGGTACGTCTATAACTTGGCGATGGCAACAGCATAAGGCAGCAACTGACTTTTCTGCTTTCAGTCATGAAACCATTTACCGAAAGTAGTCAGATAGTTCCTTAAACTCACCAAGCATTGGAGGTTCAAGGGCAAAGAGCTGCTGTGCTTCCCTTTCCCCTTGACCCCTTCCCCTTTCCCCCAACTCATCAAGTCTCCTATTACTTTTTCTA
>JBHJGN010000020.1:0-110682 GCA_050331735.1 Cyanophyceae cyanobacterium
TTCAGGTTCAGGATAGATGCGGACTTTCTGAGTGACTCTAATCATACTTACCATTATATACTAAAACGGTAAGTCGTAGCGTCGCTGTCCATCCCCTCCTTACTGCTTTGAAGAAGGGGATTTCCGCGACCTCTTGTTAAAAACTGCTGCTCCCAAAACCACTGTTGATTTTGATACTGTTGCTCGATCATCCGTAAAGTCGCCCAATGTCGAAAATTGACCAGTTAACAACGGCGCTTTTTAAACCGGGGAGGCTAGACGTTAGCTCTTAGAGGTTGTTTGAGAATGTTTAGATGGATTAATTCCCTTTCCGTAAGAGGACGGGCCTTGCTGATTGTAGTTATTTATGGAATAACTGGATTAGCTCTCGAGCAGTTAGCTTCAGTCTTTTCAACATCATGGGAAGTCAGTCCCTGGTATCCGCCAGCCGCTCTCCACATGGTTTTGTTGTTGGGGTTTGGCTGGCGCTACACGCCAGCGCTTCTCATTGTTCCCGTGATTGATGGATTAGTCATCGAGAGACTCGTTGCTCCGCAAAAAGCCGTTGCCCCACTGTATGTTGGGATTTGTGCTTTAGGAATTATGGCCTTCTATAGTGCTGCCTGTACTGTGTTGCAGCACCAGTTGAAAATTGATCCGCGTTTGTATCGTTCCCGCGATGTGATGTGGTTTACCATTGTCGCGGCGATCGCCTCCTTCGGTGTTGCTGTGGTTTGTGTAACGGCGCTGGCCTTAGAAGGACAAGTTGCCTGGTCGATGTGGAGAGAAAAAGTGCTGCACTACTGGGCAGGAGATGCCACTGGAATTGCCATGCTGGCTCCGCCGCTGTTAATTTTGCTCCGCTCAGCCCCTTGGGTTGGCTCACGCATTGACATGGAGGCGTTGACGTTGAGAGTTAACTGGAGACTGCCAACGGGGGAGCAAGTTCTCAAATGGGGGATCGCGATCGCCGCTTTGCTCGTGACGAGCTGGGCTGCTTATGGAGGCATTCAGTCAGAAAACTTAGACTACACCTATTTTATTTTTTTGCCGCTGATCTGGATTGCTGTTCAGCAGGGGTTTGAAAAGGCAGCGATCGCCATCTTAATTATCAATTTTAGCTCGGTTATCTTTGTCGGGAGTCGAGCCAGCGATGCCGATAGCCTGGCTCTCCAGTTTGGGTTAATGGCGGTATCGTTTTCGGGTATTCTGCTTGGTATCGTGGTCAATGACCGTCTCCTGGAGCTGACTCAGCGTCAGCAGACAGAACAGCAGCTCCTCTACGATGCCACTCACGATAGCCTGACCAGCTTGCACAATCGCGCCTGGTTCATGGAACAGCTCAACCAAAAAATTGCCCAAAACAGCGACTTTGCCCTGCTCTTTCTCGACCTCGACCGCTTTAAACTGGTCAACGATAGCTTAGGACACAGCATCGGTGATCGCCTGTTGGTGATGATTGCGGCGCGGCTGAAAAACAGTTTGCTCTCCCAAGATCTCGTCGCTCGTTTTGGCGGAGACGAATTCATTATTTTGCTAGAGGGGATGGGCGTTCGCGGAGCCACCAGATTTGCCAAACGTCTGGGAGAAGAACTCGCGCAAACAATTTTTATTGATGAGTATCAGGTGTTCACCACCGTTAGTATCGGCATCGTTGCCAAGTCGAGTGCGGAATCGGTGCAGGCAGAGAATTTGATTCGCAATGTCGATATTGCGATGTACCGTGCTAAAGCTCAAGGAAGTGGGCGCTATGCGGTATTTGACGAAGCCATGTACCGCCAGCTCATCGTGCGCTCGCAGCTCGAGCAAGACCTGCGACAGGCACTGTTTTCTCAGCTTCAGCTTTACTACCAACCGATTGTCTCTCTAGAAACGGGCAGAATTACAAGTTTTGAAGCCCTACTGCGCTGGCAGCATCCAGACAGAGGAATAATTTCGCCGATGGATTTTATTCCGATTGCAGAAGACACGGGGATGATCGTGGCGATTGGGGAATGGGTCTTAGAAGAAACTTGTCAGCAGATGCGGCTCTGGCAACATGCTTATCCACAACTGTCTCTCTCAATCTCTGTGAACCTGTCTGGCTATCAGCTAATTCAGCCCGGGTTGATCGAGCGCATCGAAGAGATCCTGCAAGTCACCAATTTTGATGCCCGGACCCTCAAACTGGAAATCACAGAAAGTGCCGTGATGAATAACGCTCAAGATGCGGCCACGATTCTTAGGCTACTGACTCTCAAAGGCATTGAACTAGCGATCGATGATTTTGGCACCGGTTACTCCTCCTTAAGTCGCCTTGCTGAATTTAACGTGCATACTCTTAAAATCGACCGCTCCTTCATTAGCCTCATTGGGAGGTCGGAAAAAAGAGCCGCCATTATTCGAGCCACGATTATGCTGGCTCACAGTCTGGGCATGAGCGTCACTGCCGAGGGAGTAGAAACCGCAGCTCAACTGTCTGCGCTGCGGACGCTACGGTGCGAAGAAGCCCAAGGATACTATTTTTCTCGACCCTTAACCCGCGAAGCCGCACATAGCTTACTGCTAACTGAGCCTCAATGGTAGCTAATACCATTGACCGAAAGTAGTCAGATAGTTCCTTAAACTAACCAAGCATTTGAGGTTCAAGAGCAAAGAGCTGCTGTGCTTCCCTTTCCCCTTTACCCCTTGCCCTTTCCCCCAACTCATCAAGTCTCCTATTACTTTTTCTAATTGGTATAAGTAAGGAACAAGAAATCAAGGACGCTCGCGACTATCAGTTTGGGGGACTCTAGAGCAGATTGATTCCAAGTCCCCAATTTTACTTGTTTGAATTAAATCGGCAACGGTGGCGCAGTAGGGCGTGAGGCCAAATCGGGCTGGATTAACGACGTTTTGGTGGGTGAAATGACGGTAATTGAAGCTAAATCGGCTCCAGGGGTCCATTTGAATCCGAAAAATAGTGATGAAGACGTTTGCTAGCCAAACAGATAGAGGAAAGCGGAGGTAAATCTTTTTATTGAGGGCAGCGCAAATCTCTGCGATCGCTCGCTCGACTGTTAACCGTGGATTTCCCAACACCAGACGTTTCTCACAGGAGGGATGATCGACTAGATGCCGTACAACCTGAGCAATATCCCGCGCATGGATAAAATGAAAGCTGCCATCGGCTTTAAACCAGCGAATGAGATCGATCCATTTAACAACATCAGCAAAGCCAGCCGAGATGTGAGAGTACGGTTTAGTGGTGTCGCCGCCAAACACGAGGGTGGGAAAAAGCGTGGTAATTGCAGGAGCGATCGCCAATTGGGATAACGCCACATAACAATCGTACTTCGAACGAATATAGTCAATTCCGTACTGCTTCGCTTCAGGAAGAAGCTGATTGTTGCGGTCGAGAAGACTGGCGGTAGAAAAGTAGAGCACTTGCTCGCATACATTTGGGTCGAGAAGATTGACCGTGGCGATCGTTTTAGCGACGTTGACCTCGCGTGTTTCCGTTCCTCCCCAAGCCGTCGCGGCCAGAATAGCCACGTTCACTGTTTTGAGGAGATTGCCAAACTTTTCAATCTCTCGTAAGTCGCCCTGCAAGACGGTCACCCCGGGACGAGACCGATATTCAAACTGAAGCTTGGCCGGATTTCTGACTAGTAAAAACAGCTCGTGCTCGGTTTCTTCAATCAGGGCTTCAGCAATATAATGGCCAATGCAGCCACTTGCCCCAGTCAGAAAAATACGCTTCATCAGTGTTGGCGGTCAGTTACTGAGAAAGGCAGAGGGCAGGAGACGTGATGGGCAGGAGGGCAAAGGAATTCATCCCCATCAAGCTTAGCTTCAATCTCGTACGAATCTCGCACGGGTTCCTCCGGCCTCCGGCCTTTTAACTCCTGCTTTCTGAACATTGCTAGTGCGATCACTGGTCACTGGTCACTGCCAATTGTTTAGCGGTTTCAAAGAAGAAGCGCACATTGTCCTCTGGCGTTCCCGGTAGCACTCCGTGACCGAGGTTAAGAATGTGCCCCCGATTACCGGCTTTGCGAACGGTATCTAAAATGCGATCGCGGATGAAGTCGTGGGAACCAAACAGGACGCCAGGATCTAAGTTTCCCTGTACTTTTATCTCTTTACCCAGGCGTTCGCGGGCCTCTGCCATATCTACCGTCCAATCGACGCTGATCGTGTCAAACCCAGACTGGCTCATGCGCTCTAGCAGTCCGGCGCTACCGCTGACCAGCAGAATGAGCGGCGTATGGGGATGAGTTTGCTTCACTTGCTTGACAACTTGTTGCTGATAAGGTAGCGCGAAGGTTTCGTAGTCTTGGGGACTGAGTTGACCCGCCCAAGAATCGAACATCTGGACCACCTGCGCTCCGCTGTCAATCTGGTAGCAAACATAAGTAGCGATCGCCTCGGCAAACTTGCTCAGCAGCCGATGCAGGATCTTTGGGTCAGAAAACGCCATGCCCTTGATATTAGAGTAGGTTTTGGAGCCTTTTCCTTCCACGGCGTAGGCAGCAAGCGTCCAGGGAGCGCCGACAAACCCTAGTACGGCTGAGCGATTGCCGACTTCAGAGCGCAGGGACTGAAGAATTGTGCGCACGAACGGTAATGACTCTTCTGGCTCCAAAGGATGCAGCTTATCGACCTGTTCCTGGCTGCGGATGGGGGAGTGAATAATTGGTCCTTTGCCCTCCGCCACGTCCATCTCAATGCCGATTCCCGGCAGCGGCGTGACGATATCCGAGAACATGATCACGCCATCGGGCTGAAACGCCTTCCAGGGTTGAAGGGAGATTTCAATAGCGACTTCAGGAATTTCCGAGCGATCGCGGAAGCTAGGATACTTTTCCCGCAAGTCGCGATAAGCTTTCATATAGCGTCCTGCCTGACGCATCATCCACACTGGAGGACGTTCTAATACCTCGCCACGGGTAGCTTTTAAAAGATAAGGTTCAGACGCGCTTTTTGTTTGTCCGGCGTCCATCTGTGAATAATGAGAGATCTCCGTTGACCCAGCCATACTTAATTTTTAATTCGTAATTCCAGCGCCTTAGCTAGCTTAGCACTGCGAATCATCAATTATAGGTTATGAATTGTGAATGCCCTGGCTACTCTAGCTCGCCAAACTGCTGGCGGTAGCGCTCCAAGAGCTGGTTTTGGGTCTCTAGCTGCTGCTGAGCTTCTCTGGCCAGTTCTTCTGGAGTGCGATAGCGATTGCCTAGGTGATCGTACCAGCACAAAATCTCGCGCTGTATTCCACCCACTTCAGCAATAGTCCGCCCGATGCCTAGACCAATTTCCGGCATCCAAAACGGTTCTCCAATCTGGAGCTGATACGCTCCGTTAACCAGTTGATAAACTTCAAACGGCTGGTGTCTGTCTCTTTGCCAGTAGTAGGGATTGTAGATGACGTAGTAAAGAACGCCTAAGCCAGCATAAATCCCCATCTTTTTGTCATATTCGCCACCTGGGGTGAGAGAAGCAAGTTCCAGGACAAAAGTAGGAACGATCTCGTCCTCTTCCCAAACAACATAGCTTTTGCGCCAGTTTTCTCCTTTTTTTCGCTTGACACCAATGCTGAGAAAACCGTCGGGAATAACAGGCACGTAGGGACTCACTCCTGTTGTATGATAGATGCCCATGTCAACGCCAAAATACCAATCTTGGCGCTCTGCCCAAATAAACTGCATTAGAAACAGCAGCAGGTTGGGAATAAAATTTTGATCCTCGTTATCCACAGGAGTATCGTCTGAACTGGGAAGTTCGTCGCTTGTTGGCAGCCGTAGTTGGGGGTCAAGTACCATTGGAACAAGACAGTTGTACTCTACTACTTTTAGTATATTTGCACTAATCCTTTGCTACAAATTTAGGGTGTCTGCGCTCTTAAACGACATCAAGGCTGCTGTCACCTAAACTTCGATTTAAGCCAGTCAATCAGCAACGTCATCACAAGCATGAGTCAAACTCTAAACCAAAATCGATATCGTCAGTTTCTCCTCAAGCGAGGCGAGCAAGTTCTCCGCCAGCTCGAACAGCAAATTGCCCATTATTCTCTGATTGGAGATGCCACATTTTTCGACCCCCAGCAGTTTGAGTGGATAGCCAGTCTAGAAGCCAATTGGACAACGATTCGTCAAGAACTAGATCAGGTGCTGAAAACCGTCGATCAGCTTCCGAATTTTCAGGATATTTCCACAGATCAGTACAGCATTACTCAAGACAATCGGTGGAAGACCTATTTTTTCTATGCCTACGGCATTAAAGCCGAATTAAACTGCCAGCGCTGTCCTCAAACAACTCGTTTACTCGAACAGATTCCAGGAATGAAAACTGCTTTTTTTTCGGTGCTGTTGCCCCACAAACATATTCCAGAGCACTGCGGTCCCTACAAAGGCTTACTCCGCTACCATCTGGCGCTTAAAGTTCCGCAACCGCAATCAGCCTGTAGAATCCGAGTGGGCGAGGATGTGCGCTGTTGGGAAGAAGGCCAAAGCCTAGTATTCGACGATACCTTTCCTCACGAAGCCTGGAACGATACTGACGATACGCGCGTGGTATTGTTTCTCGATTTTGTGCGACCCATGCGCTTTCCGCTCTCGGTAATTAATCAACTGATTATTCAACTGATTGCCCGGTCTCCTTTTGTCCAGAGTGGTAAAGCTAATTTAGAAAAATGGGAAAAACGGTTAAAAGATGTCTCTTGACTATCATCAGCTCTCTAGCTCCCACGAAGCACAACAGCTTGTAGCCATTCTCTCCCAAAGCTTTGGCAGTTCGCTAACCGACTCGCAGCGCTTCTGTAAGCGTTTAGGCCATGAAAACTTTCGCCTAATTTCCCAAGCCGGAGAAGTCGTTGGCGGTTTAGCAATTTATCGAATGGGTCAGTGGTACGGAGAACAGTGCGTCCCAATGGCGGGCATTGCCGGAGTGGGAGTGGCTCCAGAACATCGAGGGACAGGAGTGGCTCGTCAACTGATGAGCAGTACTCTGCAAGAACTGCATCGCTTAGACGTTCCGATTTCCGTTCTGTATGCTGCTACCCAGAGGCTCTATCGTCAGGTAGGATACGAACAAGGGGGAATGCGGTGCCGATGGGAACTGCCAACAGCCGCCATTACTCTTCAGGAACTTTCTCCTCTACAGAGCGTTAATCCTGCTGACTACTACGAAGTTTTTCAGAAGATTTATACGCAGCAGGCTAAGAAAAACAATGGCAACTTGAATCGCAATCAAGCGATTTGGGAAAATGTTGGCGATGTCTCTGAGGACAGCATTTTGTATAGCTATGTTGTTGGTGAGCCATCGCAGCCGAACGGATATATCCTGTTTACCCAAGTGCGATCGCCAGACGGTTTTTTCCTCCAGATTAGAGATTGGGCCACCCTTTCTGCTGCTGCCGTCCGCCGAATCTGGTCGTTTCTCGCGGCTCATCGTTCGCAAATTGAACGAGTGCAGTGGTTTGGCGCTTCTTATGACCCGCGATTGTTGCTCCTCAGTGAACAAGCGGCTCATGTACTTCATCAAGAAGCCTGGATGTTGCGCATTATTAATGTTTCTCAAGCTCTATCCGTTAGAGGATATCCGTTAGGAGTAGAAGCGGAACTCCACCTCGACGTTCGAGATGATTTGATTGCGGCCAATAACGGCAAATTTTGCCTCAAAGTATCTCAAGGAAGGGGAAAAGTAACCCCTGGTGGAAACGGAGACTTCAGCGTTAACATTCGCGGTTTGTCCCCCCTGTACACCGGCTATCTATCTCCCCAGCAGCTCCAGCTCATTGGCTCTCTTCAAGCAGCGCCAAAAGCACTAGCAACGGCAACCAAGATATTTTCAGGAACTCCTCCCTGGATGCCCGACTTCTTTTGAATAGCAGTCTGGTGCGGGACGGGGAAGGGGAAAAAGGAGGGATGAATTCGCTTGTTCCTGAATTCAGGATTCTGTCCCCGTCGTGTGTTTCCTGCGGCGGTAGTTGTTTCCCCTTTTCCCCGCGCCTGGTTTGCTTAACCTATTCCCCAGCTTTTAAGTGGTATAGCACCTATAGCTGGGGAGAAGCACAATAGTAGTCCCCCGGTTGCTAGTAAATACAAGATTCCAACCGCTCCGGCTAGCGGCTGTTTTCCCAAACCCGTCATCCAAGCTGACGCTTTTCCTGTATAGGTGACTAACTCACACGCATCGAGGGTCGATAACCCCCAAATCCATCCGGCGTGAAGTCCCCAAGCTAAGCCTAAGCTCCCGCCATCGGCTAACCGCGCTTCTGCCAGCACCATGCCCATTAACCACAGTCCTGGGAGTTGCGGGAGAGTCTGTTTTTGCTCCCAAACTAAATGTAAACAAGCAAAGATCAAACTTGACAGAGCGGCGGCACGACCGTAAGAATATGGCCCAAGCTCATCGAGGATAAAACCTCGAAAGACTAGCTCTTCGATCGCTGCGATCGCAATTCCAATCCCCAACAGCGGTAACGCCATCCAGGTGATGCCCTCGAAATGCCACCGTACCCAACCGAATAGACTTTGACCAGCGAAAATAGCGAGAATGCTAATAAATCCACAACCAGTTCCTAAAGCAAGAGAAACAAATAGCTGGGAATGCCAGACAAATCCATAGTCTTGCCATTGTTTTCCTTCAATACGAACAGCTATCCATACGAGAGCAGGGGCAATGGAATAGAGAGAAGCTAACAGAATTAGCTTTTGCTTTGTGGTTATGGGTCTAGCGGGATTCCACTCTACCACCCGAGCTAAAGGAATGGCGAGCGGCAGCCAGGCGATCGCCCAAACAAGCAAAAATAACGCTACTTTGAGAAGAGAGTGAGCGACGATGACAGTAAGGAGCCGCTGTAAAACTAAATCAACCATCTTTTTGAGGAAATGCTGCACCCAAAAAGCTTAGCCTATCTCAACAATAGCGTTATTGATGATACTGAATAACTCACCGCTAGACTGAGGAAAAACTAGACTTCAACCGCCTCATGAGCCTCTGAAGATTCTGAATCAGCATCTAGCTGCTTAAGATGAATATGCTTGTAGCCAAGTTTGATTTCAAATTCATCTCCAGGATTCAAGCCCATGGCTTTCGTATAAGTTGAACCAATGACAATTTGACCATTTTGATGCACGCTTACCCGATAGGTTGGTTCACGCCCGCGACCGTCTTTCGTTCCCTCTGGGTCGAGAGGAACCCCTTTAGCTGCCAACACTGCATCGTAAAAATCGGTCAGATTAACGCGGAGCTGGTTGTTTTTAGTTTTTGTGTAATACCCACACTGTTTTGCTGTTTCTCTTCTCGGTAAGTGAGATAGCTCTTTTACTTTTTGTAGCAGTGCTTTTCCTGTTAAAGCAGTAGTTTCACTCATAACTCTGAATTAGTTCTTTTCTTTCTTATCCTAATTTACACTAAAGTCAAATCGTGGCTATAGTAAAAAATATAACGCCAAATGGATAGAGGATGACAAGTTCTTGAAACCAATAAATTCAGAAAATGCATTTTGAGAGGAGTGTTGGCAAGGAGCTTTAAGCCGCTAGACAAAAATCCAGAAATCTTTAAACTAGCTTTGTGTTGTAAAAGTTGCTAATTGTCTAGATAAGCAACGCTACGCTCTCCTCTGGCAAACTAACTGTGGCTAGACTAACATAACAAGTATGTCTTTGGTGATTTGGATAAGTTTGCTTCAAAAAATAAGTTTAGGCTAGCTTGGCGGCGTCAATAATGAGCAAAACTCTTGAGTTGGTCGGCGAGTTAAAATTTGAAGGCGTTAGATGATTGTAAAACATGAAAGTTACTTTTAAAGTCATTCGTCAGAAGGTTAATCAACCCCCGAAAATTCAGTCTTACCTTTTAGAGGTAGAGCCGAAAAATACAATTCTAGACTGTTTAGACCGCATCAAAGGAGAGATAGACGGAAGTTTAGGTTATCGGAAAAATTGCCGCAATACCATTTGCGGAAGCTGTGCGATGAGAATTAACGGACGTTCAGCGCTAGCCTGCAAAGAAAAAGTTGGCAGCGAAGTCACTCAGGGAGCCAGTCCAGAAATTACTATTGCCCCCCTGGGCAACATGCCCGTGATTAAAGATTTAGTAGTGGATATGACCAGCTTTTGGGATAACCTAGAAGCGGTCGATCCCTACGTCAGTACCTCTGCTAGAGCCGTTCCAGAACGGGAGTTTCTCCAAAAGCCCCAGGAACGTGAACGTCTAGAGCAAATGGGCAACTGTATCATGTGTGGCGCTTGCTATTCTGAATGCAACGCCCGCGAGGTCAACTCAGAATTTGTTGGTCCCCATGCCCTCGCTAAAGCACAGCGTATGGTTATGGATACCCGTGACGCTCGGACCGAAGCCCGACTAGAAAAGTATCATGTCGGAACGGCAGGCGTTTGGGGATGTACCCGCTGCTACTGGTGTAATACCGTCTGTCCGATGGACGTGGCTCCGCTGGATCAAATCAGCGCCATCAAGCAGCAAATTTTAGACCGCAAGGAAGCCCAAGACAGCCGCTCAATTCGTCATCGTAAGGTATTGATCGATTTGGTGAAACAAGGCGGATGGATCGATGAACGTCAGTTTGGTCTGCTAGTGGTGGGCAACTATCTTAGAGATCTACGGGGACTATTCGGTTTAGTCCCTCTTGGCTTGAGGATGCTCGCCAGTGGCAAATTCCCCCTGCATTTTGAGCCATCGGAAGGAACCGAACAGGTGCGATCGCTTATTGAAGCAGTGCAGGCGCTAGACAATAAAAACTTTGAAACTCGTTAGCTCTTATTGGCATTGCCGGTAAGGGAATGCTTAACTAATATGGCCATCGCCATTTTTAGAGCAGAGGCGATCGCCCCTATCCCAATGCCAACACATCGCCCTCTTTACTGACACTAGGGTGAGAAACGAAACCAATGAGAGTGTCGGTATCTCCCACTTCAAAGTCGTATTCTAGTAGTTTACGAGTTAACGCAACTTGTCTAAGTTTTGATGTGACGTCTGATACATTAGCGCCAGATTAAAGTTTTGAAACCAGATACCGGAGAGAATGATGACTATCAAAACTCTATACAACACTGATTTTTATCAATGGACCAAGGAAACAGCGCGAGCTATTGCTGAAAGGGATTTTGAAAGCATGGACTGGGAGAATTTACTAGAGGAAATTGAGGCGTTGGGCCGAGCAGAAAAGAAGGCGGTTAAAAGTTTTACGACTCAGTTAATGATCCACTTATTGCTTTATCAGTACTGGACGTGGCGCAGAGATTATTACGTGAAGGGATGGGAAGATGAAATTGATGAGTTTCGAGAGCAGTTAAAAGACGATCTCCAGTCAAAGATTCTCTACAACTATTTTATATCTGAGTATGACAGATGCTATCAAAGCGCCAAGCGGCGTACTGCTAGGAAATACAGGAAAGAAGACTTAGAAATTCCTGGTTTTCCAGAGCGATGTCCGTATACGGTCGAGCAACTATTGGATTTATGTTATTATCCTGAGCTTAGTTCCACTAGATGATATCATCCCTTCGCGGAATAAATTGATCCAGGCTCATTCTTCCCAAAGAATTTGCTTCCAAATCCCTTTTCGCCAAGACTTTTTTCTTCAGTTTTCCCCTTTTCATCTTCTGCTCATGCTACTGCAGCTATTGGTTAGAGAGGATCTATGCTGATATCTGAATTAGACAAAGCCTGCTGCTATTCGAGAAATATGCTCTGCCATGTTTCCGGGTACAACCGAAGTCATCTAATGTTTAGCTAGGCGCCGTTTACTAAGTCGCTCAGTCTGCTGACTAGTTACAATTAGCGCACAGCCGCAACAGCATTCTGATAAATCTTCTCATTCGCCTTCACTGACTTGAAAAAGTTTACCACCGGACGAGGATAATCTACCCCTAGCCTTACTCTATAGCGCTTCTGCTCCTCACGGCTCAGCTTCCAGGGTTCGTGGATCGTGTCAGCGGGAACGTCGCTAAGTTCCGGCAGCCAATGCCTCAAATAATCTCCCTTGGGGTCATAATCTTTTGATTGCTTGGGGATATTGAAGTAGCGAAAACCGCGAGCATCGTTACCCACGCCTGCTGTATAGTTCCAGTTCCCCCAATTGCTGCACACATCGTAATCGACTAGCAGTGATTCAAACCATTCTGCCCCCATTTGCCAGTTGATCCCTAAGTTTTTGGTCAGGAAACTTGCCACGTTCTGCCTGCCTCGGTTAGACATAAATCCAGTCGCGGCAAACTCGCGCATGTTCGCATCCACTAACGGATAGCCTGTTTGACCTTCTCGCCACAGGCTGAAGCGTTCCCAGTCTTCTTTCCAAGGAATCTCAATGCCCTGCAATCCCGACTGATAAAAAATTCGGTTGCCGTGTTTGAGGCAGATAAACCGGAAAAAGTCTCGCCAGATCAGCTCAAAGATAAGCCAGTAGGTAGAATCGTTTTTAACCCGTTCATTCTCGTATTTCTGTACCTGTTCGTACACGTAGCGCGGTGACAGACAGCCTAACGCAAGCCACGCAGAAAACTTGGAGGAGTAATCTGCCCCTAGCATTCCGTTTCTCGTCTGCTTATACTCTTTAAGGCAATTCTGTTTCCAGAAGTATTGCTCCAATCTCTGTTTGCCTGCTGTTTCTCCACCTTTGAATTTGAGAACACCACGCTCATCAAATTCCGGTGGTTCTAACCCTAGATTAGTGACGGACGGTAGTTCCCCCACATCGATATCTGGTAAACTCGGTAACTCGGTTGGAGTTGGAAGAGTCGGGTTAATGGTGGAGTTTTTTTCTACTTGCTTGCGAAAGTTGGTATAAAGTTCAGGAACCTCAGAAACATCAAAGGGCAAATCGTCAATATGATAGAGGCTCGTTCCCCAAAAGGCACTCAGTTCACCATCAATTGCAGAAAGCGCTTCTTTAAGAGCCGTTTCTACCCCTAATTCTTCTGATGTTGCCTCTTCGTGGTAGTAAACAGCATCCGCCCTCAGTTCCTGCGCTAGCGCGGGTAAAACTTTCTCCGGTAAACCGCGACGCACAATTAAATCGCTGCCCAACTTCTGTAGAGAAGTTTTAAGATCGCTCAAGCTTTCTAGCAAAAACCGAGCACGATACTGACCCGTTTTGGCAAACCCAAAAGCAGTAGTGCCAAATTGCCGCTCATCGAAGCAGTACACTGGAATAACCTGAGCCTGTTCTTTAAGCGCCTGGTGCATCGGCTCATGGTCGTGGAGGCGTAAATCGTTGCGATACCAAATTAAAACTCTTTGCGTCATTTTTACTGTTTTTAGCTCAGCTTCAAGCTAACAGACGTTGGCGATCGCCTGAATCTACCGCCAAGAATAAATATTAGTTATCAATTGGATGATGGGTTTCTGCTTTCTGCAAGGTGTACCCGAGTAATTGAGAACCACGACATAGATATCACTTCTGAATTGACTAGTGCCTATCAGCGGTAGTCATAATAGATAGTAGAAATCTATTCATTAGTATTTAATGTCAGCTCATCCTGCGCCCCTACCTCCAGGTAGCTTTGGTTTCCCTCTGATTGGTGAAACCCTCAGCTTCTTGAACGACCCCGATTTTGCTGAAAAGCGCCGGAGAAAGTACGGTGCCATTTTTAAAACCAATATTCTCGGTCGTCCTACCGTCGTTATGACTGGTCCTGAAGCTAATCGCTTTCTGCTCGCTACGCACATGCACAAATTCTCCTGGCGTGAGGGATGGCCTCCCACATTTAAAGAATTACTGGGAAAATCTCTATTTCTCATGGAAGGCGAGGAACATAAAAGGAACCGTAAGCTACTGATGCCAGCTTTTCATGGAGCAGCGTTGAGCAACTATATCTCCACAATGGAGCAGGTAATTCAGCGCTATCTGCATAAATGGGAGGAGTTAGAAAGCCTGACTTGGTTTCCGCAACTGAAGCAGATGACGTTTGAAATTGCTAGTACCTTACTAATTGGTAGTCAACCAGGAGCAATGACCGAGCAGTTATCGCAGTGGTTTGCCGACCTTACGACTGGCCTATTCGCACCCCCAATTCGATTGCCCTGGACGCGCTACGGGCGAGCCTTGAGAGCGCGGAATCAGCTTCTGAACCATATTGAAGCGGCAGTGCGGCATCGGCAACAAGAACCTGCTCAGGATGCGTTAGGACTCCTGGTACAGAGTCGGGATGAAAATGGTAACAGCCTGAGCCTCGAAGAAATTAAGGTGCAGGCACTGTTAATGCTTTTTGCCGGACATGAAACAACCACATCGATGCTCACCTCCCTATGCATGGCTTTAGCACAGCACCCAGAAGTTTTAGCCAAGGCAAGAGCCGAACAGGAAGGTATGGTAGGAGCCTTAACTATAGGTCAGCTCAAACAAATGACCTATTTAGAGCAGGTGCTTAAAGAGGTTGAGCGCCTGTATCCTCCCATTGGCGGTGGCTTTCGAGGAGTTATAGAGTCTTTTGAATTCAACGGCTACACCGTTCCTCAAGGCTGGATGGCGCTCTATAGAATTCCGGGAACCCATAAAGATAGTCGTATCTATAGTGAACCAGAGCGCTTCGATCCCGACCGCTTCAGTCCAGAGCGAGCAGAACACAAGCAAACAGACTACAGCCTAGTTGGGTTTGGCGGAGGTCCACGAGTTTGTTTAGGATTTGCCTTTGCTCAAGCGGAGATGAAAATTTTTGCAGCTCATCTGCTGCGTCACTATACCTGGGAGTTGCCCAAGCAAAATCTCAGCCTCGATCCGATTCCTACTCTTCATCCCCGTTCTGGGCTGAAGGTCAAGTTTTATCGGCGGTAAACCTTGCCAGATTAAGGCTCCGTCTAGCTAAGGCGGGGTTGAGTTAAACTAGATGTCAGTGCGCTTAGCCTCCGTCAGGAACAACGCACAGTTATTAAACCTAGTCATTCATCATGGCATCCGAGCAATTCCAACCGAATCAAAATCCTCTAGAAGAAATCCGCGCCGCACGCTTAGAGAAAGTCAAGCAACTGCAAGAGTTGGGATTGAATCCTTATGCCTATAAATGGGGAATTACCCATCGCGCTGCTGCACTCCAGAAAAAGTATGCAGACTTGGGCAACGGGGAAGAAGTGGATGAAGAAGTGGCGATTGCCGGACGCATTATTGCTCGTCGAGTCTTTGGGAAACTAGCGTTTTTCGGACTGCAAGACGAATCGGGAACGATTCAGCTTTATCTAGAGAAGAAAAGAATTGACCAATCTATGACAGAGGTTCCTAACGCCTTCAATACTCTCAAGAAACTCACCGATACGGGAGATATTTTTGGGGCAAAAGGAACAATTAAACGAACAGAAAAAGGCGAACTGTCCGTTTATGTCAGCGAGTATGCCATGCTCACCAAAACCCTGCTGCCATTGCCGGATAAATGGCACGGGCTCACAGATACCGAAAAGCGCTATCGCCAGCGCTATGTAGATTTAATTGTCAATCCAGAAGTACGGCAAACGTTTCGTCGTCGCGCCAAAATTATTGCCGCGATTCGTCGATTCCTAGAACAGCGAGATTTCTTAGAAATCGAAACTCCTGTGCTTCAGCCGGAAGCGGGCGGTGCTGATGCGCGTCCGTTTATTACCTATCACAATACTTTGGAGATGGATCTCTATCTCCGCATTGCCACAGAACTCCACCTGAAGCGGCTAATGGTTGGGGGATTCGATAAAGTATTTGAACTCGGACGCATTTTCCGCAATGAAGGCGTTTCCACGCGCCACAATCCTGAATTTACCTCCATCGAAGTTTATCAGGCGTACGCAGACTACCACGATATCATGGCGCTGACGGAGGATCTGATTACGGCTGTTGCTGATGAAGTCATTGGTACTTTGGAAATTACCTACCAGGGCGAAACGATTAATCTGAGTACTCCCTGGCAGCGGTTAACAATGCACGAATTAGTGAAAGAACACACCGGGTTAGACTTCGAGAAGTTTGATAGCTTTGAGAGTGCGAAAGTAGCGGCTAAAGATGCTGGCATCGATCCGACAGGCTGCAACTCCATTGGTAAATTGCTCAATGAAGCGTTTGAGCAAAAGGTAGAAGAAACATTGATTCAGCCTACCTTTGTGATCGATTACCCAGTAGAAATTTCTCCGCTGTCTAAACCCCATCGTAGTAAGCCTGGTTTAGTAGAAAGGTTTGAGCTGTTTGTTGCCGGACGAGAATTAGCGAATGGTTTTTCTGAGTTAACCGATCCCATCGACCAGCGACAGCGCTTTGAAGCCCAAGCTGCCCGCAAAGCCGCTGGTGATTTGGAAGCCCAGGGCGTGGATGAGGATTTCTTAGCGGCTTTAGAGTACGGCATGCCCCCCGCAGGCGGTGAAGGCATTGGGATCGATCGCCTGGTGATGCTGCTAACCGATTCTGCCAGTATTCGGGATGTAATTGCGTTTCCTCTTCTGAAAACTCAAAGTACAGCGATTAAATCTTTTGACTACGATGAGGAGAAAAAAGTGCTGCGCGTCCAATTTGGGAATGGCAGTGTCTATCTCTATCATGATGTTCCTGAATCGGTGTATAAAGAGATGAAAGACGCACCGTCAGTCGGGCAGTTTTTCAATACTCAGATTCGAGACAAGTTTGGTTTCGACCGCGAGGTTTAGATAAGTAAGCGATCGCCCGTTCAGCCTACAGCAGTAACAATTAAGTACAATTCTCCTCCATATACATATTAAAGTGAGACTGATAACATCAGCCTGTAGGCATCGGCAACTATGACAATTATTCCCTTGCCACCAATTCTTCGACTCAACATCGATTTAACAGACGAGCAGTTTTTTCAGCTTTGTCAGCATAACCGCGATTACCGATTTGAGCGCACCGCCAGTGGAGCACTGATTATTATGCCACCGACCGGCAGCGATACAGGTAGGCGCAACGTTAAAATTACCGCCCAGCTAGAACTGTGGAGTAGCCAAAATAATTTGGGCGTTGTCTTTGACTCTTCTAGTGGATTTAAACTACCCAACGGCGCTGAACGTTCTCCTGATGCTTCGTGGGTAAGGCAGGAACGATGGGATGCCCTTTCTCAAGAACAACAGGAAAAGTTTGCTCCTCTCTGTCCAGATTTTGTCGTAGAACTACGCTCCCGAAGTGATTCTTTAAAAGCTCTCCAGGAGAAAATGCAAGAGTATTTGGCGAATGGAGCAAAATTAGGGTGGCTAATTGATAGACAAAATCAGCGAGTAGAAATTTATCATCCAGGAAAGAAAGTCGAAATTGTACAATCTCCTGAATCTATTTCCGGTGAAGATATTCTGCCTAGATTTGTTTTGGATTTGCAGGAGATTTTGTATTAACTTGTGCTTGGTGTTAGTGACCAAAATTAATGTAATCAAATTAACAAACTTTTGTTTCTTGTCTTAGCGCTCCCCGCTCCCTAAGCCCGACGCTGACCAATATAGAGGAAATGGTCGCTCATAGCTAAGCCTTCTGGAGTTATTCCTGTCACTTCTACTAAATCAACCCAAGCCTCTAGTTCCGAGGATGAAAGGACATTCCCTACTGTGGGAAAGGGAGCAGTAAAAGATTCAACACCAATAAAAGCATGTTGCTCGAAACTGGCTGAAAATAGTTGTAAAAACTCTTCACTGGTAGTTAAATTAGCATAGCCCAGAGGAGGCACATGAATAGGATCGGTATTACCATCTTTTAATAACTGCTGATGAAATTGTTGACGAGATAAAACTTGCTGAGCATGACTGCGAAATTGCTCTCTAAAATAGGCTAGGCGGTTAATTCCAGCCGCTAATATTGTTCCACCTGGCTTTAAGATTCTGGCTGCTTCATTTACAGCATTTTGTCTTTCTTCAACTGAGCATAAGTGATAAAGAGGTCCTAATAATAAAACAGCATCGCAAACTTCTGCCTTCAAGAGATCGAGATTGGTAGCCGAGATATTATAGACTTCTAACACCTGGTGAGCAAGATGAGATTGTTTAAGTCTTGTGTGGGCAGCTTCTAGTAAGCGTGAGGAAATATCTACAAGATAAAGATTGCAATTTCGTTGTGCCAAAAACTCAGCATAGTGACCAGTACCAACTCCGATATCGGCAACGGTTGCCCCGTTAGAAATCATCTGATCTAAATAGCGCTTTGTCACAGCAAATTCAATCGGTGCCTGTTCTGTCAAACGCTCTGATTCATAAGCAAAGGCGCGATCACTATCATAGTGTTGAGCAACATTTTCTGGCAACTTGGGTTCTTCTGCGCTCATCGTTTCTAGCTTTTTTAGACAGAAGATTCAGCTTTGGCTGATTTTAACGACAAACGCCCTAAAGCTTGTTTAACAAACCCCTGTAGAAAAGCTGTCCGTTGATTTTGCTGAAAAACTTGCTGTATTTTTTGACTCAATCTTTCTATGTTTAATCCTTCACCAGAAGCAGCACTGACTTCTTGCTCCTGCAAGTATTCAATTAAACTCAATCCAGCCACGCGAGTTAGATAAGCCGCACTCACTCCCTGTACTGCTCCCCCAGCAACATAGGTAAAAGCATTACTCTTCAAAATCCCGCTAATCGTTTGGGTCGAAATTTCCACGAGTCCTAGCTGAACCATTAGCTTGCCAATCGTGCCAGAAGCGGCTTGCGCTTGAGACAGGGAAAATTTTTGCTGATAAATTTCGCTCAAATCTACAAGCATCTGGGTACTAATGGCAGCGGTTGCGAGTAAGTCGAGAGCCGCTACCGGATTAGCAAACGCCGCCGCTGCCGCTACCCACTGATACTGTTCGACAACAGGTAAAGCGCGATCGCGTCTCACTCCATTCAGCAGTGCCTTAGCTTTTGTCTTTAATGAAACGGCTTCTCGCCAAGCGGTGGTGCAAATTAATTCTTGTTTCTCCTGAGTGCAGATATGGGTTAAGCGATCGCTCAGTGCCGCAACCGCAGCATCTTGCGCTTCCAGCCATTCCTGCACCGAACCATCGTCTTGATGTCGTCGGACTTTCACTGCTGCTGGAGCTGCTGCAATAGCGACAACATCTTCTTTGGAGAGAACGCCTGCAACTCGCTGGCGCAACTGCTGTAAAATCTCGGCTTTCGCTTCAGGCGTGTAGCGATCCTGCTGATTAAAAACCAGCATCAGGCGACTGTTCGCTGCTTGAAGCTGCTGGAGAATTTGCCACTGCGAATCGGTCAAATCTCCGCTTACTAAAAACAGCACAACATCGGCAGAGAGAGCAACCTGTTGAGCGTTCTCGTTATCTTCTGCCGCTGATAATGCCGTCTCTACAAACGTCAGCGTTTGCTCCTGTTTTTCTAATACTTGCTTCAGGGTCGTTTTTCCGACCTGAGAGCCTCCAGCAAGGGCGATTTGGAGCTGCTGTCTTTCGAGGCGCTGCGGCAAGTTAGCAAGCTGCTGCTGGAGTGCTGAAGTGTCTTGATTAGGAGCTTCGGTTGTGACCTGGGTCAGAATTGTTTGTGTTTGAGCGATCGCTGTTTCAACGGCTTCTCGGTCCGGCGCTGCTAGCGGCAGCACTGTCTTTCTCTGTTGCTGGAGCCACCACAGTCCCGACCCGAAAGCAACGATTCCTACCATTGCAAACTCGCCAGCGTGAATGACCGATTGACCAAAACTTTCCCATAGCCACAGCCCGAACGACACTCCAATTCCTCCGACTAGAATTGGCTTGCGTACTTTAACCGCCATTTGCTCACCCCACAGCTTTCTTCCTCTATCCTAAATCCTCGCTGTCGTTTCGCAGCAGCCTCCTAGTAATAAAGCTCTACAGGAATTCCTGTAGAGCTTTACCTTAATGAAGTGGCGGGAGGCGGATTTGAACCACCGACCTTCGGGTTATGAGCCCGACGAGCTACCAGACTGCTCTATCCCGCGTCGCGCTTATCCAGTATAGCGAGAAAGTCACCAAAGTAACAACCTCAATTTAAACATCAATGAACAACGAGCAGTTTGTTGATGGATCATTGTTCCCAGCTTGCTGAAGCTTACAGCATCGTTAGCTCCCCCATCACTTCTAGGCGCTTACATGAACTGAGAATCATGAATTTATCCGAGAGGGTTTCGGCGACGCTCGGGCTAATCCAGCCCATCTGCTTGAGTAACTGAATGGCTACCGCGTATTTAGCCCGTCTTGCGCCATCAATCACCTTAATCGCTAATCCCATTCCTTCCCCAACACGCCCAACACACTGGATGCCCTCTGCCCCCGACTTACTCACTAATTCTCCGTTAGTTGAGCGCATCAGCTCCGTATCGAAAGCACCATCTCCAGCGACTAAGCTTGGATAGTAGCTCATCGCTCGGACAATTCGCTCGAGATCGAGACTCTTTCCCGAAGCGAGCTGGGCATACAGGTAGGCTATTTGCCTAATCTGCATAAAGTAGGTGGGGACTCCGCAATCATCGCGAGCGCTGATGAGCTCTTCTCCGGGCATTTCTAGCAACTCAGCAACTTTGGCAAGAATTAGCTGCTGTACCGGATTGGAGGAACGGACATAAGTGTTGAGAGGCCAGTGTCGCTGCTGGCAAACTGCCAACATCGCGGCATGTTTTCCGGAACAGTTATGCTGCAGAGGACTCTGCTTATCCGGAGGAGTGGGGCACTGGAGTGCTGAGGGGTCAACGTCTGAACGCCACAGAATGTTAAACACCTGTCGGGCTTGTTCGATTGTGCCTCGATGGGAACTACAGGCGATCGCTAAATCTTTGTCGGTTAGCTCGTATCGCTCTAGCGTTCCCGTACTCGTCATTGCCAACGCTTGAAACGGCTTGAGGGCTGAGCGAATGAACGTGCCCGATTCTGCGCTTCCCGCAACTAAAAGGACGCGTCCGCGGTCGTCACAGACGGTTGCCTCTACTTGATGAACAGATTCAACAATTCCTTCTCGCAGTAAATGAACTTCTATTCTTGGTGATGAAATTCGCTTTCCCCTGGTCAAGTTGCTTTACTCCAGTTTAAGATTCAAGAATATTAATACCAATTGATGCCAAATGTTAGCCTTTGCCGGTGAAATTTCTCCAGCATTCATCTCTCTAAATAACTCAGTGCTGACTGCTTCAATTATTAAAG
This sequence comes from Cyanophyceae cyanobacterium, assembly GCA_050331735.1. Lineage (GTDB taxonomy): Bacteria > Cyanobacteriota > Cyanobacteriia > Cyanobacteriales > JBHJGN01 > JBHJGN01. The sequence goes on from JBHJGN010000020.1 coordinate 20,985, forward strand.
AGATATAGACAATCAGTTAATAATAAGCAGTGGGGAGAATAACAAACTCATAAAAACGGCCTACCCCTAGTTTGAGGACCAGAACCACACGGTGCTAGCGCCGCCAATAAACGCCAGCAGAACGAAGGTCGTTTGTTTAAGACGGGTAAGCATGGGCTCAACCTGATAGGTCGCAATCAGGCGATCACGAGTCAGCACTTCGGGGGGCTTGTGCCAAACTTGACCGTCATACCAGCCCGATTCTTCGTAAACAACCGTTTCTTTTTGAAGGCGATCGCCAACATAGGACCAGCCTAAATAGAGTCTCAGTACGATGAATACCACCAACAGTCCCGCTCCAGCTCCACTGCTGAGGCCAAACAAAATCGGCTCTTTTTGAGGCGGAAAACTAACGGCTGTGATCGGACCAGCTACGAGCCAACCAACTGCCCAAACCCAGAAAAGTTTTCTCCAATAGTCTGCGGCGCTAAGGCTTACCCAGCGAAAAAACCAGGCTTCCTTTAACTCTTCGTACTCGTTAATGGGTTGCTGTTCTTGTGGAACCGGACAAGTTGATGTCGTTTGCTTCATGACTCTTGTGGATTGAATCGCTCCTGAAAATCAAGGCGCTGGGCGTGTCCCCAAAAGGCTTCTAAATTATAAAAATCTCTTTCTTGAGGCAGAAAGATATGAGCAATCACGTCTCCGTAGTCTAAAAGAATCCAGCTTCCTTGCGCTTTCCCCGCCACTCTTAGGGGGTGCTTCTGACGCTCTTCCGCCATCTTTTTCTCGATGGAATCTGCAATAGCCCGCACCTGAGTTTTGGAAAAGCCCGTCGCAATCACAAAATAATCTGCTAAGTAAGAAACTTCACTCACCTGCAGCACAGCAATATCTGCCGCTTTACGAGCGTCAGCCGCTTGGGCAATCAGCCAAGCTTCTTGGCGGCTTGGCTGTAAGTCATCGTTGACTAAAGCGGTAGAAACGGTATTTAGTTCATGATTATTGTCAGTCATCCAGATTCTAATTGTTGGAGGTCAATAAGAATAACAGCGGCAATCTCGTTAACTCGCGATTCAGGCTGATTAACATTTAGTTTCAACTATTAGGCCTTTAGCTATTGGTTGGAATACACGAAAGCTATTCCTTGCTGCCGTTTGCCCTACTGCGATCAAGCATTTTAGAACCCTATTTTCGGGTTGCTTTCTACTATTATGATAGTAACAATAGGATGGCATCGGCTTCTAGTATGCCGATTTTAATGTCTACCGTTACAGCGCCGCACTAATCTCTCTATAGTTTGCTTATAGCACATCACGGCACTAATAGCGTTGCTTTCCTGCTGCTTACGAAATAAAATTATCAAGCGGAGACAACGCTTCCCGGTTCTGCCGGAATTGACTTTAGGAGTCGCACTCGCTGCTTTGTGGCAGGAGGTGGGGCTTCTGGCAAAGCAAAAGTTTAGCCTAGCCCCTCCAGAACTTAATGGCGCTAGAAGTGGGAATCGTTGTTCTGCACCAGCAGTCCCCGTTCAGGTCTTAGGGTGTTAAACTACCGTCAAGCTCAGTAGCAAATTCCGGTTCTTTTCTGTTTCTTTTCTTCAACAACCTCTGCAAATAGCTCTTCGTAGCGATCTAGAGCTAACTCAAAACTGTAGTTCTGGAGAGCATATTGCCGTCCCTGTTTGCCCAAAGTCTCCATTTGCTGAGGATCGGAGTAGAGGGTTGTAATGGCGTTCGCTAAAGCCGGAGGATTTTCTGGCGGCACAACTAAACCACCACCGCTTTTCTCGATTGCTCTTGCTGCCGTCCCCGCAGCGGGAACGGAGGCGATAATGGCTCTGCCGCTTGCCAGCAACACCTGAATTTTAGAAGGCATATTGAAGGCAATGACGTTGTGCTTCTGCATAACCAGAGCCACATCAGCCGCCGCCAACATCTCTGGTAGTTGGTTGCGCGGCTGAAAGGACAAAAGTTTAACGTTATCTACCTTCTTTCTCTGACAATGCTTCTGCAGCCGCTCTAGAGCTTTTTCTTCGCCAACAATTACAAATACAATATCTTTGACCAGTCTTAGTTCGGCGGCGGCTTCAATGACGGTTTCTAACCCTTGCGTGAGCGCAATGTTGCCGGAGTAAAGCACGACAAATTTGCCTTCTAGTCTATGCTCTTGGCGGAAGCGACCGTTTTTAGGCAGAGGCTTGATAAAATTAATGTCGACCCAATTCGGAATTTCGACAATTTTATCCGTCGGCACTCCCTTGTTGTAAAGATTTTTGCTAAATCCATCGGCAATAACGCTGATTTTGGCCGCTTTTTGATAGGCAAACCTTTCTAAACTTTTGAAAACGCGAATTAACGCTTTATTTCTGAGCAGCCCGACATGAACGGCAGCGTCCGGCAAAATATCTTGAAGATTCAGCACAATTGGGCAGTGATAAACCCATCCCAAGAGAGCGGCGGGAACGCATACAGGCAGACCTGGAACCGTCAGTAGAATAAGTTGGGGACGCCAGCCTCTTAGAGCCTGTAGAAAGCTGAGACTGACAAAGCTGATTTCAAACAGACCCCGATGATAGAAGTCACGTTGGGAGCTAATCTGCACGTAGCAGCGCTGAATTGCCACTCCGTTTCGTTCTTCGGCAAGATAGAGTTTCCCCCGATACTGAGGATAAATCTGGCTAGCTGGATACCAGGGAACAGCAGTGACCACACGAACCTGATGACCTCGTTTTACTAATCCCTCAGCTAAATCGGTCATAAGCGGAGCAATACCGATTGGCTCGGGATGGTAGTTGTAGGAATAAATCAGAATGCGCATACCCTTAGTTAAAACCAGTCTATATTTTGCCTGTATCTGTTCCCCTATTGATTCCGGTCAATCTAGTTAGTTGAAGCGGATACATTGATAAAGTTCCCGAAAAACCGTCAACAATAACACACTGGGCGTTTTAACTTCCTTTGATAGCTATTGATTGCCTTTAGCCCCAAATTATAGTCTAAGAACCAGTTTTTTTCCGCATGATCAGGCAATTACGCCTTTTTGCAACTCTAATGTACTCAATTTCATCCGTTAGCTTCTGCATAAAAAAAAGTCCCCGTCCATTCTCATCAAATAGGTGTTGCTCATGGGAATACTTGAGAGCAGAATTAAGGTTAAACGGTTGTCCCCAGTTCCAGATGCGCATCTCCAGACAGTTGGTAAAAATGCTGATTTCCAGATCAATTTTTGTTGTCGTCGGCAGCCCTCGATGAGCATGACGAACTGTATTGGTAAAGCCCTCCGTTAAAGCAACTTGACACTGCCAAAAGGTCTGCTGCGGGACGAAGGCCTGAGTAGATCGCTCAAACCACTGTAAAACTGCTGTCAAGGACTCTAACTCCGTATTAACCTGTAGGTGAAATTGTTTGATTAGTCTTTCATCCGACATTAATGCTCGTCAATTTTCAAACAGCACCACTATTTTTCTGGAACAAAATCGCAATTGTTTTGAGAATCAGGGCAACATCGTAACTCAAACTCCAGTTCTTCTGGTAGCGCAGGTCTAGCTGAATGACTTCTTCAAAGTTTCGGATTTGCGATCGCCCATGAACTTGCCATTCTCCAGTCATTCCTGGTTTGACATCGAGTCTTTGCCATTCCGGCACCTCATAGCGCTCTACTTCGTCAGGCGTTGGTGGTCTTGTTCCTACTAGACTCATCTCTCCTTTGAGGACGTTCCAGAATTGCGGTAGCTCATCCAAGCTGGTGCGCCGTAAAAATCGACCTACCTGAGTCACCCGCGGATCGTTGTCGTTTTTGAACAGCGCACCGCTGATTTGGTTAACGACCTCGGATTTTCTCGCTTCGGCATCGGCACACATCGAGCGAAATTTCCAGATGCGGAACCGTTTACCCATCCAGCCACAGCGGACCTGGCCGAAAAAGAGTGGACCGCGACTATCTCGGCGGATGGCAATAGCAATGGGCACAAAGGCAAGAGCGGTAATTCCCAAGCCGACAAGGCTACCGACAATATCCATGAGTCGTTTAACCTTAGAGCGAACAGAAGGATGAGTCTCAGGAGGCTGGGTCGAAGAAAAATCGGCGGTTTGTGCTGTGGAAATCTGAAACACTTCATCAAGTCCCGTCATGGACAAAACCGCCATCACCGGTGGATGAACGTCTTTCAGCTTTAATTTTACTCCCTGGCTTTGGGTGGCCTTGAGGTTGTGAACTAACGCTCCAATTCCGCTACTGTCGATAAATTGGGTCTGCGCAAAATCAAAGATGATTTGCTGAGCCGAGTGATGTTTTTCTAAAAGCTGATGGCACGTTTCCTTAAACGAAACCGCCTCTAGTATACTCAAGCGGTCAGGAACTTTAACAACGGGAGTATTGTCCGTAACGGTAATCTGAAAATTTTTGTTAGCCTGACTACTCATCAATACTAGCCGTGTGATTGAGCTTCTATTCCCTGACCATTATGCTTTATTATCGCCAAGTCGAGCAGGAAAAATCCAAAAATTAAGTAACTTCTCAGTCCCACTTAAGTAACCTTAAAGGTTTCAATTCTCTCTCCCATAGCCGGTGCTGGCATATCGACTGAGCCATCAGCACGTCAGTTTCATCTCGATTTAAACTCAGGGTCCGGGTTCACTGCGAGTCTAATGAGCATAGATTTAAAAGCTGCCAGCTAAAGCCGTCTGACAGCGTTCGCAAATTACTTGCTGCCGATCGACCTGGGGTGAATAATTCCAGCACCGTTCGCATTTCTCGCCCTCGGCCTGAACAATTCCTGCTTTGAGAGTGTCGGTCTGTAATGTGTAGGAGGCGTTGACGGCCTGCGGACTGTCGAGCACTTCAACTTGCGAGGCGAGAAAGAGATAGCGCAGCGCATCGACTCGTCGCTTCCCTAAACTATCGCTCGGATTAAACTCCTCTAACAAAGAGCGTAGTTCTGGGCTAGCAACCCACAGCAGAACCTTTGCTTCTAATGAAGAGCCGATCGCCTTTTCTGCTCTTGCTTGTTCCATAACCTTGTTAACCTCAGCCCGAATCTGCCGCAGGGTTTGCCAGTCTGCCAATGCTGGCGAGCGCCACTGAGGGTCAAGCTGTATCCATCCCGATTCAAACACCGAACGGGCAGTAGTTTCGTAGGGCAAAAACTGCCAGATGTCTTCTGCCATATGGCACAGAACCGGGGCGATCGCCCGGGCCAGATTTTCGACAATTATCGCCAGAACCGTCTGGACGCTGCGGCGGCGGGGCGACTCTGGATGACTAATATACAGCCTATCTTTAGCGATATCTAGATAAAAGTTAGACAGATCGACCACGCAAAAATTCTGGATTGTCTGGAAGAAGCGGAAGAACTGGAAACTTTCAAAAGCGTCCGTGACCTCATCAAATACCGCCGTCATCTGGTGCAGCATATATTGGTCGAGCTGCGGTAACTCCTCGTAGGCTACAGCGTCTTTCGTCGGGTCGAAATCGTGGAGGTTGCCTAACAAAAAGCGAGCCGTATTGCGAATTTTTCGGTAGACGTCTGCCAACTGCTTGAGAATATTTTTCCCAATCGAGACATCGGCGGAATAGTCTACCGAAGAAACCCACAGGCGCAGCACGTCGGCTCCGTAAGGCGGTTCTTGCTTGTGGTTGTTGCCCCCGTTGATAATTTTCATCGGGTCCACGACGTTGCCCAAGGATTTACTCATTTTGCGCCCCTGTTCGTCCAAGGCAAACCCGTGAGTCAGCACCATCTGGTAGGGAGCTTTGCCGTTGGTGGCGACGCTGGTGAGCAAGCTCGACTGGAACCAGCCCCGGTGCTGATCTGAGCCTTCTAGATAAAGATCGGCGGGGTACTTAAGAGTGTCGCGCTGCTGGCATACTGCCGCCCACGACGATCCCGAATCGAACCACACATCCATTGTATCGGTTCCCTTGCGATAGGTTCGACCGTTGTTGCGGTAGCTCGGTGGCAGCAGTTCGGCAACGGATTTTTCCCACCAAGCATCCGAGCCAGAGGCGGCAATAATCTGTCTGACATGCGCGATTGTTTCTGGTGTTAGCAGCGCTTCCCCGGTTTCCTCATCATAGAATACTGGAATTGGCACTCCCCAACTGCGCTGGCGAGAAATACACCAGTCCGAGCGTTCAGCGACCATCGGCGTAATCCGGTTTTCTCCCGAGGGCGGCACCCAATTAACGGCGGCGATCGCTTCTAAAGCTGCCTCGCGGAATCCGGCTACCGAAGCAAACCACTGTTCGGTCGCGCGGAAAATTGTTGGTTTTTTGGTCCGCCAGTCGTAGGGATACTTATGAACATAGGATTCTTCTTTTAATAAAGAATGAGCCTCTAGGAGAGCGGCAATAATGGCATTATTGGCTCCATCGAGAACATTTAGTCCGGCAAACGGACCGGCCTGCTCGGTGAAGTTACCGCGGTCATCTACTGGAGCAAGGACAGGCAACCCGTAACGCTGACCCACCAAATAGTCTTCCTGTCCGTGTCCCGGAGCAGTATGAACGAGTCCAGTTCCCGACTCGGTGGTGATATAGTCGCCGCCGATCACGACGGGACTTTCTCTATCGAATAAAGGATGACGGTAGGTACAGCCCTCCAGGTCTTTGCCCAACACCGTCAGCTTTTGAGTCAGCGTCACCCCTAGAGTTTGCGCTAGCCGCTCTCTTAACTCTGCCGCAACAATCAGATACTTAAACGTCTGGTTTGAGTCGGTTTCTACAACAGCGTAGGTCAAGTCAGCATTAACTGCCACCGCTAAATTCCCGGGAATGGTCCAGGGAGTTGTTGTCCAAATGGCCACCCCCAGCTTGGGCAGGAAAGGGACTAGTGCCTGAGCGGTTTTCCCAAGCGTCGTGACGGGGAAAGCCGCGTAGATACTCTGAGAGGAATGTCCTTCAGGATACTCCAGTTCCGCCTCTGCTAGGGCTGTTTGCGAACTCGGACTCCAGTGAACGGGTTTAAGTCCGCGATAGATATAGCCTTTGAGCGCCATCTGGCCAAAGACGTCGATTTGAGCCGCTTCGTACTCTGGCTGAAGAGTCATATAGGGATGTTGCCAGTCACCCCAAACTCCGAAGCGTTGAAAGCCTGTGCGCTGTTCGGTAATCGTCTCAAGGGCAAAATCACGAGCCTGATGGCGTAGCTGTAAGGGAGTCAGGTTTCGTTTAGACTTCAGCTTTTGAAGAACTTTTAACTCGATAGGCAAGCCGTGGCAGTCCCACCCAGGAACGTAGCGCACTTTGTATCCCCGCAGGAGCTTATACTTATTGATGATGTCTTTGAGAATTTTGTTGAGGGCGTGACCCATGTGCAGCGAGCCGTTTGCGTAGGGAGGACCGTCGTGCAGCACAAATAGATCGCCAGGATTGTGCTGCGATAGATGTTCGTAAATTTGCTGGTCTGCCCAAAACTTTTGCAGCTCTGGTTCTCGCGTTACTGAGTTTGCCCGCATGCTAAAGGCAGTTTGAGGCAGATTAACGGTCTCTTTGTAGCTCTTGGGTGCGGTTGGTGCTGTCACAGGTCAATGCCAATCAACGAGTCTTTTTGCTATCTTAATGCGAATGCCGAGAATTTAAGTAGCAGAATCCTGGTCATCTTTGCTGTGAAGTTCTGGGATATCTTGGCGCATTTGCGGATCTCCGTCGCCAATTGGTTCTGCTGGAGGAGTCAGTTGAGCTTCAGGAGCCACCTCTTCCACATCGATTTGCGGGGCGTGATCGCCTTCTTGAGCCGCTTCGACCATCTCCGGGGCAGGAGGGTCAGGAGGCGTAGCTTGCCTCTCATCGGAGTTGGGCGAGACTGCTTCCTGTGGGGCTGTCTCGACCGTGTCTGCGGAAGATGAGGCGGCTTGGGAAGGACTGTCTTCTAAAACGGCTTCTCCCATTTCTGGAGTGGAGGAAGCAGGAGGAACGGTTGATGCTGATTTGAGCTGACTTGGGGATGAAGTGCCTCGGCTAAATAACTGCTTCAGGGAAAACCTCTTCCGAGGAACCGCTGCCGTCTCGGTCGCTGATGCCTTTGACTCTGGTTGTGCTAGCGAGGCTTGAGCCGCTTCGGCTTCTAGTTGAGCCCTGGTCACTTCGGCGGGAGACGGTTCTGGCTCTTCTGTCGCCTTTGCAACCGTATCGGCAGGATTTGATGCACTGGCTGCGGTGACAGAACGAGAAGTTTCGTCTGGCTCGGTGGGTGGAGTGCCTTCAGCAGGACTTGGTTTTGGAGAAGTCTCTGACGAGGCAGTAGCGCCGGACTGAGCCGTAGATTTTGGTTCGGGAGCTTGACGGCGCAAGAGACTGCCCACTTGCCCGAAAGCTTTTTGAAGAGTTTCGGTCAGAGAAAAGCTCTCATCGATGTCGGTCATGGTTTCTGGACGGGCCACCAGGCGCCGCAACGTTAGCGTTTCCCACCCGAACCAGACCAGTAGAGCGACTCCCGCTAGTTGACCTAACAAAACGCCTCCGGTAATTCTGCCAGCGCACATCCATAGCACCAAGGCATAAAACATTCCTACTCCGCTCCACAGAAAGTCGTCTTTGCGGTGGACTTCGGGAAAAAAGAAGGCTGCCATATAGAAGGCAAAGCTAATCAGGCCAACGGCGATCGCTAAGATATAGGTCAGCATAGTATGGGGTCTCCAGTTTTTCTCATCACTGACAATTTTCCTACAGAATCGCTCTTCTCTTAGTCTTACTTTTGACTCAATGTTGGCCCCATCGGGACTCGATCAAAAAAGCGAGCTCAAAGCTCGCTCCTAGCCACTCTTTCACGCCCGTTTAGCGAGCTGAAACTAGCTCCGGCTTGGACTGCGCTGCACTGCCATTGCTAGAGCTTTGTAAGCTGCTCAGGACAGCGTTGACGTTTTCCTTCGCGTCTCCGAACAGCATTTGGGTGTTTTCTTTGTAAAATAGCGGATTCGCTACCCCAGAGTAGCCACTGCCCAGGCTGCGCTTGAGCACAATCACGTTGGCCGCTTTCCACACTTCCATCACTGGCATGCCGGCAATCGGAGAGTCGGGCTCTTCTAAAGCGCTGGGATTGACGGTATCGTTGGCTCCAATGACTAATACCACTTCGGTTTGGGGGAAATCGTCGTTGATCTCGTCCATCTCGAGCACGATGTCGTAGGGAACATTCGCCTCGGCGAGCAGCACGTTCATGTGTCCCGGCATCCGGCCCGCCACAGGGTGAATGCCGAAGCGAACCTGCGCCCCGCGATCACGCAGCTTTTTGGTAATCTCTGAGACGGCGTGCTGAGCTTGAGCTACCGCCATGCCGTATCCGGGCACAATGATGACGCTGCTAGCATCTTGCAAGAGTTCCGCCGCTTCTTGAGCGGTGGTAGCGGTCGCCTTACCCTGAGCCTGTTTATTGACTCCAGAACCGGCTCCCTCGCCAAAGCCGCCGAGCACCACATTAGCAAAGGACCGATTCATCGCTTTACACATCACGTAGCTGAGGATTGCACCGCTACTGCCTACCAAAGCCCCGGTAATAATCAGCAGATCGTTAGAGAGCATAAATCCTGCTGCTGCCCCAGCCCAGCCGGAGTAGCAGTTGAGAATCGAGATCACTACCGGCATATCGGCCCCGCCGATGGCAAGCACGAGATGGATTCCCAGCACAGAAACAATTCCTGTCATGACTAGCAGAGGCTGAAGCCCCTCGGGATGGGAAGCAACCATAAACTGATAGCCCAGCCAAAGAGCGGCCAGCAGCATCCCGAGATTGAGCCAGTTACGAGCTGGCAGCGTTACGGGCTTACTGCTCACCAGGCCTCTTAGTTTGGCAAACGCGACGACAGAGCCAGTGAAGGTCACCGCGCCGATAAGAATGCCCACGTAGATTTCTACTTGGTGAATCGCGAGCTCTCCTCCCAACTCCGTTGGCGGAATCTGAATGTACTCAGAGAATCCAACCAGCACCGCTGCAAGGCCGACAAAGCTGTTGAACAGACCCACCATTTCTGGGAGTCCGGTCATAGCGACGGTGGAGGCAGCGATCGCTCCAATCACCACGCCAAGCCCGATGACGGCGGCGAGCAGGCCATAACCTCCCGTGACGCCAGCACTGAGGGCTGTCGCCCCAAAAGCGACCAGCATGCCAATGATGCCATAGAGGTTTCCGCGCCGAGACGTTTCTTGGTGAGACAAGCCGCCGATGCTGAGAATGAATAGAATACTTGCTGCAATGTAGGCAACTGTCAGTAAATTGTTTGACATAGTTGATTTGTCCTGAATGGTCACGATAAAGGTTGAGGGTGGGCGAGAACAAACCTCTCTACGCCACCGCAGCGGTTACTTGCGGAACATTCTCAGCATGCGTTGAGTAACGAGAAAGCCGCCAGCAATATTAATTGTTCCAAGGAGAATGGCGATCGCTCCCAGGATGGTTGTTGGAGAAGTCAGAGAGCCAGAAATCTGGAGCATACCGCCAATGATGATGATGCCGCTAATCGCGTTCGTCACGCTCATTAACGGAGTATGCAGAGCCGGAGCGACGTTCCAGATTACCTGCCAGCCCACAAAGCAGGCCAGGACAAATACCGTCAGATGCGATAGAAATGACGTTGGTGCATAGAGACCGATTCCCACCAGCGCCAATCCCGCTAGCAGCGGCCAAACGGCTCGACTGAGCCCTCCAGAACCCGGCTTGCTCACTTTTTGAGTCACAGGCTGAGGAGATTGAGTCTTTGGAGCGGGTTGGGAAGCCGTTTTGGGCTGCGGTGGAGGCCATTTAACCTCTCCTTCATGCAGGACTAAAGCGCCGCGAACGACTTCATCTTCTAGGTCTACCTTGTATTCCTGCGCTCCTCCCATATCTTTGAGAAGATGCCACAGATTAGTTCCGTAAAGCTGACTCGATTGGCTCGCCATGCGGCTCGGCAAGTCTGTTAACCCTACTATAGTCACTCCCCGATAGGAGCAAATTTCTCCTGGTTTGGTGACCGCGCAGTTGCCTCCTTGTTCTGCCGCCAAATCGACTACCACCGAGCCTTCTTTCATGCTGGCAACCATTTCTTCAGTAATCAGAACCGGCGCTTTTTTGCCGGGGATCTGCGCGGTGGTAATAATAATGTCCACCTCTTGCGCCTGCTGGGCAAACAGCGCCATCTCTGCCTCAATGAACTCTTTGCTCATTACCTTGGCATAGCCACCTGAACCGGAGCCATCTTCCTCAAATTCTAGTTCTAAAAATTGAGCTCCCAAGCTCTGGACCTGCTCTTTGACCGCTGGACGGGTATCAAAGGCCCGCACAATGGCTCCTAATCCTCTAGCGGCTCCAACCGCAGCCAGTCCAGCCACTCCGGCTCCAATCACCAGTACTTTCGCAGGCGGCACTTTTCCGGCTGCTGTAATTTGTCCGGTAAAAAAGCGACCAAACTGATTGGCGGCTTCGATGACGGCTCGGTATCCGGCAATGTTTGCCATCGAGCTGAGAGCATCCATTTTTTGAGCGCGGCTGATGCGCGGAACGGCATCGATGGCCAGCACGGTCGCGCGGCGGGCCGCTAGCTTCTCCAGCAGTTCCTGGTTTTGAGCCGGCCAAATAAAGCTGATTAAAGTACCAGATTCAGACAATAATTCAGCTTCATGTCTGCCCACTGGATGCATCTGAGGAGGACGAACCTTCAGAACGATATCGGCTTCTGCCCACAGAGATTGTGGACCTTCCATAATTTGACATCCTGCTTGTCGGTAAGCTTCGTCAGGAAAATTAGCAGCCACGCCTGCCCCGGCCTCAACTAACACATCAAATCCGAGCTTTTGTAGCTTTTTAGCAGTATCGGGGGTAGCAGCGACTCGCTGTTCCTGGGGATAAACTTCCTTAGGAATGCCGACTTTTTTCGGTTGTTCTGTCGGCTCCACCGCAGTCTTATCTGCTTCAGGGGAAACGGCTATAGTCATGGACTCTCCTTTAACTGATTTAGAGTGCGATGTACTGTTTATCTAACTCATCTATGGCGGTTTAGGCGCCAGAAGCAGTGGCTGCCCCTAAAATCTGCAAATGAGTTTTGAAGGAAATTTTTGCACGTTGATTTATCCTAATCCGATCCCCGAATTTCACCAAATGAACTTTAACTTGTTTTATGAATTGAGCTTGCTTAAAGCAGAAAAGACATCCTCGTTTGAGGACCGCTGCCTGTGCAGCCGTTGTTGGGCGAGCAACTTTTCAGGCAGACGGTCGTCATAGTTGAGAGACTCGTCTAAATTCAGGAAATCTAGATAAACTATAAATTTCAGTCCTCATTATTTCTACTGCTTAACCCATGTTTTCTACAAAATCTCTCAGACGGATTTTATTAGCCCTTGCAACTTCCGGATGCTTGGTGGCTGGGGGCCTTGATGTTTTTGCTCAGGGGTTGCCTGGCTTGACCATTTTTAGCGGAGTTGAGCGGGAAAATATTTTGAACTACCGCCTAGATTTCGGCGGTACTCCCGGCAGTTTTGACCGCTATCGACTGCGTATTCCTGCCAAAAAGATGGTAGAGGGAGCGTCTAAATTCATCATTAGCTATCCTGAGTACTATGATGGCAAGTTCGACGTAGACAATATCGAAGTCCGCATCGACGGTGATGCTCTGCCTTTACAAGAGGTCGTTTGGGATCAAGAAAGTCAGCTTGTCGAAATTGACCTAGAAGAACCGATTACTGAATCTAGAAAGGTTGAACTTGTGTTCTCAAACGTTAAAAATCCTCGCCATGGTGGCACTTACTACTTCAACGCCGAAGTGCTAGCTGCAACTGACGTTCCGATTCGGCTTTATTTGGGAACTTGGATTGTCAGCATCGGTAGAGGCTAAGATACTCGTTTTTGGGCCACCGCCAAGCAAAGATTATCCTTGATAAAAAATAACAAAAGATCTACAATAGTAAACTTGATTCTATCAACTACAGCATTGGGGAGGATTTGATCGGTGACTCAGCGTACTCTTGGAGGAACCAACCGCAAGCAAAAAAGAACATCGGGATTCCGCGCTCGCATGCGAACCAAAAATGGTCGTCGGGTCATCAACGCTCGGAGGAAAAAGGGACGTCAGCGACTTAGTGTCTAGAGGAAGTCAGGAGCCCGGTAGTCTGCCATTCCCTCAATTGAGGAAATAACTCCTAAAAGCATTCAGACAGCTTAAGTAGTGTGGGATTGCCTCCATCAAATCGACTCAGAAAGCGGCAAGATTTTAGAAGGGTGTACCAGCACGGAATTTGTTTGCATAGTTCCCACTTAATTCTGCGGGCGCTAGCGTCCTCCCAACTCTCATCTCCTCTCATCGGTATCTCGATTAGTCAAAAGGTGAGCAAAAAAGCCGTTATTCGTAATCGCCTCAAGCGACAGATTCGAGGTGTATTTAGAGACCTGCTTCCGCTGCTGTCCCCTGACTGGAAAATTGTTGTTGTTGTGAAACCCAAGGCGATAGAGTGCAGATACGAGGATTTTTTGAGAGAATTAAAACAGTTGTTGGTTAAAGCCAAAATTATTAATGGGTATTAAAGAAGACACTTTTTATGAGGGCGGTCCTCACATTGGCGATCTCATCGTCAACTTATTGCTGGGATTGACAGTGATCTGTTTGCCGCTCACGGTAGGAGCAATTGTCAGAGCTATTTGGTTACGCTACCGCATCACCAATCGTCGCGTTTCGATCACCGGAGGATGGAGAGGGCAACAGCGGACCGATATTATCTATTCAGAAATCGTCAAAATGGCAAAAGTTCCTAGAGGAATCGGATTGTGGGGCGACGTTGTTTTAACCCTCAGAGATAAAAGTCGCTTAGAGATGCGAGCTTTACCGGATTTTCGGGAAATCTACGATTACATGGCTCACAGAGCCGCCGAAAAAACAGGCAAGTCAGTCGATGCGATCGCCGGATAGGGTCAATTTTGGCAATCGCTAGCCAATCCGTGGTAGCCTACCAACGGGTTCTTTCTTTAGAATAGAGGTGAGCTTATGAAAACCATCGGCGCTCGCCTCTTGGCAGTCTATGAAATAGATTACATTAAAAATATATACCGCGTCGAGGCTTGACGACAGACGAATGGATTTTGGTATTGGATTTATTTCCACGAATATCATGCTGCCAATCCTGGATTTTTTCTACGGGATTGTGCCCAGCTATGGATTTGCGATTATTGCTCTTACTTTGGTAATTCGCTTAGCTCTGTTTCCACTCAGTGCCGGACAAATCCGCAACATGCGCAAGATGAGGATTACGCAGCCGCTGATGAAGCAGCGTCAAGAGGAAATTCAAAAGCGCTACAAAGACGATCCGCAAAAGCAGCAGGAAGAAATGGCGAAGCTGATGCAGGAGTTTGGCAACCCCCTGGCGGGTTGTTTGCCGTTACTGCTGCAAATGCCCATTTTGTTTGCTCTGTTTGCGACTCTCCGGGGGTCGCCGTTTTCTGACATTAACTACACCGTCAATGTAGAAAATTTTCCCAAAGAGCAAATCGAGCGGATTCAACCCCAGATCTATACCACCAAACCTCAAAACCTTTACGTCGATGAAGGCGTTCACTACCCGATTGAGGCTGTTCTGCCAGCAGGCAACAAGCTAGCCGTGGGGGAAACCACCAAGATTGAGATCCAAACTGTGGATGGCAAGCCCATTGACCAGCTAGCGAAACTGCCAGAGCGGATTCAGCCATCGTGGGAAGTCACGAAAGGAGCCGAGCGCCTACAGGTCAACGACAAAAGCGTGATCGAGGCTTTAGCGCCGGGAGAAGCGACTCTTCAAGGAACGGTTCCAGGAATTGCGGCGGATGAAGGGTTCTTGTTTATCCAAGCCTTAGGGCGCGTCGGAGTCACAGGGGAAGACGGCACGATTCACTGGGACATCCTTGGCATGGTGCTGTTCTTCGGCTTAAGTATTTACCTCAACCAGGAACTGTCCGGACAGCAAGCCGGAGGAGCCAGTGGCGGTCAGCAGCAAACAGTGAATAAAATTACTCCTCTGCTGTTCAGCGCCATGTTTCTCTTTTTCCCACTGCCGGCAGGAGTACTGATGTACATCGTTCTCGCCAATGTTTTTCAAACCGTTCAAACGTTGATTCTGATGCGCGAACCGCTTCCCGAAAATCTGCAAAAGCTAGTAGAGCAGCAGGAAAAGGCCGAAAAAGAACGAAAAGCCCTGCCGTTTGAAAAGCGCTCTAAGAAGAAAGAAAAAACGTCAGGATAATAGAGATGGAAGACCAGCATACTGGAAGGCTTTGGCTCGAACACCTGTTAAAGTTTATGGGAACTCCAGCAGGAGTCAAGGTTGAGCGGCAACTAAACCAAGAGGACTGGTTAGTGATTGACGAAGCTGACCTCACGCCGGAACAGACTACAGCCTTAATCGGGGAGAAAGGCGAAACGATTGATGCTATTCAGTATCTAGCTAGCACGATCTTGAACTTGAGTAAAGATTCTCAGTCTCAACAGACCTATACCATTGAGTTAGGAGAGTATCGCATCCGGCGACAGGAGGAACTCATGACTCTGGCTCAAGAGGTGGCTCAGCAGGTCCGCGAAACCGGTCAAGAAACCGAACTGCGCTCTCTTTCTTCAGCAGAACGGCGACAGATTCATACTTACCTGAAAGAAGCAGAAGGGATTAAAACCGAAAGTCGCGGTCAAGAACCCGATCGACGACTCGTTGTTATGCTTAGCGAAGAGTAAACTCACTGTGCAGGAGGATACGTGGAAGCTATATATATTCCTCGGCTGCTCAAAGCCCCCGAAAAAACCGAAGAGATTCCGGTCCAGGAATTCATTGCTGGATTAGAAACTCTGACTCCCATTCGTGGAAAAATGATCGTTAACCACGGAGGTAGCTACTTAGAGGTGGCGGCTAGCGCCGAAACGATTGTCACCCTAATGTGCGATCGCTGTTTGCAGCAGTACAATCATCGGCTTAGCCTTGATACCTCAGAGCTCATTTGGCTAGACAAAACCTCAGAGCTAACCAATAGCGTACCGAGCGTTCAAGAATCTCTGGAAGATTTATCAGAATCTCTCCCTCCTCACGGTTACTTTCAGCCCGAGCCATGGCTTTATGAACAGCTTTCCTTAGCCATGCCCTTACGGCGATTGTGCAACAAGAACTGCCAACCGCCTGCTTCTGCCTCAGAGCAAAAACCCTCAGTCGATAGCCGCTGGGCAACCCTGGCTGTCCTCAAAAATCAACTTCCTCAGTAGCCAACTGGTTGATGAGCGACTCGCTAGGTGGGAATTAAACATGAGCTTTAGTGAAGAATTTACGTTACTGCTGAGAGCTTGCTACCCTCTGCTGTATATTCCGACGCCGGAAGAGGAAAGAGTCGAAGCCGCCATCTCCACCTGCGCCAAGCAGATTGGCCGTGCTACCTACATCTGGGATTTTGTGGATGGCTACCAAGATAACCCCAATAACTCTGGTTTTGGACGGCGCAACCCACTCCAGGCTCTAGAATTGGTCGAGAAGCTCGCTTCTAATGCCAGCGGAGTATTTATTCTAAGGGATTTTCACCGTTTTTTAGAGGATATTTCCATTGCCCGTAAGCTGCGCAACCTGTCGAGAACTTTAAAGTCGCAGCCGAAAAACATTGTGCTTGTCTCTGCCGAACTCGCCATTCCGAGCGAGCTAGCGGAAGTGCTAACGGTGGTTGATTTTCCGCTCCCGACTGCGGCAGAAATTAAATCTGAAACTCAGCGTCTCCTCGCTTCAACCGGTCAGTCGCTGTCTAAGCAACTCCTCGATGAATTGGTGCGTTCTGCTCGCGGTCTTTCTTTGGAGCGTATTCGTCGGGTGCTAACTCTGTGTCTTGCCAGCCACGGCAGCATTGAGTCAGAAGACGTCGAGCTAATTCTAGAAGAAAAGCGGCAGTCGATTCGTCAGACGCAAATCTTGGATTTCTATCCAGCTACCGAGCAAATTTCTGATATTGGTGGCTTGGATAACCTCAAAGACTGGCTGCTGAAACGTGGGGGAGCCTTTAGCGAACGAGCGAGAGCCTATGGTCTGCCTCATCCGCGCGGTCTTCTGCTGGTGGGTATTCAAGGAACAGGAAAATCGTTAACGGCAAAAGCGATCGCCCATCACTGGCATCTTCCCCTCCTGCGTTTGGACGTGGGTCGTTTGTTTGGAGGCTTAGTGGGGGAATCAGAATCCCGTACCCGACAGATGATCGGCTTAGCCGAGGCCCTTGCTCCCTGCGTTCTCTGGATCGACGAAATCGATAAAGCGTTTTCTGGAGCAGAAGGAAGAGGAGACAGCGGCACAACGAGTCGTGTTTTCGGCACGTTTATTACCTGGCTAGCCGAAAAAAAATCCTCGGTTTTCGTTGTGGCAACCGCCAACAATATTCAGGCATTGCCTCCAGAAATGCTGCGGAAAGGGCGCTTTGACGAGATCTTTTTTGTCGGTTTACCGACGCAAGCAGAACGAGCCGACATTTTTACGGTCCACCTGTCGAGATTACGCCCTACCACTCTCAAAAACTACGACATCGATCGTTTAGCCTATGAAACACCGGATTTTTCTGGTGCGGAAATTGAGCAAACACTCGTTGAAGCCATGCACATTGGGTTTAGCCAAGATCGAGATTTTACGACCGAAGACGTTTTAGAAGCGGCGAGCCAAATTGTGCCTCTAGCGCGCACCGCTCAAGAACAGATTCAGTTTCTTCAAAGTTGGGCGGCGGCAGGAAAAGCACGACTGGCATCGAGAAATCAGTTAAGTAGCCGCATGCAGCGGCAGATACAGTAGCTTTATTCTCTATATGTCACTGGTCATGAGAGCAAGCTTAATTCAATTTCTGCTGGGTTTTGTGTTTGGAGTCGTTCTGTTAGCGGGCGGAGCCGCAGGCACTGTGTATTTGTTTGTCAACCGCTTAGCAGAGGCTCCTCCCAAACCAGTTTTTCCAGAAGAGACAGCGGCTGAAGAGAATGAGCCTCCACCAGAGACAGCGGTGGCGTCAACCAGTATCGAGCCAGAGGCGCTCGGCGAATCAGCACCGCCTGAACCGACTGAAGAGGAATTGCCATCTGGAGCCTACAGAGCACGAGTAACCTGGGGCCAGGGACTGAGCCTGCGCGCGGAACCGAATCCAGAGGCTGAACGAGTGGGCGGCATTGGCTACAACAGCGAAATTACCATTCTGAACAACAGCGAAGACCAAAACTGGCAGTACGTCCGCATTCCCAGTAGCGGGCAAGAAGGCTGGATTAAAGCAGGTAATGTCGAAAGAATAGACGCGCAGTAGCCTGAGCGAACTGGCAAAAGATTCATTTTTTTACTCGCTGACGCTGGGTCAAACAGCTCTCGACAATCACCCTTTAAAACCAGCGCCCGCTGTTTGAGGGAGTCACGAGAACGCTTCCGTGGAATTCAAAATTCGAGGCAAAAGTAAAGGAGGTTGACAAATCATTAGCGATTTGTCCAAGAACCGCTTATAGTGTAATCAACTTTGACCGCTTAAGCGATCGCGGTAGTCAACAGATAAAAACAGAGAATCAGCTCGAAAGCTATTCCGGCAAAAAGGCTTACTTTTGACTCTCGACTACTGCCATAGAGAATGCTTAAAACGACTCTCAATGACCTATGTACTTGAGACGATTTCACGCATAAGTTTGCTTGGAGCAGAAAGATGGTCTCACGACTACTCAACTTAGCAGTCCTCGCGACAGTCGCGATAGCTAAAATCGCTGCCTGTCGCTCAGCACAGGCAGTCACTTTTGACGAACAAGAGGTCGATCAGAATCAGTTTATTGCTGTCGCTACTCCAGTCGGCGACAATCAGTACGACCTCCTCGTTATCGAGCAGATTCCTGGTCAACAGCAGTGCTGGAGCGAGAGTGGAACTAAACCAGTGTTAGTGGAGCCGCTGCTACTTAACTTTGATTTCAGCGAAAGCTGTCGGCGCAGTACCGACAGTAATGGTTACTCGCTTCGCCTTGATGGGAAGGATTACGGCTTAGAGTATCTGCTGAGAGTGACAGAGCGCGATGGCGAGCTTTATCTAGTCGGCACTCCTCTGACTAATCGCCGACAGCCCGAAATTGTCGTCGGCAGAACCTACGGGATCAGTGATGGCCTGACTAAAATTTATCTTAACTCTGGCTGGAAATTCACTAGACGAGTTTATCAGGGGCAAGCACTCGGTCACGTTTATTTCACAAGCGATCGCGCTACAATTGCGGACGCTTCAATGACTAAGCCGGATCGAAGTGCCTCCGATAGCAGAGAACTGGAGTTTACCGCCTCCTCCCAGCGCCCAGTGGCGGCTCAGCCGCCACCGAGTCCGGCTAATGGAGAGGGGATTCCCATTACGGTTCCTCCTCCAGAAGCTCAACTCCCCTCAGCAACCGCTCCTTCATCGCGGCCTCTTTCGGGCAGTCCGTTGCCCCCACCGCCTGACCCACAGCCGTTATCTACTGCCTCTGATGCGGACTCACCTCTAGAGCCACCAGAAGTGGAACGCGTCGTCGTTCCCGTTCCCGCCTCTGCACCGTCGCCTGCTCCGGCAAACAGCGTTTCTAGTCCGTCCAGAAGAAGTTTATCAGATATCCTTCGGGTGGCTCCTCGCGCTGATGACGGCTCTGGTGAACTAAGGGTGAGTAAGCTACCTGTCCCCCACCCTCCCCCCAATTCTTCTCAGTCTAACCCTGCCTCGTCAGGAACCTTTAAAGTGTTAGTCTCCGCCTCAAGTTCTCAGGCTCCCAAAGTGCGATCGCTTTATCCGGATGCTTTTTCGACGACTCACAACGGTCAAGCAATGATACAGGTTGGTGTTTTTAGCAGCCGAGACCGTGTGAATGTGGTGCTGCAATCTTTAGATGAGCTGGGGCTAACGGGCCTGGTTCTTGCTCAATGAGCTGGATTTTCGTCCCTATCCGTGTTTTGGGATCCGGTGATGTCGAGCCTTCGAAAATGCACTGATGCTTCGCCAAACAATGAAAAATAGACAGGAAAGCTAGTTTTTCACAAAGAGGCCCTGTGTTCTTCACTAACACAACTCTTCCCCGCATCTTTTAGGAATACGAGATTTTGATCAAGCTCAGTTGGAGAAAGCTTAATTAGACCGGGCCAATCTCAGCCAGTCGATGCTCCTGAAAGCAAATCTAAACAGAGCCAATCTGAGACACGCTAATCTGGCGGAAGTTAATCTTTATCAGGCGAATCTCATGAAAGCGAATCTGCAACAAGCAATCCTCAACGGCACCATTCTTAACTAAGCCAATCTGCATCGGGCAAATCTGTATCGAGGGAGCTTAATTAGAGCGGATTTATGTGACGCTAACCTTAAAGGTGCGATTCTGAACCATGCTCATCTCGGAAAAGCCAATCTTCGCAGAGCGAATCTTAACCAAGCTTGCCTAAGCTGGGCTAATCTTAGAGACGCTGATTTGAGCGGCGCTTAGCTAGAAAAGGCTAATTTGAGCGGCGCTAAGTTTTGTCGAACCATCATGCCGGACGGTAGCGTTAGAAACGATCACTGTTAAGCGGACCGGAGGAGCTTTGTGTGCTGAGGTCGAGACCTGGGGTTGAGTAGAAAATCAGGAAGAAGCATAGGAATGACCGCGGTAGATAGCATACATTGTTTTCCTCGTAGTCACTCGTTGAAGTGAGCCATGTTCTTGTCAGAAGTGAGCGATTGGAGTTATATTCAAGTTAAGATTAGCAAAAGTAGGTTTTGCTAAACTGCGGACTTATTTGATTTATCGGTGCTGTTTTGTGTTCAAATCAGCCGGTGGAGAGCGCTGGTGTCAGGGCCCCGCCAAGGATTATAGAGCGAGCTTTTAACCCGTTTGTTTTAGTTAAAGCACACTATTTTTCACAAGAAATCCGCAGATGCCTTCGTTCTAGCAAGCGGTTAGGGAAATTCCAATAGAGGACGATAGAACTCTATTAATCTTCATCTCTACATCAAGCTAGTGAACTCAGTGATCAATTTTATCTTTTGCAAAGTTGAGCAGAACGCTTAGAGGACTCAACGTGCTACCAAGTTTTGAGGAGATTGAATGCCGAAGCAAATTATTATCGCAGAGCAGCACCACATCGCTGCTGTTTTCTGGGAAGACCAGATACAAGAACTCGTCGTTGCCACTGGTAACCAGCAAGTTGGAGATATTTATCTGGGCCTGGTCGAAAACGTGATTCCCGGCATTGATGCCGCTTTTGTCAACATTGGCGAAGCCGAACGGAATGGCTTCATTCACGTCAGCGATTTAGGCCCCCTGCGCTTGAAACGAATGTCGGGTGCGATTACAGAGCTGCTAGCTCCGCAGCAGAAAGTGTTGGTTCAGGTGATGAAGGAACCCACGGGAAACAAAGGCCCCCGGTTGACGGGCAACATTACTCTCCCCGGACGCTACTTAGTTTTGATGCCTTATAACCGAGGGGTCAACCTGTCTAGGCGGATTCGCGACGAGAATGAGCGTTCTCGCCTGCGAGCCTTGGCAATTTTGGTCAAGCCAGCCGGGATGGGATTGCTCGTCCGCACTGAAGCAGAAGGAAAAGCCGAAAAAGCCATCATTGAAGATTTGGAGTTTCTTCAGAAACAGTGGGAGCTGATCCAGCAGCAGGCCAATACGACGAGAGCACCAGCACTGCTGAACCGAGACGATGACTTTATTCAGCGAGTGCTGCGAGATATGTACTCAGCAGACGTTAATCGTATCGTGGTCGATTCCACCGCTGGTCTGAAGAGGGTGAAGCAGCAGCTCAGTAACTGGAGCGGCGGGCGATCGCCAGAAGGAGTTCTGATCGATTACCACCAAGACCGCCAGCCAATCCTGGAGTTTTTCCGCATTAATGCAGCTATTCGGGAAGCTCTCAAGCCAAGAGTCGATCTTCCCTCCGGCGGCTATATTATTATTGAACCGACAGAAGCTCTCACCGTCATTGACGTCAACTCTGGCTCCTTCACGCGCTCGGCAACGTCTAGAGAAACCGTGCTGTGGACCAACAGTGAAGCGGCCACAGAAATCGCGCGGCAGTTGAGACTACGCAACATCGGGGGCGTCATTGTCGTTGACTTTATCGACATGGATTCACGCTCTGATCAGCTTCAGCTTTTAGAGCACTTTAATCGAGCCTTGAAAGCAGACAAGGCGAGACCTCAAATTGCTCAGCTAACAGAACTTGGACTCGTGGAGTTAACCCGCAAGCGTCAAGGACAGAATATTTATGAGCTGTTTGGTCAGTCTTGTCCCACCTGTGGTGGTTCCGGACATCGCGTTCATCTTCCCGGCAGACAGGAGGCAGAAAGCTTGGAGCCGCAGTTAGCGGTTGCTGTGACCCCAAAACCGGCACTGCTGAATGCAGAAGCCAGTGAAGCCTATCCTGAACCGAGTAAAGGCACTCCCAGTGAGCGTCCTACCCCTCTCAAGCTGCTGCACCACCCTAGCTATCAGGAACAGACGGCTGGGAACGGCAACTCGCGTCGCCGGCGCCGTCGTCGCTCTAATGAACAAGATGGAGAAGAGTCGGCAACTATTGGCAGAGAAGAAGGTGAGACAGAAGTTGAAACGGTAGAGCGTAAGGAGCGTTCTCCCTCTCGCAATGCACGTCGGGAAGAACCTCCAGAAAAAGTGACGGTAGAGATGTCAACGTTGGAACAGGATATGTATGCTTTAATGGGGATTTCGCCGCTGGTCTATTTGGATCGAGACTATAAAGATTCCCGGGCGGTTGTTGTGTCAGTAAAGCTTCCAGGAGACTCTCCGCTAGCTGAATCATCACCGTTAACAGCAGAGGAACCAGAGGCAACTCCGACTGAATCAGCCGCTGAAGAGACTGAGTCTGACGACAGTAATCGCGTTGTTCGTCGGCGTCGGCGTCGTTCTTCTGCTCGGGAAGCTTAGGCCAAGCGTGAAGGAAAAGCTCATGCCTGTCAAGTTGGTAGCTGGTGTAGACGAAGTGGGACGAGGAGCACTGTTTGGTCCTGTCGTGGCGGCAGTCGTTGCTGTTCCTTTATCTACTATTTCTAAGCTGAGACAACTTGGCGTTAGGGACAGCAAGCGATTATCCAAACAGCAACGCTGGCAGCTTGTGCCGCAGATTCAAACCCTAGCCAGCGGCTGGAAAATTAGCTGTGTTTCGGCGGCAGAAATTGATCGACTGAACATTCTTCAGGCTTCGTTGCAGGCCATGAAGCAAGCCGTTGCTGGACTCCCGCAGCAGCCAGATATCTGTTTCGTCGATGGTAAGCAGACGCTACCAGGGCTAACTATTCCCCAACTGGCCCTGGTTAAGGGTGACCGCCGCTCTCCAGCGATTGCTGCTGCCAGCATTCTCGCTAAAGTGTGGCGCGATGACCTGATATCGTGCTTAGCAGAAAAATATTCGGGCTACGGCTTGAGCTCTCATAAGGGCTACGGAACCCCTCGACATCGCTCGGTGCTGGAGCACTACGGTCCTTCTCCCCAGCACCGGCTGTCGTTTGCACCCTGCCGGAGCAGACTTTAAGCGGTCGGATTTTCGGCAGTAGCTATTCTGGCAGGAGAAGAGGGAGGATGTTCATCGGCCCACTGGCGGTAATCCACTTGCAGCTTTTTGAGCAGACGATTCTTAATTCTTAACAGTACGCTTTTGAGTAAGCCATTCCCGGCAGTTTCCAGCACTGATTTTGGCATCAGACGGAGCGGAGGCGGCAGATCCACCTCGATTTGTAGATCCGCTTTTCCTTTTAAGCAAGTTTTGTCTTTCTCCCGATGAGGATAGAGTTCCCCCGTGACGGTGAGAGAAAACCGCTCATTGAAATCTTGAATGCCTTGAATTTCACAGCTTTCAGACGCGACATGCACAGTGCCGTCGGCATCTGCCCAAACTTTGAGCGCGACAACCGGCTGAAATTGATACAGCTCTACGAAGTTAAGGGGGTGCATCTTGAAGCGAAAGCGATTTGGGGATAGCTGCTCCATCAGCTTTGGCTCGGCGATTGCGCGCACCACTCTTTGAGGCTGGCGGAGGTAGTGCCGAATGGGAACTGATGTTTCTTCAAAGATCATCTCGACTGATTCTGAGGCGGTGAAGCGAGTATTCATTAATAAAAACTGCGGAATAACGGTTTAACGGCGATTCAGCCGTCTTTGGGCAAAGTTGAATGAGCTGGCTGGTGTTTGACGACCTAGCTCTATTAATACTTAATTTTTATTGTAAAACTTTACACTATTATTCTCTATTTCTTGAGCAAGAAAATATCCGTCAGTAAAATAATTTTTTTTGCTGAATCCCTGGCCGCTGAAAAGATTAAAGTGCTCTCCCCTCTGAATGGCTAGCTCTTCGATTAAAATTGAGCTTGATAGATTTGCTCGCCGGGTATGACTATTTTAGTGGCTTATTTAGGACCAACCGGAACTAACGCTGAAACAGCAGCGCTAGCGTACCAGAGCTGGATGGCTCGGGAAGCGCAAGAGGTCACTTTACTTCCCTATCCAAGCATTACGCAAACGCTCCAGGCTGTTGTTCGGGGAGAGGCTGAACTGGCTGTTGTTCCGGTAGAAAATTCGATTCAAGGCAGTGTTGCCATCACCTTAGACACTCTCTGGCAGCTCAGTCAACTACAGATTCAACAAGCATTAATTCTGCCTATCTCTCATGCCCTTCTCTCTCATAGCGCTTCTCTAGAAACGATTCAAACTGTTTATTCCCACCCTCAAGCCCTGGCTCAGTGTCAGCAGTGGCTAGAAAAGTATCTTCCGTTTGTCCGGCTTGTTTCTACTAGTTCAACGACAGAAGCGGTTAAATATCTTGATAATACAGCCGGAGCCGTTGCTGCCCCTAGAGCCGCCAAGCTATACGATGTACCGATTTTGGCAGCTTCTATTAATGATTATCCCGGTAACTGTACTCGCTTTTGGGTCATCGGCACCTTCTCTGGGTCAACCGGTAGCTATACTACGCTTGCTTTTAGCGTCGCTGATGTTCCCGGTAGCTTGGTAAGACCGCTTCAGGTATTTGCGCAACGAGGCATCAACCTGACTCGGATAGAATCTCGTCCCACCAAACGCTCTCTAGGTGAATATCTCTTTTTTGTCGATTTAGAGGGGGATAAAGCGCAACAATCTATCCAGGAAGCTTTAGCAGAGCTGAAAGACTGTACAAAGGTGCTAAAAAATTTCGGTAGCTACAGTATTTTGCCCATTGACCTCCATCAAGATGGAATTAATTAAAGGCATCCTTGAGAGCAGTCCGAGCGGCCAAATGATTGCGGGTTGAAGACAAAATTTCCGCCTCTCGCTGTAAGCGTTGCTCAGTATCCTGCATCTCGAGGAGAACTTGCTGTTCAGCAGCAACACCATACAAATTATTGGCAATCCAGTAAGACAGTTCTACGGGCAAATCTGGTAAATCTTCGGGCAGTTCGATCTTCTGATCGGTTAACTTTGCTGACAAATGCACGACGTCCCGCAGTAGGGTTTCTACATTATTGGCTAAAGGTTTTAAATCTCGTTGAGGCGGTTGATCTTCTACCCATTCGACCAGACCAACCCGATACGGTTTTTCCCGCACGTACTCAAGTACGCGAAATCGCTGTTGACCCAGGGTGAGCATTTTCATCCGGTCATCGGGGTAGCGTTGATGGCGCACAATTTCAGCACAGCAGCCGACGGTTGCAATTTGTCCACTCATCGGATCGACCCTCAAAACACCAAAGCGACGGTCGTACTCCAGGACCGTATTCATCATAATCCTATAGCGAAACTCAAAGATATGGAGAGGCAGGGGCCGACTCGGAAAGAGGACGACTTCGGGCAGAGGAAACAGAGGAAGTTCTCGAACGGCGATCGAAGGAGGCATGGGGTTTGAAAAAATTTTTCTTCTTTTACTTTAACGAATTTTTTCGGGGTGATAACAGCAAGAAACCCTCTAGAAAATCCTAAAGGGTTCATCAATCGCAGATTATAATTTAACTTCAATGTCAACGCCCGCTGGTAAATCTAGCTTCATCAAAGCGTCAATCGTTTTGGAAGAAGGCTGATAGATATCGATGATTCGACGATGGGTGCGCGTCTCGAAGTGTTCTCGCGAGTCTTTATCAACGTGAGGCGATCGCAGCAGGCAGTATATTTTGCGCTTGGTTGGGAGAGGAATGGGACCGATAGCTGTGGCGTTAGTTCGATTCGCTGTATCGACAATTTTTTCACAGGAAGTATCAAGCAAGCGGCGGTCGAAAGCTTTTAAACGAATGCGGATCTTTTGTTGCTGAATAGTGGCCATGTTGAGTTTTCAAGGTTCAGTGGAATGAAACGGGTGGTACAGGATTACCTCCAGCGCAAGAGCAGAGGGGTGTTATTTCCAAGTCACTCCTCTGCTCTGGATGTGATTGTTCTACTTCACAATTTTGGAGACGACTCCGGCACCAATAGTGCGACCGCCTTCGCGGATAGCAAAGCGCATCCCCTGCTCAATTGCAATCGGGTTGATGAGCTGAACCGTCATTTTCACGCGATCGCCGGGCATCACCATTTCGGCGGCGCTGCCATCATCAGCCGTAAAGGCGGTAATGGTTCCCGTGACATCGGTGGTCCGTACGTAGAACTGAGGACGATAGTTGGGAAAGAAGGGAGTATGGCGGCCACCTTCGTCTTTAGTCAAGACGTAGACTTCTCCCTCAAACTCGGTATGGGGAGTAATCGAACCGGGTTTAGCGATGACCATCCCCCGCTCAATATCGGCTTTTTGGATACCGCGAAGCAGGATGCCAACGTTGTCGCCAGCCATGCCCTCATCCAGGGTCTTCTGAAACATCTCTACTCCCGTGACGGTGGTACTGCGGGTGTCTCTAATTCCCACTAGCTCAACCGTTTCGCCCACTTTTACCTTACCGCGCTCGATCCGGCCCGTCGCCACCGTACCGCGACCTGTAATCGAGAATACATCTTCTACCGCCATCAGGAAGGGCTTATCGACTTCCCGCTCTGGAGTCGGAATATACTCGTCTACCGTCTCCATGAGCGCGTAGATTTTGTCAACCCATTCGTTGTCCCCTTGAGCAGCATTGGGATTTTCCGCCAGCGCTTCCAGCGCCATCAGCGCCGAACCGGTGGTGATAGGAATATCATCGCCAGGAAAATCGTACTCGCTGAGCAGCTCTCGTACTTCCAGCTCTACCAGCTCCAGGAGTTCCTCGTCGTCAACTTGATCTTGCTTGTTTAAGAAAACTACCAGACTAGGAACGCCAACTTGCTTAGCAAGAAGAATGTGCTCGCGAGTTTGAGGCATTGGACCGTCAGCAGCCGAAACAACAAGAATCGCACCGTCCATCTGAGCTGCTCCAGTAATCATGTTCTTTACGTAGTCAGCATGACCGGGGCAGTCTACGTGAGCGTAGTGACGGTTGTCGGTTTCGTACTCAACGTGGGCTGTATTGATCGTAATCCCGCGAGCTTTCTCTTCGGGAGCCGCATCAATTTCGTCATATTTTTTCGCTTTGGCCTTGCCCTGAGCAGCCAGAGAGAGGGTGATCGCGGCGGTTAACGTGGTTTTTCCGTGGTCGACGTGACCAATCGTGCCGATGTTAGCGTGGTCTTTGTTTCTTTCAAACTTTGCGCGTGCCATGAATTAAAATGTCCTTATTCTACGTCAATGATTAGCTGGTTTTTCTTCCGCAGTCTGGGAGTGACTGAGTTGGCGAGCGGCAGCCGCTGAGCGCCAACTCTAGCTCTAACCCTGGCTGATGAAGAAACAAGAAAATAGGATACAACGCAATTGGGTTAGATGTTATTCTATGCGTCTCCTCTGTTTTTGGCGATGATTGCTTCTGCCACGTGGCGAGGCACTTCATCGTAGCTGTTGAACTCCATTGAGAAAATACCTCGGCCTTGAGTTTTCGACCGGATATCTGTTGCATAGCCAAACATTTCCGCCAGCGGAACCTGAGCAGAAACTTTGGCGATTCCTTCTTCAGAGTTCATGCCTTCAATGCTGCCGCGACGAGAGTTCAAATCTCCCATCACGTCCCCAAGAAATTCTTCAGGAACTTCTACTTCCACCTGCATCGTCGGCTCCAGCAAAACCGGAGCGGCCTTTTGGACAGCATTCCGAATCGCCATCGAGCCAGCGATTTTGAAGGCCATTTCGGATGAATCGACCTCGTGGTAAGAACCATCTACCAGAGTAGTTTTGACATCTATCAGCGGATAGCCCGCTAAGATGCCGGTCTCGCAGGCCTCTTTCATTCCTTGTTCAACAGCCGGAATATATTCTCTGGGAATGGCGCCACCGACAATTTTAGAGATGAATTCAAAACCACTGCCGGCTTCTGCGGGTTCTAGTTTAATGACGACGTGTCCGTACTGGCCCTTGCCGCCACTTTGACGAATAAACTTGCCCTCAGCGTTGGTTGCCTTGCGAATCGTTTCTCGGTAGGCCACCTGCGGTTGTCCCACGTTCGCTTCCACTTTGTACTCCCGCAGCATCCGGTCTACCAGAATCTCTAGGTGAAGTTCACCCATGCCTGCAATCACCGTTTGATTGGTTTCGGGGTCAATGCTCACCCGGAAGGTCGGATCTTCATCCGAGAGAGCCTGTAGAGCTTTAGAAAGCTTTTCCATATCCTGCTTGGTTTTGGGCTCTACTGCCACCGAAATCACCGGTTCAGGCACAAATAGAGATTCTAGAATAATAGGATGGTCCTCGTCGCACAGAGTATCTCCGGTCGCTGTATCTTTGAGGCCAACAGCCGCACCGAGGTCTCCGGCTCTCAGTTCATCCACTTCAATCCGATCGTTAGATTTCAGCACAATTAGGCGGGAAATCCGTTCCTTTTTCTGCTTAGTTGAGTTATAAACGTAGCTGCCTTTCTGCAAGACTCCCGAATAAACTCGCATAAAGGTTAAGCGTCCGAAGGGATCGGCGGCAATTTTGAAGGCCAAAGCCGAAAACGGTTCCTCATCGTCCGATTTTCTCACGGCTTCGGTTCCATCTGGTAGCGTTCCCCGAATGGCTGGCACTTCCACAGGAGCCGGGAGATAATCAACGACAGCATCTAGCAGAAGCTGTACCCCTTTATTCTTAAAGGCAGAGCCGCACAGCAGCGGCACAATCGCACCGCCGATCGTGGCCTGACGCAGCGCTTCTTTAATTTCTGCTTCAGCAAATTCCTCTTCCATGAGAAACTTCTCTAGCAGTGCTTCGTTGGTTTCCGCCACGGCTTCAATCAGGCGAGCGCGATATTCCTGAGCCTGCTCCAACAGCTCTGGAGGAATTTCTGTGTCTTCAATTTCCTTGCCAACGTCATCTTGATAAATTTTCGCTCGCATGCGAACCAGGTCCACAATGCCTCGAAACTCGCTCTCGCTACCGATCGGGATTTGAATGGGAACTGCGTTAGCGCGCAGGCGAGCGCGGATTTGCTCGTGAACCTTAAAGAAGTTAGCTCCGGTTCGGTCCATCTTGTTGACAAAGGCAAGGCGCGGTACCTGATATCGGTCCGCCTGCCGCCAGACGGTCTCAGACTGAGGCTGGACACCTCCAACTGAACAAAAGACTGCAATGACTCCATCTAAAACCCGCATCGACCGTTCGACTTCAATCGTAAAGTCTACGTGACCGGGCGTATCGATGATGTTGATTCTGTGATCTTGCCAGCTGGTACTAATGGCAGCAGCAGTAATCGTAATTCCCCGCTCTTGCTCCTGCTGCATCCAGTCCATGACGGCTGTTCCTTCATGGACTTCTCCGAGCTTGTGCGCAATCCCAGTGTAAAAGAGAATTCGCTCAGTGGTTGTTGTTTTGCCCGCATCTATATGAGCCGCGATACCAATATTGCGCACTCTAGCGAGCGGGATGCTACGTGTCACAGTTACCTCCTTGAATCTTGCCGAGCTTCAGCTGCATTGACGCGAAGATTCGCTCCATTTACAATTCTATACTTTTCTTGTAAAAATGCCGCAACCGCAGCAAGGAAAGCAGATTGAGCATCAGCGACTCTCTTCAGGGAGGACAGCGATCGCCCAAGCGCCTCTCCTCAATTTTTGCGATTGCAGTTAATACCGATAATGGGCAAAAGCCTTGTTTGCTTCTGCCATCCGATGGGTTTCTTCGCGCTTACGAATTGCGCCTCCCGTCTCATTAGCCGCGTCCATAATTTCATTCGCGAGTTTCCCGGCCATAGTCCGTCCTCCTCGGGAACGAGCAAACTGAATTAGCCAGCGCAGCGCCAAGGTTGTTCCTCGACCAGAGCGGACTTCCATCGGGACTTGGTAGGTGGCTCCACCCACTCGACGAGCCTTAACTTCAACCAGGGGAGTTAGGTTACGGACAGCTTGTTCAAACGTTTCTAGCGGATCGTTGCCAGTGCGTTCTCCAACAATAGAGAGAGCATCATAAACAATTCTGGACGCTAAAGATTTCTTGCCACTAGTCATAATCCGCCGCACGGTCATGCTAATGAGGCGGCTGTTGTAAACCGGATCTGGAGGAACTGTGCGCTTTTTTCCAGAGGTACGACGAGACATAAAATTTTCCTAACCTAAATAGTTTTTATAGAGCCGAAGCAGTCATGAAAAAGAGCACCCTTAGTGAATGAGGATGCCTAAAAAGCCTAGTGGGCAAACAGCCCTCTTACTGAGGACGTTTGGTACCGTATTTAGAACGACCCTGTCGACGATCTTTAACTCCTGTCGCGTCTAGAGTGCCGCGGACGATATGGTAGCGAACTCCAGGCAGATCTTTGACACGACCGCCACGGATCAAGACAACAGAGTGTTCCTGAAGGTTGTGACCAATGCCAGGAATGTAGGCAGTGACTTCAAACCCTGATGTCAGTCTCACTCTAGCTACCTTGCGAAGAGCTGAGTTCGGTTTCTTCGGAGTGGTGGTATACACCCTAGTACAGACTCCTCGTCGCTGCGGACATTCCTTCAGAGCTGGCGATTTAGTTTTCTTTTTTGCTTTAGACCGTTCAGTGCGAATCAGTTGCTGAATAGTAGGCATAAATAGCTCTAAACGGAGACGAAGCCCCCTAAGATAGTTGACGATCTCTTATCTTACTCGGCGGCAAGCTCTAGTGTCAAGAAGCTTCACGAGCGCAAAGCAAAGGAAAGACCACAGCTACAGATATTAGCTACATTGGGGTTATCAAAGCGAAAACCTCCCCCCATCAAGTCTTCTGAATAATCTAGCCGGAGACCTTCAAGGGCAGCATCTTGATTTTCTGGAATGAGAATCGAAATACCGTGACTTTCGTACAGACGCTCGCTGGTCACTGTATCGATAAATTCAAAGCGGTAGAAGAACCCGGAACATCCTCCCCTTTCTACCTTTAAGCGGAAATAGCTTTGTGGCTGTCGGCGGCTAAGCTGAATTCTTTTGATTTCTTGAGCCGCCGCTGGACTAATGTCGATCACGCTATGCTAGTTGTCTAAACCGTCGATAATACTCACGTCTGAACAGAGATGAGCTATTAGCTGTTGGCTAGCTAATAGCTAGGCGTTTGTTCTTTAGCCGCGAGCGTAGTCGTCCTGAAAACGAATAATATCATCCTCCCCTAGATATTCTCCGTTTTGCACTTCGATGAGAACAAGCTTAATCACTCCAGGATTTTCGAGACGATGAGGAGTACACTGGGGAACATAGGTAGACTGGTTGCTGCCGAGGATTTCTTCTTGCTCGCCACAAACGACTTTTGCCGTCCCGGAAACAACGATCCAATGTTCGCTGCGATGGTGGTGCATCTGGAGGCTTAGGCGGTGTCCAGGATTCACTTCAATTCGCTTAATCTTGTAGCCAGTTCCCTCTTCTAAGGTAGTAAAAGAGCCCCAGGGACGCATTTCCGTTGCCGTCACCTCTGATGCAGCAACCGATACCGGAAAAATGGCAGAGGCCTGAGCAATTTCCTTAGACTGAACCATGGTTCTTCTCCTAGAAATACGACGACAAACAACGGGTCAAGCTGACTGCTTGTAGATAAACAATGAAACTAGATTCATTCAGGTAGCTTAGCCAAACATAGCAAATATTTTTGGACCTGACCAGTCAAGACCCCACTATGGCTGCTTAGTGACCGATTAGTTACCGAATCAAAAGACCGATACCGTTATGAACGCGAGCGGCAGTACTTGGTGAACGGTCGAGGAGTTGGCCTCCCAAGACAAGTCCTGTGGAGCTACCGCCGTCGAGATTGAGGGCATCAACCGAGCCAAGACGCTGCATGATTGAGGCAAGCTCTGGTAAAGTAGGGCCTTTTCCACTTGGCGAAGCATGAACCGCTGCGATGACAACTGTGCCGCGAGCCGTTGTGCCAATAGCGCTTCGAGAAGCCGCTTGTTGATTGAATGCTGAGGCAAACTGCTCAGAAGCTGAGTCGAGCACAACTTGGCGATTTTGCAGCAGCAGCGGACCGGCCCCGACAATATGGGGATAGGGGGTCAACTCCGCCGGGAGAACTTGGCTTTGCAGGTTCACTTCTATCTCTACCGGTAAAGCGGCATTCAAGGATTCATTGGCTCTGAGAATGAGCAGATAGCCTTTCTCAGGAACAGAAACTGGATTGCTTCCAGCAACACCTAACTTGAGTTTTTGAGTGACTCGACGATCTTCAACCCAAATTGCCGTCTCGCCGTCGGTAAGAGGTGTGTAAGTTGAGCCCCAGTCTTTGGTATAGCGAGCCAGTCCGGCTGTGACGTAACCGCTGTTTAAAAACGGAACGGGCAACCGGTCGCCCCGAGAAGTCGTAATCGCTTCCTCAAGTTGCAGGCGAGCAATTTCGACTGCGCCCTGATTGTTCCAGGCGATCGCCCCTCGGTTTAAAATTGGTCCAGACAGCCAGCGACCGTCTCGACGAATGGCTCCTAGAGGAAGTTGATTCTTGCGATTGAAAAAGCCCCCGTTAATGGCGGCTGAGGCTTGATGAGCCTGAGCGATCGTCAACAGGGGGGCAAGGCCTTTTGCCTGAGAGTGACTGGTGATGGGGTGCAAAACAGTTGTGTCGCTGAGAGTCACCTCTAGCCAGGTTACCGGAAACGAGCGCTTAGAAGAGGCGGTGGCGCTGGTGTTGAGTAAAACATTCTGTTGATGCCACTGCACTCCCGGTCCCCAATGAATTTCTCGCTCGACGAGCGTCTCAGAGCGAACATCGACGACGAGGCGGTAAGGGTCGGCCAGACTGAAAACTCGCAATTTCTTGCCCTCAAGAAGCTGAACGCGAAGCTTGACTTGAGCTTCTGAGCTTTCTAGAGCGATGGGATCAGGAGGGGGAGAACCTGGACTTGAGCCTTCTGCTCCTGTTGCCTCGGTTGAATTAAAGGAGCGATGCTGAAGGAGCTTCGACAAAGTGACTCCTTCAAGAGTAACAACGCCTTCCTGCTGATTTTGACTAAGCTGCCAGGGAACAGGGCGATCTAAATCGAGAACAATTCGTTGTCCCCAGTCTTGCTGCCCCTGGCGAACCTTCAATATTTGTGCTGAAGGAAAATTAATTTCTAAAGTCTTCCCTCGCGTCTGTAGTTGCCAGTGAGCGGAGGCAGCTACATCAGTAATGTCTAGATATCTATAGGGACTCAAAAATTGAGCCGTTAGCAGCAGGGGGGAATTGGAAAAATACTGTATCGGCTGGCTAGAGGAATTTTGGGTACTGAGTAGTTCTAGTCCAAGTAGCTGCATGGCTCCAGTATCACTAATTCCGGTTCGCAGAGTTTCTGCTTGCCACTGTATCCAGGCAACCGGGTATTTCTGCCCATTGAGCGCAATTTCTTGTCCCTGACGTTTGGATACGGAAGCCACACTTTCCTTTTCTGCTTGACTTGGCATGAAGGCTGTCGTTGTCACAGCCCGCATCGCGGAAGTATTTTTGTGAAGCGATGGCTGCAACGAGAGAGCTTGAGCAGAGTAAGTCCAACAGCCGCACAAAATCGGTAGCCCAAACGCCCTGAGTCGGCTCGAAAGCCTTGACAGCATAATGCCTTTACCGTTATTCATGCAGTCCACCTTATGATTAATGGCACAATTTTTCTAATCCGAGCAGTCAGGGAAAAAAATCATCAAGGATCAATGACTTTCATGCTGACTAATGCTACAATTTCCTTCCCGACAGACTGCATAATAATATTAGAAGCTTTAGATATTCGGTTCAGTACAGCTTAACTGCTTCTAGCTTTGATTTGTTGTTTTTGCTACGGTACAAGCCAGCATGTTGTGCTTAAGCAAAAGCTTTCTTAAAAAAATCTGCTGTTGACTTCTAAAAAGAAGATCAAGGATGATATCTAAAAGCAGGAAACTTTTGACTGGATTAGTCTCGCTACCACAGGCGAAGCGTTCTTGCTCACCAGGAATCTAGGAATCTTCTTCGTTAAACGCTATTTTGAGGCTCTTTTAAACTTGGGCTTCAGTCCAAACTTCGACTAACGACGGCGGAAGTGCGAAGATTTTAACGTCCCTGAGCTGAAGACAGCCGACTCATTTGCAATCGTCTCTTTCCTTTGGCTTCCTAAACTCCTGACAGACTAAGCGGGTCATCGATTGGCGCTATTAAAACGGAATTAATTTCTATATGAACGATAGATTAACAATGACAGACAACTATCATGATTGGCAACAACATTCTGGTCAAGAAGCTCCCTATCAAGGCCAAAAATGGCTTGTAGAAGAGAGAGATGCCTGCGGCGTTGGCTTTATTGCTGACGTCAACGGTCAAGCAAGTCATCAGCTCATTGAACAATCTTTGTTAGCTCTAGGCTGTCTAGAGCACCGCGGTGGCTGTAGTGCAGACCGAGATTCGGGGGACGGTTCGGGATTAATGACTGGCATCCCTGAGTCATTGTTCCGAGTGTGGTTTGAGCAACAGAACATTGTCATGCCCGAGCGCGAACACTGGGGAGTAGGCATGGTGTTTCTACCGCAAGATGCTGCTGAGGCTGAGCAATCTCGGAACTACATTCAACAGATTATTGCAGACGAAAATTTAACGGTACTAGGCTGGCGAGAAGTCCCTGTGCTTCCAGAGGTTTTAGGGGAACGGGCAAGAGAAAATCAGCCCCGCATCGAACAGGTTATTGTGACATCGCTGGACAACCTTCGAGGGGACGATCTAGATCGAGTACTCTACATTGCCCGCTCTCGTATTGGTAAGCAGTTGTCGGATGATTTCTATCTCTGTTCTTTCTCTTGCCGCACCCTTGTATACAAGGGAATGGTGCGCTCAGCCGTATTGAAAGAATTTTACCCAGATTTAAAGAATCCTCACTATCAAAGCTCATTTGCCGTCTACCACCGCCGCTTCAGCACTAACACGATGCCAAGATGGCCCCTAGCTCAACCGATGCGGTTGCTGGGTCACAACGGAGAGATTAATACGCTGCTCGGCAACATTAACTGGATGAAAACCAGGGAGGCCAATCTACAGGTGCCAGGATGGCAAGCTGACGAGCTAGAAGGGCTAAAGCCGATCGTTAACCAAGAACATAGCGACTCGTTCAATTTAGATAGTGCGATGGAGCTGCTGGTGCGCACAGGCCGTAGTCCACTAGAAGCGGCGACTATCTTGGTGCCGGAAGCGTATCAAAACCAGCCCGACCTAGAGCAACATCCGGAAATTACAGACTTCTATGAATACTATAGTAGCCTCCAAGAGCCTTGGGATGGACCAGCACTGCTGGTATTTAGCGATGGAAAAACAGTGGGAGCGTCTCTAGATCGCAATGGTTTGCGTCCAGCTCGCTATAGCATTACGAAAGACGGCTATGTGGTTGTTGCTTCAGAAACTGGCGTAGTCGAGCTACTCAACGCTGACGTTGTTGAGAAGGGCAGATTAGGTCCAGGACAAATGATTGCGGTGGATTTGCAGACCCACGAAATTCTTAAAAATTGGGACATCAAGCAGCGAGTGGCTCAGAAGAAAAACTACGGGCAGTGGGTCCGGGAACATCGGAAAACCGTCGAGCGGCAGGCTTTTTGTCCTCAAGCTCAGCTCAATCCGTCTGAGCTACTCAAGAGTCAAACCGCCTTTGGCTACACAGCAGAAGATGTAGAAATGATTGTTGTGCCGATGGCGACTCAGGGGAAAGAGCCAACCTTCTGTATGGGGGATGATATTCCGTTAGCCATTCTATCGGATAAGCCCCGCCTGCTCTACGATTACTTTAAGCAGCGCTTTGCTCAGGTCACCAATCCTCCTATCGATCCGCTGCGGGAAAGCTTGGTGATGTCTTTGAGTATGCAGTTGGGCAAGCGCGGAAACCTATTGGACATTACTCCCGAAGCCGCTCGGCTGCTCAAGCTGGACACCCCGATTCTCAATCAGGCGGAACTAGAGGCGATCGCGACTTCCGGTTTTAAAACGGTGCAGCTATCAACGCTGTTTGACATTGCCGACGGACCCGCCGGTTTAAAGGCAGCCATAACCACCCTGTGTGCTCGAGCCGAGGAGGCGGTTCGAGCCGGAGCGGAGATGGTGGTGCTCAGCGATCGCGGCGCAGATGACACCGCTCATCTACAGGAAGAACGAAGCTATATCCCGCCCCTGCTAGCGGTAGGAGCCGTTCACCATCACTTGATTCGTCAAGGATTGAGACTGGCAGCCTCGCTGATTATTGATACGGCGCAGTGCTGGAGTACCCATCATTTTGCCTGCCTAATCGGCTATGGCGCATCCGCGGTGTGTCCCTATCTAGCGCTAGAAACCGTCCGGGCCTGGTGGAGCGATCCAAAAACGCAAAAAATGATGGAGCGGGGCAAACTCGAGCAAATTTCCATAGAAACTGCCCAACAGCAATACCGGAAGTCGGTAGAAGCGGGTTTGCTCAAAATTCTCTCGAAGATGGGGATTTCGCTGCTCAGTTCCTATCATGGAGCACAGATATTTGAGGCTCTCGGTCTGGGCATGGATGTAGTCAATTTAGCCTTTGCGGGAACAACGTCCCGCGTCGGCGGCATGAGCCTTCAGGAGTTAGCCCAGGAAGTGATTGCCTTTCATAGGCGGGCTTTTCCTAACTTGGAAGGTAAAAAGCTAGAAAACTTTGGCTTTATTAACTACCGTCCGGGCGGAGAGTATCATATGAACTCTCCAGAAATGGCCAAGGCGCTGCATAAAGCCGTAGCTGAGCAAGACTACAACCACTACGAAGTGTATCAACAGTTCCTCGCCGGAAGACCCGTAACGGCCCTGCGGGATCTGCTAGATCTGAAGGGGGACCGGGACGCCATCAATATCAACGAAGTCGAATCCGTTGAGGAAATCGTTAAGCGTTTCTGCACCGGGGCCATGTCATTGGGCTCCCTCTCACGAGAAGCGCACGAAACTCTAGCGATCGCCATGAACCGCCTTGGCGGCAAATCTAACTCCGGGGAAGGCGGAGAAGATCCGCTGCGGTTTACCGTGCTCAACGATGTGGACGACAACGGACATTCTCCGACCTTACCGCACCTGAAAGGACTACGAAATGGCGATACGGCCAGTTCTGCCACCAAACAAGTTGCGTCCGGTCGCTTTGGGGTGACCCCTGAATACTTAATGAGCGCCCAGCAGCTAGAAATTAAAATTGCTCAAGGAGCCAAGCCAGGGGAAGGCGGACAGCTTCCCGGTAAAAAGGTCAGTCCTTACATTGCCATGCTGCGGCGGTCTAAGCCGGGAGTACCGCTGATTTCCCCACCGCCTCATCACGACATCTATTCGATTGAAGATCTGTTTCAGCTTATTTTTGATCTGCACCAAATTAACCCAAACGCCAAAGTGTCGGTCAAGCTGGTCGCTGAAATCGGCATTGGCACCATTGCCGCTGGGGTGGCCAAAGCCAACGCAGACGTCATTCAAATTTCCGGTCACGATGGCGGCACGGGAGCATCTCCGCTCAGCTCCATC
Organism: Cyanophyceae cyanobacterium; assembly: GCA_050331735.1. Lineage (GTDB taxonomy): Bacteria > Cyanobacteriota > Cyanobacteriia > Cyanobacteriales > JBHJGN01 > JBHJGN01. The sequence continues at coordinate 58,723 of JBHJGN010000020.1, forward strand.
AAACATGCTGGAGTTCCCTGGGAACTGGGAGTAACGGAAGTTCACCGTGTGCTGATGGAAAACGGGCTGCGCGATCGCGTACTGCTGCGGGCCGATGGGGGCTTCAAAACCGGACACGATGTCGTGATGGCGGCGTTGATGGGAGCGGAAGAATACGGCTTCGGTTCAGTATCTATGATTGCTGAAGGCTGTATCATGGCCCGAATCTGCCACACCAACAACTGCCCTGTCGGTGTGGCCTCTCAGCAGGAAAGACTTCGCCAGCGCTTTACCGGAATGCCGGAGCACGTCGTTAATTTCTTCTACTTCGTCGCTCAAGAGGTTCGCTCTCTGCTCGCTCGCTTAGGCTATCGCCGTCTCGAAGACATTATTGGCCGGGGGGATCTGCTAACCCGCCGTGCAGCTCCGCTCACCAAGACGAACGGCTTGATTTTGGACTGCTTGACTAACCTCCCCGATGTCCGCTCAGACCGAAGCTGGCTCAACCATGAAGCTGTACACAGCAACGGACCTGTGTTAGACGATGAACTGTTAGCCGATGCAGAGATGGCCGCCGCCATCCGCAACCAGGGGGCAGTTACCAAAGAGGTCACCCTCCTTAACACAGACCGGACTGTGGGCGCCAGAATTGCTGGACAAATTGCCAAACAGTACGGAGACACCGGATTTGAGGGCGAAATGACCCTCACGTTTCAGGGAGCCGCTGGGCAAAGCTTTGGGGCTTTTAATCTCCCTGGCATGAACCTGGTGTTAGTTGGAGAAGCAAACGACTACGTGGGTAAGGGCATGCATGGAGGCGAGATCGTTATCGTCCCTCCTCAAGATGTTTGCTATGACCCGGCAGAAAACGTTCTCATCGGCAATACCTGTCTTTACGGCGCGACGGGAGGCGTTCTCTACGCCAATGGACGCGCTGGCGAACGTTTTGCGGTTAGAAACTCCAAGGGCCAAGCCGTGATCGAAGGAGCTGGCGATCACTGCTGCGAATATATGACGGGCGGTGTCGTTGTTGTGTTAGGGACAGTCGGACGAAATGTCGGTGCTGGCATGACGGGCGGTTTGGCTTACTTCCTCGATGAGGACGATAGCTTCATTAAGAAAGTCAACTCAGATGTCAAGATTCAGCGGCTCAGTACTAAAGCCGGGAAACAGCAGCTCAAAGCACTCATTGAAGCTCACAGGGAGAGGACGGGAAGCCAGAAAGCCAAAACGATTTTAGACAATTGGGAATCAGCAGTCGAGCAATTCTGGCAAGCTATCCCGCCTTCAGAAGCTGAAACTCCCGAAGCGCAGTCGATTACAGCAGCAGAAAAACCGCTGTCTGCTGTTTAGAATCTAAGGAGGAAGGGAATTGATTCAAGTTGGTCAAGGCTGGTCAGTCTCTCCTCCGCGGTTAAAGATGAATAAAATCCAAAACTCCGGGAAGAGCAGAAACACAGGCTCTCTCTTCCTCCTCGTCAAGCCTCTTCATGGTGCACGTCTTTCCCGTTCTTGTTGTTGCATTAATTTGTGGGCAATTTCGTACCATGCTTCTCTGAACTGCTGATGGTCTGCCGTATTGGTTAATTTTACGCCCGCAAGTTCTGGATACTGAGCGTAAAACTGGTCGTCAACTCGCTGGTAAAAAGCTCCTTGATTAATATTCAAAGCCCGAAGACGCTGAGAAAGCTGCTGTTGCAGAGTTTCTTCTGTCTGATTTGGAGCAGGGCGATGAAAAGATGAATTCAAGACTCGCACTCCAGCAAAAGCTACTAGTGCAGGCAGAATAACAATACTGCTGCGGACAAACGTTCTTTTGAGAGCTTCTAGAACTTGAGGTTGATAGCGAGACAGGTCGAGTCGCGGTAGGCGAGGCTTAGGCAAGCTGAACTGTGGCCATTTGAGTGCCGAAGGCTCTGGTTGATGACCTTGAGTGGGAGCACTGAGGCGATCGCCTGGGGCCACGACTAAAGTGCGAAATCCCGACAGCAGCCGACTCGCCAGAGGAAATTCCTGTCGTTCTAAAATTTGTCGAACCTGTTGAGCGGATTGATAGCGATCGCTCGGCTGGGACGCTAGCATACGCTCTAATACTTTGGCTAAACCACTGCTGATTTCTACCTCTCGCCACTGCCAAGCCTGCCAATCGCGATCGTACAGTTCGTGGGGGTGTTTCCCGGTGAGCAACACCAGCACCGTCACGGCTAAGGCATAGAGATCGCTATGGGGAAACGCTTGACCGTGGAGCATTTGTTCTTCTGGGGCATACCCCTGTTTACCAACCAGCGTGACCGTTTTGGCTCCCGTGACGGCGTTAGCGGCAATTTTGACGCAGCCAAAGTCAATCAGGACTGGCTTACGGTCAGACTGCCTCTGAATTAAGTTATCTGGAGAAATATCGCGGTGAATCACGTCAAGAGCGTGAATGTATTCTAATACGGGCAGCAGATCGAGCAGCAGTTGAGTGACTTCCGTCTCGTTAAAGAGCTTGCCTTGTCGCAATTGTTGCCAATAGCTTTGTCCTTCAATGTATTCCTGAACTAAAAATAGAGCGTCTTTGCTCTGTAGCCGCAGCCGCAGTAGCTGGCGAGAACGGGGAATTTGCTCGTGTCTTAGCTCTTTGAGAATCCCGGCTTCTCGCTTGAGTAACTCTTCTGCTTTCTTAAGTTGAGAACTTTCTACCTGGGGAGCGAATTCTTTGAGAACGCACTTTTCTCGGCACTGAAGATCCTGGGCTAAATAGGTGCGCCCAAATCCACCGCCGCCCAGTTGAGCCAGAATTTGATAGCGGTCGTCAAGAATTGAACCAGTCTCAAGAGAAAATCCGTGTTGTGGCATAGCAAGCAAGAGGGACTGGAAAACTAAGCCTATTTTATCAAACCCCGGATTTGGCGCTCATCGATCAAGCCTGCGACGGGAGCCAGGGAGGAATCGTTTCAATAGCGAACAGGACATCATGAGCAGTGACCCGTTTTTGGTTTGGCACAGCCGGTTCAGTGCTCATTGTTTTTCAAGAAACTACAAATCTTCTCGGCCTTCAGTCAGTTCCTCTAGGGACTGATTTTCGTATTCCTGGAGAGATTGATGTCGCTGCCGGCGGGAAAGACGTCGATATTTTTTGGTGGCTAGCTTGGGTTCATACTGATGCTGACCAGATTCTTTGACCTTAAGCTTGAGGCTTGGCTCTTCGTCGGGTCTGCTGTGTAACTCTTGCGAACGGGCGATCGCCTCTTCTAAATACTTGAGGTAATGCTCGTAGCGCTCCCAGTCGCCGCGGACAACGCAGTTTGGTTCATCTCGATGGAGGCAATTGCTGAACTGGCAGTGGCCTTGGGCGAGTCGCTGGCGGATTTCTGGAAAGTAATCCGCCAAAGCAGATGGAGCGCATTCCAGGTCCGGTTGATTAAATCCTGGACTGTCGGCAAGCAGCCCACAGCCATGAAGTTCAAAGAGCTCAACGTGACGAGTTGTATGGCGACCGCGACCCAGCTTTCCCGATACTTGTCCGACCCGAACCGCTGCTCCTGTGGGAATTAACGCCTTGATTAGACTTGATTTCCCCACTCCACTAGGTCCGGCCAGAATCGTGATTTGCTGCTTGAGGCGCTCTCCGAGAGCCTCTAATCCTTGGCCGTTAGCAACGCTGATGAATGCCGGGGTGTATCCCCACTCGTTCAGGCGCTGCTGCCACTGACGCTGGCGTTCAGGGCTAACCAAATCGGCTTTATTCAGGCACAAACAGAGTTCGAGGGCCACAGATTCAGCCTTGACGAGGAAGCGACTGAGCTGCCAAGCATCTAACGCCGGCTCCTCCAGGGCAAATACCAACAGAATCTGGTCGGCGTTAGCGACTGGAGGACGCATGAGCACCGTCTTTCGGGGAAAAACGTGGGCAATGGCTCCGCGTCCGTCGAGGTTTGGTTCTTCTACGAGGACGCGATCGCCAACCATAACCTTTTGCCCAACTTTTTTGAGCCGCGCACGACGAGTACACAGGAGGAAAGCAGGAGGAACGCTGCCATAGGGCCAATTTTCTTGGGCACTCAGCGGCTCGAGGCGCACCTGATAGTAGTTAGCCTGAATGGCGACAACGGTTCCTGGCAAGGCTGTCTCGCTCACGATGACTGCGGACGGCGCACCCTCACTACAAAAAAGTCGCTGCGATTTTCAACGGCTTCAAGCTGGTAGCCTTCCATAACGAGGCTGTCAGGAACCTGCTCAATCGGTTCTCCTGGATCTAGCCAGACCTCCAGCAGTGAGCCAGGAGACATCTGTTCGAGCCGGAGTTTGGTGCGAACAAAGTTAATCGGGCAGGGAGTTCCCCTCAGGTCAAGCTGAGCATCTGGCTGGTCTTCGATGCATCGTGCTGCGGTATTCACTTGTGAAATAGTCCTCCCAAAAACCCTTCAATGCCTCCTTTTCCTGTACTTTCTCCCTTAATTTTGGCTAGCTTTTCCAGTAGATCTTTTTCTTCGGCGCTCACGCGAGTAGGAATTTCAACCTGTACTTTGATGAGATGATCCCCCCGGCTCACCGGGTTGCCCAGCTTAGGGACGCCCTTGTTTTCTAGAGTCAACACGGTATCGGGCTGCGTACCGGCGGGAATGGTGAGCTCCTCCGCACCATCTACCGTATTAACCCTGATCCGGCAGCCAAGGATTGCCTGTAGGTAGCTAACTGAAATTTCTGAAAGAATGTTGATTCCGTCTCGATTAAACTCTTTGTCCGAGTCCACAAAGAGATAAACATAAAGATCTCCAGGAGCACCGCTGTGCATTCCAGCATCTCCTTCACGAGAGACCCGCAGACGAGTGCCGTTGTCTACTCCGGGGGGAACGGTGATCTTGAGCTTCTTTGTCACCTGTTTGCGGCCTTCTCCGCCGCAGTTTTCGCATTTCTCTTCAATAATCTGTCCCTCTCCACTACAGGTCGGACAGACGGATACTTGGGCGAAGCTGCCGAAGGGAGTTCGGGTAGCGCGCCGCACCTGACCGGAGCCGCTACAGGTCGGGCAAGTTCGAGAGCCGGAGCCAGGTTTAGCTCCCGACCCGCTACAGACAGAACAAGTTTCCAAATGGGGAATACGAATTTCCCTCTCCCCGCCAAATACAGCCTCTTTAAATTCCAGTTTGAGATCGAGGCGCAGGTCGTCTCCTCGCACGGGGCCTCCCCGTCGTCGGGAGGCGGTTTGCGCTCCCATCCCGCCAAAGCCACCAAAGAAAGATTCAAAGATATCGGCAAAGCCTCCCATATCTCCATAATCAAAGCCAGCACCTCCGCCTCCGGCAACCCCGGCTTCGCCAAAGCGATCGTATCGAGCACGAGTTTCTGGTTCTGACAAGATTTCGTAAGCGCGGTTGACTTCTTTGAACCGTTCTTCCGCTCCTGCCTCTTGGTTTACGTCCGGATGATATTTCCGAGCAAGACGACGGTAAGCCCGTTTAATTTCTTCTTTACTCGCATCACGGGAGACCCCAAGAATTTCGTAATAGTCGCCTGCCATAGAACGCTGGATATTAACAATAGAGTTCAGTCTAGATGTACTTTAACAAAGTCTAAAGGATTCAGTAAAAAATAGTGACGCTCCCGCTGATTACTGGTGCTCACCGAGCGGCGATCGCCATGATGAGGAAAGGAGTTGTCAATCCCTGCTTAACTAATAGTAACGGCTTGCTTTCCTTAGTGGCTGATTAATCGATCATTTCGTAATCGCCAATGACTGTCTTGCCTTCATCATAATCAAATTCTGATGGCTGAGCAGCCTTAAGCACGTCTTCCGCTCGTGCTGCTTCTCCGCCGCTCTGACTGCGGGCTATGCGTTGAGCTGGCTCAACAGGTCTGTCGGAGAAATCTCCGGCAGTTTTTTGGGTCGGCGCTCGAGAGACCTGCTTAAGGCTGCTCATAATTTCTTCTTCAATCGTTTCAAACTCCTCATCAGCAATCGTTTCTAATTCTCTGGTTGGTTCGACTCCATCCACCATCGTCTCTAACTCTTGGGTTGGTGCTGACGCCTCATCCACTACGGTTTCCAACTCTTCTACCGACGATTGGGAGTCTGCTTGATGATAGAATTCGGACCCCACCGCTAACAAAGTGCCGCGAAAGTCTTCGAGGATCTTTTTGATGGTGTCTATTCTCATCGAAGTATTCTTCAAAGCCGCTTCTAGTCGCTCCTTCTTTTCCTGGAGCTGATGCTTCAGGTTTTGGCGAATGAGGTTGCCGTTCTCTTGTAAAGTTGACTCATAGCTGTAGAATAAGCTTTCTGCCTGATTTTGTAGTTCAACAAGCTGAATATAGCGGCGATCGCGGTCAGCGTATTGTTCGGCTTCTCGGCGCATCTGCTCGATTTCCTCGGCGCTGAGACCTCCGGTATTGACAATCTCGATACTTTGTTCGCGTCCTGTGCCTTTATCCTGCGCGGAGACTTTGAGAATCCCGTTAACGTCGATATCAAACGTGACTTCAACTTGGGGAACGCCTCGCGGTGCCGGCGGAATTCCGGTCAGAATGAATTTTCCGAGGCTTTTGTTATCTTTGGCCATGGCTCGCTCTCCCTGGAGAGCATGAATTTCAACCGAGGTTTGCCCATCAACGGCTGTCGAGAAAATTTGCGATTTGCTGGTGGGAATTGTGGTGTTGCGCTCAATCAACTTGGTAAAAACTTCTCCCAAGGTTTCGATCCCCAGAGAGAGAGGCGCAACATCGAGAAGCAGCACGTCTTCGACTTCGCCACCGAGGACTCCCGCCTGAATCGCGGCTCCCATCGCCACCGCTTCATCCGGGTTAATCGAGCGCTCTAGCTGCTTTTCAGCGAAAAACCGTTCGAGCAGCTTCTGAACAGCCGGAATGCGAGTAGAACCACCGACTAAGATGATGCGATCGATTTGCTCGGGGGTGAGTTCGCAGTCTTTAAGAGCCTGTTTAACGGACTCGATGGTTTTTCCGATCCGCTCACCAACGAGTTCTTCAAACTTGGCCCGCGTCAAGCTGACCTCTAAATGTTTTGGCCCCGTTTCATCCGCCGTCACGAAGGGAAGATTAATCGAAGTGGTTAACGTGCTAGACAGCTCGATTTTGGCTTTTTCCGCTGCTTCGCGCAGCCGCTGAATGGCCATCTTGTCTGTACTGAGGTCAATGCCTTCTTGAGCTTTAAAATCGGCTATCAGCCAGCGGACAATAGCGTTATCAAAGTCATCTCCTCCCAAATGATTGTTGCCAGCCGTGGCTTTGACTTCAAAGACGCTGTTGCCCAACTGAAGAATCGAGACGTCGAACGTCCCGCCACCCAAATCGAAGACCAGAACAAACTGATCGCGGTCTTGCTTATCCAACCCGTAGGCGAGCGCTGCCGCGGTGGGCTCGTTGACGATGCGGAGAACGTCTAAACCGGCAATGATTCCAGCATCCTTGGTAGCCTGTCGCTGCGCATCGGTAAAGTAAGCTGGGACGGTGATGACGGCTTCGCGCACCGTTTCTCCCAAGAATTTTTCAGCGTCAGCCTTGAGCTTCTGCAACACCATCGCCGATACTTCTTGGGGCGTGAACTGCTGGTCGCGGATCTGAACATCTACCGTATCGTCGCGGCCTTTAATACACTGGTAAGGCACTCGCGAGCGCTCGTCGGCGGTATCGTGCCACCGACGACCAATAAAGCGCTTGATGCTATAGACCGTATTTTCGGCGTTAGTGACAGCTTGACGCTTAGCAAGCTGACCGACGAGGCGCTGGTTATTTTTACTGAAGCCAACAATACTTGGAGTCGTTCGCTCCCCTTCTTGATTGGGAACGATGAGGGGTTTACCTCCTTCTAGGAGGGCAACGCAACTATTGGTTGTTCCTAAGTCAATACCGATGACTTTTCCCATAACGTGACAGAAAATAAGAGTTGGCTTGGCAATCGTAGGCCAGAGAAGTTGCTCGCCATCATAGCCTGATTTGGCTTCAACTTCTCCGGTGAAATTGCGGAAAAATTGCTCTCTTATTCTGTAAGAACAGCACCAGTAAAGCTGTCGGCCTCTTTATTTATTCTGCTACAGTGCTAGAATCTGCTTCTGGCTCTGCTGACGCTGGGGCTCCGCCGACAGACACTTTCACTCTGGCATGGCGCAGCACCTGATCGCCTAGCATATAGCCTCGCACTAGCTGCTCGATAACCGTTCCATCCGGATACTCTTCGGTCGGTTCTTGCAGGAGGGCTTCGTGATAATTCGGATCGAAAGGCTGTCCTTCTGGACGCATCGCTGACACCCCGATCCGCTTGAGGCTATCAACAAAGTTTTTGTAGACTCCTTGATAGCTTTTATGAATGGCTAGTTCTCCATCATTGGCGGGCTTAATCTGAGCGCGGGCACGTTCGAAGTTGTCAACAACCGCCAACAATTCGCCGATAGTGGTCCGCTTCGTCTGCTGAACCAGATTTTCCTTGTCCCTCTCTGAGCGCTTGCGAAAGTTGTCAAAATCTGCGGCAATTCGCACATATTGAGCTTTAAAAGCATCCGTTTTTTTTGTCTGCTCTTCAAGCTCCTGTTTGAGAGCTGCCGCTTCAGCCTGCAAAGTGCCAATCGTCTCTTCTAGACGCTGACCGACATCAGCAGAATCTGTTTCTGCTTCGGTTGACACTTCAGCGGGAGTCTCTGAATCTGTGCTGAAGTCTTGCGGGAAAGCCCCTTGATTTTCCTCAAGGGGGTCTGCTGCGGGGGGTGAGGAATCAAAATTTTCTGAAGTATTCTCTGGCTGCTTTGGGTTATCGATCATAGGATTTTTATCGGTAAGAAAATAACCTCTCTTTTGCGCTACGGTTGCTCTACGATGCCACCTTCGTTCGTTTGTGAAAGTGAAGGAATAATTTCAACTATTCTAGGCTACCTGTAACTAAAATGTAACATTTTCCAAGGGGGATGAGCAGTTCGCCATCAGGTCAGCCCCAAAGCAGTGACCCAGACAAGAAAGCCGAAATGGGTCAATCGCTTTAAACACTCTTGCTGATTGCAGACGGACTTGAAACCGCAGCAGGAAACAGGGGGTTGAGAGGCGAATTTGGGCTAAACCCCCAGTCGCTGGGCATGCGATCGCCCATTGTGGCAAGCGCTCAGCAAAATATGAGTGAAAAAGCAATTTTCAGAGAATTTTGGGAACACTAAGCAAGATCTAGAAAATATTCTAATTTAGATGAATAATTCTACATTTAAGAGAACTAAAGCAGTTGCTCTCCGAAATAATTATTCTCCCTTTGGCAATAAGCTCATTGAGGCAGGCTACGCAGACACAGAACAGGTCAAGCTTGCCCTCGCCCAAAGCCGTAAAACCGGTTGTGCCCTCACAGACGCTCTCAAATCTGTTACTGGGCGCGATCTTCCCCTCCAGCTTCAGCGCCAATATAAAAAACATCAGCTCTTTGAACTTAAGATTCTTTACGGAATTGATTCTTTAGATCCGGAAATTCGCCCCGTTACCGACAGTCAAATTGTTGAGCTGATTGATCGTCATATTCCCATTGATATCTGTCGTCATTACAAGCTGCTACCCCTCAGCCAGCAAGAGCACCCTCCTGCGGTGCTCGTTGCTATGGTCGATCCGGAAAACCTAGAAGCGATCGACGACCTCAATCGGATTTTACGTCCCAAAAATCTGGGGCTCCAGCGCATGGTGATTGCTCCCGATGATTACGCCAAACTGCTGGAGCAGTACTATGCCGAAGTGTCTAAAAGAGACCAAGAGCGGGAGCGGCAAGAAAAAGAGAAAGAGCTAGATCAGCTCGGCGATGTTTCTGGGATTGTTGAAAATTTAGATCTCAGTTTGGTAGAAGAGGACGGAGCCGATGACCTCAGCGCTGCCAACGATGCTCAAGAAGCCCCCATCATTAATCTGGTGAATAAGATTTTGGTGAAAGCTCTGGGCGAAGGGGTCTCGGATATTCATGTCGAACCTCAAGAAGAAGGGTTGCGAGTCCGCTACCGCAAAGACGGTGTGCTCACTCAGGTCTTCTCTCTGCCCAAGCAGATTACAGCAGCGGTGGTCGCCCGGTTCAAAATCATGTCGGAATTAGACATTGCCGAGCGGCGACTGCCTCAAGACGGCAAGATTAGGCGAATGTTCCAGGGGCGTAAAGTCGATTTCCGCGTCAGCACGTTGCCCAGTCGCTACGGAGAGAAGGTCGTGCTGCGGATTTTAGATAACTCTGCTACTCAGTTGGGGTTAGATAAGCTAATTACCGACCAGCGTACTCTCGAAATCGTCAGAGAAATGGCGAGTCGTCCGTTTGGGTTACTGTTGGTTACAGGACCAACGGGTTCGGGTAAATCAACGACGCTGTACTCGGTGCTGGCAGAACGGAACGACCCTGGCATCAATATTAGTACCGCCGAAGACCCGATTGAGTATTCCTTACCAGGAATCACTCAGGTCCAGGTGATTCGAGAAAAAGGAATGGATTTCGCCTCGATTTTGCGGGCTTTCCTCCGACAAGATCCGGACGTGATCCTGGTTGGTGAGACACGAGACAAAGAAACCGCTAAAACCGCGATTGAGGCAGCGCTCACCGGACACCTGGTGTTAACGACTCTGCATACTAACGATGCTGCCGGAGCGATCGCTCGCCTTGATGAGATGGGGGTCGAGCCGTTTATGATTTCGGGGGCGCTGGTGGGAGTGCTGGCGCAGCGTTTGATGCGTCGAGTCTGTAGCGAATGTCGCATTGCCTATCATCCCAGTCAAGCCGAACTGTCTCGGTTCGGATTATCAGCAGCCAACGAAGAGCAAATTACGCTCTATCGAGCGAACATCCTCACCACTGAAGAGATTCAAGCCGCTAGAGAATCTGAAACTTTGTGCCCTAAATGTAGCGGGGTTGGGTACAAAGGGCGAGTGGGCGTTTATGAAGTGATGCAGAATAGCGATCGCATTCAGACTCTGATCAACGAGGGAGCCACCACTGACCGCATCAAAGAAGCAGCGGTTGATGAGGGCATGAGTACGCTGCTGGCCTATAGCCTCAATTTGGTTCACGAGGGCTACACCACTTTAGAAGAGGTCGAACGAGTTACCTTTACAGATTCTGGACTTGAAGCCGAATTAAAGGCCAAACGCAAAAATTCGCTGACCTGCGATACGTGTCAAGCAGAACTCCAGCCGGAGTGGTTAGATTGCCCCTACTGTATGACACCGCGCTTTTCGGACTAATTTAGCACTAGTCGCTCCGCGACGGAAAAAGGGGAAGGGGTAAAGGGGAAAGGGAAAACACTGACACCGAATAGTAAAGAGGAGACAATAATGGATTTAATGATTGAAGACTTGATGGAGCAGCTTGTGGAGATGGGCGGCTCTGATATGCACATTCAGGCGGGAGCCCCCATTTTCTTTCGCATTAGCGGCAAACTGAGTCCAATTAACGAAGACCCGCTCACTCCCCAGGAAAGCCAAAAGCTGATTTTTGGGATGCTGAATAATTCCCAGCGCAAAGAATTAGAACAAACTTGGGAGTTAGACTGCTCCTACGGGGTCAAAGGACTGGCTCGTTTTCGAGTCAACGTTTACAAAGAGCGGGGCTGCTATGCCGCCTGCCTGAGAGCTTTGTCGTCTAAAATTCCGAATTTCGATCAGCTTGGCTTACCCAACGTCGTTCGGGAGATGACCGAGCGACCGCGGGGCATGGTGCTGGTGACGGGACAAACCGGGTCGGGAAAAACCACCACCCTAGCAGCGATGCTGGACTTAATTAACCGTACGCGCTCGGAGCACATTATTACCGTAGAAGACCCGATTGAATACGTATTTCCTAACCACAAAAGCCTGTTTCATCAGCGGCAAAAGGGCGAAGACACTAAAAGTTTTGCTAATGCTCTTAAATCTGCGCTACGAGAAGACCCAGATATTATTTTGGTAGGAGAGATGCGGGATTTGGAAACAATTTCGCTGGCCATTTCCGCCGCAGAAACCGGACACCTGGTGTTTGGCACTCTCCATACGAACTCGGCAGCCAATACGGTAGACCGCATTATTGATGTCTTTCCCGCCGCTCAACAGCCGCAGATTCGCGCTATGCTGTCTAATTCTCTCTTGGCGGTATTTAGCCAGTGCTTGGTGAAAAAGAAAAACCCTAAACCCGGAGAATTCGGACGGGCGATGGCTCAAGAAATTATGATAGTCACGCCAGCGATCGCCAATTTAATCCGAGAAGGTAAAGCCGCTCAAGTCTATTCTGCCATTCAAACCGGAGCAAAACTGGGCATGCAGACGATGGAGCAGGCTTTAGCCAACTTGGTCAAAAGCGGCGTTGTGGCCTACGAAGAGGCCATTTCTAAAAGTGCCAGACCGGATGAACTCCAGCGGCTTGTTCAAGGAGCAACGGTCGCCAAAATTCGCTCCTAATTCAGTGGCCAGCTATCAGTAACTAATGACCAATGACTACTTACGTTGTTAAAGTTAAAAACGCTTCTGGGAAAACGTTGACGGAGAAGGTTGAGGCGGCTTCTCCCCAGGAGGCTCGCGGGATACTAAGGACGCGGTATCCGGCGGTGGGCAAGGCAAAACCAGCCGCTTTTTGGGAAGGGGATTTGTCCGATATTAAAATCCTCAGCTTTCTCAATAGCGTTACCGTTAAGGATAAAGCCGTCTTCTCTCGTCAGTTTGCCGTTTTAGTCAATGCTGGAGTCGCCATTGTGCGGTCTTTGGCGGTTTTAGCTGAGCAGTGTTCCAATCCCAAGTTAAAGAAAGCACTCCTGGCCACCAGTAGCGATATTCAGCAAGGAGTGAGCTTATCTGAAGCATTTGCTAAACATCCAGACTGTTTCGATCAGCTTTACGTGAGTATGGTGGAGGCCGGAGAGACGGGCGGCGTATTAGATGAAGTGCTCAACCGCCTCGCTAGGCTGCTAGAGGATATGGCGCGGCTAAAAAATCAGATTAAATCGGCGATGACCTATCCGGTGGCCATTGCTCTATTTACCTTTGCCGTTTTTATCGGTATGACGGTTTTTCTGGTGCCGATCTTTGCAGGGATTTTTGAAGATCTCGGCGTAGAACTTCCCGCCCTGACGCGACTCATGCTGTTTCTGAGCGGCGTACTGAGAAGTACCAAAGTAATTATTCCCATTGTGGCGATCGCCATCAGTGCTTTTCTGCTGCGACGGTACTACAAAACTCCGGCTGGGCGAGTCCAAATCGATGGTTTAATGCTCAAACTACCGCTTTTAGGCGATTTGAATCAAAAATCGGCAGTCGCTCGCTTTTGTCGCGTTTTTGGCTCTTTGACCCGCTCTGGCGTTCCTATTCTTAACTGTTTAGATATTGTCGGCGATACTGTCGGTAACCAAGTGATCGCCAATGCGGTATCAGCCATTAAAGCCGAAATTCAGCAAGGAGGAGTGATTAGCATCGCGCTGCAAAAGCAAAAGGTATTTCCTGCTCTCGCGATTCAAATGATTGGCATCGGCGAAGAGACGGGAGAGCTTGATGCGATGGTGATGAAAGTGGCTGACTTCTATGAAGATGAGGTTGAACAGACGGTTAAAGCCCTAACAAGCCTCATTGAACCGATCATGATCGTGCTGGTGGCCGTGATGGTAGGAACGATCTTGGTATCGATGTATTTGCCGCTGCTCACCGTCTTCAATGAACTTGGGTAACCAATCAACAATCAACGATAAGCCGTCAATCAATCTTAGATCAACACTATTCATCGGTGACTGATTGTTAGTCAGTGATGATGGTTGATTGATTATTTGGAAAAGATGTTTGTTAAGCAATCAGACTATGAAACGCTGCTGTCAAACTATAGCAGCCGCGAGGGAGCGATCGCTCTACTGCGTCAGTATCGTCTTTACTTAGAAATGCTGCCCAGTGTGCGCCGCCCGCAGGCGAGCATTATTCCGATTCCTTTGCCGATCGCTAAAGTGCGCTCGCCTCAGCGACAGCTAGAAAAAGCCAGCGCGTCAGATGAAGCAGTTTGTTTACCGTGTGACTTGGCAATTCTCCTGTGCGATCCGGAATGGAAAATCAAGCTGGGGGTCGAAATTCTCGTCTTTATTCATCGCCCTCAAGAAGATTTCTCCGCCCTGCTGCGCCGCTGGCGCGAAACCCAGGTTTATCTAGATCGAGAGTATCAATGGTTCATGCCTCTCCCCGAACAGCATATGTTTAGCGAAACAGCCGAAAAAATTTATCCTTTATTTGTCGTTTTTGAGGCCACCCCAGAACGAATCAAACAAGGACTCACAGGTGCAGGACTCCCTTATGTGGTACATTCCTCAGAACCAGTTGACGATCGAGAGCCCAGCGAACTTCAAACGAGAGGCTAGCCTTGCTCAAGGAAGCAGTGACCGACACTCTATTAACAATCAATAGATTTCTAATTTCCTAGCGTTCATACTGCTCATAAGCGGCCACAATCTTCTGTACGAGGGGATGACGCACGACATCGGCTTGAGAGAAATGACAAAAGGCAATGCCCTCGACCGACTTGAGAATTCTACTAGCCACCACTAATCCAGAATCTTGATGGTGAGGTAAATCGGTTTGGGTAATATCTCCTGTCACCACCATGCGCGAGTTTTCCCCTAGTCGAGTCAGCACCATTTTCAGTTGGGCTGGAGTGGTATTTTGGGCCTCATCTACGATCACAAAGGCATTGTTGAGAGTGCGACCGCGCATGTAGGCCAGGGGCGCGACTTCAATTTTGCCTCTCTCCATCAAGTCGGGAATTCTTTCTGGATCGATGAATTCATAGAGGGCATCGTAAAGGGGACGGAGGAAAGGATTGACCTTTTGCTGTAAATCTCCGGGCAAAAAGCCGAGTTTTTCTCCGGCTTCTACGGCTGGACGAGTGAGAATCAGACGATCACAGCGATCTTCAAGCAGGGCCTGTACCGCTAACACCGCGGCCAAAAAGGTTTTGCCCGTTCCGGCTGGTCCAATACAGAAGGTAATGTCGTGGGTTTGAATGGCCTTGACATACTGCCGTTGACGAAAGGTTTTCGCTCGAATGAGGTCGCCTCGTCGCGTCCGCGCCAGCACATCTTGCTGCAAATCCTGATACTCGTGCAAACGCCCGGTATCTAGAGCGTGGAAGGCGGTCAGAATATCGGGGGGAGAGATGCTTTTCGCTTCTTTCCAGTAGGGCTGGAGAGAGCGGACCACTTTGCTGGCTCGCTCGACGGGCTTCGTTTGCCCATAGATCAGGAGATCCTGGCCCCGCAGTACGAGGCTGGCTCCAGTATGGCGAGCCAGGAGCTTGAGGTTTTCATCGCCTTTGCCTGCTAGGGCGATCGCACTTTGAATACTGGGTAGCTGAATCGTTTGAGATTCTGTCACAATTTTCCGTTGGCAGATAGAGTAGTCCGACGGCCCCTGGCCGCCCCCGGGATGAATGATTCTTCCTACAAAGTTATCTTTGAGTCTATGATGTCTGTCAAGCAGGTTACTGCTAGGATCTTGAATGAAGGTGCTATAGTGCCAGAGGCACATGCCGTCAGCACGAGAGAGGGGAGGAAAGATTCATGGAGCGAGCGCCCGCTCAGCAAATTTCGTTAGCTGCGATCAGGCAACTTGGTTTTTGTTCAGGCTCGATCGTTAGTCCGATGGTAGCGGTCTGCCTAGCCGGAGTCCCGTCGCTGGCACTCCCCCCTCCTGAAGAGGTGCCGGAGGAGATTCTGCGGACTGAAATTATTACAAGAGCGCGATCTCCCCTTGATGGTGAACTGCTCAGTGCTGCTGAATACGCGCAACTGCAGGCTCAGCTCGCTCAAAGTCCTTTTCCTCCTGAATTAAATTCCCAAGTGCGGCAAATTATCTTTCTTCTGCAAATTCGCCAGCTACTCGAAACTCTCAACCCATTTTAACTTCACGGTGGGTCAGCCAGCATCTGCTGATGACGAGTAAATGATTGCTTCTCGTGGTCGAGGGTAAAAATATGTATCCTTTTTATAAATAAAGTTAAATTTGCTTGTTTTTTTGTTCCATTCATTCGTGTAAACAGTTTAGTAATGCCCACACTACTTGCTTCCGACCAGGTTAATCAGATTGTTCACAACCTACACCACGACCCCTTTGAAATTCTCGGTGCTCATCCCCAAGCCCAAAATGGAGAAGTGGAAAGCTGGGTAGTACGCGCCTATCTTCCCAAGGCCAGCGCTGCCTGGGTAATCCGTCCCGAGGAACGAACCGAGTATCCTATGGAGACGGTACATCATCCTCATTTTTTCGAGTGTACCATCCAGGTTAAAGAGCTGATCAATTACCAGTTGCGGATCAAGGAAGGGGAACACGAGCGGGTGATCTATGACCCTTACGCTTTTCGCTCGCCCAAGCTCACTGAATACGACCTGCACTTGTTTGCCGAGGGCAATCACCATCGAATTTATGAAAAACTCGGCGCTCACGCGACAGAAATCAACGGAGTTCAGGGCGTTTATTTCGCGCTTTGGGCTCCTAATGCGCGGAATGCCTCGGTGATTGGCGACTTCAACTCCTGGGACGGCAGACACCATCAGATGCGGAAGCGAGATCTTGGAGTTTGGGAACTGTTTATTCCCGAAATTGGAGTGGGGACAACCTATAAGTATGAAATTAAGAACTGGGAAGGTCATATCTACGAAAAAACAGACCCCTACGGTTTTCAGCAGGAAGTGCGACCGAAAACCGCCTCTGTCGTTACCGACTTAGAGGCTTATCAGTGGAATGATGCCGCTTGGCTGGAAAAGCGCCGTCACAGCGACCCCCTGACTCAACCGATTGCTGTTTATGAAGTTCATCTTGGCTCTTGGATGCACGGTTCCTCCGCCGAGCAGCCTCCGTTACTCAACGGTCAAGGCGAGCCAATTCAGGTGTCAGACCTCAAGCCTGGAGCGCGTTTTCTAAGCTACTATGAGCTAGCTCACAAGCTCATTCCCTACGTTAAAGAGTTAGGATACACGCACATCGAACTCCTGCCGATTGCAGAACATCCCTTTGATGGTTCCTGGGGATATCAGGTTACGGGCTATTACGCGGCTACCTCCCGCTACGGCAACCCGGAAGACTTGATGTATTTCATCGATCGGTGTCATCAGCAGGGCATTGGCGTGATTGTTGACTGGGTTCCCGGTCATTTCCCCAAAGACGGACACGGTTTAGCTTTCTTCGACGGCACTCACCTCTACGAACATGCCGATCCTCGCCGGGGAGAACACAAGGAATGGGGTACGCTAGTCTTTAACTACAGCCGCAACGAAGTGCGTAACTTCCTAGTCGCGAATGCTCTGTTCTGGTTTGACAAATATCACATTGACGGCATTCGCGTCGATGCCGTGGCCTCGATGCTGTATCTCGACTACTGCCGCCAGACCGGAGAGTGGTTGCCCAACCAGTATGGCGGTCGAGAAAACTTAGAAGCCGCCGATTTTCTCCGTCAGGTTCACGGGATTCTCTACGGCTACTTTCCGGGGGTGCTGTCGATTGCGGAAGAATCGACCTCTTGGCCGATGGTTTCTTGGCCCACCTACGTTGGTGGTTTGGGCTTTAACCTGAAGTGGAATATGGGCTGGATGCACGACATGCTGGACTACTTCAGCATGGACCCCTGGTTCCGCCAGTTTCACCAAAACAACATTACCTTCAGTATCTGGTATCACCACAGCGAAAACTATATGCTGGCGCTTTCCCATGATGAAGTAGTTCACGGTAAGAGCAGCATCATCGGCAAAATGCCAGGAGATGAGTGGCAGAAATTTGCCAATGTCCGCTGTTTGTTTACCTATATGTATACCCATCCCGGCAAAAAGACCATGTTTATGAGTATGGAATTTGGCCAGTGGAGCGAATGGAATGTTTGGGGAGATCTAGAGTGGCATCTGCTTCAGCACGAACCGCACCAGAAGCTCAGACAGTTTTTTGCCGATCTTAATACTTTGTATAGAAATGAGCCCGCCCTTTACACTCAAGATTACGAGGAGCCAGGATTTGCCTGGATAGACTGTAGCGACAACCGTCACAGCGTCGTTTCCTTCCTGCGCTGCGGCAAGGACAGCGAAGATTTTGTGGTGACGGTGTGTAACTTTACTCCTCAGCCCCACAGCCACTATCGGGTTGGCGTACCGGAAATGGGCTTTTATACCGAGTTATTTAACAGCGATGCCCGCGAGTATGGGGGTAGCAACATGGGAAATTTGGGAGGCAAATGGACTGATGAATGGGCTTTCCACAATCAGCCTTATTCCCTCGATTTGTGCTTACCGCCGTTAGCTGTGATGGTGTTCAAACTAGACCGCCAGAAAACAGCCGAGGCGATGCAGCAGTTTAACCACTAGAAGTAAAATTCAAAAGGCAAAAAAAACACATCAGCTTGTTAATTTTGCTTTTTGAACTTTTGAGTTGTCGCTCCTAAATGGTTTTCTGGGGGGGACAACTTGGATTTAGCTCTACTGAAACAAAAACCCCGCTAAGATCAGAGGGATAAATAGAAGAGCTGTCACGATAAACAGCAGCGTCCCTGGCTCTACGGTAATGACGTTTTTCTCGCGCTCGTTCATGAGTCACCTCTGAGTCATTCTTCTTCTAGCCTACTACCGAATGACTAGAGAAATAAACAGGCTTAACATAGTGTAAGCGCCGCAGGTGTCGGAAAAGAGTTGGGGAAAGATTATGAGCTTTTTCTTGGCGGTCACCAGCAATTCAGAACCCAGTATCCCTGCGATGAGGGCGAACGAGGGGACTCGAACCCCCGAATGGTGGAACCACAATCCACTGCCTTAACCACTTGGCTACGCTCGCCATGTACGTCTATTTAATATAGCATTTGATGGGTAATACTGCTTCTAGAGTTAACCCAGTGACTCTCAAAAAACAGCGACAGTGCGCCAAGTCCGCATGAAAGTACCACTAATCAGGGCAGGGGCGGGAAGTCTACTCATCGCGCTAGGAGCGACGATGGCAGTGACAAATCCCGGAAAAGCAGACTATGTAGACTATGCAACAGAGGAGCTGGTCAATTACTTACAAGACTACTGTCGTGAGGCTTCTGGTCCGCTCGAGTTTCTCAAGCCTTACTGCCAGACCTTAGTTGACAGTAATCGTCCTCAAATTAAACAGCTCATTGCTCAGAAGACGCAAAGACAAAACTTTCTGCTGTTCAGCATTTATCAAACTGAGTTGGCGATCGCCGCGCCTTTACCCGGTTATCATGTGGAGGTATTGGCAATTTTTCACACTTTCTACATCTATGAAGTAGAGAGTCTTTAACCGAGCTATGTCAGCTAGTCTGCTGGTTTATCCGTGTCGCGGCTAACAGCAATAGCGGACGTTAAAATGTCATCTTGATAGCCAGCAACGGGAAGAATCACAATAGAGCTAGTTGCTTGGGCCATCAACTATCGCGTAAGGAAATTGACAATGACTGAATCTAACCAGAGTGAGAACCCAACCTTAGAGCCTAAAGAAGCCACTCGAACTCCTCCCTGGGGTAGAGCGACGGTTTTAGAAGAAGGCCCCCGCTATCGCATCAATCGGATTGAGGTCAAGCCGGGACATCACATTAGTACTCAGATGCACTATCACCGCAGTGAGCACTGGATTGTTGTCTCTGGCACGGCGAAGGTCATCTTTGATGGCCAAGAAACCCTGCTCATGCAAAAACAATCAACCTACGTACCAATGAATACTCCCCATCGCGTCGAAAATCCAGGAGTGATTCCCCTAGTGATGATTGAGGTGCAAAACGGTGAGTTTCTCGGTGACGAAGACATTATTCGCTTTCCCGAAGAGCAATAGAGCTGCCGACTCAGGAAAAGGGAGAAATGGCTCGGTTTCCTTGACGCTTGACTAAGCCAACGACTGTTCCCTCGATAACAATCGCTCCCTTTTCCCAATCTTCGTCGGTGGGCGATTAAAGTCCTAGCCCTCCCTGTTCGATAGCATTGGAGTCCCCTTGCAAAACTCTTTGACCCAATCCGCGAATTTGCGGTTTTAAATTGTCGGGGGCAACTCTTTCGGCTTGGCTAAATAGAGAGCGAGCCATTTCTGAGTCTCCTCTGAGGTAGCGCAACACAGCTTTATTGACCAAAGCATTGAGGTTGTTCTGCTGCTCGGCAAGCACCTCATCGTACAAAGCTTCCGCTTCATCTAGCTGACCTGCCGTTTTGTAAGATTGCGCTAACTGGAGACGAAACTCATTCTCAAACTCTGAGCGAGAATCAGCTTCGGATAGAAGTTGAGTACTGCCTTGTTCTTTGGTCAACAAGATATCTGTGCCGAACAGCACGAATAAGGCGATCGCCCCTACAGCAACTAAGGCCCCAGTCAGATAGAATCGCCGCCTCTGAGTAACGGACTCACTGGATACCGAACGTAGACTCTGAGCTAAACCCGGAGCAACATCCGGTTGATTAGCTTTCTGAGGTCGTAACTGAGTGACTCTCGATAAAATACGACGATCGATGCCAAAATGATAGATTTTATTGAGCTCCTGAACGAGCCACAGCAGTGGTTCGGCGGCCCCAGTCGCGTTAAGATAGTGTTTGCCAGTTTTGTGAGCAATGGGAATAGCGGAGTGGAACTTTTGATAGTTGGCATTAACATCATCTAGACGTTGAAGCAGTGGCTGCAACCCAACCTCAAGCTGCTGCTGGGTCAAAGGATCAAACTCGAGGAGATCGCACTTCGTCAGAATAATCGCAAAAGCATACTTCAAGCCATTAAGATTAACCAAATCGGCGATCGCAACAACAGCACGAAAAATCTCTGTCAGCGACTGTTGATATTCAGGCTGGTGGACCAAAGCATGAGCATCAATAAAGACACAGCAGCCATTCGAGGTGGACACGATTCTGGTAAAGTCGGCATTGTGGACGCTGCAAATTTCACCCGGAATATCCCACCAGCGAAAATGACACAGGGTTTGAATTCCTTGACTGTTGCGCTGTTTGAGTCTGAAGTTAAAATCCGTTACTTTAATCGTGACCGGCGGATACTGACCAGAGCGAGCAATATAGCGAAAGAGAGCCTCTAAATTGTCCTGAGCCTCATTGTCAAGGCAATCAAACCAGAGCGATCGCTCGGTCTGGTTTGCATAGAGCTCTGCATAACTTCCGGCTAAAAAAACAGTTTTTCCGACCCCTCTGTGTCCAATACTGAGTAGACTAAACGTTTTAATAGCGGTCCCCGATGTTAAGTTCATATGTCCTGACGTACGAAAAAAAGCAGAGCCATCTAAAGAGAGATAACAATACTATTTTGCCCAACTTCAGTAGCGCTTAGCACTTTTGTCGAGAGATAACCGCTCTGAGTCAAGGAGGGCAAACAGGTTGCTATTAACGAAGATAATTTCCAGGAAAAGGGCTGCCTCTCTGGTTTTTGCGGAGCGAGAACGCTGACCTGGAAAAAACTGTACACCAAACCAACTAGTGCTAGGGTCGTTGTGGCGATGCCAACCCCAAGCAGTATTTGTATCTGATAACCTGTTTTCATCTTTGCCGGTAGCAAAGAAGAGGGCCCCGTCGCTGATGCCGCTGCTGATGACGCACGAGATGGTCCTGGTTGTTTCAACTTCGACTTAGCGCCATTGTGTACTGGATTGACTCCCGTCGCTGAGGTAAAAACAGACCCCTTGTGCCCGTTAGCAACAATTTTTTGCTGGGTTTCTCGATCGGGAATATACAAATCTAATAATTGCTTGTTGCGGAGAGCAGTGTAGCTATAGTGACGCACTTTTGTCGGAACAGCCACTCCAGGACGAAACGACTGATAGCTGAAATCGGTAATTTCTAGATCTTGAAGAGTCGCGGCTGGGTTCAGGGGGCTAACGCCACATGCCGGTCCCTTCTGCAAACACAGTAGAAGAATCTCTAGCTGACTGTTTGATACTAGCTTTTCTAGATAATAGCTGATGAAGTATGGAAGATGAGAACGACCGAGATCGTCGCATTTGTCGTTATAGAGCCAGCCAAAAAGAGTTCGATCTGGGGCTAGCTGTAGCAAATAAGCCGCTCGGTAGCCTGGAATCGGCGGGTTGTACGAATTCCAATATCTAAAAGCGATTCTTTGCAGGAAAACCTGCTCGATCTCTTCAGATGTTGCATCGCTTCTTAGAACCTTGAGACCTACATCCGCAAAGCTGGTGTAGATAAGCTGCCCTAGACGCAGATCCATAGCTTAACGACCAATAAGCAGATGACACAGCGATTAAATTGCTAACGTGCAATGCTAGATTAGATATAGTCTAATTTTAAAAGTACAGTCTTTGGGAGTTTTTTTCAAGCATTTTTGTCTGATACCGTACTCAGCTTCCAGCTCTAACTTGACGTTGAGCTAGCGTAGAAGTGACGCTGCCCTCGAGCGATGCATCTGATGCTGATTATTTTCCGAGAAGCCCAAGGCGACGAGCATTCCTTAGTCCAGAACATACAGCAAACGATGCCGTTAGCTCTGAAAACCGTTTCTGCCGTCAATAACTAGTTTGATTTAACGCCAGTGGTTGCGTCCTTTCCAGAATATACCGACAATTACCCCGACGGCTGTCGTCGAAGACAACCCGATGAGCAAAGCCGGAAAGGGCAGTAAAGATTTCAACAATAAGCCAATCATCAAGCACAAAACTAAAGCCCACAAACTGCCAACGTTCAAACGAACAGATTGCGATCGCTCGCAGACGTAGACGCTTAAAGCGCCAACGCCAACAGCCGCAGCAAGCGGTAAAATTAACCCCAACGGGGGCGTAAATACTAGCGTTAAAGAACGACGCAGGGACTCGATGCTCATTCCCCAAGCCAGAATGCTGTCGAGGACAATCGACACAGCCGTTGTTAACGCTGCCGCCTTGAGTAAAGGTGGCCAGGGTTGAGATTTAAAACGCTGCCAGGGATCGTTCATCAGCTCAAGTTAGGAAAAAATTTATTCGAGAGTTTTGATCAGCTGACGACTCTGCCCCGGCATAAGCTGAGAAGATTGGCTGGGATAGACGAGTTGACCAGCGACCAGGCGGTGAGTGCCGCTGGCGACGATGCGATCCTCTGGCTGGAGCGTACCGCGCACAATCACCCGATTGCTCTCCTGATGCAAAATTTCTACGGCTTGCTGCTCTAGACGGTAAACGCTGTCGCTACCGGGTTCTTCCACCAGCACGTAGCAAGACCACAAACCCTGCGCTCCGCGAACGAGGGCTTCTGTGGGTAGCCAATAGCCCTCGACGGGCTGCTCCTCTACCAGCGTCCATTGGGCTAGCTGACCCGGGGCCAAACTGACTGACGGCAGGGATAAAACCACCGTTTGCGTTCGCGTTGATGGGTCCACCTCCGGCAGAATGGCCGTCACCTGAGCAGGATAGGTTTTCTCAGCGATGATTACTTTTTGCTGGCTGCCTACTTCAATTTGCTCTGCCGCTGAAGCAGGAATGCCAATTCGGGCTTCCGGTTGTTCCGCCTCAACTAAGCGAACGATTGATTCTCCTGACGAAACCACGGTTCCCTCGTCTACCTGCCGTGCGGCAATTTTCCCGGCAAAAGGGGCATTGAGGGTATTTTTGGCAATATCAATATCAATCCTGGCCAGGCGGGCTTCAAGCTGGCCGACAACGGCCTGCTGCGCTTCAATTTGTTCCGAACGAGTGCCTGCCAGCAGCTCATCTAGCTCGCTTTGAGCCGCTAGGAGGCGTTCTTTGAGAACATTAACGTTGAAACTGGCTTCATCGAGCTGCTCAGTGGAAATGGCTCCCTGAGCTTGCAAAAACTCCCGTCTGGTTTGCTTGAGCTGCTCTAATTTGAGCTGTTCCTCCAAATCTCCGACCAGAGCACGAGCACTAGCAATCTTTTCTGGTCGCGGGCCTGCCCGGAGTTCCTCTAGCACCGCGAGCGCTTGAGCCTTCTGAGCCAGTAGCTGCTGACGTTGGGTTTCCTGGCTGCTAGCATCTAGCTTAGCAATGACGGCTCCAGCCGCCACCGTGTCTCCTTCTTCTACGTACAGCCGGATAACTGTGCCAGCATTTTCAAATCCTAGTTGGCTAGAGCGGGGGGCTGAGACCTTCCCCGTGTAGGTGCGCCCAACTTGGTAGGAATCAACTGGCTCTGCGCTGAGGGTTTGCACCGGAAGAGCGTTAATCTGTTCGTCTGCTGTCGCCTCGACAACAGAAGCCTGCTGCTTAACGCCAACAGCACTGAGGCTCACTAACAAGAGGACTGCCCCCACTAAGCTCAGCCCCGCTAATTTCAGATGCCCTCTAATTTGATAGCCAGAGGCGATACTGAGTGGACCCCCTTCAAGACGAGCCTGAAAGGAGTCCGACGAATCGTGCAAAACTAAGCGTTCTTCCGCTCTAGGGTTCATTCCCTAGCTCCTTGTGCGTACTAATTCCTTGCCATTTTACAATACTCTATTCGTTTAGCCTGACAGAAACTTGGAGAAAGTGACGCTTAATGTTACATTTTGGGGAATCGAACGGGAACTTTTGGTAGCGGGAGCTGTTTTCTCTTCAGAACTGGCTGTAAAAAACTACGGACGTCTTGCCATACTCTTTGACCCGACAAACGTCTAGGCGAGCAATAGAGGCTGGCTGCCACAGTTTTGGGCTGTACTCAACGGCGATTTCACCCTGAGCAGCGAGGAGATGGTGGTGAGCGATCGCCTCTAAAACTGGCTGGTAGAGACCGCTGGCATAGGGAGGATCAAAGTAGATGCGGTCGAACTGTCTGCGCAGAGCCCTTAACCGCCTTAAGACATCTCCTCGCAGCACGTGGAACTCCTGCCCGCTCTGAGCTAGGGGTTGCCAATTCTGGCGAATCAGGGCGCAGGCTCGTCCAGACTGTTCGATCCCAACAACAAGCCCAGCTCCTCGACACAGCGCTTCTGCCCCCATAGAACCACTGCCCGCACACAAATCTAGCCAGCAACAGCCGACCACGTTTCCTCGCCAAATATTAAATACCGCTTCCCGGACTCGGGAAGCGGTGGGACGGGTTGCCTGTCCGGGTAAGGTTTTAAGCTGGCGGTTGCCGTAGATTCTCATGAATGACGGGTTGATGGTTGAGCAAACTATAACCACCGCGCTTGTGTAGCGGTGCTTTGGACGGCTGTTGATGGCAGCGTCTACGGCCTTTCCCGGGCCAGGGAGTTGCTAGAAGCTAGGCGGGGACTCGGCTTCTGACCTGGCTGACAAAATTAGACAGAATCTGTAGCCCATTCCGGGAAGATTTTTCTGGATGGAACTGAACAGCCACTAAGTTATCGCGGGCGATCGCCGCCGTCACCTGCTGAGTGCCGTGGGTAATGGTGGCTGCCTGGACATCAGGATGAATCGGCTCGACGTAGTACGAATGCACAAAATAGACATAGGGAGCGGGAGAGAGCTGCTGCCACAGAGGGAGATGGGGCTGAGTGAGCTCTAGCTGATTCCAGCCCATGTGGGGAATGGTAAGACCTGGTTCTGAGCGAAAATGACGAACCATTCCCGGAATAATTCCCAATCCTGGTTCTGTCCCTTCTTCTGAGGCATCAAACAGAATCTGTAAGCCCAGGCAGATCCCGAGAAAAGGTTTACCGCTGGTGATCGCCTGTTTAATCGGAGCTTCTAGCTGGCGAGAGCGAATATGCTGTACGGCTGGGTCAAACGAGCCCACTCCGGGCAGGACCACCGCATCGGCGTGAGCAATGTCGTGGGGGGAATCGGTAATTTTGGGGGTAGCTCCCGCTTGCTCGAGTCCTTTGCAGGCAGAGTGAAGATTGCCCATATCATAGTCAATAACAGCAATAGCAGCCATCGCATCCTTCCTGTGACGTTCCTTCTCTATCTTAAATGTCTCCGAAAATTCTGCTCACCTCTTTTCAAACCTGGCTACCCCACCAGCCGTCTAACGCCTCTGACGATTTGCTCGTAATGGTTCAAGAACGCCTCCCTCAAACTACGTTCGTGCGACAGCTTCCAGTGGATACCGCTAGAGCCAGCGAACGAGTGCTGGCCGCGATTGCAGACGTACAGCCCGAGATGGTGATTTGCTGCGGCATGGCGGAGTCTCGCTATCAGCTAACGGTCGAATCTCAGGCGACCTGGACCAGCGATCGCCTGTATACCTCTGTCGATCTAGAAGCGTTGGTTGATCGCTTGGTCAATACAGCCATCAGTCACGATGCCGGAAAGTTTGTTTGTGAAGGACTGTACTATCAGGTGTTGAAGCATCTCCCCTCCCACAGCCAGTGCGTGTTTGTTCACGTTCCGCTCTTGACGGCAACTAACGTCCCAACAATTCTGACTGACTTCATCACGATCACAAAAGTCCCTCCGGGACGGGAAAGGGGGAAAGGGGAAAAAGTCCCTCCGGGACGGGAAAGGGGGAAAGGGGAAAAAGTCCCTCCGGGACGGGAAAGGGGGAAAGGGGAAGGGGAAAGGGGCAATCAGCTATTAACCATGAACAAAAAGAGGATGTTGCTATCATTTCTCATTTAAGCAAAAACGATAGATTGTGCCAGGCTCTGAGTAAGTTGCCCTGCATTAGGGCGGCGATACCGCTGAGAGTTTTGATTTCAGGAGCATCACTGAGAGCGAGGGCGGGTTGCAGGACTGCTTGTGCTGTATGGGGTTGCCAGTTGTATAGATAAACAAAAGCCAGATAGGCATAAGCATAGGGATTCTGGTCGTCGTGCTGAACGAGCTGTTGCAGCATGGCAATGGCTCCAGCAACATCCTGCTGCAAGACTCTTGAGAGGGCGATCGCATACATCCAGTCGAGTCGCGGCTGCTGTTGCAGGCGATGAGTTAGGGTTTGATTGGCTTGGACGAGGTAATCCTGAATCGGGTCGTACTGGTTGATGCGAGCCGTTTGCACAAAAATTGGCTCTAGTCCTGTTATTCCCGTCGCCATTTGAGGAGCGATGGATCGTAGCTGCGTCACTAAATCTAGCTCTGGGGCAGTCGGTGGAGACGCAGCCGGGTCAATGGTTAAACTCACGGGAGGAACGGCAATCGGGGTTGTGTCTCCGTCTCGGCTTAAGTAAGTCGCCTTCAGTACATACTTTCCCGCCTGTACCTCCTCGTCAGCAAGCATCGCTGTGCGTTCAATAACTTCAATAGATGTTGCTTCATCAGCAGAGTAAAGGGCTCCCAGGCCAACGCGGTGATCGTGCAGCCAAAAGGATTGCAGAGGCGTATCTGTTGATACCAACTCCCAGGTGAGTAGAACGAACCCGGACTGCAATTGCTGCCAGGGACCAGACCAGCGATAGGTAACGGGAATCGGAACGCCGGGGGGCACTATTTTGGGAACGCTCACCTGCTCTAGCTGCAACTGAGTGGCCGTTGATGGCTTTACTTCAATAGTGGCTTGACGGCGACGGTATAGCTTTAACGTACTCCGGTCGGGAAGAGGCCAACTGTTCTGCAACTGAAAGTCAGCTCCCTCGGCTAACGCCACCATTACTGCCTGGGCTGCGGGAACAGATCCCTGCTCGCCTGTTTTAGTTAAGAACCAGTCTAAGGAGCGAGCATCCTGCTCTACTTCTGGCTCGCGTACTCCCACCTGACGACCAACTACCTGAAAATTGTATTTTCCTCCGTAAAATGAGAAGTTATGCTGGTTGATCTGGGGCGTTGAGGGGAGAACGCCGAGGGTTGAGCGCAGAAAGGGAGACGTATTAATAATTTCGGTGACGACCTTCTGGTGGGGCAAGGGCTGACCGAGGTAAGCGGTGTGCTGTACTCTCGGGCTGAGCAGCTTCGTTAACGCTTGTCCTCCAAGGGGAAATAAATTAAGCACCATCAGCACCGTTGCTAACCCAATCGTCCCCACCTGTAGGAAGCGCCAGCGTCTCCAGCAAATCATGCCCACGGCTAAAACTAAGGAGAGTGTTGGGAGCAAAGGCAATAGGTAGCGAGCATCTTTATTGACGTTTAACGACGATAGCAGATAGCCGCCGAGCAGAAATACCGCTAGCCAAGTCCAGCAGGAGAGCGCCTTTCTGCATTGAATGTTGATACCCTGATGGCGGATGAGGCGAATCAGTAACCCGACAATCGGAACGAGCAGCAGTACCCAGGAAAGCAGATAGGGTAATACTTCTCCGTAATAGGTCCAGGCTCTTAGGGTCGTCAGAGGCGGATCTCCTTCGGCGATCGCACTATCTAGAGTGGCTCGTTTTCCAGAGGTGAGAATCAGCAGCCAATTGGTGCGATACCAGGGAAAAAATACGCAAATCGACAAGCTTATCCCGGCGATCAGTTGAGCCAAACGATGCCAGTTTTTCGCTGTGATTGTTTCTCCGAGCACCCATATCGTCGGGATGAGTAGGAAAAAGAGGGCCGTCTGCTTTACCATCAAGGCTACCCCCAAGGAAAGCCCCCAAACAATAGCCAAAAACCAACTAAGAAGGGAGGAAGATCCAAGGACAGCATGTCGATTAATCCGGTGTCCAGTTGCTTTCCAAAGCGTCAGCAGGCAAAAACTGAAGGTGACCACTGCCGTTAGGGGATAGTCGAGGAGAAACTCTAGACGATAGCGATAGAGCCCTGGCAATACCTGACAAATGACCGCTGCCCAGACCCCAACTGCTACGTTGAATAAAACCGCGCCTAAACTATAGACAGAACCTAAGAGCAAAGCACTATAAAACAGCATCACCAGCATGGCGGCATCGGCACTGGGACCAAACAGGTTCAGAAAAGGAACCGTCGAAATATAGGTAAGCGGCGGAATTTTGGGAGAAAGTAGCCACAGGTTGCGCCACCACTGGCTGTCTAACCAGTGAGGCTCTTGTATAGCCTGCCAGTAGTTCAAGGCTCCGTTGAGATAGTCAGCCTGATCCCAGGCGGGAACCGAGCGATCTAAACTGAGCCAAAGGCGATCGCTCAATGCCCCAACTAACCAAATTACGCCGACGATTTTGAAACCTTGAATAAGAGTTAGTTGCCGCTGATTCACCGCTTGTTGCTGATAGCCTAAGTCTTACAGAAATTGGCGTGAGTCCTAGAAAGAGTTGTCTGGTTGACCAAGGGAAAAGATTCCGCAGGCTTGCAGGAGCCTCACTAATCCGTCAGTAGTATCAGGCTAACAAAGAGAGACAATGTGAGTAACCTCAAACAAGACGGTTGGATGCTCTCTACCGTTAGCTAGAGAAAGAGATCATTGAGCTTCATGCATGAGATTAGATTTGGCAAAACGCTGTCGTGTAAATCTCGCGCCAGACGCTCCTGCTCGCGCGCTTGAGCCTCCAACACCTGCTTTTCTAAGCGCCGCCGCTGGGTCACATCTCGCTGCGATGCGACCCAGTAAATAACGTTTTCCTCCTCATCTTGAAGCGACGCAATCTTCCACTCGAGAATGAACGGCTGACCGTCCTTGCGGTAGTTAATCGTTTCGGCACTAAAGCTCCCGGTTTTCAGTAAACTCTGGCGCAGCCGCCCCAAGACTGAGGGATCGGTCATCGGTCCTTGCAGAATTCGCGGTGTCTTTCCTAACACCTCGTCGCGCTCGTAGCCCGTCATTTCTGTGAAGGCTTGGTTAACGTAGATGATTTTGGGACCGCCGACTGCTAGCTCTAGTTCGGGTTCTGTAATCACTATGATGTCGTTGGCTTTCTCGATGGCAGTTTCCAAAAGCCTCTGGTGTGCTTCAGCCTGTGCTAACTGCGTTGTGTCCTCGGCGATGTAGCAGCAACGAGGCGTTGAGTGCGACGACCCCTCGATGAAGTGAACCGTCACGCGCAGATGCCGTCGCTCTAGCTCGCACTTAAACTGGACTGAATGCTGTTCTGCTAGACTTTGCCAAAAAGCTTGCTGCCACTGCTGACTCACTGGTTCTGGAACATTCAATTCTGCCAGCGTCTTGCCCTTGGCCTCTGCCTCGGTCGTCCTGAAGAAGGAGGCAGCTTGGGGATTGAGGGCGATGTGACGCGCAGGCTCCTTCAGCTCCACAATTCCTAACAAGACAGGAGCTGCCCGAAAAAAGCTACTGAGCGCGTGATCGCTTTCCTGCTGAGTGAGTTCCCGTTCGCTGAGGTGGTTCGGTACGTCGTCGCCAGTAATCAGTTCGTTCTCCACAAGCTTGGTTTTAAGACTCATTGTAATAATTTTAACTGTTTAAACAGGTTCTTTCTGTACGGAAAGCGTCAGGTTACTAAGGATGGTTTCGTACGGAAGGCAATGCTGACTGATGTTACTGTAAAAGCAGGTTAAAAACTCTTTAAAAATACCTTCGAGCGGTCAACCTTTTGAGATTCTCTCAAAACTACTCGGCGAGCATTCAAACTTTTCATTTTTGATTAACACCATAAATAGTGGGTTTAGAAATCCAGGCTTAATAAAATTATCAACAATAAATTTTTCTGTTTCTGTAACGCATTTTTTAGGAAAAAGATGATTTGTCTCCTGCTAAAACCTAGCTTGATTGGAGCCAAGATTTTAGAAAACTAGCTTTTGTGAATCAAAAAAGCCGGCAACTATACTCGGTTTATTTAACCGACTCAGCCGTGGAGTTACGTTGCGAAGAACACGTCGATCGTGAAGCAGGGCGGTTAGTTTGTAGCAAATTTAACTATCAAAGTATACTTAAATTTGCTATTAATTTAGCCAAGCATAAACAGTGTCCTTTCTCAAACTCTGTATTGCCTGAAGCTCAGAGTTAGTTTGTTGAATTTATGAAGGAGGAACCATTTATTAGCTATGAATTACGAACTGCTACCGCTTAGTGGGCTGCGAGTGCTAGTTGTTGATAATCACTGCGACAGTAGAGACTTGCTGAAAATAATCTTTGAAGTCTACGGCATGACGGTAATGATGGCAGCCTCAGCAGGTGAGGCTCTCAAAATTCTTCAACAAGACACAATTGACCTTCTCGTTAGCGAAGTTCGTTTACCCAACGAAGATGGCTACTCGCTGATGCGCCAGGTGAAAGCCAAAGTGGCGCGACGAGTTCCGGCGATCGCTCTGACAACTTGTGCGAGAGAATGCGATCGCTATCGTTCTCTGGCAGTCGGCTTTGATTATCACTTAACCAAACCGATTGAGATTGACGACTTAATGGCAACCGTTACCGAGCTAGCGAAAAAGCTACTGGTGGCTTAACCTGGGTACGCTGGCGTGCAACCTCTACACCTTGCTTGAGCTAAAATGCTCTCAGAAACAATCAGGGTGTTGCTTCAAAAAGCTGTGACGAATTCTTTAGAACCTTCCTGGGAGCGCCAAAATCGCTTGCTTAACCTTTTTTCTGACAGCCTGTACGAGCGGCTTGCCCCCCAGCTAACACCAGTCTCCCTCTCTCAAGGAACAATCCTTCACTATCCCGGCGAAACAATTCACGATCTCTATTTTCCGATCGATTGCCTGATCTCGATTACTACCACCATGAAAGATGGCAGTACAGCAGAGACAGGTTTAGTCGGCAATCGGGAAATCGTTGGCATCAATGCTTTTATGGGTGGTCGAGAAACGACCCAGACTGAATATGTTGTTCAGATTGCTGGCAGAGCCATCAAGATAGCTGCGTCGCTGATGCGCAAAGAGTTTGAGAACAATAAAGAGCTGCGCGACTTGATGTTGCGCTACACCCAAGCGCTAATTGCGCAAATTTTCCAAACTACTGCCTGCAACCGCCTCCATTTTCTCGAGCAGCGTTTGGCACGCTGGCTGCCTGAGGCGCAAGATCGGATTGATTTAAACGAGCTGAAGCTGACGCAGGAGTTTATCTCTCACATGCTGGGCGTGCGCCGCGCTGGCGTTACCCAAGCCGCCCAGCAGCTTCAGGAGCTAGGATACATTAACTATAATCGCGGACGCATTCAGATCCTCGATCAGCAGGGCTTAGAAGAAACAGCGTGCGAGTGTTTTCTGGTCGTCAGAGACGAATACGATCGCCTGCTTGGAGATAAGTGCAGAAGCTAGACCGGTTTTCTGGTACTTTTCCTGTCAGCAGAGTACAATTACCTAACTCTACACTGAGAGAAAACAAGGCAATTCTTGTCGGCAGGACTCACCTTTCTATCAAGCAACGAGGTCACTGTTAGCCGTGGTAGACAGAAAAACTGTGAAAAAAACGATAACAATTTTGCTGGTTGAGTCTGATGATGAGGCGCGCAGGCTTTTTAAAACCAATCTGAGCAATTGGGGTTATCGCGTCGTTGCCACGTTAGACGAAGAAGACGCTATTGAACGGGCGATCGGCAGAGGCGATCGCCCAGATATCATTTTGATCAACCAGGTTGGGATATCGCTAGAAGAAACAAGGAACATGGTGCAGCGTATCTGCGAGCAAGCAGAGATTCCGAGCAGCACTCCAGTGGTGATCCTGGCTGAGCAGTATGGAGCAGATCTTGAAGGGAGAGATACTCAGGTCGGAGAGAACGAGTATATATCTTATCTTGAGGATGGGCAGCAATTGCTGAACCTTCTTGAATTTCTCTGCGGCGATAGGTAATACCATTTACCGAAAGTAGTGAGATAGTTCTCCTCACTAACAAAGAGTTGGCTCTTAAAAGGGAAAGGCTTGCTGTGTTTACCTTTGCCCCTTACCCTTTCCCCTTTTCCCCAACGGCTCAAGTCTCTCATGTCTTTTTCTAATTGGTATTAATTACCTCTAGGATGGCTAATCAACCGTAGATCCTAGGATCAGCAATTCTCAGTTCGGCAAAGTACTTTAGTAATAATCCGCAATCTAGTTAACGAGTGAGCGAGTTTATCCTTTTTCCTGCTTTCAGTAGCTGATCTCACCTTTTTGATAGACCCGCTGGAAATCTAGACCGCAGAGAGTTGCTCGACCTTTTCTTCGAGAGACTGCATCAGAGACTGGTAAGGCTGCACAAATTTGTCAATACCTTCCGCTAGTAAATGAACTACCCCGCCCTGCCTGACGGCTGAGGACAGAGTTTCTGACGCTTCAACATCCCTAGTTGTCTCATGCTTCCGCAGGAGTTCTGTCATGATCTCATCCAAATTAATGTTAATGTCTGGGTCTTTGAGACTAGCCAGTAAGTGCTCGGCTTCTGCCACTCCCGATTCAAGCCGATTGGAGGCAACATTGCAGTGGTCAGCACAGGCTTCTAGGGTCATCAGAGGCATAGTATTGACGGTCATTGGACCAATCAACTCATTAACGTACATGACATCGCTGTACTAAGGATTTTTGGTGCTGGTACTCGCCCAGAGAAGACGCTGCACGTTAGCTCCCCGGTCTGCTAGGGTCTGCCAGCGATCGCTGCTGATGATCGCTTTGAATTTTTGATACGCTACCTTGGCTTTGGCGATCGCCACCTTGCCTGCGAGATTTTCTAAACGAGCTTCTTCTCCTAGCGTTTCGGTCCCAACGCTTTTCAGTCTTTTTTCAATCTGCTGGTCAACTTTAGAATGGATGCGGCTGAGGAAGAAACTAGCAACAGAGGCAATGCGATTAATAGACTCACCTTTTGCTAGGCGTGCTTCTGTAAATCTGTCCCGCAGATGGCGCTGGCAGTCAGCTTGACAATGACATCGTTAGGTTTTTGAAGTTTGGGGTCTAATACGTCATCGAGGCGAATATCTCCAACTCCGTGAAAAACAACAGCCTGCATGGTTAAATTAATTCTCCTTTTCGGTCTCGTTAGCTCCAAGGGGCACTCAAAGTTCTGGCACATCTGCTGTCCGTCAAGCTCAAGCCACTTTCACGCAGCATAGACGCAGGCAACTGCGACTTTGGCAACGAGGTTTTCAGATTTACTCACGCAGCTTATTACACGAATTGTATTGTTTTTCTCTATCTAAAGAACGAGCTTTTACCATTACTTGAATTGAACAAAAACTATGTACGAATTCGTGTAGACAGGTGCTGTTTTTAGCAGCAATGCTTCTGTCTTTTCGGCATAAAAGTATTTTTTAAACTGAATAAAAAAGATCGATGAGTTTTTCATGGACCTTTTTCAGTTTATTTCCGGATTTTTGGCCAAGTCTGCCAAAGATTAATATCTTGATTGTTTAACTTGTTAGGTGTCGGCCATCAATTTAACTTTAACTGGCTTGATTGCCTCTCCCCTCAGAAAGAGAAAGTGACTGAAATCTTTTTCTAAGGTTTAAAAACAATTTAAGCATCGTTGATAACAACTTTAATTTTTTGTAGAAGAGGCTAACGTTAATCGAAGCTGAGTCGGCTAAATTCAGTGAGTAACGAAGCTTTGATAAACTGAGCGCGAATTTGAAGGGAGTTAACGGAGCAGCAAGCACTGGCAAATCCCACAGGAGAACTAAACATGGTAACTACATTGAACGATCCCAAGCGGCTAGCAATCGCCCAAAAATTGGCAGATCTAAAAACCACTCAAGATCTAGTCATTGCCAACGAGCAAAAACTCATTGAGGACTGCCCCGAGCCGGAGATTCGTGAGCGTCTTCAAAGTATGCTTGAAGATGATCGCAAAAACCGAGGCGTTTTAGAGACCGTCATTGTGGAGTACGGTATTCAGTCTGACCCCAACGACATGACCCAGAAGTTTGTGGAGCAGTCTGAGCAAATGATGTCTAAGGATCAGTTAACGTACTATCAGAAACTCGCTCAGCATGAGCTGCTCAAGCACGGTCAGACGATGAATGGCATCGTCATTCACAAAGCCGCTCAGGTCGTCGGGGCTGATATTGAAGTGGCCATTGCTCCTTTGAATACGGTCAACTTCGAGAATCGCGCTCATCAAGAACAGCTTAAGGGCATGCTCGAACAAATTGGGGTCCGCGAACTGACAGGTCAAGAAGCAGAGCAAGGACTGTGGGCACGAGTGCAAGATGTGATCGCTGCCTTTTCAGGAGTCGCTGGCAGCGCGATTACCCAAAATACCGACAAACAGGATCTCAACATCGAGACCCTCATTCGCCTAGATCACAATAAAGTCAATACTATCTTCACGGAAATTGGCGCGACCAAAGAGCCTTACAAGCTGCAAGAGTACTTTGGGCAGCTCTATAAAGATTTGTTAGCCCACGCTCAAGCCGAAGAAGCGGTGGTCTATCCGCAAATTCGACCTTTCTACGGCGATGATGATACTCAAGAACTGTATGATGAGCAAGCGCAAATGAAGCAGATGCTCGATGTAATTCAATCTATCGCTCCGGCTGACGCTGACCAGTTCCGCTCAAAAATCAAAGATCTGATGGATGTGGTGGATGACCACATTCGTCAAGAAGAGAGCACGATGTTTGCAGCGATCGATAATCATTGCAGTGAGGAACAGAAAGAGCAAATGGCAACTGACTTTAAGGCTGTTAAGAGCAAGCTTCAGCAAGATATGGTTGCCTCTGGGCAATAGCAACAAGCATCAAACAGGAACTTGTAATTCGCTATAGTGCCAGTAAGTTACAAGAAACTATTGATGTCAGTTGCTAAAGCCATTGAAATGGTGGCGGCTTCAGCACAAAGCTTTGATGATGCCATCCAAGAAGGATTAACCGACACCGCGCGATCGCTCGCGGGCATCAGTGGGATAGAACTTCTCAAAACGTCTGCCGGAGATTCCTCCGGCAGATTTTTGAGATCGTCAACTGGACTGCCGATGTAGAAAACAATCAGCTCGGGCGTTATCAAGTGACGATGTACATGGCGTTTAAAGTTGAGCATCATTCAAGCACTTCCCAAGGCACAGATTCAGACTGCTCGCTCAGTTTTTGCCTCGGATGAAGATACCTGTTCGTTCCGCTCTTCTCCTCCGCTGTGGGAGCGGGATGAAGATTTCCCGGAGCTAAATTATGGAATACTTGCACTGTTTTGCCAACGTTAGCCTCGTGCTCAGGTTGATGGAGTATTTAGAAAACAATCCTGATCTACAGTTGAAAACGATCAGTGTCATTCACAACATTGACAAGTGGATTGTGAGAATTAAGCTGAAATTCCCTTTGTCTCTTGAGCGAGACGGAGACTTTTGGGCGTTTTTAAATGAGTTGGGATTTCCCATTCATTTATCTAAACAGCTCCTACTGGTTTTCAAAGAGTTGGATACCGGAAAGTCTCCTCCTCAGATCAGGCATCGTTATCGGCTTGTTATTGTTGCTCACGGCTTCCCGATGCCAGAGGCCCTTGAAAACTTCCGGAAACAGTTTATTCTTGAACTTGGTTACTGTCCGCCCCACTTGTCTTAGTGCTGAATCATATAAAGCTTTGGCAGCGATTGATGAGGGCAGACTCGCTCTGAAGATGCCCACCCTGAAGTCCGCGCTCGCTTTTGTAAGCGGCAGAGAATTTAAGTTAAATCGGGTTGAGCTCCTTAATTGCTGTACAGTACAATCGGTTGGTTTGGCTCAACGACAACAACTCGGTCAGCCGTAATATTCCCAGTTGCAGCGCCCGCGGCAGCCCCACCAAGAATTTCTTCTACATTAGCTTCATCGCCGAGAACCTCACCAACAACTGCCCCGGCTGCTGCACCGATCCCGGCATCTTCTGCGATCGAGCCTGCTGAGGTATCGCGGGGATCTTTGACATCTTCAATGACCGCAGAAGTAGCGCTGAGCGAATAAGAGTAACCGTCATAGACAACTGCCTCGGCTACATAACGCAGTCCTCCTTGGGCTGGTTCGTAGCGACCGACAATGGTTGCTCCATCCGGAATGACAACGTTATCAATTTCTTGTCTTTCAAAAGCAACTAAGTTGTAGGAGTAAACGCGGTCATTGTTGAGATAAAGGGTTTGCTCTTGGGCACTAGTCGCTTGGATAGAATTGCTTTGACTGATAAGAATTTGAGCCGATTCTGGAGCTTGCTCAAAGATATCTGCCCTGGATAAGCGCGCACGTTTTGTGCTTTGAGCTAGCCCTGTCTCTGGAACAAAGCTCAAACCTCCTAAAACGAGTGTCGAACTGGCAGCCAGAGTTGAAGCTTGACGAAATAAGGTAAGCTTTTTGCTTGAGTGATTGCTAGACATTTTCGGATTTTCTTGATTTATCTGCGAATTTATGCTAGAAAAACTCCAAAATTGTCACCTCTATTGTTGGTTAGAGATGGTAGTCATAACAGGTGCGATCACCTAATGCAAATCAAGATCAGCCATGATTGGCCCCGAACCGCTGAAGAAGCAACAGTTATTCAGCAACAGCTCAAATCTCAAGTCGTCACTGAAGATCAATTGGAGGACGTGAACTACGTTGCTGGCGTAGATGTCGGCTTTGAGGATAACTATGCGATTACCAAAGCCGCCGTTGCCGTCCTCACTCCTGATTTGCAGCTTGTCGAAACGGCGATCGCTCGTCGTCCCACCACGTTTCCCTACGTTCCTGGCTTCCTCTCCTTCCGGGAAATTCCGGCAATTCTAGAGGCCCTGCAACAGCTATCGCTCACTCCTGACCTGATGATGTGCGACGGACACGGCATTGCCCATCCGCGTCGCTTCGGCATTGCTAGTCATCTCGGTGTCCTCATCGGTCTGCCGACCATTGGGGTGGCTAAATCTATTTTGGTGGGTAAACACGAAGCCGTTGCTCCTGAAAAAGGCAGCAGGCAGCCTCTCCAGCACCGCGGAGAAACCATCGGGATGGTGTTGCGATCGCGTACGAACGTCAAACCGCTCTATATTTCCGTTGGTCACCGCATCAGCTTAATAACAGCAGTGGATACCGTCCTGCGCTACACTCCTAAGTACCGTCTGCCAGAAACTACTCGCTGGGCTGATAAACTGGCATCGAAAAGTCCCGGTGGGACGGGGAAGGGGGAAACTGCTCCTTTGGAACGGGGAAAGGGAAAAGAGTAAGTCGCTCTGCGAAAGGGGCAAGGGAACAATGTCCCTCTGCGACGGGGGAAGAACACAGAAGCAAGAAATCAGCCCAATGTCCCCCCCCCTTTACCCCTTCCCCTTTACCCTTTTCCCCATCTTCAACCTCTGTATAGCAAGCACTCAGTCAAAAATAACGGTATGAGTAGAGTTTTTTTGTCGCTAGCGGCGATTTTAGCAGGCTTATCGGTGGCGGCAGGGGCTTTTGCTAGCCATGCCCTGAAGGAGCGACTGACCGAACGAGCGTTGGCGATTTTTGAAACAGGGGCTAAATATCAAATGTATCATGCGCTCGCGCTGCTGGGTGTCGCGTTGCTCCTTGGCCGTGAAGCTGGACAAACTCCACTCACCTTAGCTGGTTTTGCCTTTATTCTTGGTATTTTAATCTTTTCGGGGAGTCTCTACGGGTTGAGCTTGAGTGGCGTTAAGTGGCTAGGAGCAATTACCCCTCTAGGCGGTGTGGCGTTTTTAGTGGGGTGGGGATGTTTGGCGATCGCTGCGTGGACAATTAAGTAAACGGGAGCAGCAGACGGTCAAAATCTAGTCAGGATTATTCAATTTTCTCAATTTCCTCTCCAAACCTTCCCTCTTCCTTGTCGATGTCGATTTGAAGGAGGTTTTCTGGGTCAATAAGCTCTTGCTCCATGAGAAGTTTAATTTCTCGCTCTAACTCTTCCTGTCCCTCTTCAAAAAAGAGACGTGAACTTCTAGCGGGTTCTGTTAATCCATTAATAACGTTGGGAAGAGTAACAACGTCGGGAAGAGGGCGAACCTCCCTGACAACCAACGGGAAGGCTTCTATTGAAATCGATCCTCCCACAGCAGAAGATGCCATTTGAGCCTTGGCGGTGGGAACCAGACTGGCTAGCAGCGCCGTTGACACCACGAAAACAGCGCTTCGGTGAGCCAGAAGAAGCGCCGGAGAAAGAGCAAACATTTTTCTTGATTAAGTAACCCGTCCATCTTTATTATATATTGATTATTCTGGAGCATTTTTAACAGGATGCTTTGCTGGTGGTTCTCAAACAGAACAAAACCTCAGAATCTGTCTTTAGCAAGACTTGTTAACATAAATAGTTTATCAGGGACCGATACCTGGTACATTGACCCAGTATTAGCAAATCATTATTGACTCAATATGAAAGTCCTGGTTATTGGTGGTGACGGCTATTGTGGTTGGGCAACAGCTCTTCACCTGTCAAACAAAGGTTATGAAGTTGGTATTCTCGATAGTTTAGTGCGGCGGCACTGGGATGCACAGCTCGGCGTTGAGACGCTGACACCGATTGCAGCGATTACAAAACGCATCCAGCGCTGGAAAGATTTGACCGGAAAATCTATCGATCTGTTGGTAGGCGACATTACCGATTATGCTTTCTTGAGCAAAGCGCTACATCAGTTTGCCCCAGAGGCCATTGTTCACTTTGGCGAACAGCGTTCTGCTCCCTACTCGATGATCGACCGCGACCATGCTGTGCTCACCCAAGTCAATAACGTGGTGGGAACGCTCAACATTCTCTACGCGATGCGCTCGGATTTCCCCGATTGTCATTTAGTCAAGCTAGGAACGATGGGAGAATACGGCACTCCTAACATCGACATCGAAGAAGGATATATCACCATCGAACACAACGGTCGTAAAGATACTCTGCCGTATCCCAAACAGCCAGGAAGCTTCTACCACTTATCGAAAGTCCACGACAGCCACAATATTCACTTTGCCTGTAAGATTTGGGGACTGCGAGCAACGGATCTTAACCAGGGCGTTGTCTACGGTGTTTTGACTGAAGAAACCGGAATGGATGAGCTGTTAATTAACCGTCTTGATTACGATGAAGTATTTGGCACGGCGTTAAACCGTTTCTGTATTCAAGCGGCGATTGGGCATCCGCTCACGGTATATGGGAAAGGTGGACAAACGCGAGGCTTTTTAGATATTCGCGATACGGTGCGCTGTGTAGAGTTGGCGATCGCTAACCCAGCCGATGCCGGACAGTTCCGCGTCTTTAACCAGTTCACCGAACTCTTTAGCGTCGGCGATCTCGCCATGATGGTGAAGAAAGCCGGAGTGGCGATGGGATTAGATGTTGAAATTAAGCATTTAGAAAACCCCAGAGTCGAGCTAGAGCAACACTTCTTCAACGCCAAAAATACCAAACTCCTCGATCTCGGTTTACAGCCCCACTATTTGTCTGATTCTTTGCTAGACTCTCTCCTGAACTTTGCGACTAAATACAAACAGCGCGTCGATCGAGAGAAAATTTTGCCCAAGGTGTCGTGGAGACGGTGACAGTGGCCAGGAAATAGCTGAGTTAATTTGGTAACTGGTCACTGACTAAAGCACAAGAGCTGAACACCAAGCACTACCCATCGGTATCTGGTAACTGACTATGAGAATTGCCCTATTTACAGAAACCTTTTTACCCAAAGTTGACGGCATTGTGACGCGCCTGCGCCATACGGTGGAGCATCTTCAGCGTGGGGGCGATCAGGTACTAGTGGTGGCTCCAGACGGCGGGATTACCGAATACAGGGGCGCTCAAGTTTACGGGATTCCGGGGATGGCGTTTCCGCTGTACCCGGAGTTAAAGTTAGCGCTACCCAAGCTTGGAACCCGGGCAGTGATTGAGGAATTTCAGCCCGATCTCATTCATGTAGTCAATCCAGCAATTTTAGGCTTAGGCGGGCTGTACTGCGCCAAGGTAATGAACGTTCCATTGGTGGCTTCTTACCACACTCATCTACCCCAGTATCTTAAGCACTACGGACTCGCAGCCTTAGAAGGAGTGCTGTGGGAATTGCTTAAGGCCATGCACAATCAGGCCCAGCTCAACCTATGTACCTCAACGGCGATGGTGCAGGAACTGGTCAATCACGGCATTGAGCACGTTGATTTATGGCAGCGGGGTGTTGATACAGAAATGTTCCAGCCGCGGTTAGCCTCAGCTCAAATGCGATCGCGCCTTTCCCAGGGTCATCCCGACAGTCCGCTGCTGCTGTATGTGGGGAGAGTATCGGCAGAGAAAGAAATTGAGCAAATTAAGCCGATTTTAGCAGCCATTCCCCAA
The DNA here is from genome assembly GCA_050331735.1 of Cyanophyceae cyanobacterium. Lineage (GTDB taxonomy): Bacteria > Cyanobacteriota > Cyanobacteriia > Cyanobacteriales > JBHJGN01 > JBHJGN01. The sequence goes on from JBHJGN010000020.1 coordinate 99,420, forward strand.
GCCCGTTTAGCCATTGTGGGCGATGGTCCCCATCGGGAAGCCTTAGAGGCATACTTTGCGGGCACTCCAACCCACTTTGTTGGCTATCTTCAGGGATTAGAGCTAGCGGCGGCGTTTGCCTCGGCGGATGCCTTTATTTTTCCCTCGCGGACAGAAACCCTCGGTTTAGTGCTGCTCGAAGCGATGGCGGCAGGATGCCCAGTAGTTGCCGCTCGTTCTGGGGGCATCCCAGATATCGTCACCGATGGGGAAAACGGTTTTCTGTTTGAGCCAACCGATCCTCAAGGAGCGATCGCCGCCACGCAACGCCTGCTCAATGCGCAAGCAGAACGAGAAACTCTGCGGCGCAACGCCCGGCAAGAAGCCGAACGCTGGGGATGGGAAGCCGCTACTCACCAACTCCGGAACTACTACCACAGCGTTTGCCCCCCCTTATCTTCTGCCGCATAAATGTAAGAAGTCGCTCCGCGACGGGGAAGGGGGAAAGGGCAAAGGGCAAAGGGAACAAACCATCAACCATCAACAAAAAACTAGAATGTAATCTCCTCCTCATTCAAGCGAGCACCACTAAATGTTTCTGGAATTAAGCGCGGATATTGCCTCCACCGTGTTGCTGTTAAATGGAATCTTGACGAGTATCTGCCAGCTATTGGCACTCTTTGTCATTTTTGTCGGCGTGACGCGAGCCTTGATCATCTTTTTGAAGGATTTACTGGTTGCTCAGTCTCCCGAAGCTTTTCAAAAAAGCCGTTTTGCGATGGGCTATTCTTTTTCTCTCGGACTGAGTTTTCTGGTTGGGGCAAGTATCTTAAAAACCATGATCTCCAGTCGTTGGGACGACATTGCTCGCCTAGCGGCGATTATCGCGGTGCGGACAGTATTAAACTATCTTCTCTTACAGGCGATCGAGCAAACCAGCGATAGTAAAGCTCGTTCTGACGATGGTGGTGTGTTTAATCAGCTATTGACGAAGAATTAGCGATGGCAGATTTTAGTGAATTAAAGTAAAGGATGGCGTTTAAGTTTTTTGTTGATTGTTGGGTTTTCTCTTGATGATTATTTAGTCTTCGCTGATTGACTTGATAGACTCTACTAAGTTAAGAAAATAAGGGTCTTGGCTAATTGCTTGAATGTAAGCAGGCTGTAGGGTGGGCTGATAGTCTTTATCTTGAGCGACATAAATTTTGAAGAAGGCGGTGCTTAAAGCGTTCTGATAGTCATTAGCCACTTGTCTGATCTCTTCGACAGATTTTCCCGCATCGGTGGGTAGAATCACGGGAGCATGAGGCAGTCCTTCAGAAACAACAAGGTATTTGTCCGGCGCCGGAAGGTGAGTAAACAAGGGCACGTGTTCGAGCAATAGCGGCGTAATAAAGTCTTGGTCTACCGTTTGCCAAAGAACCGGAATCGTGACGCGACTGATTCCAGCTTCCCCAAATAGACTATTGCCAAAAGGGACAGATAAAAATACGGCTTGGATACGGCTGTCTTGCAGATTTGTGGTCTGCTGTGGGAGTTCTAAGGCCCGACACTGATACAGCAGCGAAATATTAACGATGGTTCCTTGATGTTCACAGTCGGCTGCAAGCTGCTCAAAGTTAATTTTAGCCCCGGCGAGAGAGAGGGCTGTTGTGCCACCAAAAGAATAGCCATAGACTCCTACCTGCTGCAGATCTAGGTGTCCTTGAAAATGAGAAGCATTGAGCTGCTCTAGCTGATCGAGGACGAAAGTAGTATCTAAAGGTCGATCGATAAATTCTGTGGCATCGAAATTTTCCTGATACAGCCCGGCTAGAAACTTTCTTTGCCTTAAGCCATCGCTGCCCGGATGGTCGGGAATGGCAACGGCAAAGCCATAGGAAGCGAGATGTTGACCTAATTTTTGAAAGCGATCGCGCTCCGCCCCTAAACCGTTCGACACCACAATGACAGGGACTGAACCGGAGGTGGCGGTTGGCTGAGGCCGATAGAGATCGACCACCAGCAGGCGATCGCGCTTGACATCGCGGAGGGTGAGAGTTTGCTTAGTAGTGCTAAACCGTCCCGGCGTTCGTAAATCTGGCAGTTGATTGAGGTCACTGGAAACAGTGGATGAAGACTGTGCCAACTGAGCCACTAGCGCGTTAGTTTTTCGTTGCAGCGTGGAGATTGTCTGAATTAGCTTGAGGGTTTGCTCAGTATTAAGCTGAATATCTGTTGGGAATTTCTGGAGAAAGCCGATGACGCTGAGACCCTGCGGGGCTGCCGCCGCCTGAACTAAAGCGCCCCGAATCCCGTAGAAACCATTGGTTCCTTTGGGAAGGTTAACAATTTCTCCGATCCGCCGCAGCAGCCGTTCCCCAACGGAAGTATGAGAAAAGCGATAAACTAAGACCGGATCGACGCGGTAGCGGGCCTGTAAAAAATTGCGGAACTGTTCTTGCTGTTCTGGGCTAAGACGGTTTAGATAAAGCCTTAATTCTCGCTCAACTGTTCCGGTGCGAGCAAAGGTTTCGAGAGCGTCTACGGAAATAGACAAGCCCAAAGGACCAAAATAAAAATCGATGCGTTCTGCGGCTTTGAGAGAGAGAGGCATCAAAGTCGCCAACCCAACTAGCACAGAACAGAGGTGTTTCCAAGTCTTCACGGTGAGTACGGCTGGCTCGGTGAACGTTTAGTCGCCACGGCAAACAGCGATAAACCAAGAGGCGGTTTAACTCGCGCTTCCAACATCCGCAACAGCGGCACCACTCGGTCAAACAGCTCGACCTGATGGGGAGAGGCCGTGGTACGACCTAACCGACCATTGAGCCACCAGCCCGGTATTCCGGCAGCGTTAAAGAACCAGACGAGAGGCGGGGAGAAGTGAGCCTGCTCGCAAACCGAGGCGATCGCTCGTTTGCTGTAGCGCCGACAATGACCGATGGCAGCATCTAGCGAGCTATAGAGCCAGAGGCAGGCTGGCACTTTCACAATCAGCTTACCTCCCGGCTTCAGGCAGGTGGACAGATGGCGCAGCATTTGTCCATCATCTTCGATGTGTTCCAGGACATCTAGCATTACTACTGTATCAACTGGCTGAGGCTGAATTTGAGCAGCATCGGCAACGAATATTTCTACGCCTGTGCCCTCCAGCCTTGCTTTGGCTAAGTTAACGTACTCTTCGTTAATGTCTATAGCCACGACTTTTGAACACTGCTGCGCTAGCAGTTGGGTAAAATTGCCGTTTCCGCAGCCCACTTCTAACACGTCCTGCCCGAGGTGCGGCAGCAGTTGCGAGAAAATCCAGGCATTGTAATGATTGGCTCGTTTTAAGTTTTCTAGCCAAAACGTTTGAGCGCTAGCGTCCATCATCACCCTCCGCTTCTGCCTCCTAACCGAAATTTGATAACATACCACAGCGCCTTCAGTCCATCTCGCCAGCTAATCTTCTTGCCCTCAGCGTAGGTTCTGCCATAGTAGGCAATTCCCGTTTCGTAAAGCCGCCAGCGACGATGGGACGTGCTAACCTTGACCGTAAATTCTACTTCAAAACCAAAATCATTGCAGGTTAGCTGTAGCTCCTCTAGCACTTCGCTGCGAAACATTTTGGTGCCAACTTCAACATCGCTGAGGGTGGTGTTGCACAGCAGGTTAATGGCATTGGTAATGATTTTGTTACCGAGATAATGATGGAAATATAAAACTCGGTGCGGTTCGCCATAAAAACGAGAACCATAGACGACATCGGCCCATCCTTCGACGATCAGCCGCCACATGCGGCACCAGTCTTGAGGATCGTACTCCAGATCGGCATCTTGAACCGTAATCACGTCTCCGGTAGCGGCTTGAAATCCTGTCCGAAGGGCCGCTCCTTTGCCCTGATTTTGCTCGTGATAGATGGCTGTAACCGTTGGCACCGGATGCAGCGTAGTGCTCGGCAACGCTGCTGGTTCAACAGCGCCACTCTTGATGGTCCTGTGCCCAGATTCAAGCGTGAGGGAGGAGAGAGCAAATTGCTCCGCTTTATGCATCAGCCATTCGCGCGTCCCGTCTGTAGAACCATCATCGACAATAATAATTTCTTTTTCTACCTCCGGAAGCGCTTTGACAACCTTCCCTAAAATGCTGTCTAACGTATGGATTTCGTTGTACACCGGTATGATGACCGACAGCTTCACTCTCTCACTCCTTATTGGCTAGTTTGGTCGCGCTAGCAGCTCAAATCACCGTTAAGATGGCGCTCCTATCGCCATTTCAACCCCATTTGCCTCTGAAAGTAAAACCATAAAATAAAAGAGCCAAATCGGCAATCCTAAGCTTTTGCAACTTTACATCAGCCATGTTACAGGCTAGCCTAGAGCAGAATTTTGATGGTTATTCTAAGTAGCCTATCCGATGACGCCTGCCTCATTGCTCCGGTAACGAATCGAGACAATCATGACCATGCTCGCAAAATCACCGCTCATTTTACCCTTTCTGCTAGGAGGGACTGTTGGCTGTAGTCAGCTAGCCTTGATGGCTCCCGGTTTAACTCAGGTGACTCCCATTAGAGACCTGCAACCACAGCAAACGGTTTATCTTCAAGGTCAGGTGAGCGATCGCGCTCCGTTTATCGGCAGTGGAGCCTATCAGCTTCAGGACAGCACCGATTCAGTCTGGATTGTGACCACCGAAGCGTTACCTAATCCAGGCGAGACAGTGCTGATCAGAGGTCAGGTACAGTACTCTAATCTGACTATTGAAGACATCGATCTTAGAGAGATCTATGTCATTCAAGAAGAAAGACTGCGATCGCAGCCTACCCCCTCTGAATCAACTCCATCTCCAGCTAAACCGGTTGACGAGCTATTCATGCCCCATAAGAGTCAGTGACAGCCCTCGTTGCCCTCGCCATTCTCTACGAAACCGAAGCAGCCCCCGTTGGCGCACCGCCGATGAACGCTGAGCGTCGCTTCTTACTTCAGTTGCGCGACGATACTCCAGCCATTGCCTACCCGGGAGTGTGGGGATTATTTGGCGGTCATCTAGAGCCAGAGGAAACACCGCTAGCCGGATTAAAGCGAGAGCTACTCGAAGAAATCAACTACGCCGTTGCCTCTCCTCGCCCCTTTCGGACGTTTGCTGACAAGCGAGCAGTTCGTCATATCTTTTCTGCTCCCTTGACGGTCCCTGTTCAGGATTTGATTCTTCGTGAAGGTCAAGATCTCCGGCTACTGAGTCCGGGAGAGCTCCGTTGTGGGAGTGCCTACTCCGTCAAAGCATCCCAGGTGAGAAAGATCGGCGCTATTCATCAGCGAATTTTGATAGAATTTATGGGCTTTTTGGCAGCAGAGCAAAGTCGCGGCGCGATGGAGAACGGGTAACGGGAAAACTGTCGCGTTGACGAAGTTCTTCCGCAGGAAGCACACGACGGGTTGCCCCACACTTAGGAGCACTTCTACACAAAAATATACAAGATTTCTTAACTTGATTAGGGGTTTGCGGCTGCCATGAAGGAGGTTTAGCCTCTATGATGTTGTCTAAATCTGTTTTTAGTTCCGCTTTGGTGTTTCCAATGGACCAGCTTCGTTTTTTCTCCCAATCAAGAGTGTTCGGTAGAGCAATTCCTGCTGGATTGGCCGCTCTCGCCGTCAGCGTGTGCTTGAATAGCCAACCAGCCCAGGCATCGCTCGAAGATAGCCCTAAAACAGTCGTGGATGAAGTTTGGCAGATTGTTAACAAGCGCTATGCAGGCAGGAACTTCAACCAAGGTGATTGGCAGAGAACGAGGCAGGAGCTACTGAGTAAAAACTATACCAGTGAAGCAGAGGCCTATCAAGCAATTCAACAAGCGCTCAAGCAACTTGGAGACCCTTATACTCGTTTCCTTGAGCCAAAAGAGTACGAAGAGTTAACAAGCCGCACGTCAGGGGAACTGACTGGAGTGGGTCTTCAGCTAGAAATTGAGCAGCAATCTCAGCAATTAACAGTTGTTGAACCGCTCGAAAATTCTCCAGCTATGCAGGCTGGAATTAGATCAGGAGACAAAATTATTCAGATCGACGAACAGCCGACGGCGTTCATGAATTTAGCTCAGGCAACGGAAGCGCTCAAAGGACCAGAGGGGACAGAAGTACGCCTCAAAATTTCCCGCGCAGGACAGGGAACGTTAAACGTGACGCTCACTCGCGCGCAGGTAGAAATGCCTTCGGTGGACTATGCCGTTAAGCAAGAAGATGCAATGCGCGTTGGCTACATTAAGCTAGACGAATTTAGTTCCCATTCCGCCGAACAGATGCAGCGAGCGATCGCAGACCTGAGCGATGACCAAATCGCTGGTTTTGTGCTCGACTTACGCGGAAATCCTGGTGGTTTGCTGTTTGCCAGCATCGATATTGCCCGCATGTGGATGCCCGAAGGAGCAATCGTGCGTACCGTTGAGCGGGAAACGGCAGATCAGACCCGCTGGGCCAACGGCACGGCCCTAACGGATTTACCTCTCGTGATTCTAGTTGATAACCGCTCGGCAAGCGCCAGCGAAATTCTGGCCGGGGCGCTTCAAGAAAGCAACCGCGCTACGGTAGTAGGCACTCGAACCTACGGAAAAGGAACGGTTCAGTCGGTCCACAGCCTCTCCGATGGCTCTGGATTAGCCGTGACGGTGGCTCGATATTATCCCCCTAGCGGCATTAATATTAGCCGTCGCGGTATTGTTCCAGATGTCGAACTTGATTTATCAATGGAGCAGCAGCGTCGTCTCAAGTCTGACCCTTCCATGGTCGCTACCAAAGCCGATCCCCAGTACGCTAGAGCGATCGCGCTCCTAAGATCTCGCTAATCCATCGATGTTCCGATAGCTTTCAGCTCTTTTCCCCTAGCCCTTGACCCTTTCCCCATCGCAAAGCGACAGCAGCTTGAGAGCTTCTCAAGGACCGTCGGTTTCCCCAACCCAGGCCATATTTACCGACCACTCTCAGAGGCCGAATCAGGTAATACAGAAAAGCTAGACGTTGAGGAAGGGCCAGCATAGCTAAGTCTCTTTCGTTGGGAACAAGCAGAGGAGCTAGATAGCGTAGTTTTTCTGGCCAAGTCTCTCCCAGTTGGCTCATGGATACAAGCCATCGTTCTGCTAGTTTGTAATTCCCTGGCAAGAACAATCTAGCCTGAATCTGAGCAGCCACAGAGTAAGCGATCGCCTCTTTGAGTAATTCTGGCGGCAACTCGGTTCCAAGACAGTTCTGAGCGAGCAGCAGCCCCAATGTTACCAGTCGCTGTACGCCTAAACGTTCGGCTCGTTGCTGAACCTGTGACCAGTTGAGGGGAGTCGTACAGAGTTCGTGAACGTCACAAATCCACTTCAGCTCGCGCCACTGATCCTTAGCTCCGTGAATGCACAACAGAATTAGCAAGTCTTCTCGCTGAAACTGAGCTAAGGTTATGCCGTGAAAGGTAACCGGTTCCACTCGCTTCCAGAACGGCTCTAGGTCAATGCAGAACGGGGAGTATCTAGCTGCGTTGCCCCAGTGAAGCTCGAGTAGAACTTTGCCATCCTGACGAATAAACTTATACTCGTATTCAGAGTGCAGCAGCCGCGCTTCTTGGGCGGGAGTTAACTGAGAGAGCCGCTGATATCCGTGAGCCAACAGCAACTCCTTGGCTCTGAGAACATCTTGCTTGCGCACCACAATATCTAAATCGCAAAACGTCCGCAGCGCTGAGTTGCCGTAAACGAGAGCGGCCAGCAGCGGTCCTTTGTAGGGAACGACCCCAATCTGTTGCGCCTGAAACAGCTTCAGGAGCTTGAGGAGTTCGTTGGTCAGAAAGAGGTTATGAAGAGCATTGGCCTGAAAGCTTTTGCGGAGTTGAGCAAAAACTGGCGGCGGGACAGCTTGAGGACAAGTCGCCTGTAAGCCATTGAACAGCAGCGGCATGACGCTATGGGCGGCGGCGGTTTCCAGCAGATAGCTCCAGTCCAGCTCCTGCTGAAGCAGAACGCGAATTGAGCTAGCCACTTCCACGCTGAAGCAGGTTCTAGCACACAGCAGCAGCAGCTTCATAGAGCGTTGAGCGATCGCCTCCGTCATTACCGTCTTGCCTCCCTGATAAACATCATCCTGAAACCCACTCTGCTAGAAGAGTCACTGCACCAAATTTTGCTTTCCTCATCACTAATAATTAAATTCCGAATTTACCGGTAATGTTGAGCCTGAGCTGTAAACAGGCGAGCATAAAGCCTGTTTAAAGACATAAGCTGATTATGGGTTCCGCTCTCAACGATCTTGCCTCGATCCATAACGTAGATAGTATCTGCCATTTTGACCGTCGAGAGACGATGGCTAATCAAAACGGCTGCCTGGTTCCTCAGCAGTTGGCGGAATTTGTCAAACACTTCCGCTTCAGCTCTTGGGTCCATCGCGCTCGTGGGTTCGTCGAGAATAACAATCTGAGAATCTCTTAAAAACGCTCGCGCCAGCGCCACTTTCTGCCACTGACCGATACTCAGTTCTTCTCCGGCGGCAAACTGCGTTCCTAGCATGGTGTGATAGCCGTGAGGCAGTTTGGTAATCATATCATCTGCTCCAGCACGACGAGCGGCGATCACAATGTCTGACTCAGTGGCATCTAGGTTGCCGACCCCAATATTGTCTCTAGCCGTCAAACTGTACTTGACAAAATCTTGAAATATAACGCTAATTTGTCGGCGCAGAGCCTTGGTTTCAAAAGCGCGCAGGTCAACGCCATCCAGCATAATCCTGCCCCCCGTTGGTTCGTAGAGTCGGCACAGCAGCTTAACAAGAGTTGTTTTCCCTGACCCGTTTTCTCCCACTAGCGCTACGACTTCTCCCGGTCGAATCACCATGTCAACGTGGTTGATCGCCTGTCGGGTACTGCGGGGGTAGCGAAAGCTAACCTGCTCAAACACAATCCCTTTCGTCATCGGTTGAGGCACTGGCGGAGGATGCGCTGGTTCCGCCACCTTCGGCTGGAGCCGCAGAAATTCAGTAAGGTTGGTCAGAAACAAGTTATCTTCGTACAGACCCGATACTCCTCGTAGCAGCCCTTCTAACGTCGTTTGTCCGCGCTGGAAAACCTGATAGTACAGCACTAAATCGCCTAACTGAAACACTCCACTAAGGGTTTGAAAAACCACGTAGACATAAACAGCGAAGACCAACAGAGTGCTAAAGCCTTGAGCCACTGCCGTCAAGATGGCTCGTTTCGATAACACTACTAAACGTTCCTCATAGGCTTGCCGCCGCAGCCGACGACACCTTTGACTAAAATGAGAGCCAAGGTCAAACAGACGAATTTCTTTAGCCCAAGCTTCTCCTGTCAGTATCCGGCTCAGATAGTTAGCCTGTCTTTGTTGTGACGTCCACTGACGCTGCACCCGATACATCGTCTTGGCAAATTTCAGGCGTACGCTCAAAGCAGGTAGTGCCGCACCGAACAAAACAACCGCCACTCCCCAGTAAAGAGACAGCAATAAACCGAGCATGGTGGCAAGAGCAACACTGTTTTGAGCGACCTGGACGAGATGGTTCAAAATTAGAGTGGGTCGGTACGGAGCTTCTTGCTGCGCTCGCTGGAGAGTATCGTAGTACTGAGGATTTTCGTAGTACTCCAGGTCTACCTCAATCGATTTGGCATGCAGGACGGTTTCGAGGTAGTCTGTGACCCGTTCAGTTTGGGCGGCGTTGACCAGCTCTGACAGGGAACTACAGACGCTCAGAAGTAGGTTAACCACGACCGCTAGGAGCAGCAAGAAGCCAACTTGACGAAAGTTTTCTTGGTCAGCCGTCAGGCTCGCAGCAACGACATCAACAATCAGCTTTGTCAGGTAGAGAGCCGCTACAGGCAACGTTCCCTGTAGCACTAACAGAACCAGCCGCACTAGCGTCCATCTAGAGCTACTTTGCCAGATCAAGCGCAAGGCAGTAGCAAGGTGTAGGCTTTGTTGAATTTTTTGTCTCAACATGCATCAAGCTACAATTAACAGACTAACTGGCTGATTTGATAATTGCTCATTAAACATTGTTCACTGTTTTAGCTGTATCGTTCAGAAAGATTGCCAACGTGAGCGAGAGCTCGGGGGTAAGTGGGAAAGCGTTCGGGAAATTGTTCGGTGAGGTCTAGAGCGATCGCTCCCAGGGTTTCTCCGTCGCTCATCTTAGTCAGGACTAGGGCATCAATTTTTCCCGCTAGTGTTACTGTAGGCACGTAAGATTCGGCTCTTTTATAAAGGGTCCGGGAAAGCGGTTGGCTCAAGAAGGTAGATTGCCGAAACGGCTTCTGGGGAAGCTGAGCTTCCCACTGCCAAATGTAGCGATCACCGACCAGATTAGCCCGCATCGTCACGGTAATCGTTTCAGTGGTAGCGCACTCAACAGGAGCCTGAAACGGAAAAAAAGCGCTGCCGTAGATGAGTTCAGGGCTACCAGGAGCGTTAGAGTAGCCAATTCCGGGAGCGAGAACGGTATCAAACCACAAGAGCAGACCGTGAGCCGTTCCCGATAGAGGAGTCTCCCAAGTAAGCGTCGCCTCAATGTTGGGACTCTCGATCGTTTGATAGTCAAGGGTGGCCCAAATTTGAGGCTCGGCTAAAACCTTTTCTGGGGTCACCTTGCTCTTGCCCCAGGTATTAATCGTGTAGCGACGGGCAAGGCGCAGATCGAATCCGTAAAGCTCATGCTCCCACGGTTGACTATGGCGACTGTAAAGTTCGGGCGCTTCGACAAGAGTGGCCCAAATTGTATCCCGTTGAGGAATCAGGATGCCGTTAGCCGTTAGCAAGCGCCGCCGCGCATCGATAACGGTGGGAATATTCGGCCCAAACAGCGGCAAGACTCCGCGAATATCTGAAACAATCACATCGGCGGGCGGTAAACCTATTTCGGTGGTCAGCGCCTGAATAAACTCAATGCGATCGCTATAGCCGTTCGCGACCGCCACCTGCTGAGCCACCTGAATCACCGGATCTGGCTCAACCGCGTATACTTTACGAGCACCGTACCGACAGGCAAGCAGGGCAAAAATACCGATTCCCGTGCCAATATCCAGCACCACCGAGTCTGGCTGAATGGTTTGGCGCAGTGCTTCGGCGTAAGCCTGAGTCCGAATTGAGTCGGCAATCATCTTGCCAAAACCAGAAATACTGTACATTAGCAATCAGCTTCCGATAGATGAACTACCCCTGCTTACTTCGTTGAAGCAGGGGTTTCTAGCTTCGCAGGAAATTGCCTTGTCTTAGTCTTGCGACCGCGAGTTGGTCTGACATTTCCTCCACTAGCAGAGACGGGTGTTCCCTCCGTCTTTAGTAGTC